>NZ_SDGK01000008.1 GCF_004521965.1 Weissella cibaria | reverse complement strand
GATGTGTCGCCAAGCATTGTGAAAGTTACCGCGGGCCAACGAGCCGGCGGTTTTTTGTATTGGTATTGTCGTTGAATTTGGTTGCGACAGTCAAGACGTTCTCTGATGTCTAAAGTTGTCAAATGGCTACTAAAATATTGATGTGATCATAAGTTGACCCGGTCGACCTAACGATGGCTATCAAACAAATCGAGAGTATCTCGGTTGCTGGCATAGGTGTGGGGAATTGGCGTAGCGATGACCGGCGGGGAACTCACAAGTTCAGCCAAGCACCGGCGGAGTTTCCCAGCTGGCACCTTTGTCGAAGTCAATTCCCCACACCCATGCCATGCCTCGTGCGCTAGCACGACACGCACAAACCCAACAACCTGATAAATAAAAAACCGCCCTACGCTGTGCGTCAGGACGGGCTAAAGATTAGTTAAATTGCGAAAAGAGCAAATGTCAGCAAGCTGGCCTTTACAGCCATGAAAGATGCCATTACACGGTTACCAATAGTTCGAATCATAATCGTACCTCCAAGGTTGTTGTTCACTTTTTGTATAGTTAAATTATAAGCGCTTTACCTTCAGCTTAGCTTAAATAAGTTCTTTTTTACGCCTGCACTTTTTGTAAGTGGTAAGATGGTTGCTGGAATAAGTGAGGTGAGATATATGATGAATCGTGGACGCATGAGTCCAGCTGAGGTTAAAGCATATCTGAAGGAATCGGATACCACCCTTGGTGAGATGTTAAAGTTTGTTTTTTGCAGTGTATTGAAGCGCAAATCATTGCTTGTTTTGAACGTGGCCTTGCTGGTAATTATTGCCGGTCTTAATTTTGTAGTGCCGCAGTTTACACAACATGTGATTGATCACGCCGTGGCACTGAAGAACATCCACTCGTTGGCGGTCCAGGTTCGGTTGCTGATTTTGACAACGCTAGTGTTGGGCGTCGTGACGTTCGTGTCGACCTATTTGATGCAGATGCTGTCACAACGGTCAATTACGGATTTACGGTTGCAAACTTATAACCGTATCTTGAAGCAGGATTATGACTATTTTCAAAGCGCCAAGACGGGTGATTTGATGGTGCGATTAACCAGCGATATTAGTAATTTACAAAGCCTAATTAGTTCAGATAGTTTTGGCATTATTGGCAATATTTTTACGTTCGTCGCTGTCTTAACATTCTTGTTTATGCAAGACTGGCAACTAGCCTTGATGGTGACCGTGACCTTTCCGGTGCTTTTTGTGACGATTCGTTACTTCCGCAGTAAGATTCGTGCAGCCTACACAAAGGTACGCGCTGCGAGTTCACAAATTTCCAATCAGTTGCAGGGCACAATCACAGAGATTGAGCTGATTAAGAGCTATACAACAGAAGATGAAGAAACTGCTCGGTTCCGAGATGTCGTTGAAGCACAAAATGGCTACCAATTAGAAGCAACCCGGTGGCAAGCAATCTTCCAACCCTTAGTTAATTTTATTAACACGGTTGGCACAGCGATTGTGTTGGCATTTGGTGGATGGCTAGTCATTAAGGGGCACATGACGGTTGGTCAATTAGTGGCCTACTTGAGTTACCTATCATTATTGCAAGATCCAATTCGGTCATTTTCGCGACTATTAAATATGCTCCAGACGGCGCAAGTCTCATATGATCGTATCAAAGACATTATGGGTGCTGAGGAGAAAATTAAGAATGCGCCTAAACCGGTCGCGTTCCCAGGTCCCTTGCAAACTGGTATCGATTTACAAAATGTGTCATTCAGTTATGATCAAGAACGAGTGGCATCACTTAACGGTATTAATTTGTTAATTCCAGCGGGCAAGACAACGGCTGTTGTTGGCCGTTCTGGTGCTGGTAAGTCAACGTTGATTCGATTATTAACCCGTTTTTATGAACGAACGGGTGGTGACATCCTGTTTGATAATACGAAAATTGAAGCAATTGATATTCGCGATTTGCGACAACACATTTCAATTGTCAGCCAGGATGTGACGATTGTCGATGGGACGATTGCGGACAATATTCGTTATGGCTCAGGTGAAGTGACTGATGACAAGTTGTGGGATGCTGCTGTACGAGCCGCGATTGCGGACTTCATTCGTGGCTTGCCAGATGGTATGGCAACGACTGTCGGTGAGCGTGGCGTGAAGTTGTCTGGTGGTCAAAAGCAACGATTGTCAATTGCGCGTGCTTTGGTTAAGGATGCTGAAATCACTATTCTTGATGAAGCAACGGCGGCTTTGGATAACGAGTCAGAAAAAATTATTCAGCACGCCTTGGATAATTTAATGACACACAAAACAGCAATTGTGATTGCGCACCGTTTGAGTACAGTGTACAACGCTGATCAAATCGTTGTATTGAATGAAGGACAAATTGTAGAACGCGGTTCACACGATGAGTTGCTTGCCCAAAATGGTGTTTATAAGACGTTATATGATGCGCAGTTTGAGTAAGTCATTATAAGATCGTTTTCAAAGTATGGTAGGCTATTAAGGTAATAATTTGAGATATTGAGGTCAACCATGGAAAACGATGTATTTAAAATTTTGTCGAATCGCGCATCAATTCGGGCTTTTAAAGATGAACCCGTTTCAGATGATCTGGTGATGACAGTCTTATCAGCCGCTGCTTCAGGTCCAAATATGAATAACTTTCAACCAGTGACGTTCATTGAGATTACTGATCAAGCTGTGAAGGATGAAATTACTGAACGCGTGGGGATACGTCACATTGCTGGCGCACCACGGTTCTTCGTCTTGGCGATTGATTACAACAAGTTGTTTGTTGGTGCAACGCCAGAACAAGCTGCTGTAATGGCCGAAAACTTGGCGTGGTATAACATGACCGAGGGTGCTTTGATTTCAGCGGGGATTGCCTTAGAGAATGCTGTTTTGGCAGCTAACGCGGTGGGTCTTGGCGCAGTGACAATGGCTGGGGCAGTCCGTCCACTGGATTTCCTACAGGACGCGTTACAGTTGCCAAAGTTTGTGAAGCCGGTGATGGGCTTGTCGCTAGGATATCCTGACCAGGAACCTGGGGTGAAGCCCAAGTTACCAGTTAAAGGTGGTTTCTGGATGACAGACAAGTATGATCAAGCGGAGTTGGAAGGTGCGGTGGCAACGTATAACAAAACCATGCGTGAGTACTTTGCTGGTCGGGGCATCGATGAAGACTGGACGGAGCATAATATGAAAATGGTTGCGACAACTGCGAAGGACAACAGCCTAGCAACGCAACATTTGCATGATAAGGGATTCGCGACAAAATAATTAATTAGATCAATTGCAGTTGCAGTTGGTCTTTTTATTTTGGGTGTTGCACCCTTGCTAGGTAGGATATACTGGAATAAGCGAAAAACAGTGAGGTGTTTGAGATGAGCTTTCCAACTGAAAAACAGTTACGCGATCGGTTTGATCGGTCTGAACATGCCGTCTATTTTGCGACGGCTGATAAGCGAACACGCTACTACGGTTTTGGTGTCCGTGAAGAGAAGTTTGGGGCGGATTTTCAAACCGTGGCAGCATGGACACGTGAACAACGTTACCCGGTCTTTGGTGGTTTTTCATTCGATGAACAATCCGTTGCGGATAGCGCGTTAATGAATGGCTATTTCGTGTTGCCGGAAGTTCTATACGACATTACGGACCAGCATTTATGGGGACGTGAAACGGATCCCTTCGGGGCACCAAACCCCATAGCTGGCCCAGCGATTACAAACCAAACGGATGAACACGATTGGCCAGATCGGGTCCAAACAGCAGTTGATGACATGCAGCAAAATCCCAGCCACCAAAAAGTGGTTCTAGGACGGCAACGACAAGTTAGGTTAACGGGCCAGCTTAATTTAGCGACATTGCTAGCGGACCTTGCAACGCAACAACCTAATAGTTACCACTTTGTGTTAAAGCGGGGGGATGAGGTGTTTGTGTCAGCGACCCCTGAACGCCTGGCAAAAGTTAACCGGGGACAGTTTGAAACGGCCGGTGTTGCGGGAACAATTCGCCGAGGCGCTGATGAAGCAGAGGATGCGCGTTTGGCGACTGAGCTCTTACAAGACCCTAAGAATTTGCAAGAACATGCATATGTGGTTGAAACGATTGTGTCGCGTTTGCGAGATGTGGCTACTTTGACGTTACCAGATGGACCACAAATCATGAAGAACCCACAGGTACAACACTTGTACACGCCGATTTCGGGGCAATTAAATGGTGGCAACATGGTATTGGCCCTTGCTGAACGTTTGCACCCAACACCAGCGCTTGGTGGTAAGCCTATTGACTGGGCAATGTCAACGATTCAGACGATTGAGCAACACCCCCGTGGCTTGTTTGCCGGTCCAATTGGCGTGGTGAAGCCGGACGGTGATGGCGAAATGATTGTTGGTATTCGGTCGATGTGGCTGAAGCAACGAACAGTGACGTTATTTGCAGGTGCAGGCATTTTAGTGGACTCAGATGTACAAGCTGAATTTGAAGAAACGGGGTTGAAGATGACCCCAATGATGAATTTATTGAAGGAGCAAGATAAGTAGATGGCAAATGAAGTTTTGACGACGAATATTAAACACCTGTTAGGTAGTTTGGTTGCACAAGGTGTTCATGAGTTTGTGGTATCGCCAGGATCGCGAACGACGCCATTTGCCTTGTTGTTAGCTGAGATGCAACATGTTCGCGATGACATGCGTGTCACTGTCGATGTTGATGAACGGTCAGCAGCCTTCTTCGCTTTAGGGATGGCAAAGACGATGCACCAACCGGTCGCATTATTAGCGACATCAGGGACGGCAACGGCTAACTATTTGCCAGCCATGATGGAAGCCCACGTGTCGCACGTACCATTGGTTGCGTTGACAACCGATCGCCCAGCTGAGTTACAGGCGATTGGTGCACCGCAAACGGTCAACCAAACGAATCTATATGGTGATAATATCAAGGATTTCGTAGCCATTGAGATGCAAGATGCGCATGCTGATGTGACACGTTATATTGATTATCGTGTGCAACAGCTGGTGGTGACGGCAGTGACTGCACCAGCAGGTCCGGTACAGATTAATTTGCCGTTGCGTAAACCCTTGATGCCGGACTTGGGCGCAACTTGGCCAGCAGTGGTGTCCCAGCATATCATTACCGGTCAAATGCGAGCCGACTGGCAAACGGTGCAAGGCATTGCGGCCTTACTTCGTGACAAGCGGGCGATGGTTTTGGCAGGACCAGATGAAATGAGTTGGGATGCCACGCAATTTGAACGATTCGCGGATCACTTTAAGTTACCCATTTTGGCTGATGTGTTGAGCGGGGTTCGCCCAAGTGATCATGCGATAAATGGCATCGATGCATTGCTTGAGGCCGATGTGTTGGCTGATGATTTGGTGCCAGAAGTGGTTATCCGTTTTGGTGGCACACCGGTATCTGCACGAGTTATCGCTTGGCTGCGTGCCAACGACGTGCAAGTTATTCAAGCTGGTCAAAATGCGGCTGGCCATGATCACTCTCGGCAAACTGAAATCACAATTGCTGTTGATGAGATGGGCTTGATTGCTGATTTGTTGGCTGAACCGGGTAGCGACAGCGTTGCCTTCTTAGCTCGCTGGCAAACCGTAAAGACCACGTTAACGAAGACAATTGCCTCAACTGACATGACGGAAGTGGCCTTGCCATTAGCGATGACGAGTTTGCCGGCCGATAGTCAATTGTTCGTGGCCAATTCAATGCCAATTCGGGATATGGATAATTACTTTATGCCAACGCAAGCAATTCGAGTGATGGCAAACCGTGGGGCGAACGGCATTGATGGGACAGTCTCAACAGCTTTTGGGATGGCAATGACCGGCAAGCCAACAACGTTCTTGACAGGTGATTTGACGTTATTCCATGATATGAATGGGATGATGATGGCACACCAGGCACAATTAGATTTGACCATTGTAGTGGTTAACAATCAAGGTGGCGGTATCTTCTCATTCTTGCCACAAGCAGCAGCGAAGGCCTTTTTCGAACCAATGTTTGGAACGCCGTTGCCATTTGAGATTGCGAATGTGGCTAAACTTTATCACGCGGATTATGAATTGGTTGCGGACCAGGCACGATTACGCGAATTGTTAGCCCAACCTGCTCAAGGATTACGTTTGCTTGAAATTAAGAGTAACCGCGAAGCTAACGTCGCAGAGCACGACGCATTATTGGCAAAACTACGCGAGGCTTTTCATGGATAAGACAGCCATTATTAATGATTATCCTTATCACGTTCGGATTTTAGGTGAAGGGAATCCAATCTGGGGGTTCTTCCACGGCTTCATGGGTAGTTATGCTGAATATGAGCAAATTGACCCGCAAGGCACCCGGATTTACATTGACTTGTTAGGATTTGGGAATCAGGCCCCGGTTGTTGCGGATGCGCGACGTTTTTCAGCTGATAATCAAGTCAAAGACCTCGTTGCCTTGTTCGATTTATTTGATTTCCATGATATTCGGTTAGTTGGTTACTCAATGGGTGCGCGGTTAGCGTTGGCTTTTGCGATGATGCAACCGACTTATGTGTCCCATTTGTATCTTGAAAGTGGTACGGCCGGGCTGGCTGAGATTGATGCGCGACAGGCACGTGTGGCGGCAGACGCTGAAAAAGCCCAGCGGATTGAAACAGACGGTATGGCGAAATTTGTGGCGGATTGGGAACAGTTACCATTGTTTGCGAGTCAACGACAGCTGTCACTGACGCAACAGCAATTTATGCACGAGCAACGTGTTAATCAAACGGCAGCTAATGTTGCCAATTCACTGCGTTATTTTGGCACGGGGGCAATGCCGAATTATTGGAATGATTTGGCAGCCTTGTTAGTACCAGTGACACTGATTACCGGCGGAAATGATCAAAAGTTTAACCGTCTGAACACTGATATGGCGACTCGGTTGCCCAATGTCCGCCGGGTAATTGTGCCTGGCGCGGGGCATAACGTGCATTTCGAAAACAGTGCTGCCGTCGTGGCTGCCTTGCAAGCCGAGGTGTAACCATGCAAATTGCAACAATCACCCTGTACCCATTGCAGTTACGTTTGAAATCACCATTTAAAACGGCTCATGATGTGACCTATGATCGGCCATTAACTTTGGTGGCTGTCACCACGACCGATGGTATAACGGGCTTTGGCGATATCCAGTCGTTTATTGATCATGCCTATGCGCCAGAATCTCAAGCTGAATCGCTAGCGGAGGTGCAACGACTAAGTCACTTGATGTTAGGACAGACATTTGATTCCGCAACGATACTTAGTAATTGGCTACAAGCGCAAAGCTGTCATTCCTTTGCTAAGGCCGCACTTGAAATGGCGACATGGGATATTCAGGGTAAACAACAGGGCCAATCATTACAGCAAATGATTGGCGGGGTCGGTCCGACGGTGCCGGTAGGAATTGCGATTGGTATTCAGACTGATGCCCAAGCTACGCAACGGGCCATTGCAGCGGCAGTCGCTCAAGGATATCAACGAATTAAGTTGAAACTAGCTGTCGATACGGACTTACAACAATTGCAGAGCGTTTTAGCGACGTTTCCGAACCAACTATTTTCGGTTGATGCGAATGCCGGCTGGCAACCAGCGATGATGGACCGATTATGGACGCTTGAACAAGCGGGAGTTTTCATGATGGAGCAACCATTTACGACCGATGCTTGGCAGGCGCATCAAATTGCACAACAACAGTTAACACAGATGCATATTAGTTTGGATGAATCGTTGAATGATTTGAAGGACGTTACGCAAGGGTTGGCGGTCGCTGATGCGTTTACGCTTAAGCAAGCAAAAATTGGTGGGATTTGGCCAACGCTACAGGCGATTCATCAGATTTCAGTAGTTGATAAGATCCCCTGGATTAGTGGCATGCTGAGTTCTGGTGTCGGCCGGGCAGTCGACCTAGCGTTGGCTTCATTGCCAGTGACCCGCCGAGTGCCAGCGGATAGCTCAAGTGCCTCACGATACTTCGAACGAGATATCGTGTTAGTGCAACCTGAAATTGTGGCCGGACAATTACCGGTGCCGAGTGCCCCAGGGCTAGGGGTAACAATCGACTGGTTGGCAGTCGCTGATTTGCAGACAGCTGATACCATCCAAGTTAAATAGACACACAAAAGGTCAGAGCGGGTTATCGTGCTCTGGCCTTTTTATGTAGGTGAATTGTCAATTCAACCGGAACACTTGAGATAAATAATATTCTTTAGCCGATCTCCAGCCGAAAAGCTTTCGAGGTCGGCTATTAATTTGCTCAACCATTTGTTCAATGTATTCGTCTGAATAATCTTCGATTGCAGTCCCTTTAGGGACGTACTCACGGATTAGCCCATTTGTATTTTCGTTGGTCCCGCGTTGCCATGGAGCGTGGGGATCAGGAAAGTAAAACTGGACATCGAATTTCTTTGTTATCTCATCTTGCGCACTGAATTCATTTCCGCGGTCTGGAGTTAAAGTCTGTATCTGACTGGTTGGAAGGGAATCTAGCATTGAACCTATGATTCTCATAACATCGACGGTCTTCTTTGATGCCGCTCGTTTTGAAAGTAATATTCTGGTCTTCCTATCAACCATTGTGACCAATACTTGACCGCCTTTACGGCCAATAACAGTGTCCAGTTCCCAATCTCCAATTCGAGAGCGACAACCTGCTTCTGCAGGTCGCTCGTCAATCGTATTTGGAATTCTAATCTTACCTCGACGTTCGACATGACCTTTAGTATGTCGAGTTTTTCCTCTATGCCGAAGCGCACGAGCAATGCCCCGAGCTTTGTGACTTTTCACCGGCTGGCCCAAGTTATCTCTATAAATCGCTCGGTAGATTGTATTTGCGCTAATAATCGTATGACCTCTTGAAATCTTTAGTCGACCAGCTATCTGTTCAGGCGACCAATGTTTTTGATTGATTCCATATATAACTAGTTCTCGCAGTTCAGTGTTATCTAACTTTCGGCGTTTATGCGACTTCGTTCGAGCAAGCATGTGCTTTTGATCGGCATCCTCAGCTTCATAAGTTGAGCCAACACAGCGGGCAATCTCACGAGAGATTGTCGAAGCGCTTCTACCAATTTCTTTTGCAATGCTACGCATTGACAACCCTTCTCTGAGTAAAACTTCTATACGTCCGCGATCAAATGCGGTAAGCTGATGATAATGACTCATAATGTTTCCTCGCGTTCTGTATGTTCTAGACAAACTACATTTTACGCTGGTTCATTATGAGTCAGTTTTTATTTAGCTTAGTGTTGCACTTGAATTGTAAATTCAAGTATAAAAAATGTAAGGTAATATAGTTGAATGACTGTTTTGCCGGTGGTACACTCAGTAAAGAAAAAAGGCACATGCGCTAACACGCGCAAAAATCCAGAGAGAATAGATGTTGGAAGGTGTAACGCATGAGTTTAATTAATCGTGATCGAATCAATGAGATTCGACAAGCAAATGACATCCCGGTTCGTGAATTAGCGAATATTGGCATTAGCCGTAATCGCTATTACCGGTACTTGAATGAAGAAAATGATTTGCCTGCCGAGGGGTTCATCTCGTTGATGAGTCACTTACTTTTAACAGGTGCGGAAATCAATAGTGAATTGGTTAACGGGCATGACACAGTTGAAGGACTAATGGGCGAGTTGTTGGCAGCAAATCAAGCCCAAGATACAGAAACCATCAAAGAGGTGAGTCGCCGCAGTTATCAGCTATTCCGAAATACAATGGCTCGCGGTTTTTTGCGTGTCGCGAGTTTAGCAGATGTGCTTCACGCGCGATTGATTCCCGATGAACACGCTCAAATTGCCCAACAAATTTTGATTGATTCATTTGAAGCGGTTAAAATTTGGCGTGCCATGGATGTGGCGTTGTTGTATCCGGTGATTGCAGAAGTTGATAAGGCGATGGCACAACAATATCTGTCAGAAATCTGGACCAAGAGCTGGCCACATAGTACGATGGAGCGATTGAATGCAATGACTGTGCGTTATATGACGGTTTTGTTGGGCCGTGATGATTTTGATTTAGCCAGTTTTAAAATCGTGGCAGATTGGATTGTTAATGAGCCGAAGATTGCAATGAGCTTCGCGTGGTGGGCTCGACTGGTATCTCAATTGGAATACCATAATTGGGATGACGCTCGGAAACTGGCGAACCAGGCAACCGAGTTAGGTATGACTGAAATGGCTGAGTTATCAAGTGCTTTGATTGACGCTTGGTACAAGCGAGCAGAAATATATGATGATTAAAATAGCCCCAACACGACCAAATTTAGTCGTGTTGGGGCTATTAACTATTTATTAGCAATGACTTCGATGTGGTTACCTTCAAAATCATCTAAATGGAAAATGATATGCCGACGATCTTCACTCTCGGTAGCAGGTTTGGCCTGGGTGACATAGTAATTAATAAAGTGATTTTCAACGGTTTCCTTGTGATCACGAACGGTGACCTGGACAACAATTGGCTCGGCTTCCGGATCTTCTTCAAACACGATTGATTGCTGATCAAAGTACAAGTGCCGAGATTCATCCTCACCAAATTCAGTTGGCAAATCAAAAACTTCACGGTAAAAACGGACAGCTCGTGCGACATTCGTGGTTGGAATGCGCAGTGGAGCAAATTTACGAACTCGCATAATAAACCTCATTTGACTCTTAATGTGTGTCCATTATACGCCTTTCTCATGGGTGGTACACGATGGAAAATGGATAATCAACTGATTTACGCGTCTGTATTGCTAGATGGAGGTGCACAAATGCTAAAAATTGCAGATTCGGTGCAAAAAGTTGGTGATGCTATGGTGCAGCAGTTTGGGCAGGCGCCGCAAGAGACCTGTTGGATACTGGCAGTCAATACGCAAATGCGGGTGCTAGAAGTTAATCGGATTGCAATTGGAACCTTGGACAGTGTGACCGTGCATCCACGTGATATTTTTCGACGCCTAGTTGCACTGAATGCTTACGGCTTTATTATGGTTCATAATCATCCGAGTGGTAGTTTACGACTCTCACAAGCAGATCACAAACTAATGACCCAATTGGCAATGTGTAGCGGTGTTATGCAATTCCATTTTCTTGACTTTATGGTAATTTCAAGTCGTGGTTATACGAGTTTAAGGTCACAACATTGGCTGACTGAAATAAGCGTTGAAACGTTGTATGACTTATGGACGAAAAACGATAAGGTGTGATAAACTTAATAAGAAATTAGTGTGGTGTTTTATCGTAGCAATTATTAATCTTGAGCCTTGAAGTTTATCTGGGAGTGAGATTGTTTATGCAGCTGATAAGGATGACTAGGTTACGGTGATAACTGCTGACGTGCCCAGACTGCTTATGTCAGGCCATAGAAAAATTAACTATAAAATATTGTAAAGAAAAGGGATAGAAGCCGTGTTTTCATTTGGAACTCGTAATGTCGGAATCGACTTAGGAACTGCCAACACGTTGGTATACATTGAAGGTAAGGGAATTGTGCTTCGTGAGCCATCAGTTGTGGCTCGTAACACAAAGACAAATGAAGTTGTCGCAGTTGGATCGGCTGCGAAGGATATGCTTGGACGTACGCCAGGCTCAATTAAGGCAATCCGTCCAATGCGCGATGGTGTTATCGCCGATTACGAGACGACGGTTGCTATGTTGAAGTATTACCTGGGTAAGGCCTTGGGTGGTCGCGGTGCTAAACCATACGTCACCATTGGTGTACCATCAGGTGTTACGGCTGTTGAACGTCGTGCGGTTATTGATGCGGCACGTGTCGCTGGGGCGCGTGATGCCTACGTTATCGAGGAACCATTTGCTGCTGCTGTTGGGGCTGGCTTGCCAGTGATGGAGCCAACAGGATCAATGGTTGTTGACCTTGGTGGTGGAACGACTGATGTTGCCACAATTTCATTAGGTGGCATTGTCTCATCACGTTCAATTCGTATGGCCGGTGACAAGATTGACGAAGCAATCATGTCATACATTCGCCAAAAGTATTCTGTTTTGATTGGTGAGCAAACGGCAGAACGCTTGAAGATGGAAATCGGTTCAGCTGATGTTGAAGCTGCTAAGAGTGCGGAAGGTACTTCTGCGCGAGGTCGTGATTTGGTAACTGGTTTGCCAAAGACGATTGATATTGAAGCGGTTGACGTTGCTGATGCGATTAAGGATGTCATTTCAGAAATCATTATTGCAATTAAGGAAACGTTAGAAGAGACGTCACCAGAAATTGCGGCCGATGTCATCGATCATGGTATCGTTTTGACGGGTGGTGGTGCTATGTTGCAACACCTCGATGAAGTAATTGCTGAAGCGACGAAGGTGCCTGTTTTCGTTGCGTCTGAGCCATTGGATGCAGTTGTGATTGGTACTGGTGAAGCATTGAAGTCAATTGATGTTTTGAAGAACAACTAAGCAAGATAGACGATAACGCCGCACCATTCGGTGTGGCGCTGTTTATTTTAATCAAACGAAAGGCAATCGGAAGATGAAAAATATCTTTACATCACGCCGTTTGGTCGTCACAGTGATTGTCGCAGTTGTGACGATTGGTGTGATTACACTTAGTTCGCGTGCACGTAGTTCTCAAAAAGAGCCAGCATTGCCAACGCGTGTTGTGTCAGACGTGTCGGGATGGGTGTCAGGTGTTGTGAGTTCACCCGTCAAAGCATTGAGTGGCAGTTATGCTGCAATTACAGATTTGTTGAACACGTATAACGAAAATGAAAAGTTAACAACAAAAATTGATGATTTAGCGCAATCTAAGGTGCAATTACAAACGTTGCAAGCTGAAAACCGTGCTTTGAAAGATCAATTAAAAATTGATGGCACGCTAACCGACTATAAGGTTGTGAATGCAGTTGTCATTTCACGCTCCCCAAGTAATTGGCAATCTCAGTTGATTATCAATAAAGGAACGAATGCTGGCCTTAAGAAGGGCTTGTCAGTGATGGGATCAGGTGGTTTGATCGGTCGCATCACCCAAGTTAATACAACGAATGCTAAGGTTGAATTGTTGTCTGATGATAGTAAAGTTGCGGACCGTTTCGCTATTCGGATTACGAACAGTAACCGCGAAGTAATTGACGGAATTGTTACCAGTTTCAATCAGTCAAAGAACCTAATTGTGATGGGACAAATTACATCTGACGTTGACGTCAAGAAAGGTGATTTGGTTACCACAAGCGGTTTGGGCGGTGTTACACCGGCTGGTTTGTACGTTGGTAGGGTTGCAAGCCTTGGTAAGGACAATTACGGCTTGTCAAAGAAGATTTACATTAAGCCGGCGACAGATTTTAATAACGTGCCTGTTGTCAGCGTGGCAATTCCACAACAATAAAAATAAAACGACCGCAACTTGCGGTCGTTTTATTTTTATTCATTGTAATATAATACTGGTCGACCATTTAGTGGCTGGATGTGGCGATTATTGTAATCGTAATGCACATGGAAGGCTGCTAATTGATCAGCTGATATTGTCATTGGTTGGGCTAAAATATACCACTCAACATTCTCTGACAACGGTGGCGTCGTTAATGAACCAATATAATGGTAGTACGATCGGTTTGTGGGTAGAATGTCAGTAACATCACATTTGAATGATTGATCATCATTGATGCGACTTAAAATAGTGGCAAAAGTTGTCGACGCCGGGCCGATTTGTAAGAACACCCCAATGACCGCTTGACGACCATCGGGTGCTTGATGAACAAAATGAACTTCTGCATCAAATTGTTTGCCATCAAGCGTGTGTTCACTGGGGGCGTGAATATGGAACTGTTGTAACTGGAAGGGACGGTTAGCGATTACCGCTGTTCCAGTTAACCCAATTTCGACACCTTGACCGGTATCGTGGACATATTGTCCGGTGAAATCATACGCCAAATTTAATGACGCAGGGTAGTCAATCAGATCAGTCTCCGCAGTGCGAATAGCGATTGGTGATTGCATGCGACCTGATGTTATTGACCACGATTCCTGCGCATCATAGTTGAGCTTTTGCATGGCACTTGGCCTCCTTCTGAAGTTTTTCTCTCTCCTCAGAATAGTTTAGTTTATCATTAGTCCGGAAAACAGGCTACTAAATCTTTATTTTTCGATCAGGTTCGGCGGAAGACGTTGACGTAAAATGCGGTTGGCGCTACTATGAATTAGTTACGATGATGGTAACCACTAAATGGAGAATTAATATGTTGAAATATGTTCACACGTCATGGCTACATTTTGTGTTGGTGTACCTGGCGGTTATGTTAGATGGTGGCATTGCATTGCATTTTGCACCAGTCCTATTTAAAACGCCGATGTCGGCGAGCCCATATCTCTCATTGATTATTATTATGATGCCAATTTTGACCGGCACTGATTCGCAAATGAAGGGACGTTGGCTGTATATAGCTGCATTCCTTGGCGGCCTACTGTTTGATATTTTTTATAGTGGTATCATTGGTATTTCAATGATTGGTTTCCCGCTGACTGTTTGGGCAGCAAGTAAGCTCCAAGCTTATTTATCACATAACTTTTTGTCTGCAATGGCGGTTTGGTTTGTCTCGATGAGCTTGTACCTGGTCTTTGATTATGCAGCATTTGGTATTATCAATTTGACGAATTTGAACTTTAGCGAATTTATCATGTTCCACATGTTTCCAACGTTGATTGTCAATTTATTAATTTTGGTCGTCATTTATGGCATCATGAATTATCTATACCATGCGACGCGCCAGCCTGATGTGTCGGCGTACAATGTTGATCAGCGCGATTTGAATATGCGAATGACAGGGAAGTCACGGTCAACTCGATTATAAGTCGGTAATCAAAGGTGTTGACTTAAAGTACAAAGTCAATTAAAGTAATCTCATAAAGATTTGATTGGACGAGTAGTTTAACGTCGTTGCTTAGAGAGTTGCGCGGAAGCTGGGAAGCAACCAATGGCCTAAATGAACCACACCCATGATTATCGGTACAAGTCAAAACTGTACCCGATTCGTCTCGTTATCGACGCACGCCTGTTTTGAGCAGGGGTCTGAGTGCTATTTGGTAACAAATAGCAAAATTGAGGTGGAACCACGAAATTAGTCGTCCTCAAGTAACCTTTATTTAGGTTGCTTGAGGGCTTTTTTGTTTAGTTAAGGAGAAAGCTATGGAGTACATGTTGCAGATTATGCCAAGTCTGCTAAGCGGATTGAAAATGACATTTGGTGTCTTTGCACTGACGCTGATTGGGTCAGTACCGCTTGGTATTTTAGTTGCTTTAGCGTTAAAATCAGATATTTATTTACTACGCTGGGTGACGAATGCCTATATTTGGGTGATGCGTGGTACGCCATTGCTATTGCAAATCGTCTTTGTTTACTACGGATTAAGTTTGGCCCACATTATCACACTACCTCGTTTTGAGGCGGCGGTGTTCACATTTATTTTGAACTATGCGGCCTACTTTGCTGAAATTTTCCGTGGTGGGCTTCAAAGCGTCTCACAAGGTCAATTTGATGGTGCCAAGGTACTTGGTCTGACGCGTTGGCAAACAATGCGTAAAATTGTATTGCCACAAGTGGTCAAGATTGTGATGCCTTCCGTTGGTAACGAAGTGGTGACCCTGGTCAAGGATTCGTCACTGGTTTACGTCATTGGACTTGGTGATTTGATGCGAGCAGGTAATATTGCGGCATCACGAGACGTCACATTGATGCCTTATTTGTTAGTGGGACTGCTATATTTGCTACTGACAGCTTTGGCAACCGTTATTCAACGGCGTGTTGAGACGAAGATGAACTATTACTGTTAAGGAGAGAGCCATGCTTGAAATTAAAAACTTAGCGAAGTCGTACGATACGCGGACGATTTTCAAAAATATGAATTTAACAGTTAATGATGGTGAGGTCCTGAGTATCATTGGCCCATCTGGAATTGGTAAAACGACCTTTCTACGCATTGTGGCTGGGCTATTGCCTGCGAATGACGGTGAGATGATTTTAAATGGTGAGGCCCTTGATTTAACAGGTGAACGCACAGGTGCCCAAGTAGGGGTCATTTTCCAAGATTTTAATTTGTTTCCGCAATACACCGTAAAAGAAAATGTGATGTTGGCACCGCAATTGGTTCACCATGAAACAAAGGCTGAGGCAGCTGAGAATGCAGATCGTTTGTTGCAAGATTTGGGCTTAACAGCCCAGGCTGCTCAATATCCATTCCAATTATCTGGTGGCCAGAAGCAACGTGTGGCAATTGCACGAGCTTTGGCGATGAAGCCGGGCATTTTGGCATATGATGAACCAACATCTGGCTTGGATGCCGAATCAACAGAACGCGTGATTGCGGTCATTAAGCAATTGCAAGCACAAGGGGTAACGCAGTTGGTAGTTACGCACGATTTGCCGTTTGCGGAAGCGGTCGCGGATAAGACATTTGATTTTGGGACAGATGTAGAACGCTAGGGGGCTGCGTATGAAAAAGAAGATTAATTGGCGTCGCCAAATTATTGGGAATGGGATTGTGCTCGTTGTACTGGCTTTGCTGGTTGGCTTTGTTTGGTATCGAACGTCACATGCAAATGATACTTGGCGCAAAGTGACTGCGGACAAGACTGTTGTTGTTGGACTAGACGATACCTTTGTGCCGATGGGCTATCGGGACAAGTCTGGTAAGTTAGTTGGGTTTGATGTGGATCTGGCCCGGGCAACCTTCAAAAAATTGGGGTTGCGGGTAAAGTTTCAGGCCGTTGACTGGTCAATGAAGGAAACGGAGTTGGATACTGGGCACATTGACATGATTTGGAATGGTTATACAATGACGCCGGCTCGAGCAAAGAAGGTCGCCTTTTCGGTGCCATATCACAACGATTCACAAGTGCTGGTCACGTTAAAGCGTAACCAAATCGATACGATTAAACAGATGGCTGGTAAGACGCTAGCTGTTCAGACTGGTTCAGCCGGTTTGACGGTCTTCAACGAGAAACCCAAGGTATTAAAGGACTTTTTGGGGTCAGCACCGGTACAATATGATACGTTAGATAAAGCTTTGAATGATTTGCAAGTTGACCGTGTGAGCGCAGTTTTGATTGATATGGACTACGCCCGTTATTATGTGGCCCACGAACCTAACCCAGCTGATTTTGAGATTATTAAGACAGGCTATGGTGAAGACGCGTATGGTGTGGGGTTCCGTAAGGGAGATGTGACCTTACGAGAAAAGGTCAATCAGGTCTTAACGAGCTTTAAGAAGGACGGTACGTTGGATAAAGTTTCTGAACGTTACTTTGGCACCAAAAATAATGATTAAGAAATAAGGGTGGGATGGCAGTTTATGTCCTACTTGCTAAGGTCGCAAATCCGCTGAATTAGAATCGACGAATTTGCGACCTTTTGTTTGACGTTTATTTTTGTGGATCCTGACTGCTCAAATATGCCGAACATTTTTAAGCATTAAAATATTGATGCAGTTTGGTGGTGTTTTTTGAAACGATTTGCTAACTGAAAGCGAGGTAGGTTAACGTTTGAAACGCGAACGTTCGTCGGGTTTATGGAAATTGATGGTTGACGTGGGTTGCGTTTGACTAGTATCTCGATAAGCTAAAGTTTGTAATCGGGAACATATGGATCAGCATAAAGGAGATATTTAACATGAAGACTGCATTTGACACTGTACCAGACGCTTTGCAAACGTTGCTTCAAGGGGGCGTTATTATCTTGGCAGATGATGAGAGTCGCGAAAATGAAGGTGATTTAGTGGCATTGGCTGCTGATATCACACCAGAAACGGTGCATATGATGCTTCGTGAAGCGGCCGGATTGATGTGCACGCCTGTTGGACCAGAAATTGCCGCACGGCTTGGATTAACTGATATGGTGGCTGATTCAACAGATCCTCATCAGACGCCTTTTACGTATACAGTTGATGGGACCGAAGCGGCAACCGGGGTTACGACGGGAGTTTCAGCAGCTGATCGGGCAGCGACAATTCGGCACATGGCGAATCCGACCGCCGTTCGGACGGATTTCAATGCGCCAGGCCACACACAGCCATTAACAGCCTTAGCTGGTGGGCTGACTGAGCGCGTTGGACATACTGAAGCGGCCGTTGATTTGGCGCGTCTAGCTGGTTCAGAACCAGCCGCCGTTATTATTGAAGTCCTGAAAGTAGATGGCACGATGGCCCGCCGCGATGATTTGTTTGAATTAGCTGATTGCTTGGATTTGCCATTTATTACGATTGCCCAAATTTCAGAGTATCTAGCTACGCCGGTTATGTAATTAAAAAAGTATCCCATATCAATCTAGGTGTAGTGCCTGGTATTGAGATGGGATTTTTTTGTCATTATTTAAAATGATAACGGTTTTATGAGAAAGTTCTTAGTTAAATATGTTTTTGTTCGTTTTACAAAGATGCAAAAACGGTTAAACGCGAACTAATATGTTGCATTTTAATTACTTCAACCGGCAAAACTGTACATTCAATTCTCATGGTGGTTATATATAGTTGTAAAGACGAACTAAAAACGAGGTGGAAGCTAAATGGTACGTGTTGCGGTGGTAATGGGATCGATTTCAGATTGGTCAACAATGAAAGAAACGGTCGCTGTCTTAAAAACGTTTGATGTCGCAGTTGAGACACATATTATTTCGGCGCATCGAATGCCCGAGGAAATGATGACGTTTGCTCGAAATGCTCGGGACAATGGCGTAGGTATCATTATTGCTGGCGCTGGTGGTGCCGCCCACTTGCCTGGCATGTTGGCGGCACAGACAACGCTACCGGTAATTGGGGTCCCAATTCAATCGCATGCTTTGCAGGGGATGGATTCATTGCTAAGTATCGTTCAGATGCCAGCCGGTGTACCAGTTGCGACGGTGGCCATTGGGACGGCGGGAGCTAAGAATGCTGCTTATTTGGCAATCCAAATGTTGGGAATTGCGGAGCCAGCACTGACCGATAAAATAGCCCTATTCCGAGAAGAGCAACGCCAACAATCGATTGAGAGTGAGGAGTTGTTACATGACTAAACAAATTTTGCCACCAGCCACTATCGGTATCGTTGGTGGCGGTCAATTGGGGCAAATGTTAGCCTTAGCCGCTAAACCAATGGGGTACCGAGTCATTGTCTTGGATCCGCAGGTTGATGCGCCGGCAGCCTTGGTTGCAGATCAACAAATTGTTGCGAACTATGATGATGTTTCGGCCCTACGTAATCTTGCTAATCAAGCGGATGTTGTGACATATGAATTTGAAAATGTGAATCAGACGGCATTACAGGCTACCGTACCAGCTGAAAAGTTACCCCAAGGGGTGGCGTTATTAAACATCACAGCGAACCGATTGCGTGAGAAGCAATTCGTGGCAGCGTTGGGATTACCAGTTGCCCCATTTGCAGCAGTGGATAACTTGGTGGAGTTGGACGCCCGATGCCATGAAGTATCGTTGCCAGCAATTTTGAAAACGGCAACGGGGGGATATGACGGTCATGGCCAATGGGATATTCCAAATACCGATGCATTAGCAAATTTGTTAGCACATTGGCAACAACCGACCGATATCACCCTTGTTTTGGAAAAAAGTTAGCGTTTGATCGAGAATTGAGCGTGATGGTAACTCGCGATGATCGTGGTGAAATTCGGACTTGGCCGGTGACGGTCAATGAGCATCAGCACCATATCTTACGAGTTTCCGCGGCACCAGCAATGTTATCGCCACAGATTGCCAAACAAATTGAGACCATTGCGACGACCATTGCCAATGCAATGCAACTTGTGGGAGTTTTAGGAATTGAATTATTTGTGGTGGGTGAACGTGTGTATATCAATGAATTATCCCCACGTCCCCACAATTCTGCGCATTTAACCATCGAGGCGACGAATGTTTCACAATTTGAAGGCCATATTCGAAGTATTATGGGCTTGCCGATTCCGGTGATTACCCAATATGCACCAGCTATCATGTTGAATTTATTAGGGGATCAGATTATACAGGCACGCCAAGATATAGCGACACATGAGGGGTGGCACTTTCACGACTACGGTAAACGTGAAGTGAAGCCGGGACGGAAGATGGGTCACATTACAGCCACCGGTATGGCAGCCATGAAAGATTTGCGCGAATGGGGGACAAAGTTATGACGATTGTACAAGGGGTTTTATTAACAACAGGCAAAGCAAAGGCAGTGTATGCCACGGACGATCCTAATGTGTTGTGGTTGCATAGCTTGGACCAAGCGACAGCGCTTAATGGCAAACAAAAAGCCGAAATTAGCGATAAGGGACGGCTAACGACCCAAATCAGTCAGCAATTGTTTTGCTTTTTAAAGGCGCAAGGCATTGTGACACACTTTCAACAGGCAGTCGGCGAACGTGATGTGTTGGTAACAGCACTGGACATGTTGCCAATTGAAGTTGTGATTCGTAATTATGCGGCGGGCCATTTTGCAACGCGTTATGCGGTGCAAATGTTGACGCCCCTTTCACCCACGGTGCAAGAATATTACTTCAAAAACGATGCCCTTGATGATCCACCATTGAATCAATCGCAAATATTTGCTCTCAACTTAGCGACGCCAAGTCAGTTAACCCAAATCGAGGCAGTTGCTCAAACAGTTAATCGGCAACTCCGCCAATTGTTTGAATCTATGGGTATTACGTTAATTGATTTTAAATTGGAATTTGGCCTGGATGCTACGGGTGTGTTGACGTTAGGCGATGAACTGTCACCAGATAATATGCGCCTGATTGATCAAGCCACTGGCCAATCCTTAGATAAAGACGTTTTTCGTCGGGGGACGGGCGACTTACGTGATGGATACACAACAGTTTTGCACAGATTAACGACATATTTAGGAGAGTAAGCATGTACACTGCACAGATTACAGTTACTTATAAGCCATCAATTTTGGACCCTCAGGGTGAAGTAATTAAGGATGCTCTTGCGCGTCTTAATTATCAAGGGATAACGTCAGTGACGCAAGGGAAATATTTTGAAGTTAAGTTAGCGGCGATTGATGAACAAAGTGCGTATGATGAGGCCACCAGCCTGGCTGAAGCGCTACTAATTAATCCAAACACAGAAACGTATCGCATCACGGTGTTAGCGGAAGTAGAGGCTTAAGATGAAAGCAGCGGTTATTCAATTTCCAGGATCAAATTGTGATTTTGATATGTATTATGCGTTACAGGACTTTGGCGCGGATGTCCAGTTTGTGACCGAAAAGTCGACTGACCTGTCGGCGTACGATGCGGTGTTCCTACCGGGGGGCTTTTCGTATGGTGATTACTTACGCACAGGAGCGGTAGCACGTTTCGCGCCCGTAATGACAGCTGTGAAAAACATGGCTGCAACCGGGAAACTAGTGGTGGGAGTGTGCAATGGCTTTCAGATTTTAACGGAGGCGGGGATGCTACCTGGGCAATTGATGATGAATCAGACACCGGTGTTCATCTGTGATGAGGTTAAGCTAACGATTACTAATCGACAAACGGCCTTCACAAACCAATATACTGATGCCACGACAACGATTAAATTACCGATTGCGCACGGCGAGGGCCGGTATGTTGCTGACGATGTAACGGTGCGGATGTTGCATGAAAATGGGCAGGTTGTCTTAACGTATGCGACTGATGTTAATGGTTCCGTTGATCGGATTGCTGGGATTACGAACCGCAGTGGGAATGTGATTGGATTGATGCCACATCCAGAACGCGCAGTTGAGACGTTGATTGGTAATACGGATGGACGACCATTTTTTGAAAGTTTACTAGCAACCATTATGACGAAGGAGACTGTAAAAGTATGACAGCATTGTTGGCAACAACGCATGAACCCACACCGGCAGAAATTGCCGCCACGAAACCATATCAGGCGTGGGGATTAACGGACGATGAATACACGTTAATTAAGCAAACATTGGGACGCTTGCCTAATTATACGGAAACTGGGTTGTTTGCAGCCATGTGGTCAGAACACGTTTCCTACAAGAAATCTAAGCCGGTGCTCCGGACATTTTGGTCAACCAATGAGCGTGTCTTACAAGGACCGGGTGAGGGTGCTGGAATTTTGGATATCGGTGATGGTCAGGCCGTTGTATTTAAAGCTGAATCTCACAATCACCCTTCAGCGGTTGAACCATATGAAGGTGCTACGACGGGAGTTGGTGGTATCTTACGGGATATTTTTTCAATGGGCGCGCAACCAATCGCGGTGCTTGATAGTTTACGTTTCGGCGAGTTAACAGATGCACGTACGCAACATCTGTTAACCGGTGTGATTGATGGAATTGCTGGGTATGGCAATGCGATTGGTATTCCAACCGTTGGTGGCGAGATTGGCTTTGATCCGGTTTATCAAGGCAATCCACTTGTTAATGTAATGGCTGTTGGCGTACTGGATCGGGAACGGATTCAGGTCGGGCGCGCCGATGGTAGTGGTAATACGGTTATGTATGTCGGGGCAAAAACTGGTCGTGACGGCATTCATGGTGCTACTTTTGCGTCCGCGGAATTTTCATCAGATGCCGAACAAGATCGTTCAGCTGTCCAAGTGGGGGATCCGTTTTTAGAAAAGCTAGTGATGGATGCAACTTTGACAGCAATTCAGCAATTTGGCGAGGTCATTGTTGGGGTGCAGGATATGGGCGCAGCTGGTTTGGTATCCTCGTCAGCTGAAATGGCTGGCAAAGCAGGAATGGGCATTCACTTGCAATTAGACAATGTACCACAACGTGAGACGGGCATGACACCTTATGAACTCATGTTATCTGAATCGCAAGAACGCATGCTGTTAGTTGTGACAAAAGGACATGAAGCAGCCGTGCAGGCAGTCTTTCAGCAAGCTAACTTAGAGGCAGTTGTGATTGGCGAAGTTACGGCAACAGGACGGTATGAATTAACCTGGCATGGCGAGACCGTAGCTGATTTACCAGTCAATTTTTTGACACAGGCCCCTAAACAAATCATGAAGCAGGTGAAACCAGCACGTCTGCAAGACTCAGCACCAGATTTTACACCACGTGTGACTGATTTGACGACAGTTTGGCAGGATATATTGGCACAGCCAACGGTTGCTTCGAAAGAGAGTTTGTTCAGACATTTCGATAGTATGGTCCGAACTAATACGGTGATTAAGCCGGGTGGTGATGCGGCTGTTGTTCGTTTACGTGGCACCAAAAAGACATTAGCTATGACAACGGATGTGAACGCACGATTTACCTACCTTGATCCTTATATTGGTGGGCAACGCGCAGTCGCTGAGGCAGCTGGTAACATTATTGCAACTGGTGCGTTGCCAATCGGCATTACAGATTGCTTGAATTTCGGTAATCCGGATGATCCGACAATTTATTACGAATTGGCACAATCGGTAGCCGGGATTAACGAGATGGCGCGACAGATTAATACGCCGATTATTTCCGGTAATGTGTCGTTGTATAACGAGACCGACGGTGCTGCGATATATCCGACCCCAATGATTGGCATGGTCGGGTTACATACTGATACTGCTGATATCACAACGATTTCGTTTAAGCAGCCAGATGATGTCATCTATTTGCTTGGTGATACCACAGCTGACTTTAATGGTTCTGAGTTGCAACAACTACAGACTGGAGCCATTGCAGGCCGGTTGCCTAGTTTAAATCGTGATAAATTGTCAGCCACCCAGCAAAGTGTGTTAACGGGGATTCAGCAGGGGATGATTGCCAGTGCCCACGACCTGGCGGAAGGTGGCTTAGCGGTGTGCTTGGCAGAAAGTGCCTTTAACACGCCGTTTGGTTTTGATGTAATAGTGCCTTGGACTGCCAGCTGGTTATTTAGTGAGACGCCAGGACGCTTTTTGGTAACTGTGCCAGCGAAAGATGTGGCCACCTTTGAAGCACGCCTGGACACAGCATATCTGCGACTGGGCACGGTCACAAATAATGATCAGTTGGTTGTCACAACAGCTAATGGGACCGTCAACTTAGATAAGGTCCGCCTGCAACAAGCGTATGAAGGAGCAATCACATGGCAATGCAATTAAATGAACAAACTCGGTCATTAAATGAAGAATGCGGTATTTTTGGGGTTTGGGGCCATCAAACGGCAGCTAATTTGACTTACTATGGCTTACACGCTTTACAGCACCGGGGCCAAGAAGGCGCAGGGATTGTTGCCAATCAGAAAGGTCATTTATGGCAAGAACGTGGTCTGGGCCTACTACATGATGTTTTTCGTGACCCGGCGCTGTTAGCGCATTTGCAGGGACAAGCAGCGATTGGTCACGTTCGATATGCGACGGCTGGTTCAGCAGGGATTGAAAATATTCAACCGTTGATGGTGAACTTTTCCGATATGCAATTATCCTTAGCACACAATGGAAATATCACGAATGCACAATCTTTGCGACAAAGCCTTGAGATGCAAGGGGCAATTTTTCAATCATCATCGGATACAGAAGTGTTATTGCATTTAATTCGGCGTTCAACGTCGACAACACTTTATGATCACTTAAAAGATGCTTTGCAACAATTGCGGGGCGGGTTCGCGTTTTTGCTTCTTACGTCAACCGCCATGTATGCAGCCCTTGATCCACACGGTTTTCGTCCCTTTGTGGTTGGACAGTTGCCGGATGGTCAGTATGTTGTGACTAGTGAAACAGCTGCGTTAAATGCGGTTGGGGCAACGTTTATTCGGGATGTCCAACCAGGGGAGCTATTAACGATTGACCAGGCCGGCTTACGAATTGATCACTACACGAGCAAAACGGATTTACATATTGATGCGATGGAGTATATCTACTTTGCACGGCCTGACTCTGATATTTATGGTGTTAACGTGCATGCTGCTCGTAAACGGATGGGTCGGCAATTAGCGCTTGAACAGCCGGCAACCGGTGACTTGGTAGTTGGTGTGCCGAATTCTTCATTATCGGCCGCCATGGGCTATGCCGAGGCAACGGGCTTGCCTAATGAAATGGGGCTGGTTAAAAATCAATATATTGCACGGACGTTTATTGAGCCAACGCAGGAGCGACGTGAGCGAGCGGTGCGTATGAAGCTAAGTGTAGTACCGTCGGTGGTTGCCGGTAAACGCGTCGTGCTAGTGGATGATTCAATCGTGCGTGGCACAACATCAAGTTACATTGTCAAAATGTTACGCGAAGCCAGTGCTAAGGAAGTTCATGTGCGAATTGCGTCACCAGCCTTCAAATATCCGTCATTTTTTGGCGTTGATATGCAAACAACGGCGGAACTTTTAGCGGCGAACCATACATTGGCTGAAATGACGGCCATGTTGGGAGCTGATTCGTTGGCTTTTCTATCCGTGCCAGGTTTAGTGCAAGCGATTGATTTGCCATACACAGGTAATGGAACTGGCTTAACGACGGCTTACTTTGATGGGCATTATCCATCGCCAATTTACGACTATAAAAAAACGTTGACGGCGGCGATAACTGCTGGTGAAGTTGATTTTAAAACTGAACCAACGACAACTTATCATCCGAGCCAAGTGCCATCAATTAGTGATCAACAACTAGTTGCCGGTCAAACGGTGAGCTAAAAAAGGGGGAGACATGATAGAAGCTAATGCGTACGCAGGGGCTGGTGTAGACATCGCAGCCGGTGAAAAGGCAGTGGACATGATGCAAGCGGATGTAGCGGCTACCTATACACCAGACGTTCTTGCTGGAGTTGGCGGTTTCGGTGCAGCGTTTGCGTTAGGCACGCAATACCGAGATCCGGTTTTGATTTCAGGCACTGACGGTGTGGGCACAAAATTATTATTGGCCATCATGGCCGAACGACACGAATCAATTGGCCAGGACTTAGTTGCTATGGTGATGAACGACATTGTGGCGCAAGGAGCAAAACCATTATTTTTACTTGATTATTTAGCAATTGCCAAAATGGTACCCGAACAGGTAGCAATAATTGTTCGTGGCATTGCGCAAGCAACCCAAGCGACGGGAGCAGCCTTAATTGGTGGTGAATCGGCTGAATTGCCTGGGATGTATGCGCCAGACCATTATGACTTGGCAGCCTTTGGTGTTGGCGTTGTTGAACGAGATGAGATGCTAACAGTTGATCGTGTGGCTACTGGTGATGTGTTGATTGGGTTAGCGTCTAGTGGCATTCATTCCAATGGGTATTCACTTGTACGTACAGTGTTGGGACTAGAACAGACAGCTGATTTTACGACGTTACCAATGACATTACAGAAGTCCCTTTTAACGCCAACCACCTTGTATGCTCAGGCGGTTTTACCGCTACTATCAGAACGGTTGGTCGTGAGCATGGCCCACATCACCGGTGGCGGTATCGTCGGTAACTTGCCCCGTGCCCTACCTGCGGATCTATCGGCCAGTATAGAGTGGGACAGTTGGCCAATTTTACCGATTTTTATGGAATTGCAACGCCTCGGTCAGCTGTCGTTGGCAGACATGCTGGCAACGTTTAATTTGGGGTTGGGGATGATTCTGATTGTGAAGCCAACCCATGTTGCGCGTGTGTTGGCCATGCTAGCGGATGAAGGTCAAGCTGCGTATCAAGTCGGCACGGTGACGCCTGCCGTGTCAGAGAAACTCAATTGGCGAGGTAAGCAACCATGGTCATAACCCATCCAAAGTTAGCCGTGTTTGCATCAGGAACTGGTACTAATTTGTCAGCGCTTATTCAGGCGACTCAGACTGGTGAGGTGCCAGCCGAAATTGTTCGTGTGGTGGTTGATCGCCGTAATACCGGGGCCCAGCAACTTGCTGAAAGAGCGGGTATTCCGGTGTTGCGGATTAACTATAAAGATCACGCGACACGCGAATTGGCAGAAGACGTCATGTTAACGGTCTTGGCATCGGATGGTGTGGTGGGCATCTTATTAGCGGGGTATATGCGAATTTTGACCCCCAAGTTGGTCAATGCCTTTCATCAACGCATTGTGAATATTCATCCGGCGCTGTTGCCCAGTTTCCCTGGCAATTCCGCGATTGCGGATGCGTGGCAGTCTGGTGTTAAAGTGACCGGTGTGACCATTCATTATGTCGATGATGGGGTTGATTCGGGTGAAATTATTGCGCAAGAGGCGGTTATACTTACCGCAACAGATGATTTGGTGCAGCTAACAACTAAAATTCATGCGGTTGAGCATACGTTGTATCCAGCCACGGTTGCTATGTTGATTAAAAAAGGAGTATTTGTAAAATGACGCGGGCATTACTAAGTGTTTCAGATAAGACCGGCCTTGTCCCATTCGCGACGACGCTACAGACATTGGGGTTTGAATTAGTTTCAACTGGTGGGACGTTGGCCGTGCTTGAAGCAGCCGGCTTAACAGTTGCGCCGGTTGATACGGTAACTGATTTCCCCGAAATGCTGGATGGACGGGTTAAAACTTTACACCCACGTATTCATGCTGGCTTGTTAGCACGGCGTGATGATGAGGCGCATATGGCTACCTTAGCCACGTATGGTATCACCCCGATTGATTTGGTGGTCGTCAATTTGTATCCGTTCAAAGCGACAATTCAAAAGCCAGGTGTCACGCAATCAGACGCCATTGAAAACATTGACATCGGTGGCCCGTCAATGTTACGATCGGCGGCTAAAAATTATGCGGGTGTGTTACCGGTGGTAGATCCGGCAGATTACCAAATCGTACTTGACCGGCTACAATCAGGAACAGATGATGAAGCTGATTTTCGTCAAGCAATGGCGGCGAAAGTGTTCCGCCACACAGCCGCCTATGATGCGCTTATTGCGACATATCTGACAACCGAAGAATTTCCAACGCAGCAAACGATGACCTACGATCGATTTGACACGCTACGGTATGGGGAAAATGCTCATGAACAAGCTGCTGCTTATCGCGATGCGTTAAGGAGTAACTATTCAGTGTTAAGCGCAGATATTTTGCATGGCAAGCAATTGTCATACAACAACATTCGTGATACAGATGCGGCGTTGCGAATTATCTCGGAGTTTGCTGCGCCAACAGTGGTGACGGTGAAACACATGAATCCGGCCGGTATTGGTCAGGGAGCAACGATTGAAGCAGCGTGGGATGCGGCCTTTGCAGCTGATGATATCTCCATTTTTGGTGGCATCGTGGCTTTGAATCGTGAAGTTGACTTGGTAACAGCCGAAAAGATGCATCAAATTTTCTTGGAAATTATTATTGCACCATCTTTTACTGATGACGCGTATGCTGTTTTAGCTAAGAAAAAGAATTTACGACTGTTGACGTTACCGTTTACGACGGATTTGCCTCAACAGATTGAAGCCACTGCAATTTTGGGTGGCATGGTCATGCAGGAACGCGACTTAACCACTGAAACGATCATCGATTTCACAGTTGTTAGTCAGGTCCAGCCGACTGAGGCTCAGCTGGCAGCGATGGTCTTTGCGCAAAAGTCTGTCAAACACGTTAAGTCGAATGCAATTGTGGTCGCACGTGATGGTCAAACATTAGGCGTTGGATCAGGGCAACCAAATCGCATTGACTCAGTCAAATTGGCAATTAACAAGGCAGAAAGTAAGCCGGGGTATGATGAGGCTGTTTTGGCATCAGATGCCTTTTTCCCAATGGATGATTCGGTGAGCTACGCAGCTAGTCACGGTATTAAAGCGATTGTTGAACCAGGTGGATCAATTAAGGATCAGGCCTTAATCGATAAAGCGAACGAGCTCGGTATTGCGTTGGTATTTTCCGGCGTACGCCACTTTAAGCATTAATGGAGGACAATATGGCAACAGTACTTGTGATTGGCTCAGGTGCACGTGAGCATGCTTTGGCACAAGCGTTTGCAAAAAGCGATCAAGTGACAATGGTCTATGTGGCGCCAGGCAATGTTGGCATGCAGGCTGATAAGATTCACCCAGTGGGTATTCCGATGACGGATATCGATGCATTGCGTGATTTTGCAACAATGACGGCGATCGATTTGACGTTTGTTGGGTCTGAAGAACCCTTAATTGCAGGAATTGTTGATGACTTTCAAGCCGCTGGCTTGCCAATTTTCGGTCCAACGAAGGCCGCAGCACAGCTTGAAGGGTCGAAATCATTTGCCAAGGATCGCTTAGTAGCTGAAGGTATTCCGACAGCTGCGTCGGTAACTGTAACGTCTCGGCCAGCAGCAGAACGTGCCATTATGACAAGTGAAGAACCGGTGGTAGTGAAACAGGATGGTTTGGCAGCTGGTAAAGGTGTGATGATTTATCCAACCCGTCAAGCCGCGTTGAGAGCGGTACAGGAACTTTATCGGGGCAATCAGCAGGCCAAACTAGTCATTGAGGCCTTTTTAAGGGGTGTTGAGTTTTCAATCTTTAGTTTGGTGGGGCCAAACGGCATTGTTCACACGCCAGTTGCCCAAGATCACAAACGATTATTAGATGGCGATTGGGGGCCAAATACTGGTGGCATGGGAGCGTACAGTCCGGTCCGCTGGTTAACTGACGACATCGTGTCAGACGCGATTGATCGATTGGTTGGACCATTGCTGCGTGAAATGGCGACTAACAGTACCCCATTCACGGGTGTGCTATACACCGGGGTGATGTTGACTGCCGATGGTCCAAAGGTAATTGAATACAATGTCCGTTTCGGCGACCCTGAAACACAAGTGGTTTTGCCACAGCTTCAGAGTGATTTTTATGAACTGGTGCACGAGCTGAGCAATGGTCGCCAACCAGTTGTCCAGTGGCAAACCACGGCTGTTTTTTTAGGAGTTGTACTCGCTGCACAAGGTTATCCAGTTGCCCCAGAAGCTGGCGCTATCGTTCCTACAATTTCAATGCCTAAAATAAGTTCATTTTATGCCGGGGTTGGGGAAAATGATGATAAACTTATAACAAGTGGTGGCCGAGTGGTAACAATTGTGGCATCGGCAACGAGCGCGACAAGGGCTCAAGCACAGGTATACACGGTCCTTGATGCGTTGACAACTAAGCTACAATATCGTCATGATATCGGTTATCAAGCAGTTGAAAAAGAAAATAAGGTGGTGTCTGGGGATGCAAACAGATATTGAAATTGCACAAGCTGCAGAAGTGTGGCCCATTGAAAAAATTGCTGAAAGGACTGGTTTAACGCCAGCAGAATGGGAACCGTACGGTCGTGATAAGGCCAAAATTTCAGTTGACGAAACGGCTCACAAGGCTGAACTTGGTAAGTTGGTCTTGGTGACGTCAATTAATCCAACTCCAGCTGGTGAAGGTAAGTCAACGGTGACGGTCGGACTAGCTGATGCTTTGAATGAAATTGGCCAGCAAACAATGGTGGCGCTTCGTGAACCTTCTTTAGGCCCGGTAATGGGACTTAAGGGCGGTGCAACTGGCGGTGGCTATGCCCAAGTTGTGCCGATGGCTGATATTAATTTGCATTTTACCGGCGATTTTCACGCCTTGACGAGTGCTCACAATACGTTGGCGGCCGTCATTGATAATAGTATTTATCAAGGAAATCCGTTGAACATTGACCCACGCCGGTTACTTTGGAGGCGTGCTTTGGATGTTAACGATCGTGCTTTGCGTCATGTGACAATTGGCTTGGGTGGACCAACTTCAGGTGTGCCACGTGAAGATGGCTTTGATATTACGGTTGCATCAGAGTTGATGGCTATTTTGACTTTGTCACGCGACCTGATGGACATGAAAGTACGTATTGAACGCATTGTCATTGGTTATACCTATGCCAAAGAGCCGGTCACAGTTAAGGACTTGGGTGTTGCAGGTGCGTTGACGACTTTGTTGAAGGATGCCATTAAGCCAAATTTGGTCCAAACGTTAGCGCATACACCAGCCTTAATTCACGGTGGCCCATTTGCTAATATTGCCCAAGGTACCAATTCAATTCGTGCGACTAAGACGGCGCTACAGTTAGCAGACTATGTGGTGACTGAAGCTGGCTTTGGGGCTGACTTGGGTGGTGAAAAGTTCTTGGACTTTAAAACACCATTGCTCGGTAAGCATCCTGATGTCATCGTGGTTGTGGCGACGGTCCGAGCACTCAAGATGCATGGCGGGTTGCCTAAAACTGCGTTAACGGAGCCGGATGAGCGGGCGTTGGCCGCAGGTTTGGCAAACCTTGGACAACATTTGCAGAGCATGACCCGTTACGGGGTGCCCGTCATCGTAGCTGTAAATCGTTTTGTGACGGATACGCCTGAAGAAATTGCGATGGTTGAAGCCTACGCACGAGACTTTGGTGTGCAAGCGTATGTTGCTGATGTCTGGGCTAAGGGCGGTGCTGGGGCTACCGAGCTAGCTGGTGCGGTCACTGAAGCAGCGCAAGTCGCGAGTGATTTTAAGCCCTTGTACGAAGCTGATGACGATGCCGTCGTAAAGATTGAAAAAATCGTGCAAACCATTTATGGTGGTACGGGTGTTGAATTGTCGGATAAGGCAGCAAAGCAGTTACGCAAATTTGCCAAGCATGGTTGGAATAAATTGCCCGTCATTATGGCGAAGACGCAGTATTCTTTGTCTGATGACGCTAGGAAATTAGGTGCGCCAAAGGACTTTAAGATTCACGTGCGCGAATTTATTCCGAAGTTGGGCGCTGGCTTCTTAGTTGTCATGACTGGTACTGTGCTAACCATGCCAGGGTTACCAAGTCATCCAGCTGCTTATGATATTGATATTGATGAAAACGGCCGGATTACCGGACTGTTCTAGTGGTGGGATAAAAACTCAGTCTTTGGGCTGAGTTTTTTTGTTTATGACGGACATTAACGACACCTCAGCATCGCGCGTCGTTGCCGTTATGCTTGAAACGCTACCACAACAAGATAATGGCTTTGCTGCAACAATCTCAAATGGATGCGGCCGTTGAACTGGCTGCCGATCGCCGTAAACAGGCGTGGCATGACGTGATGATTCGTGTCAAAAAAGAGGCGATTATGTACCATCGCACGGCGCTATTGGCAATTGGGTTTTGCCGTTCAAATCGCGTTGGCACTGAAATAGATTTGTTCTGGCGGTTATAGTTGCGTGCTTGGGTCGTTCGGTACAACACCTTTGCAACAAGTACACGGGTGACACCAACGCGTTTACGTGGTTCGACTTCAGAACGGTTTATTTGGAATGAAGCCGATATTGAAAACTTATTTGCCCAAAGTCGTGAGATTGTTTTTCAACCAATTCGGTATCGTCGTGTCGTTTGTTTGTGGCTTGGCGAGTGGAATATGCTGGCTCGGTCATGGTATATGACAGCACTAATTTTATGGGGAATATATTTATTACTTACCATTCATACGTCTGAAATTATCTATGTTGTGGCCACAAGTGGTGCGGTTTTGTTGTTTGTCCAATTTATCGTCGGTATGATGCAACTACTTGTTGCGATTAATTATCGGCGACACAAGGGATTATCAAACCGTTTTGTTTGGCGTGCGGGCTGGTTTGCCTGGGCTGATTGGTGGATTACAGCGCGTTTCAAGACCGTTGCAACCGTCAAAGTGGTATACAATATGTATTTGATCCCGAGACCCGAGCCTATGATTAAGCTGCTTTGGATGTCGAAATATGTTAAAAAGAGGTTGGCGTAAAAATCGCCAACCCCTTTATTTATCGATATAGATGGAATTGGATAATTTGACGGCCAAATAAATCTATGTAAGTCCCTTGATTGGTAAAACCGACCTTTTCAAGAACCCTAAGAGATCCAATGTTATCTGCTAGGACATCAGCCCAAAGTGTAAAATGAGGAGGCAATTGCGTGATGAAGGCTGTTACGACATCCGTCATAATACCGTGTCCCCAGAAATCAGGGGCTAAGAAGTAAGCAAGGTCAGCTTCAGTAGTAAGTGGATCACCCAGCTCATTTGCCCGTTGGTAGGCAACAATACTACCTTGTGGCGTGCCATCGATGAGAATTGCAACTTGGTATGTTTGATAGATATCATTTTCGAATGCTTGTTGTTGACTAGCCACGGATTTTGTATCAATCCCAATTGCTGCGGCAATTGGGGGCATCGTAATGAGTGCTTGATAAGCTGGAAAATCAGCCAGTTGCCAAGGCATTAAGTCGAATGTCATAGGGGCTCCTTTAGGATATAATTGTTTTCATTCTAACATGCTTCACAAAAAGGTCCCTTGACGACATGCTTAAAATTGGCTATAGTTATTCCGTAAATTAAATATGACATAGAGGTCGCAACCAACAAAAGTACTTAGCTAAGTCGGCAGACAGTGCGGTTAAGGAAAGGGGAGGTTGCCGAAATGTGTTTTGTGGTAATAAAACATGTTGGTCTAGACGTGAACAACGGTTAGACTGTCGCAGCAAAATCTGTCGGCTGCGGAGCGCTATCGACAACACTAAAGACTACCAATTATGGTCCCTAGTTTATGCGATGGTATAAGCTAGGGATTTTTTGTTATTAGTGCGATTAGGCCTCTCATTTAGGAGGAGTTATGTCAGAAGAAACACAACAGCCAGGTGCGTTGAAGCGAACAATGAAGACGCGTCACCTGTCGATGATTGCCTTAGGTGGAACCATCGGTACCGGCCTGTTCGTTGCCTCAGGTGCGACGGTTGCACAAGCAGGTCCGTTTGGTGCCTTAACCTCATACGCCGTAATCGGCTTGATGGTTTACTTCCTAATGACAAGTTTGGGTGAGATGGCGACGTATATGCCGGTATCAGGCTCATTTTCAACTTATGCAGATCGCTTTGTTGATCCTGCCTTCGGGTTTGCCATGGGCTGGAACTACTGGTTCAATTGGGCCATTACCGTTGCCGTTGAAGCAGCAACAGTTGGCGTGGTAATGGGCTACTGGTTGCCTCACGTACCAACCTGGATTTGGTCAGCTATTGTCCTAGCTTTGATTACAGTGATTAATCTAATGTCGGCTAAGTCATATGCTGAAACTGAGTTTTGGATGGCAACAATTAAGGTTGTTGCAGTTATTGCGTTCTTGATTATTGGAGTTGCGACGATTTTCGGTATCATGTCTTATCATCCTGATGTGGCACGAAACTTGTCTGCCGGCGGTAACCACGGTTTCGTGGGTGGCTTCGGTGGTATGCTGGCTGTATTCATGGTTGCTGGCTTCTCGTTCCAAGGAACGGAAATGGTCGGGATTACGGCTGGTGAGTCGGAAACACCAGAAACGTCAGTGCCAACGGCGATTAAGCAAGTGTTCTGGCGTATTCTGTTGTTCTATATCTTGGCAATTTTCATTATTGGGGCATTGCTTTTCTACAAGAATCCAGCTTTGTTGCACTCAAGTGAAACGAATATTGCCGTGTCACCGTTTACATTGGTCTTTAAGCAAGCAGGTCTTGCTGGGGCGGCTTCATTGATGAATGCCGTGATTTTGACCTCAGTGATTTCATCAGCCAATTCGGGTGTTTATGCGTCAACGCGAATGCTGTATGCAATGGCCCAAGAAGGTAAGGCACCAAAGATTTTCGGTCGGGTGAACAGTAACACGGGTATCCCAGTACCAGCATTGTTAGCGACAGTTGCGGTCGGCTTACTAACATTCGTCACATCGGTCTTTGGACCAGGTATCTACTACTACTTGGTCGCCGCTTCTGGGTTGACTGGTTTCATTGCCTGGATCGGTATTGCTATTTCACACTATCGTTTCCGTCGGGCTTTCGTTGCACAAGGACGAGACATTAAGAAGTTGCGTTATCATGCAAAGTGGTTCCCAGTGGGACCAATTTTGGCCTTGGTATTGTCAATTGTCGTTGTTGTTGGTCAAGATTTGGCATCATTCCAAGGAATGATTTCACACTGGAATTGGTCCGGTATTATCACGACGTATATGTCAGTGCCATTGTTCTTGGCGCTATACTTTGGCTACAAGATTAAGCACAAGACAAAGTTGCGTAAGCTAACTGAGGTTGATTTGGATACGGACGCACGTCAATCATAAATAAGTTCCGAACCACCTAGTATGTTTCAAAGCATGCTAGGTGGTTTTTCTTTGTATAATTGGTGTCTATTATTTGCAACATGATTCGAACAAAAAATGTGTACAAAAAAAGTGAAAAATAGTACAATAAGTAACAGTAGGTAGATACACTATCAACACAAAACGAAGGAGATTTTTCAGATCATGAAGAAGACCAAGATTGTTTCAACGCTTGGACCAGCTAGTTCTGACGTCGAGACTATTACGAAGTTAATCGAGTCAGGTGCCAACGTTGTACGTTTCAACTTCTCACACGGAGACCACGAGGAACACTTGGGTCGTATGAACGCTGTGCGCGAAGCCGAGAAGATTTCAGGTAACACTGTAGGGTTCTTGTTAGACACTAAGGGTGCTGAAATCCGTACGACTGTTCAAGAGCCAGGTAAGATTGAGTTCAACATCGGTGATGTTGTCCGCATCTCAATGGATTCATCTCTTGAAGGTACTAAGGAAAAGGTTGCCGTAACTTACCCAGGTTTGTTCGACGATGTTAAGGTTGGCGGACACGTGTTGTTCGACGACGGTAAGATTGACATGTTGATCACTGAAAAGGATGAAGCTAACCGCGAATTGGTTACTGAAGTTCAAAACCACGGTTTGTTGGGATCACGTAAGGGTGTTAACGCACCTGGTGTTTCAATCAACTTGCCAGGTATCACTGAAAAGGATGCCGATGACATCCGCTTCGGTTTGGAACAAGGTATCCAATACATCGCCGCTTCATTCGTACGTAAGCCTTCAGACGTTGAAGACATCCGTGCTTTGTTGGTAGAAGCTGGTAAGGAAGATGTTATGATCTTCCCTAAGATCGAATCTCAAGAAGGTATCGACAACTTTGCTGAAATCTTAAAGGTTTCTGATGGTTTGATGATTGCTCGTGGAGACATGGGTGTTGAAATTCCAGCAGAAAACGTGCCTTTGGTACAAAAGGACTTGATCCGCATGATGAACGCTGCTGGTAAGCCAGTTATTACGGCTACTGACATGTTGGATTCAATGCAAGAAAACCCACGTCCTACACGTGCCGAAGCTTCTGACGTTGCCAACGCTGTATTTGACGGAACTGACGCTACGATGTTGTCAGGTGAGTCAGCTAACGGTGCATACCCAGTTGCTGCTGTTGCTACGATGGCCCGCATCGATGAAAAGGCAGAAACTGCTTTGGCATTGAACGGTCGTCACGTAAACAACTTTGACGCTACTGACGTTACTGAATCAGTTGCTGCTGCTGTTGCTACGGCTGCAGCAAACTTGAACGTTAAGGCTATCGTTGCCGCAACGACTTCAGGTTACACTGCAAAGATGATTTCAAAGTACCGTCCTAACGCCGACATCTTGGCGTTGACTTTCGACGAGCGTGTACAACGTTCATTGACGGTTTACTGGGGTGTGCAACCAGTTATCTCAGAAGCAGTGGACAACACTGATGCTTTGATCGACTTGGCTAAGAAGGAAGTTGTTGCTGCAGGTTTGGCAGAAAAGGGTGATACTATCATCGTTACTGCGGGTATTCCTGTAACGACTTCAGGTACGACTAACTTGATGACGATCGTTACGGTCGACTAATTAGTTAGTTGTTAATTAAGAACGAGAGATACTTGTTATCTCCCGTTCTTTTTTTATGTTATTCTTTAGGTAATACTAATACGAATTGATGAGGAAAAGCTGATGAGTTGGCAAGAAGTAATCGTCGAGACCCAAAGTGAAGCGGTCGAAGCGGTAAGCAATATTTTGATGGAAGCCGGCGCCGAAGGAATTCAAATTGATGACGCCGCTGATGTAGATAGTTACGAACCAGCCGATGCAACCGTGTGGGTTGACTGGGATGTTGTTGAACACCGGGAATTTGGTGCCGTGGTGGCAGGGTACTTCCCAGAAAATATCAACTTGCCTGAGGTGATTAATGGTGTACAAATGCGCGTTAATCAATTAGCTGATTTCGGATTGGATGCAACGCCTGGTACCGTGACGACGACGGCTGTTAAGGACGATGACTGGGCGACGGAATGGCAAAAGTATTACCACCCAGTTCGGGTTACGCGTCATTTGACCGTTGTACCGAAGTGGGAAGAGTATGTTCCAGCACAAAAGGATGAACAAGTTATTGTGCTTGATCCAGGCATGGCATTCGGTACCGGTACTCACCCCACGACGCGGTTGATGATGCAAGCACTTGAAATTGTGATTCGTGGTGGTGAACGTTTGTTGGATGTCGGCACTGGTTCAGGTGTCCTTGGTATTGCCGCCAAGTTGTTGGGAGCTAGCTCAGTGCTTGGCACGGATATTGATGAAGTTGCGGTTCGTTCTGCCCAAGGTAACTTGGATTTGAACCCAATTGCATCAAATATCAAGGTGATGGCGAGCGACCTATTGCAGGACGTGCCAGCACAGGAGTTTGATATCGTGGTTGCTAATATGTTGGCAGAGGTACTGGTACCATTGATTCCACAAGTTGAATCTGTTTTACGACCAGGTGGAAAATTCTTGTTGTCAGGTATCTACCAAGATAAGGCGGACGTCATCGTTGCCAAGTTAGAGACCTCAGGATACATCATGGACGAGAAAATGAAGCTTGGTGAGTGGTACGGCTTGATTGCGCACCGAGCGAGTGAGGATGAAAAGTAATGCAACGTTATTTTTTGACGGAAACGCCAGAGATTGACGAGTTTGATTTGCCGTATGACATTGCGCATCATTTGATGACGGTTTTACGTGGTAAAGTTGGCACAATGGCTGAGTTTGTCTATCCCGATCATGAAACGATGGTTGTTGCTAAGGTTAGCAAGATTGATGGTGATGTGACACGGATGACGGTGGTGGAACATGTTGAAACTAATGTTGAACTTCCTGTGCAGGCGACTTTGATTTTAGGACTGGCAAAGGGCGATAAGCCTGAGCTTGTGGTGCAGAAAGCGACTGAATTAGGGGTGCATCATATTATCTTTGTTGAAACTGATTGGTCGGTCGTACATTGGGGCATGAAGGCAGATAAAAAAATTGCTCGTCTCGCCAAGATTGCACAAGGCGCTGCTGAACAATCCCACCGATTAACTGTTCCGGATGTTCAGTATTTGCCAAATTTGCAAGCGCTGACGCTACCGGAAGCAATGATCAAAATTGTGGCTTGGGAAGAAAGCGCAAAGCAAGGGGAAGCAGCAATGCTTGCCCAACAGTTCGCCCGATTACATTCAGGTGACGAAGTAGCCTTTTTGGTTGGGCCTGAAGGTGGCTTAAAGGAAGCTGAGTTAGAATTACTAACGGAAAAGTTTGGGTTTGTAGCGGCAGGACTTGGCCCACGCATTTTACGCGCTGAAACAGCGCCGCTTTATGCGCTTAGCGCTCTGAGTTTTGCGCTCGAGTTAGAACGTTAGGAAAGATTAGTGTGGTAACAAAAAAGAGGTAAGGAACATGAAGCGATTAAAGGAAGCGTTTGATTGGCGTTTTTGGGGTTGGGTACCAATTCTGGCACTCTTAGTACCTTTCGTTATTAATAAAACGGCATTGAGCGTTAATTTTAAAATTGTCTTTTCATTATTTATTGTGAATATGATTTTTAGCATTATCGCAGGTGCGTTCTTACGGAAACATGGTGCATTTTGGTATTTGCTATTTATTTGGCCCATTTTTTTCTTGGCTTCAATTTGGTTAGGGTTAAATTCACATATCTACGGTTATTACTTAGCCGCACTGTACTTCGTCATTGAGTTGTTTGCGTTTACGCGCGGACAAGAGGAGGAGGTTGATGTAGAGAATCAAATCCCAGTGGATGGCGGTTTCCGCGAAATATAATGACATCGTGATTGACTTGTCATGGAGTTTTACGTCCTAAGAGGTTAGAACAGAGTAATCTGTTCTAACCTCTTTTTTTTTGCGAAACAGTGTCACCGCCTCCCACCACGTACCACCATTCACCACTGGCTTATCATTAACTTAAAAGGTTGTTATATCAAGCTTTTTCGCCTGGAAAGTTAAAGAATTCTTCAAATTCTAAAGTTCTTCGAAAACTTGTAAAGTGACTGTTAAAAAGGTTACTCCAGACCGGTATATCAACATTTCTGTCTCTAAAATCAAGCTATATTCTTGTGGTGACGTGTGGGGGAAGGTGGTGAGATGTGGGAGATTGTGGTAAATTAAATGTATTGAATTTTCGACTTTTCTTAACATTCGCAACTGGTAGACCTAGTTGGTTAAATTGAAAGGGGGTAACGCCGATGTTCATGGGTACATACCAGCACACGCTGGATACGAAGAACCGGTTGATTATCCCTGCAAAATTTCGCAGTCAATTAGGTGATGCCTTTGTTATCACACGTTGGATGGATCATTCACTGCGTGCTTATACAATGAGCGGTTGGCAATATTTTTCTGCCAAGATTAATGCTTTGCCGGAAACCAATGCTAAGGCACGCCAATTTAAGCGATTTGTTTTTGGTGGCGCATTGGAAGTCGAATTTGACAAGCAAGGTCGCGTGAATTTGTCACAGACTTTGCGTGAATATGCCAACCTTGATAAGGATGTGACAGTGTTTGGCCTTGGTGATGATACTTTTGAGTTGTGGAGTGCTGAAAAGTGGCGAGCCTACGAAGAAGAAACAGCTGAGAATTTTGATGATATTGCCGATGGTTTGGAAGACCTCGGTTTCTAAAAAATAAAACAAACTGGGTTATGCCGGTTAACTAAGATGAAAGGTCAAACGGTTTAAGCCATGACGGAATTTAATCACGTGACAGTCTTGCTTAATGAAGCAATCGATAATTTAAATGTTAAGCCAGATGGTGTCTATGTGGATGCAACCTTAGGTGGCGGTGGTCACTCACAATTGTTGGCCAGCCGTTTGATAACGGGTAAGCTCTGGTCGTTTGATCAAGACATTACGGCAATCAACTACAACAAGGAGCACCTAGCAGCTGAGTTAGCAGCTGGTAAGATAGCTTTTATTCAAAATAATTTTCGTAATTTGAAAGCTGCTTTGGCTGAAGTCGGTGTGACTGAAATCGATGGGATTGTTTACGATCTTGGCGTGTCATCACCACAGTTCGATGATGGGCAACGTGGCTTCTCATACAACTACGATGCGCCACTTGACATGCGGATGGATCAATCCCAAGAGTTGAATGCCCGGACGGTTGTTAATGAGTGGGATTTCCACGACTTATTTCGTATTTTGTCTCGTTATGGTGAGGAAAAGTTTGCCAAGCAAATTGCACGCGCTGTTGAACGGCAACGTGCGATTAAACCAATTGAAACAACTTTTGAATTGGTAGAAGTGATTAAGTCAGCTATTCCGGCTGCGGCTCGCCGTACAGGTGGACATCCAGCTAAGCGATCATTTCAAGCGATTCGTATCGCAGTTAATGATGAACTTGGGGTGGTAGAAGAATCTTTAGCCCAAGCGATTGACATGTTAAAAGTTGGGGGCCGGATTTCAGTTATTACGTTCCACTCGTTGGAAGATCGTCTAGTAAAGACAATGTTTAAAGAAAAGACGGCGTTACCGGAAGTGCCAGCGGGGCTGCCAATCATTCCAGATGAGATGCAACCTGATTTTAAATTGGTGTCACGTAAGCCAATTTTGCCATCTGAAGAAGAAATGGCGGAAAATCACCGGGCACATTCTGCCAAGTTACGTGTTATTGAAAGACTACGTTAATGAAAACTGTTCTTACCTAAATAAGAACGTGTAAGGAAGGATCTGAAAGTCATGGATGCAATGCCAAAGTACGCTGGCAATACAGCGCCAAAAAAAGTTAATAAGCCGCAACGCCGGGTTAAGACTAAGACGGTGCGTCGCCCTTATGAGAAGCCCGTTTGGAATGCAATGGATTTGACAATGGCGGCTGCCGCGGTTGTAACGGTTGCCTTTATGGCGTTTTTGGTCATGTTCATGGCAAGTAAGGGTGCTTCAGCTAATAAGCAACTCCAGTCAACAACGACGCAGCTCGAACAATTACGTGACAAAAATAACGATTTGAAGCAAGAAGTTAGCAGCTTATCTAGTCCAGATCGCTTGGGTAAAGTTGCTGAAAAGCATGGTTTGAGTTTACAGAATCAAAACATAAGGAACGTGAAGTAGCATGGTAAAGAAACAACGGATGCCAAAACGTAACCAATCGGATAAATATAGTCGCAACTCTGGGCGCATTTTGCTTGGGTCGATGATACTGGTATTGGTTGTGTTGGGGGTCCGTTTTTCTTATGTTGCCGTTGCCAAAGAGGTAAAGGGACATAAGTTGGACAAGGCCGCTCAACTCATTTATCAGAGTCAAAACGAGGTGCAAGCCAAGCGTGGTGAAATCTTTGATTCGGTTGGAAATGTTTTGGCTGAAAATTCATCAACTTACACGGCCGCGGCTGTGTTAGATAAATCGCAAATTGATGCGGATGGTAAACCTGCTTACGTAAAGCCTAGCCAAGATAAAAAGGTTGCGAAGCAATTGGCTGGGGTTTTAGGTGGTAAACCGGTGGAATATCAAAAGGTGCTAGCTAATGCCCGAAAGCAAGATTTGAATCAAGTTCAGTTTGGCCAACGCGGGCTGAAAATGGATGTCACGACGTACAAGAAGGTTAAGGCCTTGAAAATCCCGGGGATTATTTTTACACCAGGGACGTCACGTTTTTATCCTAATGGTAAATTCGCTTCGGATTTGGTGGGAATGACCAGTGAGAAAGTGAACGATAAGACGGGTAAACAGACGTTAACAGGGATGATGGGATTGGAACAGGCGTATAACAAGCAATTGACTGGGAAAAATGGTGTTAAAAATACCAGCGTCGATGACGGAGATCTGGCTGTTTCAAAACATAATCAACCGGCCGAAAATGGTTATGATATCTATACAACGTTGAATACGAAGTTGCAAACGACGCTGGAAAAGAAAATGGACGCGTTGGATGAGGATATGAAACCTAAGTCGGCCATCGCGGTTGTGATGGATACGAAGACGGGAAATATCGTAGCAACAACGCAACGGCCAACGTTTAATGCAACGACCCGTAAAGGGGTTGGTACGTATTGGAATAACGAGTTGTCATCAACGACATTTGAGCCAGGCTCGGTTATGAAAGGAATCACGTTAGCGGCTGCCATCGATACGGACAATTGGAATGGCGATGCAACTTACCAATCCGGTACATTAAAAATTGGCGACCGGGCGGTTACTGATTGGAACAATGGTGAGGGTTGGGGTGAAATTACGTATGCCCGTGGTATTGCAGAATCGTCAAACGTCGCGATGGCTCTGACAGAGCAAAAGATGGGAGCGGATACATGGGAAAAGTATATTCACCGGTTCCGCTTTTTGAAGTCAACTGACTCTGGGCTGGACGGCGAAGCTGCTGGAACAATGCAATTTAAGTATCCAATCGAGCAAGCTAACACAGCTTTTGGACAGGCGATTTCAATTACACCGTTGCAGATGATGCAGGCTTACTCAGCCATTGCTGGTAATGGTGAAGAATTGAAACCGCATGTTGTTGAGAAAATTGTTGATCCAAATACCAAAAAAGTGGTTTATCAAGCCAAGCGTGAAGTTGTTGCTAAGCCGATTAAGGCATCAACAGCGAAAGCGACCCGTGAACAATTAGAGGATGTTATTTATTCCGAATACGGTCTCGGCAAGATGTATGCTATCCCAGGGGTTAAGACAACGGGTAAGTCTGGTACAGCACAGGTTGCCACGGCGACTGGTTATTCAGCACCAGGTGATAACACGCATGAGATCCATTCTTGGATGGGGATGGCACCTGCTAAGAACCCACGTTACCTGATGTATGTGGTGACGAAAGAACCGCAACAAAATACTGCCAATATTGCAACCGATATGTCTGACGTGTTCGTTAGTGTGATGCAACAGGCCCTGCAAATGTCGGAGGATGATAATAAGGTGGTTGTTAGCGCGGATCAAGAGGTGAAAATTCCAACTGTTGTCGGTGGATCAACTGCCGAAGCAAAACGTGAAGTGACTGCCGCTAATTTAACCCCAATTGTTATGGGTGATGGAAAGACGGTTAAATCGCAAAGCCCAATTGGCGGACAAAAGTCGCTGGTTGGCCAACGTGTATTCTTAAATACGGGTCATGACATCGCCGTGCCAGATATGGGTGGTTGGGCAAAAAGTGATGTGTTAGCGTGGGCAAAGTTAGCGGATATTAATGTTGTCATCAAGGGCGACGGTTTCGTTAGCACGCAATCAATTTTGCCTGATACCAAGTTAGCGGATGGGTATCACGACATTACGGTTGAATTTAAGGAACCCAAAACAAATTAGAGATTAATGATTGAGAGGAGACGTCGAGATGACGACTTTGTTACTAGGCTTATTAGTAGGTCTAATTGCATCGGTGCTAGTTGTGCCCCGCTTGCGAGATTGGTTTAAAAAGATTAAGGTGCAACAACTGGTGATGCGTACAGGGGGAAATGGACCTGATCACGCAGCCAAAGCCGGCACACCCACGATGGGTGGGGCTGGGTTTATCCCAGTTGTTGTGTTGGGATTCGTGATTCTCGCGTTAGCAACCGGACACGCAACGCCAACGGGTTGGGCAACACTAATTGCCATTATTGTGTTTGCTTTGGTTGGCGGTTTTGATGACAGTATCAAAATCTTCAATCACCGTGATGAAGGTTTCCGTTTTTTGCCAAAGCTGACAGCACAAATCGTTGCTGCTTTACTGGCAATGACAGTGCTTTACTTGGGAAAATTTGACTTTGTGCTCGCCTTGCCATTTGGGTTGGGTGAAATCAACAGTGTTGTGGTTTATGCCCTGTTTACTATTTTTTGGCTTGTTGGGTGGTCTAATGCGACAAACCTGACAGACGGGTTAGATGGTTTAGCATCTGGGACGGCCATTATCGCTTATGTCGCCTATCTAATTATCGCCTTGATGCAAGGCGATATGAGTATGGTTTTGTTAGACGCTTTGATGATCGGCGCTTTACTGGGATTCTTGGTCTTTAACCATTATCCAGCAACAATCTTCATGGGCGATACGGGATCCCTTGCGTTAGGGGCTGGACTGGCAATGAACGCATTAGTCCTTCACCGGGAATGGTCATTGATTTTGATTGGCTTTGTCTTTATGGTTGAGACGTTAACCGTTATGATTCAAGTAACCAGTTATCACTTTTTCAAGAAGCGCGTATTCTTGATGACGCCTATTCACCACAGCTTCGAAAAGGGTGGCTTGATGGGAAACACTGACAAGCCATGGAATGAATGGCAAGTGGACTTATTCTTCTGGGCGGTTGGTTCGATTGTTGCCGTTCTATATTTTATCTTGTTTAAGTAAATAACTATTTAATTAAAGCGGAAACACTGACATATCGCATTTTGTTAACAGCAAAATGCCCTGCGGGCTTGCCCGTGTACATATTTTATTTAAGGGGATCTGATCATGAATAAGCATGTTTTGGTAATTGGCTTTGCACGTTCTGGAGCAGCCGTTGCGTCGTTGTTATTAAACGAAGGTGCGCAAGTGACGGTTTCAGACCCAAAGATGGATGTGACAAACGAGGACGTTGTGGCGCTACAAGCGCGTGGGGCAACGTTTACAACTGAACAAACCAAGGAACTATTAGCGGGTGTTGACTTAGTTGTTAAAAATCCAGGTATTCCGTACACGATTCCAGTTCTTATGGCAGCCGAAGATGCAGGTATTCCAATTGTGGTCGAAGTTGCCGTGGCGCAAAAATATATTCGTGGTGAATGGGTTGCATTAACTGGTTCGAATGGTAAGACAACGACAACTGAGATGATTGCAGCTGTATTGCGTACGCAAGCGAAGTCCGACCATCAAGTTGTTGTTGCTGGCAATATTGGGACACCGGTAAGTGAAGTGGCACCTAGTTTGAGCGATACAGATACTTTAGTCACTGAATTATCATCATTCCAATTGATGGGGATGCCTGAAGCCAAGCCTAATATTGCGATTATTACGAATATTTTTGCATCGCACTTGGATTACCATGGCTCACGTGAAAATTACGTGGCTGCTAAAATGGGGATTACCAAACATCAAACGGCGGATGACTATTTAGTGATTAATTACGATCGCGCTGAGTGGCGTGAATTGGCGCAACAAACCGCTGCAACTGTTATACCAGTCTCACGATTGGACAACAGTGAATACGGCGCCTACGAGCATGATGGTCAGTTATACTATCAAGGCGAGTTGGTCATGGCTGCAACCGAGCTTGGCGTGCCGGGTGATCACAACGTAGAAAATGCGCTGGTAGCAATCGCAGTCGGTAAGTTACGCCATGTGCCAACTAACGATATTGCCGAGGCGTTGCGACGCTTTACGGGTGTTGAACACCGTTTGCAGTTTGTTGGTACGTTTGACGGACGTCAAGTATATAATGACTCTAAGGCGACAGATATCGAAGCAACTGAAATGGCTTTGTCTGGCTTTACAGCACCTGTTGTATTGCTAGCGGGTGGTTTAGACCGTGGCGATGATCAGATGCGCTTACTTCAAGCAATGAAGGCGCACGTCAAGGCATTGATTGTGTTTGGTCAAACAGCGGACAAGGTTGCGGCAGTCGGGGAGGCGTTGGCGATTCCCGTCGTCCACGCCACAGACGCCCCAGCAGCGGTTGAACCAGCTTTTGAACTTAGTGAAACTGGTGATGTCGTCCTACTATCACCAGCGGCGGCGTCGTGGGATCAATTCCCAAACTTCGAAACCCGTGGTGATTTATTTGTAGAGGCTGTACAAGCACACGCTACGAAAGACTAATAAAGAGGAATTAACAATTATGCGTATTGTTGTATCTGGTGGTGGTACTGGTGGACACATTTATCCGGCCTTGGCCACTGTTAAGCAGTTAAAAAAACAAGATCCAAGTACCCAGGTGCTCTACATTGGTGGCGAACGTGGGTTAGAGAAGACTATCGTACCTGATGCTGGTTTTGCCTTTAAAGCATTGGCTGTTCAGGGATTTAAGCGGTCACTGTCAGTGGATAATTTTAAAACGATTTACCTGTTCTTAAGTGCGACGCGTAAGGCTAAGCAGATGCTATTGGACTTTAAGCCAGACGTCGTTGTCGGAACGGGCGGATACGTATCGGGGCCAGTGTTGTACGCGGCTCAGCAACTACAGATTCCAACGGTCATTCACGAACAAAATTCAGTTGTTGGTGTCACTAATAAGTTTTTGGCACGTAAAGTGACCAAGGTGGGAGTTGCCTTTCCAGCAGCTATTCCAGCGTTTAAGCCCGGATTGGCAACGGTAGTTGGTAATCCACGCGCCCAAGAAGTCGTTGATGGTGAAGGTAGCTTCGATTGGGTCGACTTGAACCTATCAGCAACTGTGCCAACGGTATTAATTTTTGGTGGTTCGCAAGGTGCACTGAAGCTGAACAAAGCTATGGTGGCAGCCTTACCAAAGTTTGCCAATCGTCCGTACCAAGTTATTTTTGTGACTGGTGGCAAGCGTTTTGATGAAGTGCAAGCGGACATGCAGACGGCTGGCGTGACGGCGGCTGCGAATGTTGCGGTGGTGCCTTATATTGGCAACATGCCACAGTTGATGCCAGCAGTTGATTTGGTTGTTGGCCGCGCTGGGGCGACTAGCCTTGCTGAACAAACGGCATTGGGTAAGCCAATGATTTTGATTCCAAGTCCGTACGTCACGAATGACCACCAAACCAAGAACGCACGTAGCTTGGTTGAAGCGGGCGCAGCGGACATGATTACCGAAGAATCGCTAACAGGTACGACGTTGTTTGGAACAATTGATCAATTGATGACGAATCAAGCCGAACGCCAAGCGATGGCGACAGCAGCGACAAAACTGGGTGTTCCAGATGCTGCTGACCAATTTATCAAGTTAATTAAGTCGGTTATTAAAAACTAATGTAGCTGAGAAAGCCAGGATATTACGTGGCGAAAGGAGGTAATGATGGCCGATAAAACAACTCAAAATGATAAGTCTTCGTCAGATATTCAAGCGCATTTGGATGCGTTGCTATCCGAGGAGGATTGGTCATCGTTACCGACACGACGCGCTGGTAAAAGCGGTGCCGATGAAGTTACCGATACCGCTAATTTTTCGGTAGATGGTTATGATTACGATGACGTTGAAGCGAATTTATTGCGGGCTAAGCCACGATTAGATCCATCGACGCGTCGATTGTATCAACACGAACGAAGTACATTAAAAACACTTGCCGTTCTTGGCGTCGCAGCTGCATTCTTGGGCTACCTCATCTCGCCTTTCGGTCAGATTCGGAAGTTCAATGTTGTTGGTACCCAAGATCTGTCTGACAAGGCGGTCCTAAAGGCGGCCGGATTGCAACTGGGGCAACCACTGTTTTCTACCGTGCATCAAAGTAGTTATTTTAATAAATTAGCGCAGAAAAACGATCCACAGGTTGCTAGTTTAAAGTTACGGTTGGTTGGAACGAATACGGTTGAAGTGAAAGTTAAAGAAATTGTCCAGGTTGGCTACGTGAAGGCAGGTAGTCGTTATTACCCAATTTTGGCGAACGGGACAATGCTTAAACATGGGTCTGCCTCGCACCCAGTCGGGGGACTGCCACTGTATGACGGCTTTACGTTAGGTAAACAATTAAAGCTGACGTTGGCAGAATTTGGTAAGTTATCAACGCCACTTCGTCATGCGGTTTCGGAGATTGTCTGGTCACCAGATGCGCAGAATGCGCAACGCCTGAAGTTGTACATGAATGACGGTAATCAGGTCTTAATTAGCGCTGATGATTTATCGAAAAAGTTGCGGTACTATCCAGGCATGGTTGCGCAATTAGACAAACCAGGTCAAGCAGACCTACAAGTGGGGGCATATTTCAAACCATATCAGTAAGAAAAACTGCTTGAAAGTATGGAAGAAACACCTGAAAGTATGGTATTATTTTTAAAGAATTGTTTATCCCGGTAGTAATTAGTCTAAGATTTTTGATTTCAGTCAAAAATATTGCGCAAAGCGCGACCGGATAGAGCGGAATTGGTCACGTCGGGCGCTATTTGCCCCCCACGTGACCAGTCTACTTTATTTAAACAACATCGTTTGGCAGTCAAAGGAGGAATTAAGATGGCCAACCATGGTTTGATTGTTGGTCTCGATGTCGGGACGAGCACCATTAAAGTGTTAGCTGCAGATGTTCGAGACCAACAAGCTAATATCGTTGCAGTTGGTCGTTCAGTTGCTCATGGCGTAAAGCGCGGTATCGTTGTTGATATTGATGCGACTGCTAACGACATTCGACAAGCAATTGCACAGGTGAATGAGCAGACTGACGTCCCTGTGACAGAAGTTGTTGCTAGTTTGCCAGCAAATAACATTCAGATTCAACATGTCAATGGCATGGTAACGGTTAAAGATAGTCAGCATATTTCATATGCTGACGTCGCTGCTGCTGTGAAACAGGCAATTAAAATTCAATTACCGGCTGATCGAGAAGTTGTTGAGTTGTTGCCAACGGAGTTTATCGTTGATGACTTTGATGGCATTCAAGATCCTAATGATATGGTCGGGATGCGTTTGGAAATGAAGGGGGTCGCCTACACAGCGCCCCGAAACATCCTGGCGAATTTGCGGATGGCGGTTGACAAGGCTGGTTTGCAACTACGTGATTTTGTGTTAGCGCCGCTTGCTTATAGCAAAACGGTGCTCGCAGAGGGCCAACAAGAATTTGGCACGATTCTAATGGACATGGGGGCTGGACAAACAACAGCAACGGTTGTCCATGATAATCAGCTAAAGTTTTTGACTACTTTCCCAGCGGGAAGCGAGAATATTTCTCGCGATATTAGCGCTGTATTGGAGATTGGCTTGCACGATGCAGACATGTTGAAATTGGACGCTGGTTTGGCATTGTCAGAAATGGCCAATTCAGAGAACAAACTTGTTATTCAAAAAATTGGGGCTGAGACACCTGAACAAGTATCTGAATTAATGGTTGCACAAATAATCGAGGCACGCTTGATGCAAATTCTGGATAAGCTTGGTGAAAAGCTGAACCTAGTCGGCGCATTTGATTTGCCTGGTGGTGTTGTTGTAACCGGTGGGGGTGCCGCATTGCGAGGTGCGCCAGAGGCTGTTAAGGCAGCCTATCAGGTTCAGGTAAAGTCATTTGTACCAAGTGATATTGGTTTGCGCCATCCCGGCTATGCAGGGGCATGGGCCGTTGTGCACTATGCGGCGCAACAAACACCTGTACAGTTGATTGTGAAGGAAGCTTTGTATGACTTGCCATTGACGGTGTTAGGTCAACCAACTCTTGGGCGTCAGGTTATGTCAACGCCGGTACAACCTGAGCCACGGCAAGCGATGAAAGCAGTGCAACCTCAAACGACAGAACCAGATGATGCATCAGAATACGAGCAAACGTCAGTAGAAAACGATGAAAGTCCAAAGAAGCAAAATCCCATTCGGAATTTCTTCAAGGAATTTTTCGACTAATTATAAAAGAAATACAGAGTAGAAAAAGGAGCTCGTTATGGAATTCCAAATGGATATGAACCAAGAATACGGCGCAACGATTAAGGTCATCGGTGTCGGTGGCGGTGGTGGAAACGCCGTTAACCAAATGGTGAGCGATGGTGTTGAAGGCGTTGAATTCATCGTCGCCAACACTGATGCCCAAGCACTTGAGCGTTCAGCAGCTGAAAATAAAATTCAAATCGGAACAAAGGCAACTCGTGGACTTGGTGCTGGTGCCCGTCCAGAAGTTGGTGAAGCGGCCGCAAAGGAAAGTGAACAAGAACTTGCTGAAGCGCTTGCTGGAGCAGACATGGTCTTTGTTACGGCAGGAATGGGTGGCGGTACCGGTACTGGTGCTGCGCCGGTTATTGCTAAGATTGCCAAGGACTCAGGTGCTTTGACGATCGGTGTTGTAACACGTCCGTTCTCATTTGAAGGTCCGAAGCGTGGCAAGTCAGCCGCTGAAGGATTAGCTAAGTTGAAGGAAAACGTTGATACGTTGATCGTGATCGCTAACAATAACTTGCTTCAAATCGTGGATAAGAAGGCACCGATTATGGAAGCCTTTAAGATGGTTGATGATGTGTTGTTGCAAGGTGTGTCTGGTATTTCAGATTTGATTACCAAGCCTGGTATCATCAACTTGGACTTTGCTGATGTGAAGACAGCCATGGCTGGTCAAGGAACGGCTTTGATGGGTATCGGGTCGGCTTCTGGTGAAAATCGTGCCGCTGAAGCGACGCGAAAGGCCATTGCTTCACCTTTGTTGGAAGCTAAGATCGAAGGTGCAACGAATGTCTTGCTTTCTGTTAAGGGTGGCGCTGACATGTCATTGTTCGAAGCACAAGAAGCTTCAGAGACAATTGCCCAAGCTGCCGGAACGGATGTTGACATCATCTTTGGAACGACGATTGACATGGAGATGGAGGGTGACTTGGTTGTGACAGTTATTGCAACTGGTATTGACCGCCCAGCAACGCCACGTCCCGAAATTAACCTGGGTACGGTGAATACTGCGAGCCCTTTTGAAGCAGTGACTGAACAACCAGTGCAACAGCCGGTACAGCCACAACAAACGGCACCAGTACAACCACAACCAGTTAACACAGATCCGTTTGCGGATTGGAATGTTAAGCCAGAACAGTCTGTACAACAACAGCCAGCGCAACAACAAGCTGTATCTGCTGAACCAGTACAACCTCAAGCAGCCTCAGAACAAACGGCAGCAGAAGAGGAAATCGAGCGTCCTGCTTACTTTAACTGGATGAAGCGTGGCGATAAGTAAGGAGACTGACAATGGCATTTAAGTTCAAGGAATTTTTCGGGGTGGATAACTACTACGAAGAAGAGGTACCTGAAGAGCAATATTCTGAGGATACGGCACAAGGGTCTGCTGCACCAACAGCGACTTCAAATGCAACCCGTCCGACTGCTGCCCGTCGTCCTAATGTTTTGAAGATGGATGGCTCACGAAGCGAAACGTCAAAAATCGCACTGTACGAGCCACGCACATATGCAGATGCCCAAACGATTGCTACGCAACTGTTGGCAGGTGAAGCAGTGATTGTTAACCTTGGATCGATTGATGAGAATACTGGTAAGCGTGTGTTGGACTACCTTGGTGGAACGGCATTTGCGGTTGATGGTATTATCGAACGTGTTGGTGAACGCATTTTCCTTGCGACACCACATAATTTTGAGATTTCTGGTACCATCTCACAAAACTTAGGACAACAGTTCAATTAATAGGTGATAATATGGTTGCAATCTTTTTACTTTTGAGTTTGATTCTACGAGCCTTGGAATTTGTGATTCTTATCTGGGTTTTGATGTCTTGGTTGCCAGGTGCACAACAATCTGCGCTGGGTCAATTTTTGGGTATGATTGCCGGAGTTATTTTAGATCCACTACGTCGTTTTATTCCACGCACGGGATTTATTGATTTCACACCTTTGGCCGGGTTATTGCTTTTGCAAGCAGCTCAAGTTGGATTGCAAGCAATTGCACGAATGATATAAAAGAAGAAACGATATGGCAGATAATGTAGCACAGCATTTCCGCCCGAGTGAAGCCGCGTTTCTTGATGTAGCGCAAGGCTTAATTCGTCAGGCTCTGGATGAGTATCGTCCAGTCCTGACGAATTTTTTAAACCCGAGGCAGAGATATATTATTGAGACGCTAGTTAATCAGAACGACGACTTAAAATGGCAGCACGAAGGTGGTTATGCGGATGCTGAAAGTGCTCGAACAGTTATCGCACCTGCGTATTATGATATTCAGCAAAGTGATTTTGGACTTGCCGTAATTGCAATTAATTATCCGCAAAAATTTGCTGAATTACATCACAGTACTATTTTGGGCACGTTAATGAATAATGGCATTACACGTGACAGTATCGGTGATATTATTAGTGGTGAAGAGGGAGCGTGGCACTTTTTGACGACAGTGCCAATGGCGACCTACATTCAAGCCACTATGGATTATATTGGCAAAACAAAGGTGCGTTTTGAGACGGCCTCTCTGACAGATATTAGTGCCCCAATTGAGGAATGGACTGAAATTGATACAACAGTTTCGTCCTTACGACTAGATACACTGGTAGCTAATGGGTATAATGTCTCTAGGACGCATGCAAAAGAGTTGATTGAACGTGGTCAAGTTCGTGTAAACTGGACTGACGTGGACCGTCCAGACTTTGTCTTAGCGGTAAATGATTTGGTTTCCGTCCGCCACTTTGGTCGACTGAAATTAGTTGCCGAGAACGGCATGACAAAAAAAGATAAATGGCGAGTGTCACTCGCTGTGATGAAGAAATAGATTGGAGAAAGCACATGGCATTGACCCCACAAGAGATTCACGCGAAGGAATTCACAACAAAAAGTAACAAATGGTACGATAAGGCCGAAGTTTCAGAATTTTTGGACCGTATCGTAACTGATTACGATGGTATGATGCAAGAGAATCAAACGTTGAAGACACAATTGGCTGAAGCAGATGCCAACGCTAAGCAAGTTGAAGAGATGAAGCAATCTGTTAACTCATCAATTTTGATTGCGCAAGAAGCCGCTGATCGTTTGAAGAAGCAAACAGAGGCTGAAGCTGAAGCAACGTTGCAACAAGCTCAAGCTGAAGCACAAAAGATTGTTATGGAAGCAAACGCGAAGGCCAATGCTTTGTTGACTGAGTCACAAACTAAGAACGAAAAGTTGGTTGCTGAAAAGGATGCTTTGGACAAGGACATGGGTGCCTTTAAGACCAAGATTGAAGGTCTATTGCAGGCACAAATGGATTTGATTAAGACTGATGATTGGGCTGCGTTCCAAAAGCCAGCCGCGGACCAAGTGCCATCAGCATCATCTGCTCCGGTTGCACCAACATCAGCAGCCGCTGATAGTTCAGAAGTAGAAACGGTTGTTATCTTCCCTGAATCAGCAGAAAACAACGAAAACTTCTTGAATAAGGACTAATTTTTCGTTATCATGTAAACATGGTTTCTTGACCAAACGGTAAGGTGTATTCCAAACAGCGACCTAGAATTAACCCGGTGAGAGTCTAGGATGGTGACGCACTTTGCTTATCAGCAAGAAAGTTTTTTAATCAAATACACAGAAGAGGCGGCAGTTTGCCGTGAATTCGGGTGGTACCACGTTGACATGACGTCCCGCATTGGCTAGTGATAGCCGGTGCGGGATTTTTTAGTTTCAGGATAAGCCGCATGTCAACGCGGTAGCACTTGGATTGAAAAAGAAAGGATTGCGCTTTTATGAAGATGAAGCAAACCTTGAACCTAGGAAAGACAAAGTTTCCAATGCGTGGTAACCTACCACAAACTGAGTTACAACGTGAAAACATCTGGTTCGAGAACAAGGTCTATGAGCAACGTCAAAAGATGAACGAAGGTAAGCCATCATTTATGCTTCACGATGGTCCGCCATATGCGAACGGAAATATTCACATTGGACACGCCATGAACAAAATTTCTAAGGATATCATTGTTCGTTACAAGTCAATGAATGGTTTCTACGCCCCATTTGTTCCTGGTTGGGATACGCACGGGTTGCCAATTGAACAACAATTGACGAAGGCTGGTAAGGATCGCAAGGCAGTTGGCCCAGTTATCTGGCGTAAGATGGCCGAAGAATTTGCGCGTAAGCAAGTTAAGACACAAATGGCCGACTTCAAGCGTTTGGGAATTTCAGCAGACTGGGATAACCCATACTTGACGTTGTTGCCTGAATTTGAAGCTGCCCAATTGCGTGTATTCGGTGAGATGGCTAAGAAGAACTTGATTTACCGTGGTAAGAAGCCTGTTTTCTGGTCATGGTCATCAGAGTCTGCTTTGGCAATGGCAGAAATTGAGTACCACGACATCGAGTCAGACACGGCGTTCTTCTCAGAGCGCGTTAAGGACGGTAAGGGCTTGTTGGATAACGACACGTACTTCATCGCCTGGACGACGACTCCTTGGACGGTACCAGCTTCACAAGCTTTGGCTTTGAACGCTGATTTCGAATACTCACAAATTCAACCAAAGGGTTCAGATAAGAAGTACATCGTTGCTTCAGCTTTGTTGGCTGCCGTTGCGTCTAAGTTCGGCTGGGACGAGTACGAAGTTGTCGCAACCTTTACCGGTAAGGACCTTGAAATGGTGACAACTGAGCACCCATTCATGGACCGCGAAATTTTGGTTGTTAACGCTGATTATGTGACGGCTGACGCCGGTACTGGTGCGGTTCACACGGCCCCAGGGTTTGGTGAAGATGACTTTGCTACCGGTCAACGTTACAACCTGCCAGTTATCATGAACGTTGATGACCAAGGTAAGATGACGGCCGAAGCTGGTTCTGACTTTGAAGGGGTCTTCTACCAAGATGCTGACAAGGTATCATTGCAAAAGCTTGAAGAAGCTGATGCGTTGATCTTGTACGAACCAGTTGTGCACAGCTACCCATTTGACTGGCGTACTAAGAAGCCAGTTATCTTCCGTGCGGTGCCACAATGGTTTGCTTCAATCGATAGCTTCCGTCAAGATATTTTGGATGCATTGGACAATGTTAAGTTCCAGCCAGAATGGGGTAAGAAGCGTTTGTACAACATGATCCGCGACCGTGGCGACTGGGTTATTTCACGTCAACGTGTTTGGGGTGTGCCATTGCCAATCTTCTATGCTGAAGATGGTACGGCCATTGTTGACCCTGAAATCATCGACCACATCGCTGACTTGGTAGCCGAGCATGGTTCAAACGTTTGGTTCGAACGTGAGGCTAAGGACTTGTTGCCAGAAGGTTACTCAAACGAGCACTCACCAAATGGCGAATTTACCAAGGAAACGGACATCATGGACGTTTGGTTCGATTCAGGAACTTCACACCAAGGTGTCATGGCCACACGTCCAAACCTAAGCTTCCCAGAAGATTTGGTTTTGGAAGGTTCTGACCAATACCGTGGTTGGTTCAACTCATCATTGATTACAGGCGTTGCTGTAACAGGTAAGGCACCATACAAGTCAGTCTTGTCACAAGGATTTGTCTTGGACGGAAATGGCGAGAAGATGTCTAAGTCATTGGGCAACATCATTTCACCCAACGAAGTGGTGAAGGAAATGGGAGCTGAAATTATCCGTCTGTGGGTAACGTCAGTTGACTCATCAGCCGATGTACGCGTGTCAATGGACTTGTTGTCACAAACATCTGAAACATACCGTAAGATTCGTAACACGATGCGTTTCTTGTTGGCTAACACAGCTGACTTTGATCCAAAGACTGATACAATTGCCTTTGATGATTTGGTCGCAGCTGACCAATACTTCTACGCCCGCTTTAACAAGTTGGTTGCTGACATCAAGGCTGCCTACGACGTGTACGACTTCCAAGCAGTCAACAAGTTGGTTATCAACTTTATTAACGTCGACCTGTCAGCGTTCTACTTGGACTTTGCTAAGGACATCTTGTATGTTGAAGCACCTAAGGGACACGCTCGTCGTTCATTGCAAACAGTCTTGTACAAGGTCTTGGTTGACTTGGACAAGTTGTTGTTGCCAATCTTGCCACACACGGCTGAAGAAATCTTCGAGTACCTTGAGCACGAAGATGACGACTTTGCTTACTTGACTGAGATGCCAGTTGTTGCAGACATTGCAAATGCTGATGAATTGATGGCTAAGTGGTCAGAATTCATGACGTTACGCGATGCCGTTAACAAGGCTTTGGAAGTTGCCCGTGACGCGAAGTTGATTGGTAAGCCAGCCGAAGCAGCGGTAACGTTGTTCTTGACTGACGACCAAAAGGCTTGGTTGGATTCATTGGAACAAGATGTTCGTGTCTTGTTGCTTGTTTCTCAATTGCATGTAGCATTAGCTGAGGAAGCTGATGATGCAACTGACTTTGATGGTTACAAGATTGCGGTTGCTCACGCAGAAGGTGAAGAGTCACCACGCGATCGGATGTACCACACTGATTTGGGTGCCGATCCTGACTTCCCAATGTTGTCAGCACACGAAGCACAAATCGTTCGCGAAAACTTCCCTGAGGCTTTGACTGAAGGTTTGGAGTAATTCACGATTAAACAAAAATTATATCGATAACAGAAAACGCCGAGAGATTTTGTCTCTCGGCGTTTTTACGTCTATAATGGAGGGTATATAGTTTGGTGTGTATGTGTTCTCCCCAGTAAACGGAGTGATTGGCTCCTTCTTCAGGCACGCTAACATGTGGTAGTAGCACTTAGCGGTTTTACCGTTTAGTGCTACCAGGGGTAAAGGTGTACGCGGCAAAGTCGTGGACTTCGCCCGCCACTATTTTGACACACCTCGTTTAGCGTGACAAAAGAAAAACCAGCCACTCGACGAAACGCGTCGACACACAACACTAATTAACATACATAACGAATTCAAGACAAGGAGACCAAAGCATGACGAAGCTATACTTCATCCGCCACGGTAAAACAGAATGGAATGCCGAAGGACGTTTTCAAGGAGCAGGTGGTGATTCACCTCTATTGCCAGAATCATACGACCAAATTATGATGCTGGGTCGCCACTTACATGATGTAAAATTTGCGCACGCTTTTGCTAGTCCAATCAAGCGGGCGCGTATTACAGCTGAAGAAACACTAGCTCTTTTAGATGAAAGGCCCGAGCTAACGTTTATGGATGGCTTGAAGGAGTTTTCGTTTGGTGTCTGGGAAGGCAAGACATTTGCGGACGTCCAAGCTGGCTGGTATGACATGTATGATGCTTCGCGCAATCACCCGGAAAAGTTTGACGCTGCGCAGGTGCCAGGGGCGGAATCATTTGAAAGTGTGCAAGCGCGTTTCCGCCAGGCAGTCGAAGCAGCGGTAACTGAATATGGTGGTGAAGGGGTTAACCTGGTTTTCTTTAGTCACGGTGCGGCCTTAACGACCGGTATGGGTGGCTTGACGGGGATTCCATTGGCCGACTTACGGGCGCGTGGGGGCTTAGGTAACACTAGTACCTCAATTTTAGAGACGGCGGATGGTAAAACATTTACCGAATTATCACGCAACGATACAAGTTATTTGGGTGTCAGCAGTGATGCCTCAAATACAATTTAAGAGACGAAGGAACTAGATAGATGACGCAACCAGAAAATGCAGCACAAGCGGATATGGCACGCTTGGTCGCCGAAATTAACGCTAACCCAAATAACTGGCAAGCCTATGCAGACTTGGTGGCTGTTTTGGTTGCAACCGAAAACCTGATTGAAGCCGAGGATTTGGCCCTCAAAAGCTTGGGGCTCTTCCAGGCGAATGATGAAGCTTTGCAAAACTTGTTGTACGCCACAGGCAATGTGTATTACGTCGCGGGTGATTATCAACGGGCAAATGATTTCTTTGGCAAAATTACTGATTTAGCTATTTTGCATGATGCAACTGTGATGCAGGCACAAGGTTGGTACGCCCAAAACCAATTCCAAAAGGCATTAGTTTATGCTTTGACAGCCGTTGAGCAACAGCCAGAAGATACCGGTGCGCAAGTCTTATTAGGTAACATCTGGCTAGGCTTGCAACATGAATCGAAAGCAGCCGAAGCCTTTGATGCGGCAATCCACGTTGATCCAATGAATTTTGAGGCAAATTTTGGCCGTGGGGTTATTGCAACCGCCAAAGGTGATCAAGACAATCAATGGTTGTCAACGGCTCAAATGATTGATTTGCAACGCTATCAGGCACAAGCACAACGATTAGATGAAATCGTTCAATTACTATCAGGGAGCCGATTAGATGGAGAATCAGACTAGTTTGTTCGACGGGCCAAATCCAACGGATGAGCAACCTACCGTTTCTGGCCAAGTTAAGAATATTCTTTTCGCAGCTCAGGATTCATTTTATAAAGTGATGATTGTCGAAGTTACTGACCTGAATTTTGACTATGATGATACTGAAATTACGGTCACTGGTAGCTTTGGTGATATTCAAATTGGTGCCAGTTATGAATTTAAAGGGCGTTTAACAACCCATGCCCGTTATGGCACGCAGTTCGCAGCGCAAAATTATCAGCGACAAGCAGCCAGCACGACGTCAGGGTTAGTCGCCTATTTGTCAGGTGACCAATTTCCAGGTGTTGGTAAATCAACGGCCACAAAGATTGTGGATGAACTCGGCATACAAGCGGTTGATTTGATTCTAGAAGATCCTGCGGTGCTGACACAAACTGGGATTTCAACGAAGCTGCAAGAAGTCATTGTGAATCAGTTACAACAATCTGATGGCATGGAACGAGCGATTATCGCGCTAAATGATTATGGATTTGGTTCGGCGTTGTCTACGGCTATTTATCAAAAGTATCAGCAACAAACGCTGCAAATTTTAAAGACAGATCCCTACCAAATGGTGATTGATATTGATGGTGTATCATTTGCTCGTATTGATCGTTTGGCTACCCAACAAGGTATCGATGCCTTGGACGCCCGTCGCATTCAGGCGGGCGTTATTGCGGCAATTAATCAAGCGACGTTCGACTCTGGTGATACGTACATGCAAGTTGAAGCGTTATTGCAGGCAACACAACAAATTTTGGAACGGGCACAGAATGCTCGTGTAGATGTGGCTTTAATTAAGCGAGCGTTGTTAACCCTTACTTCAGACGGGGTGGTTATTGCCGATGGACAAAATTTATATGTAAAAGCGTTGTTCGAAGCAGAGCGTGAAATTGCGCAGAAGCTAGTGCGCCTGACGCAACGTAAAGCGGGTGAGTATGCCCGTAAAGATGTCGTGCAGTACTTAACTGAAGTGGAAGAAGAGAATCCATTTCCATATGATGATGTCCAACGAGAAGCGATGATTGCTGCGTTAACCAGTAATTTGTTTATTTTAACGGGTGGACCAGGAACTGGTAAAACAACCATTATTAATGGTGTTGTGGCAACTTTAAAGAAGTTACTGCAAGCCGAAGGGATGAAATGGGATGAGATTGAGACCAGTATTCGTCTGGCCGCGCCAACTGGTCGGGCAGCGAAGCGTCTCTCGGAATCAACCGGGATGCCTGCATCAACGATTCACCGATTATTGGGGATTAATGGTCGTGAAGATTTGGATGAGATTGATATCGAAGAATTGTCAGGTTGTTTGTTAGTCATTGACGAGATGTCGATGGTGGATACGCAGCTGTTTGATTTACTATTACGCGGTATCCCAGGCGGCATGCAAGTTATTTTGGTTGGGGACAAAGACCAGCTGCCGTCTGTTGGCCCCGGTCGCGTCTTTTATGACTTGTTAGCGAGTGGCTTGTTGAATTACCGTGAGTTGGAGACGATTCACCGGCAGGGTAAAGGGTCAACAATCGTTGCATTGGCGAGTGCCATTCGTGCCGGTCAGTTGCCAGAAGATTTTACGGTGCGACAACCAGATCGGTCATTCTTTCCAGCGCAAACGACGCAAGTACCACGACTAATTGAGCAGATTGCAACGAGCTGGAAAGAAAAAGGCAATTCGGTCGCAGATATGCAGATTTTGGCACCGATGTATAAAACACCAGCGGGCGTGTATAATTTGAATGCAGTTGCCCAAGAAATCTTCAATCCGATGACCCCTAAAAAGCGGGAAATCAACATTAAATTAGGTGATTTATCGTTTAGTTTCCGCGTCGGTGATAAAGTGATGCAGACGGCAAATGATCCGGAACACAATGTCTTTAACGGTGACATTGGATATATTACTAGTATTATGTTGGCCAAGGATAAGGCGAATGAAGATAATACGGATAATATTACGGTGGCTTTTGACACGGGGGAAGTTGAGTATACGCGCCAGGACTGGAACCAATTGACGTTGGCGTATGCAACGACCATTCACAAGGCACAGGGTGCCGAGTATAAGCTGGTCATTATGCCTTTGGTTAATGCTTTCTCCCGCATGTTACAACGTAATTTGTTGTATACGGGATTAACACGAGCAAGTGAGTCATTGGTGCTGATTGGGGATGTGAGTGCCTATCAGCGTGCGGCTGTGACGGAAGGCGTTAATCGGCAGACGACTTTGCAGGAACGGTTGCAACAAGCCGAAGCGGGACAACTACCTGAAACGCTAGATGACCACGCCTCAATAGCAACTCTAAATCAACAGCCACTGGCAGTTGATCCAACGGCGGAAGTGGGTGATGAAGAGAATACGGTCGATGATTCGCCGGCAGTCAATGAAATTGTTCAGGCAGTTGCCGACACCGAGGATGATATCCTAACAATTGCACAAATTACCGCTGAAACAATTGATCCCAATATTGGCATGGCTGATTTAACGCCGTATGACTTTATGTCAGCCGAGAATATGCTATAATTCTACTAGTCAAGCACAGACAATGTGTGATAAAATTAATCGATAAATTTTCGAATGAAAAGGGGTTTCTGAAATGTCAGGACACAGTAAGTGGCATAACATTCAAGGACGTAAGAACGCCCAAGACGCAAAGCGTGGTAAGATCTTCCAAAAGCTTGCCCGCGATTTGTACACGGCAGCTAAGGCCGGTGGTGTAGATCCAGATTCAAACGCAGGTTTGCGTTTGGTTGTCGACAAGGCTAAGGCAGCTAACATGCCCAAGGATAACATCCAACGTGCCTTGGATAAGGCTTCTGGTGCCGGTGGCGCTAACTACCAAGAGTTGACGTACGAAGGTTACGGACCAGCTGGTGTAGCTGTTTTGGTCCAAGCGTTGACTGATAACATTAACCGTACGGCTGCCTCAGTTCGTTCAACGTTCAAGCACTTCGGTGGTGAATTGGGAACGACTGGATCAGTTTCATTCCAATTCGATCGTAAGGGATACATCGAAATCGAGCGTAACGAAGATAACGATATTGATGAGGATCAATTGTTCGAAGACATGTTGGAGGCTGGTGCTGAAGATATGAAGACTTACGATGACCAATTCGAAATCTACACGGATGCAAAGTCATTCCCTGAAGTACGTGACGCTTTGGAAGCAAAAGGTTACACGTTGGTCAACGATGAAGTCACGATGGTTGCCCAAAACCCAATGGCAGTGCCTGAGGATAAGCAAGCATCATTGGCCAGCTTGGTTGATGAACTTGAAGAAAACGATGACGTACAAGCTGTCTTTACGACTGCTGAGTAGTTTTCGTTAAAAAAGGGATGTGGATTTTCCAGTCTCTTTTTTTGTTACCAAATATAACTGTTGACGTTGTGAATAAAAAACGATAAAGTTGTAAGTAATTATTAATATTTGAGTCGTTAACGTGTTTTGCCACAGACTCGGAATTGGGTATCATTTCGATTGCGATGATACCGTTAACGACGCCGGGATATTTGTCTATCTTGGCGTCATTTGTTTTTCCGTATCATTGTGCGAAACTGTCGATGATGCGGAATTTTTTATAGGAGTGAAATGGGTACATGTTAGAACGATTCTTCAAACTGTCTGACAATCACACAAACGTGCGGACAGAAGTCATTGCCGGAATTACAACTTTCGTGGCAATGGGGTATATTATTTTCTTGAATCCGTCAGTGTTGTCGTTAACGGGGATGCCAAGTCAAGGGGTATTCTTAGCAACAATTTTGACAGCTGTTGTTGGTACTTTAATCACAGGATTGTTTGCAAACTTGCCTTACGCGTTGGCACCGTCAATTGGTATGCAAGCCATGTTTACGTACACGATTGTCTTCGGTTTGGGGTATACATGGAAGCAAGCGTTGGGAATGGTATTCCTGGTTGGTCTAGTTGATGTGATTATCACGTTGACGAAAATTCGATCAGCCATTGTTAAAGCAATTCCGGATCAACTTAAGCACGCCATCGCCGCAGGTATTGGGCTGTTTATTGCCTATATTGGGCTTAAGAATGCCGGTTTCTTAAATTTCTTAGTTGACCCGCAAAACATTTTAACCTTGAATAATAAGCCATTTACGGGTGGCGGGGCTAAGATAATTGAAAATATTACGGCAAACGGTAGCACGACGCCAGAAATTGCCACATTTAGCCAGCCCGCTGTCTTGTTGGGACTAATCGGCTTGGTGGTTTTGGTATTGTTGGTGGTCGCCAACGTGCCGGGGGCTTTCTTATTGTCAGTTTTCATTACGACGATTATCGGTATTCCAATGGGCGTCACGAATACGCACATTGATGCAATGGCCTCATTTACATCAACGTTTAAGGACTTTGGTGGTATCTTTGGTCAAGCGCTTGGCCCAGACGGTCTTTGGTCAATGTTCACGTCACCAAAGCACATTTTGATTGTGGTATTAACAGTGTTCTCAATGGGCTTGTCAGGTTTGTTTGATGCAATTGGAACGTTCATTGGTACTGGTATGACAACAGGTATTTTCTCGGAAGCTGACCAGAAGGAGTTCTACGAAGGTAAGGGCTTCAAGTCAAAGATGGACCGCGGGTTGGTTGCAGATACATTTGCGACAATGTTTGCCGGTATCTTTGGTACCTCAAATACAACGACGTTCATTGAAGCCTCAGCCGGCATCAAGGCGGGTGGCCGTACTGGTTTGACATCAGTCGTTGTTGCGATTGGTTTCTTACTTGCAATTATTGCGGCTCCGCTGGTTAATGTCATTCCAACGGCAGCAACTGCACCAATTCTGATCGTTGTTGGTATCATGATGATGAACGAGTTTAAGGCAATCGAGTGGGATGATATTGAAATTGCCATTCCCGCTTTCTTCACGTCGGCATTCATGGCCTTCTCGTACTCAATTTCGTACGGTATTGCGGCTGGCTTTATTTTCTTCGTTGTTATTAAGAGTGCGAAGCGAAAGTTTACTGAAATTAGTCCAATCTTGTGGATTGTGACGATTTTGTTCTTGTTGAACTTCATCTCGTTGGCAGTTAATTAAAAAACTTTTGAAACGCTCTTGCAACTGGTTTTCGTGGTTGCAAGAGCGTTTTTTGTGAATTGAAAAATTGGCTTATCGACTTTTGGAAAAATCGTCAAGCCGTGCCTCTTTATTAGTTGTGAGGAGGTAAGATATGACGACAATTCAGGCGGTATTTAGTAACGCTATTTTCGAGGCAGCGCAACACCAAGCGAGCGATATTTACATTATGCCAAAACAAGACGGCTATCAGGTGTCTTGTTATACGGCGGGTGGGATAGTCCCACTGGATGTGTTAACAGCGGCGGTAGGGGCGGCGTTAATTCGCCATATTAAATTCGAGGCACAAATGGATATCAGTGAAATGCGTCGGCCACAATTGGGGCGATGGACTTATCAAGTTGGTGACCGGCCGCTTCATTTGCGGGTATCCAGTGTTGGTGATTTCCTGAATCGTGAGTCAGTGGTCGTCCGGTTAATCGCCGCGGCCACTGACCGCCAAATTCGATGGGTAGAGACGGCACCAGTGGCTGAACTGACGGCCACGTTAGCGCGCAGACAGGGGTTGGTCTTAATTGCCGGGCAAATGGGCGCCGGTAAAACGACGACTTTGCATTACTTGGCGGGACAGGTACTTCAGAATCAGATGATTTTGACAATCGAAGATCCAGTCGAAATTGTGCAGAGCGAGTACTTACAATTACAGGTTAATCGTGAGGCGGAAATGGATTATGCGACCATGCTACGATTGGCGCTACGTCACCACCCTGATGTGATGATTATTGGTGAGATTCGGGATGCTGAAACGGCACATATCGTCGTCGAAGCGGCCTTGAGTGGCCATTTAATCTTAAGTACTGTTCATGCCATGTCAATAGCTGGCATTTGGTACCGACTGCGGGCGTTCGGTATACCAGCGGCCATTCTTCGCCAAGTTTTGATTGGCTTGGGATATCAAACAATGGTGCATGACACGCACGGTCCAATGGCTGATTTGCAAGTTGCACAGGGAAACAAGTTAGCGACATTATTCCAGGAGGTGAGGGATGAAGAAGCAACAGTGGCCGTTGAAAACGCAAGCTGATTTTTTTGAGTTGCTTGGTCAACTGATTGCGAACGGGTATGCGTTAGAACGGGCTTTGATGACCGTGCAAGGTGTTTTACCCAAACAAAGGTCGGCCTTAATGACGATTGTGGCCGGGTTACATCAAGGTCAACCACTGCATCAGTTACTGGCACCATATGTGCGTCATGAAATTGCGCGCGAATTGGCTTTTGCCAGTGTCCATGGTCGACTATCACAGCTGGTGATGGAAATTGGCCGACGGGAACATCGTCGTTTGAAACAAAGTCAGAAGTTACGACAATTACTACTCTATCCAGTTGTGCTACTGGTGATGCTAGCGGGTTTAATGGTGCTGTTTTGTACGTATCTATTGCCTCAATTACAGCAAATGGGTGCAACTATGCCACAACTGTCCCACTGGGGCGTTGGTTTAAGTGTGGGTGTCTTGACGATTTGCACTATCTGCTGGCTTAGTGAACGAATATGGCGGCGACGTAATTGGCTGGAGCGACTACAGCTATTACAGCGGATACCGTTTATCGGTTCACTGGTGCAACTTTCTATTGGGTATCAGATGAGCTTGCAATTGGGGTTGCTTTTGACGAGTGGGATTGGTTTGGCGACAATCATCAAGCGGAGTGCAACCGCGGATAGTCCAGAATTAATTCGACTACTAGGCACGCAAGCAGAACGTGGCTTACGAGAAGGGCAAGATTTACGGCAAGTTATTCAGTCGATGCCATTATTACCGTCGGAATGTCAGCATCTCTTTGCAAAAGGGAAATCAGAACAGGCAATTGGCGAAGATTTTCAAATTTTGGCACAACGTAAATTTGAACTATTAGAACGCCAAATACAACGTTATTTAATGATTATTCAGCCGGTATGCTTTGCGGTGATTGGTCTAATTGTTATCGGGTTGTATGGTATTATGCTGTTACCAATGTATCGAAATATGGGGGAATTAATGACATGGTAAAGTGCACAAAGCGTCGCGGGTTTACGTTGATTGAAGTGGTGACAACAATTTTTATTATTGGTCTATTAATCTTATTGGTCTTGCCTAATGTGAATAATGTACGTAAGTTCGCTGAACAGAAGCAGCAAACAGCTCTGGTGCAAACGATTCAAACACAGGTAGATCTTTACTTGAGTGAAAATCCAGACAAGGTCGTAAATTTTGGCGATTTACAAACGAACCAGTATTTGTCCGCAGATCAGGTAAAACAGGCGAAAGCTGCAGGAATTGATATTAAAGATAGTCAGGTGTTCCGTGCAAAATAAGCGGGCCGCTTTCACATTAATTGAAGCGGTCGTGGTGTTATGCATTGTCAGTGTGGTTGGTCTATCAGGACAACAGTTGTTGCTTAGCAAGTCAGCAGACGCCTGGGTGACGTTTGAACAACAGTTTGATTTGGCCTATGAAAAGGCACGTCAACGCCAATTGTATATGGGACAAGCATTTGCTGTGATTGCGCAAGGTGATGCCGTATTTGTGGATAATGAACGTGTACCACTTCCGGCGGGATGGTTAGCACGATATCGTATGGTTGAGTGTCGACGTCACTACGTGAAACCAGCCACAATCATGATATGGCATGCAGACCGGGCCAAACCAGTGCGCTTAGTGTTTCAATTTGGTGGAGGTACGTATGAGCTGCAAACGTAACGGAACAATTCTTGCTGAGGCATTGGTGGCTGCACTGATTTTGACCAGTACAACAACTTTAATTATGATGACGGTAAGTTGCTATCAGAAGCAACGACAACAAGAAGAGGCTCGAATCGTGGCCGTTAAACAAGCGTATAAGCAGGAACTTCGAACGTGGTTAAAAGAAAAGCATTCACCTTAGCAGAAACATTGGTAGCCTTAAGCATTATTATCATGTTTGGCTCTCTAATAACGATGGGCACTCGAATACTGCGTCAAACACAAACGCAGGCAGTGCAAACAATGACAACGCAGCGTGTTTTACGGGCTTTGATTATTTTAGAATCGCCAGATGCGGCCTATCAATTGGTGACGTGTCATTCAGATGTGGTTCGCCTACGAAGTCAAACGAAACAACAGGAATACCTACTCCTAGTTAAGCGTCAACGTTTGGTTGTGACGACGATGCATAGCGGGCAAATTGTGTTGTTGAATCAAGTCAAACAAGCAAAGTTTCAACGTCTTAGCGACCGACGCATTGGGATTACGATTTTCTGTACGACGGGTCAAAAAGTATATGAGGAGGTGAGTTTGTATTGAAACATACACGATCAGCGCATATTTTGGGGCACACGTTGGGTATGAGTGGGGTGTTGCTGGGGGCACTGTCTGGCTGGTGTGTGATGCAGTCACACGCCCAACAGTTGCGTCGGGCTGAGTTGTTTTATTGGCAGGGTAAATGCCAGGCATTGGCTTATGTGCGCCAGACGCCTGAAGACCAAGGCAAGTCAACGCAACCGTATCCTCGAATTATTGCAAACTCCAAGTTCCATGATTATGTCTTGGTTGACTGGAATCGGCAGGTCATTATTCCGAAGTGAATTCAACGGCCTCTTTCCTTGTCACTTACTAAAAAACTAGCTACACTGGAAGGAGCAGAAAAAACGAGGTAAAGACATGTTTGAAACAATTGAGAAGGCGGTTAAGCAACTACAAGCCGCACAAAATAAGCTTGTTGAAACATTGGATATGGCTGCAATTGAAGCGCTTGTGATTGTTTTTGAGTTGATGCTCGGGCAAGATGATGATGAGTGGGTAACGCTTTCAGCGACGGATCAGGCAAATATCCTAGCTGACATCCAAGCAGCTGATTTTGATGGTATGACCCCAGAGTTAAAACGTCAGGTACTACAACTATTGCTTGTAGCAACAATGCGTGAAGACGGGTTGCAAGCAAACTATCAAGTAACACCAGATGCCATTGGTATGTGGGTAGGCTTTGTCGTTGAACAATTTGTCGCTGAAGGTGCGTTAGTAAAGGTCACTGATTTGACAGTTGGTTCAGGTAATTTGCTCGCAACGGTGGCGCAAGTTTTGGGACAACAAAAGAATGAAATGACAGCGAGTGGGGTTGAAAATGACGACACTATGCTGACGATTGCCTCAGGAATGGCAGCTTTGCTTGGCTTAGATTGGCAACTAACTTTGGCGGATGCAGTCGCAACTCAACCAGCTGTGAATCAAGATGTTGTCATAGCAGACCTGCCAGTTGGCTATTACCCATCAACTGTGCCAAATGATTTGACGACGCAAGCTGATGAAGGGATGACATACGTGCATCATTTGCTAATTGAGCAAGCTATTAAGGCATTGCGCCCGGGTGGTTTGGCAGCGTTGATTGTACCGGCTAATTTGTTCGAATCAGAACAAGCGGCTAATATCTTGAAGTATTTGCAAGGCCCAGATGTTTTCTTCCAAGCACTACTCCAATTCCCAGAAAAGCTCTTTATTAATGAGAAAGCCGCCAAGGCAATCGTGGTTTTGCAACGAGCAGGAGGCGATGCTATCCAGGCAACGCCAGTTATGTTAGCACGGACCCCTGAATTGACAAATGTGGCAGAAAATAAGAATTTTGTGTCAGAAATTACGGCCTGGATGACTGCTAATTCATTGCGCCACGCATAGTGTCACACGTGATACGTGTGTGAAACATTTGACAATTCAGTTAGCAAATTTTGTGCTATACTATTTAAAGATATTGAGCAAATTCCAGTTTTGGAAAAGAGGAGACAAGTATACATGGCTAAGACTATGGCGATTAACGCCGGCTCTTCATCATTGAAGTTTCAATTGATTGAGATGCCAGCTGAGCAGGTAATTGCAAAGGGACAAGTTGAACGAATCGGTTTGAGTGACTCAATTTTTACGTTGAAGTACGACGGTGAGAAGATTGAGTTGATTCAAGGCATCGACAACCACGAGGCTGCCATTAACTTGTTGTTGGAACAATTGAAGGAAAACAACGTTATTGCTGACTTGAGCGAAATCACAGGTGTTGGTCACCGTGTGGTTGCGGGTGGAGAATGGTTTAACCACTCAGTCGTTGTTGACGATGATGTTTTGGAAAAGATTGACCGTTTGGCAGCTTATGCGCCTTTGCACAACCCAGCTAATGCTATGGGAATCCGTGTGTTCCAAAAGTTGTTGCCTAACGCAACTTCGGTCGCTGTGTTTGACACAGCGTTCCACCAAACAATGCCACGCAAAAACTACTTGTACGGTTTGCCATACGAGTACTACACGAAGTACGGTGCTCGTAAGTATGGTGCCCACGGAACGTCACACCGTTACGTGGCTGCCCGCACGGCAGAAATCTTGAACAAGCCTCTTGAAGACTTGAAGATTATTACACTTCATTTAGGTGCCGGTGCTTCAATTACGGCCATCAAGAATGGTAAGTCATACGACACGTCAATGGGATTCACACCATTGGCTGGTGTTATGATGGCAACTCGTTCAGGTGATGTGGATCCATCTTTGGTTTACTACATCCAAGAACGTGAAGGCTTGACGAATGATGAGATGTTGAACATCTTGAACAAGAAGTCAGGCTTGCTTGGTGTTTCAACTTTGTCAACTGACATGCGTGACTTGAAGGCTGTTCGTGAGACGAACGAACACGCTGAATTAGCTATCCAAATGTTCGTTGATCGTGTTGTTCGTTACATCGGTCAATACTACATGGAACTTGAAGGCCTTGATGCAATCGTCTTTACTGCTGGTATCGGTGAAAATGCCGATGACTTGCGTTCAGAAATCATCAGCCGTTTGAACTTCATGGGCATTAAGATGAATGAAGAACAAAACAAGCAACGTGATGATGAAATGATTATTTCTACTGATGATTCAGCCGCTAAGGTTTTGAAGGTTGCAACTGACGAAGAAATTATGATTGCACGCGACGTTGAATTGTTGAAGAATAACAAGTAAACAAATGAAGCGATACAAAAGTTACGTATGAGGAATCGTACGTAACTTTTTTTATTTATCGGTGTTGGCTGAGGCAATCACAAAGGAACTTTAAAACGTTACTGGCATAATTAGGGGTATTTGCCTAAGTTTGGTAAAATAAAGTGGATGAATTTATACTTTTTGAACATAGAGTCTAACGAAAGGAAATGTTTAAATGTATGCACAAGTGATTGTTGATGTGCCGGCGATGCAAACGAATCAACCATATACGTATACTGTCCCAGAAGCCTTGACTGAGGTCTTAGCCGTGGGAATGCGTGTGGTTGTACCGTTTGGTCGTGGTAATCGTTTGATTCAAGGCTTCGTAGTTGGCTTTGTGACGTCTGTTAAAGAAGCAACTGAGTTAAAGGCAATTGAAAGTGTTGTCGAACTTGAACCGGTTTTAAACGAAGAATTACTTGATTTAGGCCAGTGGTTGGCCGAAACCAATTTTGCGTTTCGCATCAGTGTCCTGCAAACCATGTTACCAAACGTCATGCGTGCTAAGTACTCAAAGACATTCCAGTTAGTTGAACCTGATGGCCTAGCTGACGAACCGGATGTGCAAGTATTGTTTGCTGATCGCTCAGAGATACCGTTCAACGAAACGGAAATCGCACCAGAATTGTTGCCAAAATTGCAACGCTTACAACGGGCAGGGATTTTACAGGTTGGATACGTTGTTGATAATCGAGCGACCGCCAAAACTGTTTTAGCGATGAAGTCCCTTTTGTTAGCTAGCGAGTATGATGAACTGCGTCAAAATTTGCGGAAGACAGCGGTTAAACAAGCTCGCTTTTTGACTTATTTGATGACAGCGCCTCAGGAGTTTGTCCCGATAAAAACGGTATTAGATAGCCAGGGATTGGACTATCCAACGATAAAAAAAGCTGCTGAACAAGGTTGGATTGAACGGGCGGAGATTGAAGAATATCGATTGCCACGATTGAGCAGTCCGATTGAATCAACATCACCATTGACGTTGAATACAGAACAGGAAACAGCTTATACCGCAATTGCGGCTAGTTTAGGTGAGCCCCAGGCTACGACATTTTTGCTCGAAGGTATTACGGGGTCTGGTAAAACAGAAGTGTATTTGCAAGCGATTGCGCGGACCTTGCAACAGGGGAAGACAGCAATTATGCTGGTACCGGAAATTACTTTAACCCCACAAATGGTACGTCGCGTTAAAGGCCGGTTTGGGGATGATGTTGCCGTTATGCATTCAGGCTTGTCAGAAGGTGAACGTTATGATGAGTGGCGTCGCGTTGAACGACATGAGGTTAATGTTGTGGTCGGGGCGCGGTCAGCTATTTTTGCGCCCTTGGAAAACATTGGCCTGATTGTGATTGATGAGGAGCACGAGGCGACCTACAAGCAGGATGAAAATCCACGTTACCACGCACGTGATGTTGCACAATGGCGGGCAGAGCGTCATGGAGCAACACTTGTGTTGGGATCGGCCACACCGTCACTCGAAAGTCGTGCGCGTGCACAACGAGGCGTGTATACGCTATTAACTTTGACGGAGCGCGCACTACATAATCCACTACCTAAAGCGGAAATAGTTGATATGCGCGAAGCGATGAAGGCGGGTGGTGATGATATTTTCTCACCACAGATGCTTGATCAATTGCGTGATCGACTCGATAAGAACGAGCAAAGTGTCTTGATGCTTAACCGCCGTGGGTTCGCTAATTTTATGATGTGTCGCAATTGTGGCTACGTGCCACATTGCGTGAACTGTGACTTGGCAATGACAGTTCACAAGGATACGGGACGATTGGAGTGCCACTATTGTGGATATAGCGAACCAATTCCAACAACTTGTGCAAACTGTGGTTCTGACCGTGTCCGTCCTTACGGTACGGGGACGCAAAAAGTTGAACAAGAGTTACAACGCATGATGCCCGATGCCCGCATTATTCGTATGGATGTTGATACTACTCGTCGTAAGGGGGCAACGGACAAGATGTTGGCAGATTTTGGTGACAAAAAAGCTGATATCTTGCTGGGGACGCAGATGATTGCGAAAGGGCTCGATTTTCCAGATGTTACGTTGGTTGGCGTGCTGAATGCCGATACAACCTTGGGTCTACCAGATTATCGTGCCTCTGAACGAACGTTCCAGTTGCTAACGCAGGTTGCTGGTCGTGCCGGTCGTGCTGATAAAGAAGGGGAAGTGGTGATTCAGACCTTCAATCCGGATCACTATGCTATTCAATTAGCGAAAAACCAGGACTACGAAGCATTTTACCGGCAAGAAATGAACTTACGCCACACCTGGCAATATGCCCCGTATTATTACACGGTTCAGATTAAAGTCGCTCATGAACGACAAGATGAGGCTGCTAAAGTTGCTTATCAAACCGCTAACTGGTTGAAGAATCATCTTGCATATGATTCTGTGTTGTTGGGACCGTCAACGGGTGCAATTACCCGTTTGAAAAACAAGTACTATTACCGAATGGTCATAAAATTTAAGCACGATGATGGGTTGGAAGAGGCTTTAACAGAGCTAGTTTCAGCCGGCCAACGTTTGCAGAAACAAGGAGTTGTGCTGACAATTGATCGTGACCCAGTCAACTTTATCTAAAATAACGGTCGCTAGCGATAGCGACCATACATAGGCACAAAAGAGGAGCAGGAACATGACAACGAAAATTGTATTTATGGGAACACCAAATTTTTCAGTACCAATTTTGAATGCGTTGATTGCCGACGATAACTATGATGTCTTGGCAGTTATGACACAGCCCGACCGACCAGTTGGTCGCAAGCGTATATTGACGCCAACACCGGTTAAGGAAGCTGCGGTTGCTGCAGGTATTCGCGTGTTGCAACCCGAAAAGTTATCTGGTTCGGATGAAATGGCCGAGGTTATTGCGATGGCGCCGGATTTGTTGATTACGGCAGCCTATGGGCAATTCTTGCCAACCAAGTTGCTGCAAGCAGCGCAAATCGCAGCCATCAATGTGCACGCATCATTGCTACCAAAGTATCGAGGTGGCGCACCAATTCACTACGCTGTCTTGAACGGTGATGCTGAAACGGGTGTCTCAATTATGTATATGATTAAGGCCATGGACGCCGGCGATGTTATTTCACGGGCAACGTTGCCAATTTTGGATGATGATAATACTGGAACGTTGTTCGATAAGTTAAGCCTGTTGGGACGTGACTTGTTGTTGGAAACGTTGCCAGACTTAATTGCGGGGACCGTGACGCCTGAGCCACAGAATGAAAATGATGTGACGTTCTCACCAAACATTACGCCAGAACAAGAGGTGTTGGACTTTAGCCGTTCTGCGCGTGAGATTCATAATCACGTGCGTGGTTTATATCCATTCCCAATCGCGCACACGACGATTAACGGGGTCCGGACAAAGATTCAACAAACACACTTGGTTGATGAAACAACCGATGCGCCTGCTGGAACAGTTGTTAAAAAGGGCAAGCATGATTTGTGGTTGGCAGCTGGTGATGGTCATGTTATTGCGATTGATGAGTTACAACCGGCGGGTAAGCCTAAGATGGCAGTTACGGCATACTTGAATGGACATGCTAAGTTTGAAGAAGGAGAGATGGTGATTACCGATGAGCAAGGGAACTAGCAATAAGGTTGCTGAGTGGGAACTACATAATGCACGTGCCATGGCAGTCCGCACGTTGGAAAAAATTCGCAATGGTGCGTACTCAAATTTGCAATTAAACAATACGGTCAAGCAAGCGGAATTAGATGAGCGTGATGTGCACTTGATGACCACGATGGTTTATGGGGTAATTCAGCGCCGGATGACTTTGGAATACTGGTTGACACCATTTGTGAAAAAGCCTGAAAAGTTGGATGCTTGGGTACGTGAATTGCTATACATCTCACTTTTTCAAATGAAGTTCTTGGACAAGGTCCCAACACACGCAATCTTTGATGAGGCGATTAATATTGCTAAGCGTCGTGGGCACGATGGCGTCCGTAAGTTCGTTACAGGTGTCTTACACGCAATCGATCGTGAAGGTGTCCGCTCATTTGATGAAATTACTGATAAGGTTGAACGTTTGTCAATTGAGGCATCATTGCCAGAGTGGTTGATTAATCAATTAACAACGGAATTAGGCTGGGAAAAGGCATCACGAATTGCGATGGCGATTAACGATGCGCCAGCCCAATCCGCCCGGGTTAACTTGGCTGTCACAACGGTTGCTGAAGCCACAGACATTCTGGAGGAAGACGGCTTTACAGTTATGCCATCTAAGGTTACGCCAGATGCCTTATTGTTGTCGGGCGGTCATGTTGCGAGTTCGCAAGCATTTAAGGACGGCTTGGTTACCTTACAAGATGAATCAGCAATGCTGATGGCGCCAAGTCTTGATATTCATCCTGACATGCAAGTGCTTGATGCCGCTGCAGCCCCTGGTGGTAAGACAACACAAATTGCGACATACTTGAACGCAGCTGAAGGTGGTATTGTTGAGGCATTAGATATTCATGATCATAAGGTTGGATTGATTAACCAAAATGCAGAACGACTTCACGTAGCTGACCGCGTTCATGCGCGCACATTGGATGCTCGCAAGCTGGATGAAGCCTTTATGGATGAACAATTTGATCGCATTTTGGTTGATGCGCCTTGTTCAGGATTTGGTTTGCTACGTCGTAAACCTGAAATTCGCTATGATAAAACAATGGCCGATAGTTTAAGCTTGCAAAAGATACAATTGGGTATCCTGGAAGCTGCCGCACCTAAGTTGAAGGCTGGCGGTCGCATGATTTATGGTACTTGCACAATTCTGCAATCAGAAAACGAAGATGTGGTTGATCAATTCTTGGCTGAACACCCTGACTTTGAGTTAGTACCAACATACACGGCGTATAATCTTGAGGTACAAGATGATCGCGGTATGGTGCACATGTTCCCAGATGATTTCGAGTCAGATGGTTTCTTTATTGCAACGTTGCAAAAGAAATCTTAAGAATCAGACGGTAACAACTGAAAGGAAGGCAACCCTATGAAAATTGCGTATTCGTCAGATACTGGACGTGTTCGTGCCGACAATCAGGATTACGTGGGTGTTTTCATTAACCAAACAGGGGCGCAATTAGCGATTGTCGCAGACGGTGTCGGTGGTGAAAACGGTGGAGATGTTGCGGCGACTATGGCGGTTTCACATATCGGTAATGAATGGCAGCAAACTGATGTTCACGATATTTGGGCGGCCAAAGATTGGATGCTCCAGCAAACGGCACAAGAGAATGAAACAATTTTAAAAAAAGCTAATCGTTATCGGACACTGCGTGGTATGGCCACAACACTGGTTGTGGCCGTTATCTTGGCTGAACAAGTTGTGATTGCGAATTTAGGTGACTCACGTGCCTACTTAATTCGTGACGACGAAATGCGACAACTCACGGTTGATCACAACTTAGCTAGCGAACTATTGCAACGCGGTGCCATTACGGCCGATGAGGCGGTTGCACACCCAGGTCGTCATGTAATTACACGACAACTGGGTGTGACTGAAGAAGCGAATCCAGATGTATTTGAATTTGCGACTCGGGCGGGCGATTTATTAGTATTAACAACAGATGGTATGCCGAAGCATGTCTCGGATGCCAAAGTATTGGCAACAATTTTAGCATCTGAAAATTTGACAGATGCAGTGGCGTCACTTATTGCCCAAACGAATGACGCGGGTGGGTCTGATAATGTGACTGTTTTAATTGGCCAACAAGAAAGTGAGGATCGCTAAATGCAGATTAATCAACTAATTGGCGATCGTTACTGCATTATTGAACCACTGGGTGAAGGTGGTATGGCCAATGTGTATCGGGCACACGATATTATTTTGGACCGTGATGTGTCATTGAAGTTAATGCGCTTAGATATGCGTGATAACGAGTCAGTGCGCAGACGTTTTGAAAATGAAATTGCGGCGACGTCGGCTTTAATTCACCCGAATATCATTCAGATTTATGACTATGGTGAAGATGGTGGGTCGCAATATTTGATAAGTGAATATGTTTCTGGGATGGATTTGAAGCGGTATATTGCTGAACGACAACCAATTCCGGTGACACGTGTCATTGACATCATGAGCGAAATTTTAGCTGGTGTTGTTGAAGCGCATAAGGCTGGGATTGTCCACCGAGATTTAAAGCCACAAAATATTTTGATTAACCAAAGTGGTGAGGCTAAAATTACCGATTTCGGGATCGCACGCGCGCAAACGTCATTTGGTATGACGCAAACGAACACAGCAATCGGTTCTGTTCACTACATGGCTCCGGAGCAAGTTAAGGGCGAGGTAGCAACTGTCCGGAGTGATATTTATTCATTGGGAGTTATGTTGTTTGAGATGCTGACCGGGCATGTGCCATTTGATGGTGAAACGGCGGTTGCGGTTGCGGTTAAGCATACGCAAGATCCAATGCCGTCAATCCGGGATATCGATCCGCGCATGCCACAAGCGCTTGAAAATGTTATTTTGAAAGCGACAGCAAAAAATCCGATGAGTCGGTATGCCTCGGCGCATGAGATGGTAGCCGACTTAGCAACCGTGTTATCACCCAATCGCGTCAATGAAGCGCGGTGGGAAGATCCGAACGAAGCTGTTGATGATACAGCGACAAAGGTTATTCCGTTAGCACCGATTCATGAGTTGGCAAGTACGGAATCAGCTAGCGAGGCGACGTTAACACCAGAGATCACGACCGAACCAGCGGTGGCAATGCCTGATAATCCTAAGTCGAAATGGCGTTGGATTTGGGCAGTCTTGGGTGTTGCCGCAGCCCTAATTATCGGGTTAGGTGTGTACGGCGCAACGCGACCAGCTTTGGTACGGGTGCCAGATGTTAGTGGGATGACACAAGCCAATGCCTCGCAGGCTTTGGAACGGCTTAAATTAGAAGTCGGGGATGTGACAGCGACTAGCTCGATCGTAATTGACCGCGGTAAGGTTGTTCGAACAACGCCAGCCCGTGGCAAAAGTATCAAGGCAGGTACCGAAGTAGAATTGATTGTTTCCAAGGGGCCTGCGAAAGTCCGTTTTGGGGATTACGTCAATGAGAAGTACACGACAGTGGCTGATAAGTTAAAGGCAAAGGGCTTTACGGTTGAGCAGACTGAAACGGCTAATAGTTCAATCCCAGCGGGATATATTATTTCGCAGAATCTAGATGCTGAAGACCGGGTTATTGCAGGTGAGACAACAGTTCGCTTTAAGGTGTCCACTGGACCAAAACGCTATGATGTACCTGATTTTAGTGGCAAGGATCGTTCAGAAGTGGCCTCTTGGGCTGCCGAAAACGGTATTTCTGTGACATACAATTTAGTTTATTCAGATAGTATCGCGGTAGATGAAGTGGTATCACAATCGATCACGCCAGGATCGAAGATTACGACGAACGATATGCTGATGGTAACCCTTTCAAAGGGCGAAAATCCTGAAGCAAAGGCTGCTAGCGAATTAGCACGTGAATCAAGTGTTTCAGCTGCAATTGCTGAGTCAGAATCGATAGCCAATTCTGAAGCCACCTCACTATCTGAAAAGGAAGCCTCTGAAGCCGCCTCAAAGGCCGCAAAGGAAGCTGCCAAGAATGCCACTAATACGCCAACCACATCAGTTGACGGTGACGATAGTGTGCCAAGTAGCTCTACGAGTACGTCAATAAGCAGCTCAAGTAGCAAATCATCAGCGACAAGTAGCAAATCATCAGCGACAAGTAGCAAGAATAGCTCAAATTAAATAGGAGAAAATATGGCAGATTATCATGGACAAATTCAATTAGCCTTAGCTGGCTTTTATGATGTCCTGACTGACGAGGGTGAACTATTTCGAACTCGTGCACGTGGTAATTTCCGCAAGCGCGATATGAAACCCCTTGTTGGTGATTGGGTAACGTTCAGTGCCGAGACCAAGGATGAAGGTTATATCTTAGATATCGACGAACGTGAGAACAGTTTAGTACGGCCACCAGTTGCAAACGTAGATCAAGCAATTGTAGTGACGGCGGTCAAAATGCCCGATTGGTCAAGTAATTTGCTTGATCGTCAATTGGTTGCGTTGGAAGAGAAAGACATTGAACCAGTTATTTATTTCACAAAAACTGATTTGTTAAGTGCTACAGAAATGGCTGATATGGTTAAAGTTGAAGACGGGTACCGCGCGGCTGGCTACCAAGTAATTTTGCCGGCGGTTGCGTTTGATGAACCCAGCTTGCTGACAGTGAAGGACTTGTTAGCTGATAAATTATCGGTTGTGATGGGACAGACCGGGGCTGGAAAAAGCACTTTGTTGAATCATTTGGCCCCAGAATTAGATTTAGCTACTGGTGAGGTGTCACAAGCTTTGAGTCGTGGTCGCCACACGACGCGCCAGGTTGGGCTTGTGCAACTATTTGGTGGTTTTGTGGCAGATACGCCAGGATTTTCAGCTTTTGAAGTCTTTGATATGGAAGCCCGTGATTTAACGCATTACTTCCGTGAATTTAATACCTTAGCCCCTAACTGCCGCTTCCGTGGGTGCGTGCACTTAAACGAGCCAGGTTGCGCTGTGAAGGATGCTTTGGAAGCCGGTACAATCATGCAATCTCGTTATGATAACTACAAGCTATTTTACGATTTGATTGAAGGCCGACGCCCGGTTTATAATAAGCATGATAAGAAACACTAATTTTTGAGATTAGACAAAAGAGGTTTAGACATGACGATTAAGGTAGCACCTTCAATTTTGTCTGCAGATTACATCAACTTGCAAAAGGATATTGAGTTGATTGAAGCTGCAGGTGCGGAATTTGTTCACATCGACGTAATGGATGGTATGTTTGTGCCATCTATCTCATACGGGCCAGCTTGGGTAAAGGCCTTGCGCCCAGTGACCGACATGGTTTTGGATGTCCACTTGATGGTGGAACAACCAGAACGTTACATTGACGTATTTGCAGAGGCTGGTTCAGACATTATTGGTGTCCACTATGAGGCCACACCACACATTCACCGTGCTTTGCAACAAATTAAGAACCACGGTATTAAGGCTGAGGTTGTTATTAACCCTGGTACTTCAGTTGCGGCAATTGAGCCAGTTTTGCACATGGTTGATCAAGTTTTGGTCATGACGGTTAACCCCGGTTTCGGTGGTCAAAAGTTCTTGCCAGAGACGTTGGAGAAGATTGCCCGTTTGGCTGAAATTAAGCGTGAAAAGGGCTACGACTTCGATATTGAAATCGATGGTGGCGCTAATGACGAAACGACGAAGCTAGCTTATGAAGCTGGTGCAACAGTAGCCGTTGCGGGTTCATACGTCTTTGACAAGGTTGACCCAGCGGCTAAGATTGCCCGTTTGAAGGAAGTAACGTCAGACTAATGAAACGGATGCGTGTGTTAGTCGGGGGCCCGCTATCAGAGTGGCCGGATGCGTTGCACGCAGGTCAGTTAGACGGCCCATGGGCAGCGGCTGACCGAGGCGCATTACGATTATTAGCCATGAATCAAGTGCCGCTATTAACGGTGGGGGACTTTGATTCGATGACAGCGACTGAACGTGAAACTACCTTGGCGAAGTTGCCACGGGTCGTGAGTGCACAACCTGAAAAGGATGAGACGGACACGGAGCTGTTACTATCACTGATTGAACAAGACTATCAGCCGGACCGAATTGAGATATACGGTGCCACTGGTGGTCGGATTGATCAGTTACTGTCAAACATTTGGATTTTTACGCAACCACGGTTTCAAACGTTAGCCACCAAAATTGTGCTCATTGATCGGACAAATGAAATTTCGTTTTGTCTGCCAGGCAAGCACACAATTACGCATACGCCGGGTATGACCTATCTGGGGTTTATGCCGTTGACGCCAGTCACAGGGCTAACGTTAGTTGATGAAAAATATCGTTTGACTGATTGGTCAGGGCCCCCTTTTTCATTTTCATCAAACGAATTTGCGGGAGAAGTGAATCATTTCGAATTTACTTCAGGCATGGTCGCAGTGATCCAAAGTCGTGACTTAAATGGGCAGACAAGCGATTAAGTCGCGGGTTTGCCAAAATATTACCTTGTGATATTCGTGTAAAGTAAAAATACTTTACACAAAACCCTTGCACAACTAGTAAGGGTTTGATATTATTGTTCAAGTAAATAAAAGCACTGAATTAAAGAGCTTAAGATTGGAGGGTAAACATATGGCAGTTGATGCAGTCAACGGAAAGCGTACTCGCTTCGGTAACCAACGTTCACACGCCCTTAACTCAAGCCGTCGTAGCTGGAAGCCAAACTTGCAAAAGGTGACGGTTAAGATTAACGGTTCAGCACCTAAGAAGGTGTACTTGTCAGCTCGTACTTTGAAGGCTGGTTTGAAGAACGGTTCAATTGAGCGTGTTTAATAGATAAAGCTACCGTCTACGGTGGCTTTTTTCTTTTTACGGGACTTGTTGAAAAGTAAACAAGTTCTTCAAAAAAACTGTTTCTGGCCTATCCTATGGTAAAATGGAAATAGTTTTATACGGAGGTCATACAGATGGCAGTTAAGATTCAAACAATGCAAGGTGCGATTGAGATCGAAAATGATGTCATTGCGACAATTGTTGGGGGTGCAGCTACTGATAACTATGGTGTTGTTGGTATGGCCAGTCAAAACCCACTTCGCGATGGGGTTAACCAAATTTTGAATGGCGATAACTTCGCTAAGGGAGTTGTTGTTCGCCAACAAGAGAATGGTGTGGCAGTTGATGTGCACATTATTGTCGGGTATGGTATGAAGATTTCTGAAATTTCAAAGAGCGTGCAAGCTCGTGTAAAAAACGATTTGAATGTCATGCTTGGTATCGTGGCTAGTGAAGTAAATGTGACGGTACAAGGTGTGCGCATGCTAGGCGACTAAAACCTAGTTATAAGGAGTTGAGAACTGTGGAAGTTGTAACGACGATTACCAACGTCGAGTTTGGTAAGATGATCAACGCGGCAGCCGATGCGCTGAAGAATAACGCGGAAAAGATTAATAAATTAAATGTGTTCCCAGTACCTGATGGTGATACGGGATCCAACATGACGTTGTCAATGGCCAGTGGTGCCGAGTACGAACGTAACGAAACGGATACCCACTTGGGTGCTTTGGCGCAAGCAACGTCAAAGGGCTTGTTGATGGGTGCTCGTGGTAACTCAGGGGTTATCTTGTCTCAAATCTTCCGCGGTTTTGCGGGAAAAATTGCTGATAAGGAAACTTTGACGGCCCGTGATTTGGCTGATGCCTTGATGGGCGGTGCTGAGACAGCGTATAAGGCCGTTATGAAGCCAACTGAAGGAACTATCCTAACTGTTATCCGTGAAGCCGCTGCGGCCGCCAATCGGACTGCTAAGGAGTCTGACGATGCAGTTGTTGTGATGAAGGCAACACTAGAGGCAGCAGAGAAGGCTCTGGCATCAACACCCGACTTATTGCCTGTTTTGAAAGAAGTAGGTGTTGTTGATTCAGGCGGGCAGGGTCTTGTGATTGTTTTGGAAGCCTTCTACACCGTTTTGTCTGGTGAAGAAGTGACGACTGAAATTGATAATGCGGCTTTGGATGCCATGGTAATGGCTTTGCACAATGCCGGTGTACAAGGTGATTTGAATCCTGAAGAAATTACTTATGGTTACTGCACAGAAATCATGGTGGATATCGCCAAGGGAACGACATATGATCAAGAATTTGATTACGACACGTTCTACCAACACTTAGCTGAAATGGGTGACTCATTGTTGGTTATCAACGATGACGAAGTTGTTAAGGTGCACGTGCACACTGAAGACCCTGGTGAAGTAATTAACTGGGGAACGCACTTCGGTTCATTGCGCAAGGTTAAGGTTGATAACATGCGCGACCAACAATCTGATGCTGCAGCGGCGGCTGAAGCCCAACGTGAAGCTGATGCTGCAGCGGCGGCTGAAAAGCTTGCTGTAGATTTGGCAGTTATCACAACGGCGGCTGGTGCAGGAATTAAGGAATTGTTTGCTTCTTCAGGAGCGACGGTTGTGATTGATTCTGAGCAAGCGCCTTCAACGCAAGACTTGGTTAATGCGGTTAAGGATAGTGGTGCGAAGGAAGCGTTGATCTTGCCAAACGATAGCAATATCTTTATGGCTGCAGATCAAGCAGTTGAAATCTCAGACGTGCCAGTTAAGGTTGTTCGTACGCGTACGATTCAACAAGGTTTGACGGCGTTGGTTTTGGGATACAACCCAGAAGGAACGCTTGACGACAACGCTGAAGCGATGACAGCAGCTTTGGGGGATGTTAAGTCTGGTGCCGTGACGACGTCAGTTCGTGACACGACGCTGAATGGCTTAGAGATTCATGCTGGTGATGCTATTGGTTTGTTCGATGGTGAAATTGTTGTGGCAGTACCAGATGCTGATATCCATCAAGCTGCGGTTGACTTGTTGGGCAAGATGATTGACGATGACTCAGAGCTTGTGACGGTTTACTACGGTCAAGAAGCGAGCGAAGATGACGCCAAAAAGCTTGAAGAAGCTGGTTTATCACTTGATGAGGATTTGGAATTTGAAATCCACAATGGTGGCCAACTACTTTACCCAATCTTGATGTCAGTTGAATAATTTAAACACCGACTTGTTGGTCGGTGTTTTTTGTTTTTTTATGGCTCTATGCCAAATAGCGTTGGTCGACAATGAATTTGAAAATTAACGCGATTTG
>NZ_SDGK01000063.1 GCF_004521965.1 Weissella cibaria | reverse complement strand
GTTTGTGGGTGGTTCAAACCGTATTCAATGTTAGTCGTCAAGAAACCAATCTTTGAACCGATGTCGTAACGCTTACCCTTGAATTCGTGGGCGTAAACGTGTTGACGCTTGTTCAATGAATCGATGGCGTCCGTCAATTGGATTTCGTTACCCTTACCAGGTGCCGTGTTCTCCAACGCTTCGAAGATTTCTGGCGTCAACAAGTAACGTCCGATGATTGCTAAGTCTGAAGGTGCATCTTCTGGCTTTGGCTTCTCAACGAATGAGTTAACTTGGTGCAATCCGTCTTCAACTTCCTTTTCAGGTGCAATCACACCGTATTCAGAAACTTGCTCGTGAGGAACCTTCATAACAGCAAGCGTTGACTCTCCCGTCGTGTTGTAACGGTCAATCAATTGCTTAGTCAAAGGCGTCTCATCAGCCATCAAGTCATCACCCAACATAACAACGAATGGCTCGTCACCGATAAATGACTTTGCAGTCAAAACGGCGTCTCCCAATCCACGTGGGTGTGATTGACGGATGAAGTACAAGTTAATATCAGTCGTCTCTTCAACCAACTTCAACAATTCGTCCTTACCCTTTTCCTTCAAGTTGTTTTCCAACTCTGGGTTTGAATCGAA
>NZ_SDGK01000062.1 GCF_004521965.1 Weissella cibaria | reverse complement strand
AGCTGGGATAGCTGGATTCGAACCAGCGATACACGGTACCAAAAACCGATGCCTTACCACTTGGCCATATCCCAATAATAAATGGGGGCTATAGGATTCGAACCTATGAACCCGAAGGAATGGATTTACAGTCCACCGCGTTTGACCAGACTTCGCTAAACCCCCGCAACAACAAAATATATATTACCAAGTATCACACAAGTTGGCAACCCCTTTTTTTGAAATTAAATCATTATTATTTCAAAATATATAAACCAAACAGAAAAAGGCTTTAAAATATTTGGTGCTGATGACCACTCGTTCACGCGATTGGTTGTTGGTACCTTTTTTGGTTTTTTGGTGTAAAAATAAAAAAGGACAGACCAGCTGCAACCAGTCTGCCCAAAATACCCTCGAAAGGATATCCCAACATGGATAACGATATCAGAATTTTTAATTGGATTAACAGACTTAAATATCGATTTTGATCCAAAAGCAGAACAACAC
>NZ_SDGK01000061.1 GCF_004521965.1 Weissella cibaria | reverse complement strand
ACCCGCGACCTCTACCATGGCAAGGTAGCGTTCTACCAACTGAACTATATTCGCATCAAATGCCGACTACTGGATTCGAACCAGCGACCCCTTCATTACTAGTGAAGTGCTCTGCCAGCTGAGCTAAGTCGGCATGTCTATCGTAAACCGATAATACGGATGACAGGAATCGAACCTGCACGCCCGAAGGCACTGGAACCTAAATCCAGCGCGTCTGCCAGTTCCGCCACATCCGCAACAGACGTCTTCAAGTTATTCGCTTGAAACAACTTTTATATAATAACAAGTTTCGAATTAAGTGTCAACACTTTTTTAAAACTTGTTTTATCAAGTGGAACGCTTGGCAGCGGTCCGGTAGGCATGTCGCCTTACCACTCGATATATATTACTCGCTTCAACGCGTTTTGACAACCCCCTTTATTCATATTATTTTCGCAATTCACGAACATAAAAAAGCCACCTGCCGATAATCGACGGGTGGTTAATTAGTTATTATTACAACTTGTCTTCAGGGACAATCTTGTCTGCGCCAAAGTATGGACGTAGCACTTCTGGAATTGTCACTGTACCATCTTCATTTTGGTAGTTTTCCAAAATTGCAGCAACCGTACGACCAACTGCCAACCCTGATCCGTTCAACGTATGAACGAATTGCAACTTACCTTCTTCATCACGGTATTGAATACGGGCACGACGCGCTTGGAAAGTCTCCGTGTTTGATACAGATGAAATCTCACGGTAGATGTCTTGTTCAGGCATCCAAACTTCCAAGTCGTATGTCTTAGCAGCTGAGAAGCCCATATCTCCCGTTGACAACGTGATTACGTGATATGGCAAGTGCAACTTTTGCAAGATGTTTTCAGCGTTTGCCGTCATATCCTCCAAAGCTTGGTTTGATTGCTCAGGCTTCGTAAACTTAACCATTTCAACCTTGTTGAATTGGTGCATACGAATCAAGCCACGCGTGTCACGACCAGCTGACCCGGCTTCTTGACGGAACGATGGTGAAACGGCCGTTACAGAGTATGGCAACTTGTCAGCATCAATCACTTCTTCACGGAAGTAGTTCGTCAAAGGCACTTCAGCCGTTGGAATCAACGTCATGTCTGCGTTCGTGCCGACACGATAAGCGTCTTCCATAAACTTAGGGTATTGACCCGTACCAAACATGGCTGCGTCCTTAACCATGTAAGGCGTAATCATTTCCTTGTAGCCTTCCTTTTGGTGCTCGTCCAACATAAAGTTGTAAACGGCACGCTCAAGACGGGCGCCTTGGCCAACGTAGTAGACAAAGCGAGCACCGGCAACCTTAGCACCGCGCTCCCAGTCCAAAATACCAAGGCCTTCACCAATTTCGTAGTGTGCCTTTGGCTTGAAGTCGAATGATGGGATTTCACCCCAAACACGCTCTTCACGGTTAGCTTCTTCATCTGCACCAACTGGAATCGTTGGGTTTGGCAAGTTAGGGAAATGCAACATGCGGTCTTGGATAGCTTCGTCGACCTTAGCGACTTCTTCATCCAATTCCTTAATCTTTGCAGACACCGTTTGCATTTCAGCAATAACATCTGACGCGTCTTCCTTGTTACGCTTCTTCAAACCAATTTCGTCAGACACCGTGTTGCGGCGGGCCTTCAACTCTTCCGTTTGTACCAACAACTCACGACGCTTAGCATCGTCAGCTACCAAGGCATCAACTTCCGCAGCATCGACACCACGTGTAGCCAAACGTTCCTTTACGCTTTCCGTTTCATTACGGATCAACTTCATATCTAACATAATTCTTTTCTCCTAATTAATCACGCAAACCGAGTTCATCAACTTTTTCGTCAATCAAAGATAATACCTTCTTAGCCGCTTCAGGGTCATTAACGAAGTCGTACTTATCACCATCAATACTTAGCTTAGGTGAACGGTCGTAACCTTCAAACCAAGCAATGTAACGCTCGTTCAACGTCTTGTAGTAATCATACAAAGATGGGTCGTGATCAATTTGTTCGAAATCACGACCACGCTTTTGGATACGGGCCAACATTGTATCGAAACTAACGTGGATATAAATCAACAAATCTGGCGTCTTAACGATAGCATCGTCGGAAAAATCAACTTGTTCCATCATGTTGTTCAACAAATCGCCGTAAATTTGGACTTCTGTTTGCGTTGCACGTTCCAAATCGGCATTCAATTGAAACAGCAACAAATCTTCAAAAATTGAACGATCAATGACGTTTAGCTTGCTGCCTTGTGCGTCCTTGATATTGTCCATGCGCTTATTCAAGAAATAATTTTGTAGCAAGAACGCATACTTCTTTGGATTCTCGTAGAACAAAGGCAAAATTGGGTTATCGTCCACGGACTCATAGAATGCGTCACTTCCCAAGTGCTCAGCGAGCATAGTTGTCAAACTGGTCTTTCCAGCTCCGATAGTTCCCGATAATACGATCATCGTGTCGTCCTGCTTTCTAAAATCAATATTAAGTCTATTCTACCAAATTTAAGAGGCCCTTAACACTCCCTTTATTTGGTCAGACGGTCTTTATAAGTTGCGCTGTATTCTTCGAGGGCTGGGATATCAGCTGACTTTGACTTATTGTAGTCACCACCTGCATTACCTGTGTATTGTTCCAATGATAAATGGTACTTCGTAATAACCGCAGCTGCCCGCTTACCAACATAACGCATGTGCCATTCTTCGTGGTCATACCCGGTTAAAGTCGTTAAATCTTCCGGATAACGGACAATCAAGCCATACTTATAGGCATTATCCTGCAACCATTGCGCAGCATCTAGGTCAGATCCACCTTCCGCAAACAAGCCACCGGTACTACTCCGCAAATCAAACGCCAAACCAGTTTGGTGTTCTGAGTAACCAGGTCGGGCCGAAACGGAATCAGCTGCCGCCTGCCCCTGACCAGCCACATAACCATCATACAATATCTTCTGGTAATCATAAGCTCGGTACCCAGAAACCGTATCCCCAACGTTAAAGCCAGCAGCCTTCATCGCACTAATCAATTCATCTTTTGCCTGGTTCGTCTTAGGGCTCAAGCCACCATTATAGGGGTTGTAATCAGCTGGCAACGGATGTTTTTTGTTAACAACCATTAATGTCGTCGCCTCAGGTGCCCCGGCTTTCACCTGCACAGGATATGGCTTGGTCGTTGCCGACTTGGTTTTCTTGCTCGTGTGTTGACTAGACTCGGTAATTGACGTGGTTTGAAGTTGCTGATGGGCATAAACTAAGCCCCCAGCAACCAGTCCAATTACGACGACGCCAATGCCAACCGTCGCACCTAATTTCATGGGTTGTCTCCTTCATGCTTTTTTCTGTCTGTTACTAGTTTACCACCCGAAACAAAAAAGGACCCCGAACATTTCTGTTCGAGATCCTTAAAGTTAGTCGATTGACTACTTGCCAGTCGCAACGTGGATACGGTTCGCGGCACGCAACAAAGCGACCTGAGCACGTTCTACATCACGAACTGAGCTTTCTTCAGCAAGGCGACGCTCGGCGCGTTCCTTAGCTGACTCAGCACGTGTCACATCGATGTCAGCAGCACGCTCAGCGGCGTCTGACACAACAGTCAACACGTTTGAAGAGAACTCAGCAAAGCCGCCGCTGACAGCCAAGCGTTCTTCAACGCCATTGGCCTCGTCAACAATTTTCACTTCGCTCACTTTCAAAGCTGAAATAATTGGTGCGTGGTTCGCCATGACACCCACTTCACCGCCAGTCGTACTAAGCACAACTAACGTAGCAGTCTCATAATCGAACACGACACCATTCGGCGTTACCACCTTAACATGTAGGCTGTGTTCACTCATGGCGCGCCCTCACTATTGAGCCATCGTAGCAGCCTTATCAGCTACTTGTTCGATGACACCAACGTTACGGAAGGCATCTTCAGGGTATTGGTCGTACTTACCTTCCAAGATTTCCTTGAAGCTACGTACAGTTTCAGCAACTGGTACGTACTCACCCTTCAAACCAGTAAACGTCTCAGCAACTGAGAATGGTTGTGACAAGAAGAATTGAATACGACGAGCGCGGTTAACGGTCGTCTTCTCTTCATCTGACAATTCATCCATACCCAAGATTGAAATAATGTCTTGCAACTCACGGTAACGTTGCAACGTACGTTGTACTTCAGTTGCAACTTCGTAGTGTTCTTGACCAACAATCTCAGGCGTCAATGCAGTTGACGTTGAAGCCAATGGATCCACAGCTGGGTAGATACCCTGTTGCGTCAATGAACGCTCCAAGTTAGTTGTGGCATCCAAATGCGCAAATGTCGTAGCAGGAGCAGGGTCAGTATAGTCATCGGCAGGCACGTAAACGGCTTGGATAGATGTAACTGAACCCTTTTGTGTTGACGTAATACGCTCTTGCAATTGACCCATTTCAGTTGCCAACGTAGGTTGGTAACCAACGGCTGATGGGATACGTCCCAACAAGGCTGAAACCTCTGAACCAGCTTGCGTGAAACGGAAGATGTTGTCGATAAACAACAACACATCTTGTCCGTTAACATCACGGAAGTGCTCAGCAATTGTCAAACCAGTCAAGGCAACACGCATACGCGCTCCAGGAGGCTCGTTCATTTGACCATAAACCATGGCCGTTTGCTTCAAAACTCCTGAATCTTTCATTTCGTGATACATGTCGTTACCTTCACGGGTACGCTCCCCGACACCAGTAAAGACAGAAATACCATTGTGACCTTGTGCGATGTTGTGAATCAATTCTTGAATCAAAACAGTCTTACCAACTCCGGCACCACCGAACAATCCGATCTTTCCACCACGGATGTAAGGTGCCAACAAATCGATAACCTTGATACCAGTTTCAAGGATTTCAGTAGATGTGGCCAATTGGTCGTAGGCAGGCGCGTCACGGTGGATTGGGTCACGAGGAACATCCTCACCCAATGCTTCACCACCGTCAACGGGGTTACCCAAAACGTTGAACACACGTCCCAACGTAGCTTCACCGACTGGAACACTAATAGGTGCATTAGTGTCCTCTACGGCCATCCCACGTTGCAAACCATCAGTTGAGTCCATGGCAATCGTACGAACGACACCATCACCCAAAGCCAAAGATACTTCAACCGTCAACGAACCTTGCTCACCCTTATCGATGATCAAAGCATTGTTGATGTCAGGTACTTGAGTTCCTGATGGAAAGGCAACGTCGACGACTGGGCCAATGACTTGAACAACACGTCCAGTATTCATTGTCGTTTCCTTCCTTCATTTCAAAGGGGTTCCGCCGCTTGGACTAATCCAAGGCAGCCATACCACCTGTAATTTCTGTAATTTCCGTCGTAATCGCACTTTGACGCGCACGGTTGAATTGCAACTCCAACGTATTAATCACTTCCTTGGCGTTATCAGTTGCCGATGACATTGCGTTGGCCGAAGCCGCGTGCTCAGCCGTCTTGGCATCCAAAATAGCACCATAAACCAAACTCTCAGCATATTGTGGCAAAACCACACCCAAGATTTGTTCTGGAGAAGGATCCATTTCGTAATCCGCCTTCAAACCGCCATCTTCAGTTGGTTCCATGTCATCAGTCGTAACTGGCAACATCTTCTCCAAACGAAGATCGTTTTGAATACGTGATACGAAGTGTTGGTATGCAACAGTCAACTCATCAAAGACTTCGTTGTCGTACATTGTCGTAACGGTCTTAACGATTTCGCGAACCTCGTTAAAGGTAGGCACATCAGACACACCACGGTACTCGTATGCAACATTGAAGCCACGCTTCTTGAAGAAGTCTGAAGCGTTACCACCAACGGCCAAAATAACCACTTGGTCAGGCGTCAATTGACGCTCCTCGATAACTGCCATCAAACCCTTCAATAGCGTTGAGTTATAACCACCAACCAAACCACGATCAGAAGAGATGACCAAGAAGCCAACCTTCTTCACATCACGTTGTTCAAGTAAAGTACCTGAAACATTGTTGATGTGTGCATTAGCTAAGTGTGCCACAACGTCGTGCAAGGCGTTAGCATACGTTGTGTATGAACTACCGTGACGTTGAATTTGACTCAACTTAGCCGTAGAAACCATTTGCATGGCACTCGTGATTTGTCGCGTCTTTTTTGTTGAGGCAATTCGGCGTTGAATATCTTGCAAAGAAGCTGCCATTTATCGCCCCTCCCTTAATTAATGGGCACTTGGCGCAAAGGTTGCCTTGAACTCCGTAATTGCAGCGTTCATAGCATCTGCATCAGGCAAATCCTTTGTGTCAACAATCGTTTGCAACAAGTCGTTGTGTGAAGCACGAACAGCTGCGATCAATTCTGATTCGAAGCGTTGGATATCTTCAATTGCAACGTCATCCATAAAACCACGAGTCAAGGCGTACAATGACAAAACTTGCTCTTCAACTGGCAATGGTTGATGCAATGGTTGCTTCAACAGCTCAACAGTACGACGACCACGGGCCAACTTAGCTTGCGTTGCCGCATCCAAGTCAGAACCGAATTGTGCGAATGACTCCAACTCCTTAAATGAAGCCAAGTCCAAACGCAACGTTCCGGCAACCTTCTTCATGGCCTTAATTTGGGCGTCACCACCAACACGTGAAACAGAAGTTCCGGCATCGATGGCAGGACGTACGCCGGCGTAGAATTGGTCGGCATCCAAGAAGATTTGTCCGTCGGTGATTGAGATAACGTTCGTTGGGATGTACGCAGAAACGTCACCCGCTTGCGTTTCGATAACTGGCAAAGCAGTCATAGAACCGCCACCCAATTCGTCTGACAACTTTGCCGCACGTTCTAGCAAACGTGAGTGCAAGTAGAAGACGTCACCAGGGTAAGCTTCACGTCCAGGAGGACGACGAAGAATCAATGACAGCTCACGGTAAGCCGTAGCTTGCTTTGACAAATCATCGTACACAATCAAAACATGCTTGCCGTTGTACATGAACTCTTCACCCATTGCTGCTCCGGCATAAGGTGCCAAGTACAACATTGGGGCTGGTTCTGAAGGGCCAGCTGAGACAACAATCGTGTAATCCAAAGCACCCATTTGACGCAAAGTTTCAACTTGCGTACGCACAGTTGAGTCCTTTTGTCCAATAGCCACGTAGATAACGATCATGTCTTGATCCTTTTGGTTCAAGATCGTGTCGATGGCAACAGACGTCTTACCCGTCTTACGGTCACCGATAATCAACTCACGTTGTCCACGACCAATAGGAACCAAGGCGTCGACGGCCTTCAAACCAGTTTGCAATGGCTCGAAAACAGACTTACGATCCATAACTCCTGGGGCCTTTATTTCAACTGGACGAGTGCTCGTCGAGTTAATTGGTCCCATTCCGTCGATTGGTTGACCCAATGCGTTAACAACACGTCCGATCAATCCCTCACCAACAGGCACTTCCATAATACGACCAGTGCGCTTAACAGTATCGCCTTCGCGAATCTCGTCGTACTTACCTAGGATAATGATACCAACATCATTAGACTCAAGGTTTTGTGCCATACCAAATACGCCGTTCTCAAACTCGACCAATTCACCGGCAAGAGCATTCTCCAAACCGGTTACACGGGCAATACCATCACCAACATAAGTAACAGTACCCGTTTCTTGAACAGTCAATTCGTCTTGATAGTTGGCCAATTGGCTCTTGATGAGTGAACTGATTTCTTCAGCTTTGATGCTCATTTCAGCAGTTCCTCTTTCTTTAAAGTGTGTCTATTCATCACACACAACATCAATTTCTACTAGATTTTCAGATTACTAGCGGATGATACTCTGACGAATAGCAGCTAACTTAGTTGCTAATGACCCATCCAAAATCTGGTTGTTAGCTCGCACAACAACGCCACCAAGTAAGTTTTCGTCAACAGATTGTGTCAACTTAACTTCCTTTGCATCAAAACGAGTTGCAAGTTGCGCCGTCATCCGGACAACTTGTTCATCGCTCAACGCAACGGCAGTCTTAACTTCTGCGTATACCACACCTTCAGCCTTGTTAACCAAAGCTTCGTATGCCGTAATAATCGCTGGCAAGTTGCTGAAACGGCGGTAATCATACGCCATTTGAAGCAAGTTAGTTACCACTTGGCTAGTCCCATCTGATAGCGTTGCTACCATTTGCTTCTTAGCCGACTCAGGCACACGCATTGATTCAATGGCCTTCGTCAATTTTGGGTTTTCCACCAATACTGCGCGGACTTCAGTCAATTCAGCTAAAGTCGCAGCATCCGTGTTTTGGTCATGGGTTAATTCGAACAAAGCAACGGCATATCGCTTAGCAATCGTTGCTTGATCCAATGCCATTACTTGTTACCTAACCCTTCGATGTAGGCGTCAATCAACGCCTTTTGATCATCTAACTTTAGTTCCTTTTGGATAATCTTTTGTGCGATTGATACTGACAATTCAGCAACATCATTCTTCACGCCAGCCATAGCCTCGGCACGCTCTTGCTCGATTTGAGCTGAAGCTTGATCCTTTGTGGCTTGGGCAGCTACATGCGCGTCAGCAACGATTTGATCACGTTGCTTACCGGCAGCAGCCTTAGCGTCAGTGATGATGCCGTTTGCTTCAGTACGTGCTGTTTGCAATTGAGCAGAACGCTCAGCTGCATCAGCTTCGGCTTGCTTGCGGGCCTCTTCAGCAGAGTCCAAATCGCGAGAAACCTTTTCCGCACGGCTTTCCATCATCTTTACTACTGGACCCCAGGCGAACTTCTTAATAAGAAGCATCAACACTAGGAATGCCACTAGTACAAACAACATGTTACCCAAAGCCAACCCTTCGCTAGCACCTGCTAGAACAATTTGATTAATCATAATTAGTTGGCCTCCGCGTTACTATTACTTGCTCAACAACATGAAGGCAATGGCAATGGCAATGATAGGCACGGCCTCGACCAATCCAACACCGATGAACATGTTAGAACGCAACTTACCTTCCAATTCAGGTTGACGGGCCATACCTGAGATCATGCTTGAAATAACAATACCGTTACCAATTCCGGCACCAATAGCGGCACCAGCAGCAGCAACACCAACACCAATGGTTGCAACGTCCATTTTTTTAATCCTCCAATTAGATAAAAAACAATTACTCTTCAATCTCAGTCTTTTCTGATACGTAAACCGTAGTCAACGTCACAAAGACATAAGCTTGAATACTTCCGACAAACAAAGAGAATGCTTGCCAAATCATCGTCAACAAGAATGCTGGAACGAATGATACGACACCGGCTGCATTTGCCAATTCCCAAAGAAGAGACAAGACCATTTCACCGGCAAAAATGTTACCGAACAAACGAAGTCCCAATGTTAAGAAACTTGTGAATTGCTCAATAATGTTAATTGGCAGCAATGCGCTAAATGGACTCAAGTAAACTGACTTGAAATAGTTCTTAAATCCGAGCTTTTGAACACCCAAGAAATGGGACATTCCAATTGCAATCAATGCCAAGGTCATCGTTACCAACGGGTTAGCCGTTGGTGAACGCAAGTACGTTACGTCATTGAAGTTAACCACGAAGGCAACACCCAATTGGTTCGCAACGAAGATGAACATGAACATTGAGAATGCGAAGAACTTTAAGTTAGTTCCAGTTCGATTTGGTAGCGATCCATCAACAATACCGTTGGTAAAATCGATAATCCATTCTAGGAAATTTTGCTTTGACTTACCAGCTGGCTTTAAAACCAACTTGCGAGACATCCAAAATACCAAGAAGAAAACAATTGCGAATGTCACAGTTGTTGAAATGATAATGCTCCAGTCGAACGTTAGCCCCGCAATGCTAAAGGTTGCGGTCTTCTCACCCACAGAAATCCACCTCTTTCCTTTCTAAATATAATTGAGCGGCGATGCGCAGAACACAGGGCCGTTAAACTTTTACCCCCCTATATTACGCTTTTAGGAACGAAATTCAACGTTTTAGCATTCAACAAATTTGTCCCAAATGTGCAACCACTCAAGAAAAGGCCCATTTAGCGACGTTTCAATCATTCCAATTAGGAATAAATTGATATTAATATCCAGAATTGATATTTCCCGACTTGCCAAACCCGCGTCATTAAGCGTTTTTGTGACATTTTACAAATAAAAAGCGACATTGCTTTTACGCACCGTCGCCTATTCTTGAATATTTATTACTCTTCAGAAGCTGCCTTTTGTGGCAAAACCAAATTCAGAATAATTCCCAAAACTGTCGCAATTGCCACCCCTGAGAATTGGATAATGTCATTACCGTGACCAACTTGCAAGTATGCGTTTCCAATTCCGATAACCAAAACTGATGAGGCAATCATCAAATTACGCTTTAAGTTGAAGTCGATCTTGTTTTCAACGATGATACGCAAACCAGAAGCTGCGATAACACCGAACAGCAAGAATGAGACACCACCTGTTACAGCGCCGGGAATTGATTGAATCAATGCTGACAACTTACCCACGAATGAGAACAAAATAGCGAAGACGGCCGCACCAATCAAGACGTACACTGAGTGAACCTTGGTAATAGCCATAACACCGATATTTTCTCCGTATGACGTCACTGATGGTCCGCCAACCAAACCAGCGAAGATTGAGGCTGTACCATCACCAGCCAACGTACGGTGCAAACCAGGATTACGTATGAAGTCGCGACCCGTCAAATCATCCAAGACCATCAAGTGACCCAAGTGTTCAGTAATCGTGACCAATGCTAGCGGTGCCATCACGATAATCGCACCCCAGTGCATTACAGGTTTGTAATCCACAAATGGTACATCAAAATCTGGCAAGGCAAACCATGCCGCGTGTGCAACTGGTGCTAAATCAACTAACCCAAACAAAATCGCAAAGATGTAACCACCCACAATACCAAGTAAAATGGGAATCAAGCCCAAGAGGCCCTTAAGGAACATATTGAAGAGGATTGTCAAAGCCAACGTGATCATCGCCACTGCAAAAACCCGAATATCATACTTGCCATTCAACAAGGTTGCTGATTGTGCAGCAGATGATGCCAATGACAGCCCGATGACCATGATAATTGGCCCCACCACAATCGGCGGCAACAACTTTTCAATCCAGTTTGTACCGATGAACGCCACAATCGCAGCGACAATCAAGTAAACAATACCAACCGAGATAACACCAGTTGCCACACCGGGGTAGCCAGTTGTTTTCATTAAGGCCACCATCGGAATAATAAAGGCAAAACTTGACCCCATGTACGCTGGAATTTGACGCTTCGTAATCAAGATGTGCAGCAAAGTTCCCACACCTGAACTAAATAGCGCAATTCCGGGGTTCAAACCAACCAACAATGGCACCAACACCGTTGACCCAAACATTGAGAACATGTGTTGCAATGACAACCCAATCCATTGCAAGAAGCCCGGCCGTTCATTGACGTCTAGGACCACATCGCGTTTCGTTTCCATAATAACACTCCTCTTTCATCGCCTTTAAAAACAAAAGCAGCCAAGATGACTCATCATCCCAGCTGCTAAATCTTGTAACGTGCGGTTGTTTTAGTCCTACTACCCCAATAGTACGTTAGTCGATCTTGTTAGTCTCGCTGGGCTAACTTAAAGACGTTCTTTATGTCTATTAGTATATAGTAGTTAAAACTCTTGGTAAACACTTCAGTTCGTGTTAAACGTTTTACTTAAAAATTGATCACTTCTGGCGCTTCAACGAATGACGCCAACAGTGCTGACGGGAACGTCAACTCCAAAATAATTTCTTGTTCTGGCGTTGGGTGACCGGCCATGAAGCCCTTATTATCTTCGAAATAGTGCTTCACATCGGCCCACGTCTTTTCAGAGCGCACCAGTGTTCCCTTGTTTGATGAGATTCGGCGACCGCCCTCCCCCATCATCGTATTAAACGCAACCTTACTGTTTGCATCCAATTCAGCAACCTTGGCAGAGGCTGGATCGGTTACCAAGTACCACTTATTAGGCGCTTCAGTTGATTGTGCAAAGCCCATGATGCGGGTTGATGGTTGATTATCAACCGCCGTTGCCATCACCAACAATTGACCGGCCGCAACCACGTATTCGTTAAAGTTTGCCATATGTGCAATTCCTCACTTTCTTTTCGTTACCTACATTCTAACAGAAAGAAAGTTCACCTGCTGGTTTAAATTGACTTTAATTCTCGCAAAGCCGCTGGAATCGCAACTTCCCCATCGTGCATCGTAATGACCCGGCGGTACGTATTCTCAGCTTGCAACAACGCTACCAAAACAGCCGCAACGTTTGGAATAGCATTCTTACCCGGCTCAGTTGGGTCAAGCGCAACCAACCCGGTCGCAGGCTCTTCAACCAATGAACCCGCTTGCAAGATGGTGTAGTCCAAGTTGGTATTATCCATCAACCATCGATCGGCAAAGAACTTGGCAATGTTGTAATCGCGCAATCCTTCACCCCATTCAGCTGGTGACGTCGCGTTCCATGATGACAACATGATAAAGCGCTTAATGCCCAAGGCTTCGGCTGCGTTTTCCAACTTAACTGCTCCAAAAGCGTCGATTTGTAATAAATTCTTACCACGTGAACCAGCTACAAAATAGATGGCATCAACTGCCAACGGACGCAACTCACCAATTAGCGTGGCTTCATCAGCCAACAAGTCAATGTTCTTGACCGTTACACCAGCGCCAAAATCTTGGTCAGTATGACGTGTCCCTGCAACAACTTCACGGCCATCCGCTACTAATTGCTTAACCAATTCCTTACCAACACGACCACTTGCACCAACAACTAGTACTCTCATGTGTATCTCCTTTTCATCACTGATAATATCTTTCATTCTACCCAATCGTAACAAAAATAGAGGCTGAATGATATTAATCACTCTGCCTCTACTATCCAATTTACAATTAGTGAGTACCGAACAAACGGTCACCGGCATCACCCAAACCTGGGACAATGTAACCGTGTTCGTTCAAACCTCCGTCCAAACCAGCCGTGTACACGTCAACGTCAGGGTGGGCCTTTTGTACTGTCTCAACACCGATTGGGGCTGAAACCAACGTAATCAACTTAATCTTCGTCGCGCCACGCTTCTTCAACGCATCAATCGCCATGACCGCTGAACCACCAGTGGCCAACATTGGATCAACAACCAACACTTCGCGTTGATCAATATCCTCTGGCAACTTAACGAAGTATTCAACTGGCTCCAATGATTCTTCATCACGGTACATACCGATGTGACCGATACGAGCGGCTGGGATCAACTTCATAATACCGTCGACCATGCCCAAACCGGCACGCAAAATTGGCACGATAGCCAACTTCTTACCAGCCAACGCCTTTTGCGTCGTCTTGGCAACTGGTGTTTCAACAACAACATCTTCAACTGGCAAATCACGCGTTACTTCGTACGCCATCAATGATGCAATTTCATCAACAATTTCGCGGAACTCCTTCGTTCCAACGTTCTTATCACGAATAATCGTTAGCTTGTGTTGAATCAATGGGTGATCAAAAACAGTAAGCTTGCTCATGTCATTTACTCCAATTCATTTTCTTCTATTATACAGGTTATGTTATTCCGCGTGCTCAATTCCGCTCAATGGGAATTGATCCGTCAGTGCAATAACTTCCGCTGCAATCAAATCGAGGACTTCTTGGTTATCGTGGTTCTCAAAGGCACGCAAAATCATGTGGGCCACTTGACGCGCCTCATGCTCCTTAAAGCCGCGGGTCGTAATTGCTGGCGTTCCGATGCGAATACCTGACGTAATGAACGGACTACGTGGCTCATTTGGAATAGCTTCCTTATTAGTCGTAATGTGAATACTATCCAATAAGTTTTGCGCTTCCTTACCCGTCAAACCAGTTGCAGTCAAATCCAAGTTAAAGAGGTGGTTATCCGTGCCACCAGAAACAACGCGAACCAAATCAGATTGCTCGAAGACTTCGACCATTGCCTTAGCATTGGCCACGATTTGTTGACCATATGCCTTGAAGCTAGGTTGCATATCCTCATAGAACGCAGCTGCCTTACCCGCAATCACGTGTTCCAATGGACCACCTTGCGTGCCTGGAAAGACCGCTGAGTTCAACTTCTTACCTAATTCAGCCTTGGCCAAAATCATACCACCACGTGGACCACGCAACGTCTTGTGCGTCGTTGTGGTCACAACATCTGCAATGCCAACTGGTGATGGGTGAACACCGGCTGCAATTAAACCGGCGATGTGGGCCATATCGACCATCAAATAAGCACCAACTGAATCGGCGATTTGACGGAAGCGGTCAAAGTCAATGAATCGTGAATATGCTGACGCACCCGTCACAATCAACTTAGGCTGGAACTCATCGGCCAACGCTTGCACTTGATCGTAATCAATCAATTCGTTCTCATCCAATCCGTATGAGTGAAATTGGTAAGTCTTACCCGAGAAGTTAACTGATGATCCGTGTGTCAAGTGACCACCAGCATTCAAGTCCATCCCCAACACGTGGTCTCCGTGATCAAGTAAAGCCGCATAAACAGCCGCATTCGCTTGCGAACCTGAATGCGGTTGCACATTGGCGTATTCGGCACCAAACAATTCCATTGCCCGGTCGATAGCCAATTGTTCAACTTGGTCGATGTATTCTGTACCACCGTAGTAACGCTTACCTGGATAACCTTCAGCGTACTTATTTGTCAAAATACTACCTTGTGCCGCACGGACACCTGCTGATGCAATGTTCTCAGATGCAATCAATTCAATATTGTGTTCTTGGCGGTCGCTTTCACGATCAATCGCTGCCCACAACTCTGGATCAAATTCACGATAATTTGTCATTCGCAATGACCTCCTATATATCCCCAATAACTATTACAGCCCCAAAATTAATCCGCCAACAGTTCAGTTACCCAGTGACCGCCTGACGACTTGCCAAGACGGTTATTGTAAGCACTATTTTCTGGCGTATTTGGCATAGCAGCCACCAAAACGGTTAACACATCCTTACGATCATCAAAATGACGTAAGCCGGCAAACAATTTCGCTGCTGCAGTATCTCCATTATCCCCGAGCGACCAGACAAAGTCCATGCCGGCCAACTGGTGTTTCACAATTAAATCGTTCGTCAACATCAAGCCAACTGGCTCCAATTGGCTTTGTGCCCAAATAATCGCCTGTGTCCAATCTTCCGGTGCCACCATATAGACATCTTTATCAGGTGCATAGTGGCGATACTTCATGCCCGGTGCTTTTGGCGCTTCATCTGCATCAACGTGCTTAATTTCAGAGTCCACCGGCACACCCAAAACTGCTTCGATTTGGGCTGGCGTAATCTTACCAGGACGCAACACAGCTGGTGTATCTGTCGACAAATCAATCACCGTCGACTCCACCCCAATCTTTGTCGCACCATCGTCCAAGATGCCTGAAATCTTACCATGCAAATCATGATAAACGTGTTGGGCAGTTGTTGGTGATGGCTTCCCTGACGTGTTCGCAGATGGACCAACCATGGGCGCATCTGCCTCACGAATCAACGCCCGTGTCACGTCGTTATCCGGCATCCGGGCGGCAACAGTATCCAAGCCCCCCGTTACCGTCGTTGACACTGTACCTGGCTTGACTGGCAAAATCATCGTCAAAGGTCCTGGCCAAAAGGCGTCCATTAACATTTCGGCCCACGCATTAACCACCGCAAAGCGATCAACTTGTTCCATGTCAGCGACGTGGACAATCAACGGATTATCCGATGGTCGGCCTTTTGCTGCGTACACTCTACTAACTGCTTTTTCATTAAAGGCATCGGCACCCAAGCCGTACACCGTTTCAGTCGGGAACGCTACCAGTGATCCGCGCTTAATCGCACGAACGGCTGCTAGCAATTCGTCGGCCGACCAAATTTTCGTCTCTGCCATACTCTTTATGCCTCCCGCGACACTTTAATCATCCGATCATGTCCACTCATATCTTGACGCAACGCTACTGATACGCCAGGCAACTCGCCAAAGACCGCTAACAAAGCTGGCCCTTGTTGATAGCCAATTTCAAAGTACGCTGTCCCGTTGGGTGCCAAGTAAGTGAGTAATTGGGCTGCCATTTGTTTGTACAAGGCTAACCCCTCATCATCAGCAAACAAAGCCAAATCTGGTTCGTACATGATAACTGACTCATCCATCACATCACGTTCCGCCTCACTAATATAAGGTGGGTTCGAAATAATGATGTCGTATTGCCCAGTTGCTTTGCTAAACAAGTCACTTTCAATGAACTTAACCTGCTTGGCGAACTGGTCAGCGTTGGCTTGCGCTACTACTAACGCATCTGCTGAAATATCCGCCCCAGTCACATTCCAGGTTGGTCGTTCAGCCCCAATTGTTACCGCAATCGCCCCTGAACCAGTTCCAATGTCGAGCACGCGTTGTGCTGTCCCAGTTGCTTTATGATCGTTTAGTACCCATTCAACTAATTCTTCAGTCTCCTGGCGTGGAATCAAAACACGTCGATCAACGTTGAACTCGCGGCCATAGAACGCAGCGTGGCCCAGCGCGTACTGCACTGGTTGACCACCCTTAATTGCCCGGACGGCAACCATGAAACGTAACCGCTTCTCGTCCTCTAAGACCGTATTCAAGTTATTCGCCAATTGCGCATAGTTCCAATCCATCATCCCCGTTAGCAGATAATCGATTTGTGCAAGTCGCTCTTCTTGGTCGTGAATATATGGCTCAAGTTGCCAATCACCCCAATCGCAAACTGCTTGAATTGTCCATTGTTCATCAAACATGTTATCTATCCTTGCTTCAATTCTTCCAACTTAGCCGTTTGATCAGCGATAATCAACGCATCAATCACGTCTTCCAATTCACCATTCATAATCCGATCCAACTTGTTCAATGACAAACCAATACGGTGGTCAGTCACACGGTTTTGTGGGTAGTTATACGTTCGAATACGTTCTGAACGATCACCCGTACCAACCGCCGTCTTACGTTGCTCAGCGTATTCAGCTTCGTTTTGTGACGCGTAATAATCGTAGACACGCGCCTTCAAAATTTCCAACGCCTTCGCACGGTTTTGTTGTTGCGAACGTTGGTCTTGCATTGCCACTACGATACCAGAAGGCAAGTGGGTCATACGCACAGCTGATGACGTCTTGTTAACGTGCTGTCCACCGGCACCAGATGAGCGGTACACATCGACACGCAAATCCTTGTCTTCAATTTCAATATCAACGTCTTCGTATTCTGGCATCACACCAACAGTAGCCGTTGACGTGTGCACACGCCCAGCTGATTCCGTTTCAGGGACACGTTGCACACGGTGCGCACCGTTCTCAAACTTCAACTTTGAATAAACGTTGTTACCCGTAATCATCAAAACGATTTCCTTGTACCCACCGATTTCAGTTTTGTTTTCATCGATAATTTCAACGTTCCAACCTTGCTTTTCAGCGTAGCGTTGGTACATGCCGTACAAGTCAGCCGCAAACAAAGCCCCTTCATCACCACCGGCAGCCCCGTGGATTTCCATGATGATGTTCTTATCATCGTTTGGATCCTTTGGCAAAAGCAAAATCTTGATTTGCTCTTCAAGGGTTTCCTTTTCTGCCTTTAGCTCCTTCAACTCATCTTTGGCCATTTCTTCCAATTCAGCGTCGCCCAAGCCTTCGTTCAACATCTCTTCGTTGCCTTCGATACCGTCAACAACATCCTTGTAGCGCTTAAACGTCTCAACAGTTTCACGCAAGCTACCTTCTTCCTTAGAAAGCGCCATGAAACGTTGCGTATCTGAAATGACATCAGGGTCAGAAATCATTTCGCTGATTTCGTCGTAACGGTCAACAACCGCTTGGACCTTCTCAAAAATCTCATCCATGTGATTTACAATTCCTCTTCTTTAAGTATGTATTAGTGCTTAACAACACGACGGGCAATCGCTGCCATGTCTGGGTGATTATAGTGATAACGGCAAACTGGCATGTAGGCTTCATCCCCACCAATTTGCACCTGTGCGCCTTCATAAACGGGCCGACCGTCAGAAATGCGTAAGTTCATCGTCGCCTTACGACCGCAGAATGAACAAAGCGTCTTCATTTCCTCGATTTTATCCGCATAAATCAGCAAAGCTTCTGATCCCGGGAATAAGTTATTAAACGCGTCATTCTTCAACCCGAAGGCCAAGACAGGAATATGTAACTCATCCACTACCCGTGTCAGTTGTAACACCTGGGCTTTGGTCATAAATTGGGCTTCGTCGATTAAGACTGCAGCAACCTCATCTTGACTGTGAATTAATGCGAACAGGTCGTCCTGCTCAGTAATTGCTGTGGCTGAACGTTGCATCCCAATCCGTGATGCAATTTCACCAACCCCAGAACGATTATCTAGCGCACTCGTCAATAAAAGCACATGGCGTTGTTGTGTTTCATAGTTGTGTGCGACTTTTAAAATTTCGATACTCTTACCGCTTGCCATCGCGCCGTAACGATAAAACAGTTGCGCCATATGCGACCACCTTTCCGTTTGCCAAACCATTTTTTGCAGTTTGCCACTCGTATACCAGTATAACGAAATTTCACTTATAAAAAAAGAAGAGAACTCGCAACCGTTCCCTTCTTGTAATTTAATCGGCTAAATTCTTGTAATTTAAAATCTTCTTGTACATCGTCTTGTACTCAACATTCGTCATCGTGGCCTTGTATGGTGGGATGTAAAAAATCTTGGCATGCTTATCGAGGTAGTCCATCGGATTCATCTTATCAGAAGCCATGGCCTTCTTCCACGTATCACGTGAGATACCTTGCTTATCAGCTTGCCAATCAAGAATAAATGACGCCAACGCACCGACGTTATACGTTTCAGCGTATGCACCACTATCTAGGTAAGCCAAGCGGTTTTGCTTAAATAATGTCCGCACAGCTTGATTGTTTTGTTTCATCGTATTCACCTTGTCTGGATAACCAGCAAATAGTGATGAACGAATCTCGTAGTAGTACGCCGTTTCTTCCACACGATCGCCCTCAAAGGTTGCCTTGTAGTTCTTCTTGTCGTAACGGTACGTCGCCAACGCTTGCGCCAATGACTTTCCAGACTTATTCGTGTACGCCGCCATCAACTGTTCTTGCAATTGCAATCGAATGCGGCGCGCATCCGTGTGCTTCGAATACTCGTTTTGGTCTGGGTTGTAGTGCTTATTCGGCGAAGCCCAGCCCTCCTGTTCTGTCCCGTGGAAAATTTCGTGCGCATTAAACGCCATAAACCAACCTGATAGCGGTTGGGGATCGATATCATACCTAAGCGCTTCTTTTTCAGTCATGTCTGACACCTTACCCGTTGGCGTCACCATCCAGAACTTCTTATCATCCACCCCCTTGACAATGGCCTATTGGTTAACGTTCTTATTATTTGGCCAAAGCGAGGGCGAAATTTTATGGTAAGTCTTCGCCTGATTCGCAAATGTCTTGTGGACATATGTCGAGACATCTTGATCAGCCCGCGCTTTCGTAATACCAAATTCACTTGCCTGTGTTGTCGTGCCCAATAGTGCTACACTAGCACCCACGACGCCGGCGCCCAAACTAACTCGCGCCACTGGTTTTTTCATCCCCATTTCGTAAATCCCACTATTTTCAAATTTGTTTTATTGCATTTAGTTTAAAAAAAACGAGAGCGAGACCAAACAACGTTATCATCGGGTTCAGTCTTTCGGAACACGTTTAAAAGCCGCCAATCCTCCGATTTTAAATCGGGAGATTGGCGGCTTTTAAGGCTGAGACAGAGACTTCTGTCCCAGCCTCGTTCCAATTATCATTAGAATGCTTCTGGCTTGATATCTGCCATCTTTTCAGCCCAGTTTACTTCTGGGTACTTGCGTTCCAAAGCTGTTTGCAATACGTGCAAAGCCAAGTTTCCGTTACGCGTAAAGATAGGTCCGTGAAAGTACGTCCCGTAAACATTGCGGTACACAAGTCCTTCACCGCCATCTTCACCGTTGTTTCCCTTACCTTGCAAGACCTTACCCAATGGGCGCTCGCCTTCACCCAAGAATGTACGCCCTTGGTGGTTTTCGAAACCGCGGTACTCGTTGCCGTTAACTTCGTCCTTAATCAAGACATTACCAATAAAACGGCTGTGTTGTTGGTTCAACGTGTAGTGGTCCATGACGGAAATTCCCTCAACACGCGTCCCATCAGCCAACAAGAAGTAGTGACCCAACAATTGGAAACCACCGCAAACACCCAACAATGGGCCATCTGATTCGATGTAGCGCTTGATAGCATCTGCTTTAAACTTCAAATCTTCTGCAACGATTTGCTCTTCGTAGTCTTGTCCACCACCGAACAGCACAAAATCGTACTTCTTATCATCAAACTCATCGCCCAATGAAATCAACTCTACGTCGACATCGACACCGATTTGCGATGCATAGAAACGCATCGCCACAATGTTACCGTAGTCACCGTAAGTGTTCATCAAATCACCGTACAAGTGCGCGGTGTGCAAAACATACTCTGCTGCCATGATTTTATTCTCCCATACCAGTCTTGATAAAGCCTTGTTGTGCCAATTGGGCACGTAGTTGTAGCATTGCCGTATAAGTTGCGGCAATGTACACGCGCTTCGTTGGCATCTCGTCGATTGCCTTGACAATTTGCTTGAGATCTTGGTAAACCGGGTGTTCACCGTATCCAGCCATCTTCACACGGACATACAAGTCCTTGTAACGCTCACCACCAGTTGCAATGGCTTGCATGCCTGAATCCTTCAATGATTCAAAGTCCGTATCCCAGATCCAACTCGTATCGATACCATCCGCATAGTTCGCATTCAACAGTGCAATCAATGAGAATGGTTGATCGTCTGTCTTCATCATATCGATGACTTGATTTGCGCCAACCGGGTTCTTAATCAAGACAATCGTAACTTCCTTACCGTTGACGTCAACCGCTTCTTGACGACCGAAGATTTGCGCATTTGATTCAAAAGCGTGGTGAATTTGCTGCGTGGTAACACCTAAGAAACGACCAACCGTGTACGCAGCTAGCGCGTTATAGATGTTGTACATGCCACCGATTTCAATTTGATACGTCTCGCCATCAATATCAAAGTTTGAATAACGGGGTGTCATCTCATTAATCTTCGTTACGGCATAATCCAACTCAGGACGCTTAAAATCGTCGGAAACTGAGAAGTAATCACCTTGATTACCGAATGTCATAAAGCGATAGTGCAGCACCGTGTCATCAGTTGGTGATAGCACACCGTCCGTGTTGTGAGGAGCCTTCATATCACCATCCGCTGGCAAGTGGTTAAACCCGTAATATACCTTTGGATTTGGCAAATCGCCGCGCATGAAGATTGGTGAATCAGCGTTCGCAATCACCGTTGCCTCAGGGAACAAACGAATGCCCTTCAAAATCTTATCGTAGGTCGTGTAAATCTCACCAAAACGATCCAATTGGTCACGGAAGATGTTCGTCAACACAAAGGCCATTGGCTTTAATTGACGTGCAACTTCTTCCACGTTCGCTTCATCAACTTCCAAAAGCGCAATTGGGCGGTGTGACTTACCAGTTACTTTCGCCGTCAACATCGTTCCCGTGATACCTTGCATCATATTCGAACCAGATGGGTTTGTAATCACATCAGGGAATTGTTCGCGCAAGACACGTGTAGTCAATGTTGTTGTCAACGTCTTACCATTCGTACCTGTAATCAAAATAACGTCATACTTCTCAGCCAACGTTGTCATGACTTCAGGGTCAATCTTCGTTGCCAATTTACCTGGCAATGATGTACCACCACGACGCAAAATATCATGCAGTACCACGTATGAACTTTTACCAACAAAAGTTGCCAATGCACTCTTTAAGCTCATATCGTCCTCCTACTACATCGTCACCGATGTTTATTTGTCAAAATAACTAGTCTATAGTGTACCATTTTCGCACGTAAAAAGTCAGGCCGATAGGAATATAGCGTAAAAGCACGCGCAAATAATTCGCACGTGCTTTTGTTAACAATTCACTTACATTGACTTCGGTCCTGGCATCGAAGCGATCAGCGTCGCCTCTCCCTGTAGCGTCCACGCCTCAACATCGTTTGGCAAGATAAAACTTTGGCCCTTGCGCAACTGGTAGGTAACACCAAAGACCGTTAAATCTAATGTCCCATCAATTACGGTTGCCAGCAAATATGGCGCCCGTGCATCTAAGGTGGCTCGGCCATCAACGTCCCACTTATAGACATTGAAGTAAGGTGCTTCAACCAGCGTCGTCACCGTGACGCCACCGTATGTAGCCGTCGAAGTTTGTGGTTGTTCCGGTACAAACGGTATCGTCGTCACATTCTTCGCATCCGTCAAATGAAGTTCCCGCAATTCACCTGTTTTCGTATCAACCCGGTCAAAATCGTAAACCCGGTAAGTCACGTCAGATGATTGCTGCGTTTCAAGTGCGAGAACCCCCGCCCCCAACGCATGGAGCGTCCCAGCTGGTACATAGAAGAAGTCGCCAGCCTTAACGGGTACTTTCCGGAGTAACTTATCCCAGTCACCAGCATCAACCGCCGCATCAAATTCTGCCTTGGTTTGGGCCGTGTGCCCGTAATAAATTTCGGCGCCCGGTTCAGCCGCCACGATGTACCACGATTCCGTTTTGCCAAGTTCACCGGCGTGTTCACCAGCATACGCGTCATCAGGGTGCACTTGCACTGATAAATCCTGGTGTGCATCTAGCAACTTAACGAGCAGTGGGAATGGTCGGTTCGTGTCTGTGTTGCCAAACAACCGTGGTTCTTCTTGCCACAACTCAGCAATCGACTTACCTGCAAAACGGCCATTTTCAAAAAGTACCGTGCCGTTCTTGTGGCCTGAAATCAGCCACGCTTCACCCGTCGTTTCCGATGGGATATCAAAACCAAACACATCACGTAACGCCGTGCCACCCCACATCTTTTCGTGCAAAGCCGCCGTCAAAATCAATGGTTCTGTCATTATTCAATTCCCCCGAAGTACATGTCGCTAATTAATCAAGATGCAAATAAATACTTGAAATCCAACCGTGTTGCACCACGTGGTACCACAAGATACCAGATGGATCATCAACCCGTTCTGAAATTTCAATTCGTGAACCGTGGACAACTCGTCCAATTTCACGTCCGTATGGTTGTGCATATACGGCAACGTCCCCACCTGGCACATAATCCACAATCCCACGGGCCACAAATGGCTTTGAGGCCCACGTCGTTGGTCGATTCCATTCAGAAATTGGCTTTAATGAACGGCCATCATTATCCGTTAACTTCATTGTTTGCATGTTGTAAGGCACCCAGCGTGAATCTGATAGTTGATACCAGAACTTCCCCTCACGCGTTGCAACCCGTTGGGCAACCTTCACGTATGAATCCGTCCAAAGCTTTTGGCCAGTCCGCTCAGCGATATCAATTGCTGCAACCGGTTGGACATCCGCTAACAAATGCAAATACTTGTCAGTTAATTGCTCAGTTTCTGCAATGTCATCGCGACGGTAATAGAACGTTGCGGTGTACATCGTTGTTTCATCGAAAGTCCCTTTTAACGTCCCCTCTGATGAAACAAAGCGATACCCTGGCAATGTTTGTGGATCAACTGAAAAACTGTCACCCACGGTACCTTCAATCAATCTTGCATGCGTTAACGCCGTCTTTGTATCAACATCCTTAGCGTATACCCAAACCGGCATACCCTTTAGTTGAAAGTCAGCCATACTTGCTGCCTCCTAGTCGTAGTTTCTTACGTCCATTCTACCAAATTAACCTTAAGTAAGTCCGCGTTCATTACCTGCACTTAACCTTTTGTTTAGTTTAACATCTTAATGACCCACGCTGGGTTACCGGCAACCATAACATTACTTGGCACATCCTTGATCATAACCGTACCAGCACCAACCACTACATTGTCTCCAATCGTAACACCTAGTAGCGCCATAACGGAACCACCAAACCAGCAATCATCCCCAATCGTAATTGATGAATCATATTGCCAACCCCCACGTCGTAGCTCCTTATCGTATGGGTGGTGATTAGGCGTGTAAAGCTGGCAGTTCGGTCCGATAAAAACAGTGGGAACCAATTGTGACGCGACCGGCGCTCAAAATTTGCAGGTCGGCGTTAATAAAGGTTGCGTCGCCGATGGTTAGGCGTTGGGGGGCTCAATTGACGTGATTGGAAAATGCACATCAGCATCCTTCGCCATATTCGGCAATACTTCTTGTAGCAAGCGCGTTGCTTCAGCCAAATTCATCTTCGCGACATCGTTAATACGTTGCACCGTTTGCGCACTTTGTTTAACAATCGCTTGCACCTGAGGCTCCTTTGCATATTGGTACCACTCCCCTTGGTCAACCTTGTCAAAAATAACCACATCGGCTAAGCGCGCGATTTCTGTTGGTGTTAAGTCTTTCATAGTCCGATTCCCTCGTTATTCAGCAATTCCATCATACGTCATATTTGTACGGACAAATGTGAATTAGTTTAAATTGGAACAATTTTAATCAAAATAATTGACTTCTCATTTTTCTTGCTGTATATTAATATTATGCCTTAGCGAAGAACATAATTGCTCTGTAGTTCAGCGGTAGAATAACTCACTGTTAATGAGGAGGTCGCTGGTTCGATCCCAGCCAGAGCAGTTACCGGACCCCGTTTCTTAATTGAAACGGGGTCTTTTTCATTCACCCTTTTATCGGCACACAGAAAAGAACAACTATATTGCTACAATCGCTCTCATCCATTAATCATTAAACTTACGCTTCAACGTCAATGCACCTGCTGCACCAACCAGAATCAAACCAACAATCACAAATCCCATAACGCCCGTTCCATCCGTAACTGGGAAGATTTATTACAAAGGCTCTTGCTTCTTGTTTTCAACCGTGAACGTTATCGTAAAGATGTTCTTGTTTTGGTCTGGTTAATCTATTCCGTCACCGTCCCATCCTTGTCAGTCTTCACAAATAATACTTTTCGTTCGCCAAGTGTGCCGGCACTGTTACACCAGTTTGCGTTGTGAAATCTGTTTGCTTCAAAGCCTTGAAGTAAACATCTTCCGCACGTTCGTAACCAGTCGGCACCGTCGACTCATTCAATGTGTACAACTTGTTGAACTCAAGTGTTTGCCCAGTTGGCATCGTGTGCATACCAGTCGCATCATCCTTGCTCATGCCAATCTTGTTAGCCACGTCCGTGAAGTATTGGAAGACCGCACCAGCCAATGGCTCGTTGTCTTGATCAACCTTCTTCACCTGGAAGACTGCCTCGATATCCAATTGGTTAAGCCTGTTAGCTGTGACGCTACCGTCCTTCACATCAACGTTTGTCAAAACGACTGGATTGGTCGTTTCCTTAAATGTTGATGTGCAAACATCACCTGTACCGTCCGCGCTAGCTATCAACTTAGCGCCAACATTGAACCTGCCGTCCGTTGCCTTCACATAACCATCAGGCGCAGTTTCGATCAATTGGTATTGACCAACCGGCGAGTTGTTCCACGTCCAACTTGTGTCAGTCGTTGATTATGCAGCAATCGTTGTTGCCGTCGTCAACGTCTTGTACGCTGAAATTTCAGCTGATGCAAAACTTGCAGCCGTCCAAGCTGAAGGCTCACCGACCTTCTTTAGCTCAAACTTGGCACCTGCCAAAATAGCCCAGTTTCATCAACCTTGTTAATAGTACCGTTAGTGGTTGGCAAAGTTTTTAGGCCAACCGTTACGGTGTTTGTCGTACTCTTGCATTCTAAAGCATCGCTATGCTCAGTCCTCATATAAACGCCAGCCGTATTATCCTTTGTCCAATTAGCAAAACCTTGCGCTACTTGTGATTCAGCCTTTACATCCAAACGAAGTGCGAACATGTCAGAATTAAAGTCAATTGCTTGAATCCCCGCATCCGTCAAGTCATAAACACCGTACACCGTTGAATACCAGACTTCCGCGGCATCCTTTTGTATAAAGGTATCATCAGAGTCGGTGGTTGGATCAGCATGCGTTTGCGCCACCAACGTTCCTGCACCACCAAAAACAGTTTCAGCATACTTTGAATTATTAATTCCCGTTGATAGTTAATCCCACGAGAAATCAGCACCAACAGATGATCTCGAACTTGCTAAACGCCCAAAGTTATTCAGTGATGAGAAAGTCACGCGACCATCCCCTTCATCAACATCAATTCGTTCAGCAAACTTACCATCAACCAAGGTGTAGAACTGCAACTTAATATCTAACGATTCAATACCGTGATATATAACCCCTGAGTACAGGTTATTCGGTACATCGATAAAATGCGTATCACCTAGTTGCAAGTGATCGCCTGAAGCTGGTGTCACATTTGAGATCGTCATCGTCGCACCAATTGGATAGTGTTACTTAGTGACTGAATCAACGTAACTACCTACGTGGTCATAAACAACCGTGAACTTCGCGGCAGTCATTTCATCGCCGTTCTCAAATGAGATGGTATACGCTGACTAATTATCGCCACCCGTTTGCTCATATTGGTTGTGGTAAGTTGACCGCACATACTGCAGGCGAGTCGCATCGTTCTCATTTTCAGAACCACCAATATTACCAGTCGCCGTCACATCTTTCTTTTGATAAATCGCAACTGGCTCCTTGTGCTCGGCATCCGCCGTCGTATAAACCGGTGCATTCATTGAACTGCACAATTGGAAATTATTGAAGTCAGTCTTGTTATCTGAATCTGGTGTCGTTCGAACACCACGCTCAATCAAGAAACCATCAACAATCCCCTGCTTTGTGTCAGGCAACTTCGCGACCGTTCTCCCATTTCCAGTCGTTACCATCCCCAGCAGTAACGGTCAGTCGATCAGATTTATACAGCGTTTTTCCCGCCGCATAGATTGTCTTGGCTAACAAGCCCATATTGGTCACACAAGGAACAACCATTGCTATCAAACCGACAACCGCCCACTAGCAAGGCAACTGCTTGTTGGGCAGAATACCCCCGTGTGTTTCCATAAACATCACTCCATTTCATGCTATTTTCTGTTTCCAGCGTAATGGATCAAATATCCACTACTGCACCCTCATGGAATAGCGAAGCAATGTAGTTATCTTTTCCCGGGTTCTTAACGAAACTTTGAAGTTTTTTGAAGAATTATCCACGCTCTTCAAACCCCTTGACAATTTTGTGCATTTTCAAACAATCTTCATAAATCAAACTAATTTTCAGCAAATCCCACGATGAAAACCGTCATATTTACAATTCATAATAAGTATTTGTAAGAGGGTTGAACGTAACTTACATGGGGAAAATACCATATATAGGGCCGGTGGCTATCACATCGATAGTCACCGGCTATTTTTTATTACTTATTCAGTTAACAGCCATTCATAAATTATAACTACGGGTATGCCTTCAATTCGGCGATTGGTTATTTCTTACCCCGTAATGAGTAATTTGGGGTAACCACCAGGTACATCGATTAAATTCTGAATTTCCCGGTATCTGTTGTGTCACTTGAATATACTAGCGTTCACCACGTTTTTCAGCGACAAAGTCAGCTTCTTTGCCATCGATACTACCAAACTTCACATCACACCCACGTCGCAACAATTCTAAGCAAACAATATTCTCCAACTGTGAACCAACATTAGTTAGCACCTCTCCGACTTGAGAATGCCACAAACCATTATCAACAACATAGTACTTATCATTTGCTCGCAATCGTTGACTACCGCGAACGTTATCTTGCGGTATTTTGTAGAAGAGATAGGCTTGTTCTAGCAAAACCAACATATTTGCGAAACCGGATCGAAGTGATACTATAACCCGCTACCTTCAATCGGTTAACTAGTTTCGTCACATTTACTTCGCTACTGATTGAACCTAGCATAACCATGGTTAACATCTTCAACAATTTTTGATTACCTTCGCCAGACCGTTACGAAACATCCCGCAACATAATTTAATCATATAACGTCGACAGGTAATCATACTGGTTATCAACCGCCACTTGTGCATCCAAAACACTTGGCATACCACCGAATTCTAGGTACTCCAAATACGCTTGTTTCACTTGTTGCTTATTTATCCCATCAATTTCTTTCAACGTAATAAATTCAGCGAAAGAAAATGGGTAAACATCAACTTGAACATAACGACCTGAAAGTAACGTTGCCAATTCACCAGACAGAATAGATGCATTAGATCCCGTGATATAAATATCGGATAGTAAATCAACCCATAGTGAATTAATCACTGCTTGCCACCCCTCTACCAACTGTACTTCGTCAAAAAAGAAGTACAGCTTTTTCCCATTTCGGCGTGCCGTTAAATCCTCATACAGTTTTTCAGAATTGTTTAGATAGACAGCATTACGAAATGACTCGAAATTCATAGACACAATCTGATCAGCCGAAATACCACGGTTGCGCAATTCGTCCTGTACTTGCATTAGCAAAACAGACTTTCCCGATCGGCGAACGCCAGTAATCACCTTAATAAACTCGTTATCCATCGCATCGACCAAAATCTTTAAGTACCGTTCCCGATTAATCATGACACCCCTCGTTATAACTAGATTAAATCGTCCCATTCCACCAAAAAAGCCGCACCGCATAATTGCAGTACGACTTAATCATTAACTATTCAAATACCATTTGGTTGGTGTACAACTCAGCGTAGAAGCCGCCTTGTGCCAATAACTCTGCGTGGCTACCTTGCTCAATAACGTTACCGTCACGCAAGACCACAATCTTATCCGCATTCAAAATCGTCTTCAAACGGTGCGCGATAACGAAACTCGTCCGACCGGCAATCACGTTATCCATCGCCTTTTGAATCCTAGCTTCTGTCACCGTATCAACGTTTGACGTCGCCTCATCCAAAATCAACAAGTCAGGCGCCGTCAAAATCGTCCGGGCAATTGACAACAATTGCTTTTGACCAGTTGAGAAGACTGAATTTTCATCAGACACTTCAGTATCGTAGCCCTTTTCCAACGTCATAATGAAGTCGTGAATATTGGCTTGCTTAGCCGCATCTATCACTTCAGCATCAGTTGCATCAGGCTTACCGAATGTGATGTTGTCACGAATCGTACCAGTGAACAAAACAGAGTCTTGCAACACAATCCCGACGTTATCACGCAATGACTGTAGATCCATGTCACGAACGTCGACGCCGTCAAACTTAACCGCACCACCCGTTACGTCATAGAAACGGTTCAACAAATTCATGACAGTCGTCTTACCTGAACCGGTTGGTCCAACCAAGGCCATCATTTGCCCCTTATCAACTTCAATGTTGACACCATGCAAAATTTCACGATCTTCGTTATACCCAAAGTGCACGTCGTCCAACACAATCTTTTCTTGGACACCGTTAAACTTCACCCCATTAACCGGGTTAATTTCATCATCTTGTTCGAAGACTTCGTTCAAACGGTGCGCACCCGTCATCGCCAACTGCAACATGTTGTAAGTTGACGTGATTTGGGTGATTGGCTGGTAGTATTGTTGTGAAAATGACACGAAGGTCACAATCAATCCCAAGCCAGCAGCACGGGCTGATAAATCACCGTTCAACGCTTGCGTAGCACCGTAGGAAATCACGATGGCCAAATTGAACAAACCCATACCTTGCATCAATGGGAACAAGACACCTGACCATGTTTGACCAAGTGTTGACGTACGACGCACCTTGTCGTTGTGGGCCACAAATCCCTTGATTGACTCTTCTTGCAAGCCATTGGTGATAATCACCTTTTCACCATTAATTTGCTCATTAATGTAACCGTTCAAATGTCCCACTTCAGCTTGTTGTGCATCCACAAACTTCTTGGCTTGTACAATAATCAACGCTGCCAAGATAACCGCAACTGGTGTTGAGGCAATCGTCACCCACGCCATCTTAGGGCTCTCGTTGAACATCATCCACACAACCCCAACCAACATGGCCACTTGTGAGAACAACTGGAAGATGGCTTGGTTCATTGCATTAAAGATGTTATCCAAATCCGACGTGAAACGTGACAACACTTCACCGTCTTGGTGTGAATCGAAGTAACGAACCGTCATCCGTTGCATCTTGCCAAACAAACCCTTACGCATTTGGTTCACTGAGTTGGAAGCGACGATTGATTGAATCATCGCGTTGATAAACAAGCCAACTAGCATCAACAAAACAAAGGCTGCAAACGTCCACAACGCATGGTGGAAGTCAGCCAAACTCGCTTGGTTCGCTGTCATCGGGTTCAACTTCACCATCAAATACTTCGATAGTTCCGTAATTGAACGTCCCATGTAAACTGGTGCTTTAACTTGGGCCCACGTTGCAAAAATCGTGAAGAACACAATCGCAATCATCGCCACCCAGTAGCGCTTAAAATAATGAGCAAAGAAGCGGACTGATTCAGTAATATTCTTCATCGTTTATGCCTCCTGCGCCTTTTGTGTCTTATAAATTTCTTGATAAACTGGTGATGTTTTCACCAATTCCTGGTGCACACCTTCCGCAATCAATGCTCCATCTTCCAAAACCAAAATACGATCAGCGTTAATCACTGAAGAAATTTTTTCCGCAATGATAAATGTCGTCGTATCTTGCAATTCGTTATCAAGGGCTTCCTTAACTAACTTTTCTGACTTGGCATCCAACGCTGACGTTGAATCATCCAAAATCAAAATCTTTGGATCACCAATCACCCCACGGGCAATTGACAAACGTTGCTTTTGACCCCCAGAGAAGTTTGATGAACGTTCCTCAACTACGTGTTCATATGTATCTTCATAGCGTTCAACGAATTCAGCTGCTTGTGCAATTTGTGCTGCACGCTTCATATCTTGCTCTTGCGCATCCGACTTACCTTGACGCAAGTTATCTGAAATCTTACCTGAGAACAACGTTGCTCGTTGCAAAACGAATGACACCGTCTTGCGCAATGATGACTCGTTGGCATCCTTCAAATCAACCCCACCGACCTTAACAGTTCCTTCGGTTGGATCAAACAAACGCGGAATCAGTTGGGCCATTGATGACTTACCTGAACCCGTTGCACCCACGATACCAATCATTTCACCAGGTTGCACTTTGAATGAAATGTGCTTCAAGGTTGGTTTATCATCCCCCGGATACGTGAATGACACGTCATCAAATTCTACAGATCCGGTCAAATCTTGCGCCGGCACATTCTTGTAAACCAAATCAGGCTTCGTATCCATGATTTCAGAAATACGACCCATTGACACAAATCCACGTGCCGCAAAGGTCATCATCATTCCACCAACAATAATAGCTTGCATGATAATCATCAGATAATTCGTAAACCCAGTAATTTGTGCCAACATCTTAGGCTCAGTCCCAACCATATTTCCTACGAAGTAGATGGCTACAACCATCAAGCCTTGCCCAATAAACATGAAGGCGGGCATAATAATTGAGAAGAGGTATCCAATTTGCAAATTAACATGGTTCAATTCGTCAGAAACATCATCAAAACGCTTTTGTTCATTACCTTCTTGGTTGAATGACTTCACGACACGAACACCTTGGAGGTTTTCCTTCGCCTTCGCATTCACTCGATCAATCAATCCTTGAATCATCCCGAAACGCTTACCCATGTTGCCCATAACCAACGCTGAAACAGCACCGACCAAGATAACCATGACCACGATGATCCACCATAGCTTGGGAATCGAATTAACCGCCAAGATAAATCCACCGACAAACAAAATCGGCATACGTAGCAATGGCTGCATCATCATCATCAAAATACTTTGAATTTGTTGCACGTCATTGGTTAGACGCACGACCAAGTTACCCGCTGAAAATTGCTCAATATTGCCAAATGAAAATGTTTGAATCTTACGGTAAGCTGCTTCACGGACATCAGATGCAATTCCTTGCGATGCACGTGCTGCAAAAATTGTATTCACAATCCCCGCAATCAAACCAATTCCCGCAATCACCAACAATTGCAACCCGATATGACGCACCTTCGTCATATTGTCGTCTGAGATTGCTTGGACAATCTTAGAAAGCAATGTAGGTTGGAATAGCATCGCCATCGCCATGATAATAACCGTGATGACAGCGAGTACTAAATCGAGTTTGTACCGCTTAAAATACGGCTTTAACAAACGCATAATTTCCCCTCCAATTAATAAATTATTTCTATCGTTAGTGAACCATTCTAACATTCTTTTTCAGTTTTTTGTCAATTTAGTTAACAAAAAGTTTGCAATCACGCAAAAAGCGCAACCCATGTGATATGCATCGGTTGCGCTTTAAATATCTATGTCAATGACGCTAATCTTAGCCTGTTGTTCAGCACTCACGACACTGCGTCGGGTAAGCAAAATCGTTGCCACAATCGCAACCGTCACCATCCCCAGTAACCCGGCAATCAAATAATAAAAGATGCTAGGCACTTTGGCCGGAATCGCCAATCAAGCTGTCATTTGATTTGACACGTTTTGCGAATCCAACCAATTAGACGAATGATCCGACACGTCTGACAAAACTGATGGTTTCACCGTAAAGGGCAGGTGTTGCAAATCCCAACCCGTAATGCGTTGCGTAGGTCCCAAATTACGCGGGTACATACTATCATGGTCATCGGTTGTATTATGTTGCGGCCCCACTAAATAAAGTTGGCATTTGGAGCGTCAACGCACCAACCATCGTGGCGATGAACAACATCGCCCCATTTTAAATCCGCATCCCAAAACTCTCTAATCTCTCACTATTAAATCCGTTCTTTGTCCTCTCTACTTAGGAATCATCATCACTACAGCAACCACAAAAGCCAAGACTGTCACTGCCATGTGTAAACGACGGTGCATGTTCAATACTGCAATATATTCACGAATGAATGCTGGAATACGGTAATAGAATGGGGTTTTACCACCTCGACCTTGGGCCAGCACGTCAAAACGGCGCGCCTGGAGGCCAGCACGGAACACGTGGTACTCACTCGTAAAGTACACAAATTCAGGATTGACCTTGCCAGTTGCCTTACTAATAATATCACGAGAAAAGCTCATATTTTCGCGCGTCGTGCGACTCTGATCTTCCAAAAGTGTTTTATCAGAGGGATAGTTTAGTGTTGCAACGGCATAATCGCGCATTGCCTGGGCTTCTGAAACCTTTTCGTCGCCCCCTTTACCACCGGAAAAGACAATCGTTGGATAAACGCCCGTTGCGTCAAAGCGACGTTGTGCAGCGTCAGTTGCCGCCTTAATTCGGTTACCCAACAGCTTACCAACGGTTTCACCATTAACCAAACCAGCACCCAAGACAACATAGTAATCAGACTCACGCTTACGTGTCACCGCCGCGTAGACAATCGCCGACACCAAGAAAATGATGAAAATTAACATGAAGTACAGTTCCAGCACCCGGGCAAAAATAATCAGAGCTGCCAACCACGCTGGTGCATGTTGTATCATGGCATCAATTATGTTGAAAACCATCGACCCCAAGAACAACAATGGCAGCAATAAGTTTGGCAACGTGTGGTACTCTTTACGCCAGACTTGCCATGAGTAATAAACTACGGCTAAGTTGAAGAATACGGATAGGAACAATAAAATCGCCAAGAACAAGTCAAGTATAATCGCAAAGACGAAGATTCCCGTACCGCCAAGTTGCACCAAAATCATCGTAATCGAGATAGCGGCGAACAAGAGCGTAAATAACGTCCAAACACCAAGCCACATCGACCGCGGATCCGCATTAATCACGCGCCACAACGCATACCCGCTTAAGACAAATAACAATAACGCAATTAGTGTAACAAATAGCATAAAGCCTCCCTTAGTCTACAACGTAGGCCGCAAATCGGGCCGCTTGCACTGGCGTTAGTGTGACATCCATCATCGTGCCCGCTTCCACATAATCAATACTGTGCACTGATGCTTGTTCATTCAATTCGCTGACCAATTGTCCTTGTTCGAATGGAATCAAAACCTTCGTTTGGATGTGGTCTGAATAGATGTGTTGATGAATGACATCAATCAACATATCCAACGACGCATCATCTTGTGCTGATAACGTCAATGTATCCCCATCACGACCTGGGAATGACATGCCTTCAATCTTGTCAGCCTTGTTGTAAATCGTAATCATTGGAATGTCAACAACACCGATTTCCTTCAACGTCTTGGCCGTCGTTGACATCATTTCCTTGTAGTTTTCATCTGCATAGTCGACCACTTGGAGTAGCAAATCAGCTTGTGCGGCTTCCGCCAATGTGGCACGAAACGCTGCCACCAAGCCGTGCGGCAACTTTGACACGAATCCAACCGTATCTGACAACAAGAAGTTTTGATTATCTGGCAAGTTCAGCTTACGTACTGACGTCTCCAGCGTGGCAAACAACATGTCCGCTTGGAAGACCGTCTTATCTTGGTTTTCACCATAGCGCCGCACCAAACCGTTCATAATCGTTGACTTACCGGCGTTGGTATACCCAACCAACGCCACGTTCTTGATACTTTCCTTCTCACGACGGGCACGACGAGTTTGATCGTCAGCTTCCACATCCTTCAATTCCTGACGTAGGAGTGAAATTTGGTGTTCAATGTGACGACGATTGGTCTCAAGCTTTGTTTCACCGGCACCACGGCTGGTAAAGCTACCACCGCCACCACCAGTTTGCTGATCCAAACGGACATTCATTGACGTACGCAAACGTGGCAACTGGTATTGTAACTGCGCAATCGCAACTTGTAACTTTGCGACCTTCGTCTTAGCACGTGATGCGAAGATATCCAGAATCAAAGCCGTGCGGTCCATAATACCCGCCCCAGTACCTGATTCCAAATTACGAATTTGTGAAGGTGACAATTCATCATTCGTCACCACCATATCAGCTTCGTAATATTCTACGGCTTCCTTCAGCTCTTCAACTTTACCCTTACCAAAGTATGTTGCAGCATTTGGACGCTCAAGCTTCTGCGTCACCCTGCCCACAACTTCCATATAATTTGCTTCCGCCAAATTAGCCAGCTCAATCATTTCATAATCAAACTCAGCATTTTGACGATCCAAACCGGCAAGAATAACCTTGCGGACTGGATGTAATTCATTTTCTATCATAGCCATTTTTCTTTTACCAATTCGTTGTCGTGTCGTTGTACGCCTTCAACTTCATATCATCATCTGAGACTTCCCAGACTGAAATTGAACCGTTCAACGGCTTTGTCTTTGCTGTTTCGTGAGAATCGTACTTATAAACCAAATTGCGGATTAACGTTCCGTGGGCCACGACCAAAACATTTTGACCATCGCGCACGTTATGACGCAAAATATCCAATCCCTTATCAGCTCGCGCCCAGAATGTCGCTGCATCTTCAGCATCATGCGTTGGATCAGCTTCCTTGAAAGCATCCATGACCTCATCTTGCGTTAATTGCGCCATCAAGTCACCGTATGATTCGATGTTCTCAAGTCCAATAATACCCGCGATTTGCTCAGCACTTTGCGCACTTGGCAATCCCTCGAAGAAACCGAAGAATTGCTCCCGGAATTGTTGCAATTGCTCCGGCGTCTTCAAATCACCACTTTGCGTGTTGCGGCCTAGAATAAATTCAGCGGTGTGAATAGCCCGTTGTAAGTCTGATGAGTACGCGGCGTCAAACCGTACGTTGCTGAGTCGCTCACCAGCCGCAAAACCGTCGGAAATACCTTTATCCGTCAAAGGGGCATTTCCCCAGCCTTGCATCCGTTGATATTTATTGAAGTACGTTTCACCGTGACGTACCAAGTACATATTAAATGACATTAATTGAACCTCTTTTCGGTTTGTTAGACGATTGTTAGTCTAGCTGCAGGCTACTAAATGACGACCACCTAGCAGTCCGCGCATCCCTTACTAATACCTATTATTGTACCATTTATGTAACAAGCGCCGCATTTTTCAAGGCAGGGTATTTAATTGAATTTTGTTAGGAAAAAGTATTGACTTTGGTCATCGATATCTGTATAGTTATGTATTGTTGTTAAGCAACAGATGATTTTAATGGCCCAATGGTCAAGTGGTTAAGACGTCGCGTTCTCAGCGCGGAATCCAGGGTTCGATTCCCTGTTGGGCTATCACTTATAAAGGCACGTAAGTTTCGGCTTACGTGTTTTTATTTTTGCCATTAAACTCGCCCAAACAAATAACCCCCGCGACATCACTGCCGCGGGAATTATTTTATGTCACTTATTTACCAAATAGCAACATCACAATGACACTAAAAATCGTCAACAACGAGATACTTCCGTTGTATACCATGTGTGTCATGATGTTTTGCCAGATGTTGCGACCGTCCCAGATGTAAACCAGTTGCAACCAAACACCCATTACAATGTACATGATCAATGAACTCCAGCGACCGTTCACATTGTGAATGTGCACCACACCAAACATGATGTTAGCAAAAATCGAAATTAATACGTATACCCACTTTGCCTTGTTCAGGAACGGCTCCGTAATGTCGTGGTGGAAAACAATTTCCTCGTAAAAAAGGTGCAAACAAACCAATGATTGCTGATAAGAGCGTCGGCGCAACGTCACTAAATGACAACGCACTCGTACCACTGTACTTAATCGCAAAGTCACCCGTATCCAAGAAACCGGTCAACGCCTTCGTCAACGGCACGAGCACATCATCATAATAATGCCCCACATGACATTCTTAACCCAGTGCTGGCGCCAAATCTGCCAGTCCCGACGCAAAATGCCGTCCGACCAGTAGAAAATTGACACTAACAACAAGACAGTTGCTGGCACCAAGGCCGCAATTGCGGCGGACCACGTTGCCAATCCAGTCGTTGATTGCGCATTTCCTGTCAACTTTAGCAGCAAACCCCCGGTTGGACCGAATACCATCAGCGGGAACGACAACTGCACCCACCCACTTTACCCAATTAAATTTTTCTGACTTAGCTATTTTAAATCTCCTACAAGTTATCCCATTTCTATTTTCAATATTCTATAACGTATAGTATTTTCCTGAAACACATTTGTCACATTTCTTTTTGCATGTCAGTACGCGTCGGTGCCACTTTCAAGATACAATAGATTTATCAGATAAAAGGAACGGTGACCGCAATGAAATTCATTTCATGGAACATTGATAGTGTAAATGCTGCTGTTGAGCATAAATCAGCCCGTGGCGAGATGACTTGGCAGGTACTGCAAGACATCGCCGCTGAACAACCCGACGTCTTGGCCATCCAAGAAACTAAGTTAAAAGCAACTGGCTTAACTAAGAAACAATCAACCGCGCTCGATGAACTTTTCCCAGGTTATCACCGCTACCTACGGATGAGCACCGGTCGTTCTGGCTACTCAGGTACGATGATGCTGTCAAAGGTCGAACCACTTGCCGTTGAGATGCCTGTTATCGGTGCTCCTGATGAAATGGACATTGAAGGGCGTATCATCACCCTTGAATTTGAAAACACGTATGTTTCAACGGTTTATACCCCAAATTCAGGTAGCAACTTGGATCGACTAACCGACCGGCAAGCTTGGGATGACGCCTATCGTGCCTACATCGCTGACTTGGATGCTAAGAAGCCGGTTATTTTCTCAGGTGACTTTAACGTTGCCCACCAAGAAATCGACTTGAAGAATCCCAAGACCAACCACAAGAGCGCCGGCTTCACGGACGAAGAACGTGAGAAGTTCGGTTTGCTACTTGATGCCGGCTTCACCGATACCTTCCGTTACCTAAATCCTGACAAAACCGGTGTTTATACCTGGTGGGCTCAAATTTCAAAGACCTCAAAGATTAACAATTCTGGTTGGCGCATTGACTATTACCTAGCTTCAAACCGATTGAACGACCAATTGGCAACCTTCAGTGTTGTTGACACCGGAGCCCGTCAAGATCACGCCCCAATTAAATTGGAAATGACTGACGATTTCATGCTTTAAACGAAAAGAGACGCAGTGCATGCTATCAAGCGAATGCACCGCGTTTCTTTTCGTCTATTCCAGTAAACAATCTAAGGCATTCATCTTTTGAATACCATTATATGAGGCCGTTCGTTCAATCGTATCTAACGTTAATAATAGATTAGGATAATTGTCATTAATTTTTTCAAGCGGGTGCAATTCCCTAGCCAAGGTCTCCTCATCCAACGTAGACAAACTAACTTGGAAGTATTATCTGCCACCTTGTTTATCAACTGCAACAAAATCCACTTCTGTTCGATCAGCTAATTCACCCACATCCACATTACCGGGCATTAGCAAGCCCATCTTATGCGATGCGCCTTGTTCATACGATGCGGTCCCATCATAACCGGCCGCTTGCCCATCATCGCCAAATTGCAAAATGACATCTTGGACCAATGATAAAGTTGTAACTTCGCCAACGTCGCATCGGCCAACAATTGATTAGACCCATTCGTGACAGTGACTGGCGTAGTCGCCTGACTCGCGCTACTTGCGGATACCGATGCCGACATTGCACTTGTAACTGGTGGCGCCACCAATTGCGCAGCCGATTCACTCACTTGTGATGCAACTGAAGACTGACTACTCATTGCCGTCGATGTTTCATCGCGATGTAAGCGATAGGTGATGGTCTCAGATCCCTTCACCGTAATCGTATCACCCGGGTTTTGGCGGTACCCCTGTTATTGATAAGTCGGCAAAATCAATTTAGCACCATACGTTGAACGATACTCTCGTACTTTAACCTCACTACCAGTAATATCATCAAGATACCGCACCTTGATCGTGTACGTTTCCGGCAAATATTTAAACGTGATAACCGTCTTTTGCCCGACTGTTTTTTCAATCGCCTTGGGATTTTGGTAGCCTGTCTCGGCGACTGGTTTAAAAGCTCATGTGCCCCAATTGGCACTAGTTTTTCTGTCTGTGGTTGAATCGCTTTATTTGTACGACTATCGATATAACGAATTTTAACTTCCGTTTTTTCTTTTCTGAGGCGAACTCCGGCACAAATCCACTCGAACTGGCCCAAGCGCCACCCCCAAGTACTAAGGATAGTGCCGTCAATCCGACGACACGCCAAATTTTCAAAACGCCCGCCCCTCCTTTCAGCTTGTTAACGTTGTGTATTAAGTTAAGTATAGCTGGGGGGCGTTTCACGGTCGCAAACAATAACCCTCGTACATTAAAACGCCCCAGGTTCATGACTTCGGACCTGGGGCGTTTTGTCATTATTTAAATTATGTGCCGTTTAGAATTGATCCTT
>NZ_SDGK01000060.1 GCF_004521965.1 Weissella cibaria | reverse complement strand
TAGCGGCACCTTGCGGTGCCGAAAAAACCTGTCCATAATCTTGACATCAGCGCCCTACACTGACTGGCTTCACTTGCCAACTGAATACGACAAGGATGAATTGACACGTATTCAAGCAGCAGCAAAGAAAATCCAATCAAACTCAAAGGTTTTGGTTGTTATTGGAATCGGGGGCTCATACTTAGGTGCTCGTGCAGCAATTGATTTCTTGAACGAGTACTTCAACAACTATTTGTCAGATGAGCAACGTGACTTCCCACAAGTTCTGTTTGCTGGAAATTCAATTGCACCAGCTTACTTGAACAGCTTGATTAAGGTAATTGGCGACCGCGACTTCTCGGTTAACGTGATTTCAAAGTCAGGAACGACGACTGAGCCAGCGATTGCATTCCGTGTTTTCAAGCAAAGGTTGGAAGAAAAGTATGGCGTTGAAGGCGCTCGGAGCGCATTTATGCAACTACTGACGCAAAGCGTGGTGCTTTGAAGAAATTGGCTGACACAGAAGGCTACGAAGAATTCGTTGTGCCTGATGGTGTTGGTGGACGCTTCTCAGTTTTGACGGCTGTTGGTTTGTTGCCAATCGCAGCTGCTGGCGGTGATATCGAGCAATTGATGGCTGGAGCAGCTGCTGGTGAGGATGAATATGCTGATGCTGATTTGGCAAAGAACCCAGCTTACCAATATGCCGCTTACCGCAACATCTTGTACCGCAAGGGTTACACAACAGAATTGTTAATTAACTATGATCCAACGTTGGTACAATTTGGCGAATGGTGGAAGCAATTGCAAGGTGAGTCAGAAGGTAAGGACGGCAAGGGTATCTTCCCAGCGACTGGAAACTTCTCAACGGACTTGCACAGTTTCGGGCAATACATCCAAGACGGTCGTCGTAACTTATTTGAGACGTTGTTACGCGTAACTGATCCAGTAACAGAAGTTGTGATTCCTAAAATGGACACTGACGACGGTTTGGGTTACTTGCAAGGCGAGAAGATGAGTTACGTTAACCGTACAGCTTCAGAAGGGACGTTGTTGGCCCACGTTGACGGTGGTGTTCCCAACATGATCGTTGAGTTGGACAAGCAAAACGAATTTGCTTTGGGACAAGCTATTTACTTCTTTGAGGTATCTATTGCCATTTCTGGATACTTGAATGGAATTAACCCATTTGATCAACCAGGTGTGGAGTCATATAAGCGCAATATGTTTGGATTGTTGGGAAAGCCAGGATACGAAGATATTACTTATCAGTTACAACAACGCTTATGAATAAAATAAGGTTCAAAGTCAATGGTACTGATGAACGTATAAATTGAATATTTGAGCCTAGCTACGCCGCTGAACTTTCGAGTTCGGCGGTTTTTGCTTTGTAGTTCATCGAGTAGAAGCTGTTCTTGAATGAGATGAGAATGCGCAATCGGAAGTTCTTGAAGCTACGGAAGCCGTAGGAGACGCGCTTGATAGCCTTAATTTTGTTGTTGGCTCCTTCAACTGGACCGTTGGAATAACCGTAGATGAAGCTGTTGAGAATTTCTTCACGATGTCTGCAAAGCGTGCGACGTGCGTGTTTCATTTGGCCAGCTAGGTGCTGGTACTGGGCATCGTTCTTATCTGGAAATAGCGCTGCGTCTAAGTAATCCTGGTTTGAGCGTGACACTGCGAATATAATTTCTTGGTAGAAATTACATGAATCGCGAAGTTCATCGGAGAGTTGAAGTAGTCGCTCGACTACTTCTTGATTGGTTAGGTAGCTGTATTGGAAGTTAATTCGCTTCTTACGTGCAGTGAAATCGAGGC
>NZ_SDGK01000059.1 GCF_004521965.1 Weissella cibaria | reverse complement strand
ATTCTAATCTTACCTCGACGTTCGACATGACCTTTAGTATGTCGAGTTTTTCCTCTATGCCGAAGCGCACGAGCAATGCCCCGAGCTTTGTGACTTTTCACCGGCTGGCCCAAGTTATCTCTATAAATCGCTCGGTAGATTGTATTTGCGCTAATAATCGTATGACCTCTTGAAATCTTTAGTCGACCAGCTATCTGTTCAGGCGACCAATGTTTTTGATTGATTCCATATATAACTAGTTCTCGCAGTTCAGTGTTATCTAACTTTCGGCGTTTATGCGACTTCGTTCGAGCAAGCATGTGCTTTTGATCGGCATCCTCAGCTTCATAAGTTGAGCCAACACAGCGGGCAATCTCACGAGAGATTGTCGAAGCGCTTCTACCAATTTCTTTTGCAATGCTACGCATTGACAACCCTTCTCTGAGTAAAACTTCTATACGTCCGCGATCAAATGCGGTAAGCTGATGATAATGACTCATAATGTTTCCTCGCGTTCTGTATGTTCTAGACAAACTACATTTTACGCTGGTTCATTATGAGTCAGTTTTTATTTAGCTTAGTGTTGCACTTGAATTGTAAATTCAAG
>NZ_SDGK01000058.1 GCF_004521965.1 Weissella cibaria | reverse complement strand
GTAGAACGCTACCTTGCCATGGTAGAGGTCGCGGGTTCGAATCCCGTTGTTCGCTTTGCCGGCTTGGCGGAATAGGCAGACGCACAGGACTTAAAATCCTGCGATGGAAACATCGTACCGGTTCGATCCCGGTAGCCGGCACTTATTTATGGACTTATATGCTAATTGGATAAACACCCCGGCTACGAACCGGGTATTGCAGGTTCGAGTCCTGCTAGGTCCATTAGCGAACATAGTTTGCTAATTTTAAATGAATAAGTTCGGGACGTAGCTCAGCTTGGTAGAGCACCTGGTTTGGGACCAGGGGGTCGCAGGTTCGAATCCTGTCGTCCCGATTTATAACGAAATATGTTATAGTTCGCGGTGTAGCTCAGCTGGCTAGAGCGTCCGGTTCATACCCGGGAGGTCGAGGGTTCGATTCCCCCCGCCGCGATTGACTCAAATAACAAGGACCTTTAGCTCAGTTGGTTAGAGCAGACGGCTCATAACCGTCCGGTCGTTGGTTCGAGTCCAACAAGGTCCATTTTTAGACCTTAACGTCTTATGGAGAATTACCCAAGTCTGGCTGAAGGGAACGGTCTTGAAAACCGTCAGGTCGTGAAAGCGGCGCGTGGGTTCGAATCCCACATTCTCCTTTGACATATTAGATGTCACTTATATTATTATCGCGGGATGGAGCAGTCTGGTAGCTCGTCGGGCCCATAACCCGAAGGTCGTAGGTTCAAATCCTGCTCCCGCAATTGAACTAGAAAATAGTTCATTATAAACAGAAATGTTTGGTCGCATGGTCTAGTTGGTTAGGACGTTCGCCTGTCACGCGAAAGATCACGGG
>NZ_SDGK01000057.1 GCF_004521965.1 Weissella cibaria | reverse complement strand
TAAGGCATCGGTTTTTGGTACCGTGTATCGCTGGTTCGAATCCAGCTATCCCAGCTAACGAAGTCGATGAGCATTTTGCTTATCGGCTTTTTGTTATATTTCTTCAGTTTATAGCCTGATTAATGCGGTTAATTTCATGTTTGTCCTGTTTTTCGCACTATTTTTCCTGTACAATGGTAAGCGTTCTATCTTTAAGGAGGTCACATGAAACTTAAGTGGACTGTCATCACCCTAATTGCCTTAGCTGCAACTGCAGCCGGGATCTTCTGGGGTGTTGATGCATTCAATGAAAACAAAAGTTACCAAGGTAATATGCGCAATGCGCGAAATGCCGTCGCGGCCCACAACTGGTCAGATGCCGCTATCTATTACTCTGCGGCCCGTGGCATTCACGTTTCCGTCGAAAACCGTACCGCCCTTGAGCAACTTAACTACCTTAAGCACGCGGACAAAGAAATTCGCCACAACAATTGGCAATCAGCGTTAAACCTGTATAGCCTGGTGTTGGCAACTAACGGCGGCGTTGATTTGCTAAACAAGGCCGCCAAAAGTGGCGAAGATTACGTGATGGCACTTAAGAACGCGGACGAGTCAGCGGACAAAGCCTCTTCGCTACAAGTTGCGCTTGATAAGAGGTCATCCGAACTCACCAAGGCACGTTCTTCTGCAGAAGCAGCTGTTAAAACGGCGAATGATGCCGCTAAGGCCGCACAAGACTCTGCCAAGAGCGCTGTAGATGCGGCAAATGATAACGCAACCGATTTGTCGAAGGCGCTATCCTCACAACAAGCTGCTGACAAAGCAGACGCTAAAAGTGAAGCTGCCGATACTAAGACATCAAAGGTCGATAATCATAAGAAAGACAAACCAAACTAATAAATTAAATGCGACTGGGACAGAAGTCTCTGTCTCAGTCGCAAAAGCCGGCAAACTCCCCGTTTTGAAAC
>NZ_SDGK01000007.1 GCF_004521965.1 Weissella cibaria | reverse complement strand
CTAGTGCTCCAGCCTTCCAAGCTGGGAATGCGGGTTCGATTCCCGTCGTCCGCTTTTTTGTTTTATGGGACTGTAGCTCAGCTGGTTAGAGCGCACCCCTGATAAGGGTGAGGTCGGAGGTTCGAGTCCTCTCAGTCCCATTAGTTAAGAGGTTAACTTTTGACATGGGGACATACTCAAGAGGCTGAAGAGGCGCCCCTGCTAAGGGTGTAGGTCGGGAAACTGGCGCGAGGGTTCGAATCCCTCTGTCTCCGCTCTGATAATGGTAGGCAATTGTCTACCATTTTTATTTGTAAATGATATTGATAAACGTGATTCTGTATTTTGGTTTAAAGTCAAATGGTACTGATGATCGGTAAAATTTAATATTTTGAACCTTGCTTAGGCAGC
>NZ_SDGK01000056.1 GCF_004521965.1 Weissella cibaria | reverse complement strand
AGGCGGTCAAGTATTGGTCACAATGGTTGATAGGAAGACCAGAATATTACTTTCAAGTGGGAACCTCAGAAAATTCGTCACGAATTTTCTGAGTATTGGGCGGCCGATATACTTGGCGATGCTGTTGATAATTTCAAAAATCAACAGAACACTATGCTTGCCGACCTGGCTATTACCTTAAGTGTGCATGAATGCTGGCGTAGTACGATGATTGAAAAAAGCGGCATGATTGGTCACTCATCACAAGGACGCGACATCAACAAACCATTTTCAGTATTAATTCCCGAAAGAATACAACTGACCACGCAGTCACAATTGCAGGCGGCCACAAAACAAGCTAACAGATACAACCAACAAAATCGTGGCCGCTCACGTTAGTTGTATTAAAACTATTGTAGGCGCATAATATGTACATCGAAGGATAAATGAAATTAGTTGAACTTGATCTGATTTTCTGATTCATCGAGTAATTAAGTTTAGAAGTACTAATTTTGCATTGACGCATCTGTGAGGCGAGGTTCGGCGGATACAGCCGCCGAACCGTTTCAATACAAAATTTTAGTATTTTTAGCTTAACTACTCGAAAAATGAATTAGAAAAGAAGCTAGTGAAACTTGTTCATTTATCCTAAGACCCCCGTTCACCTAATAGGGGGTCTTAAATTTAAGCAAAAAACCGACTTCGTGCTTACTACCACAAGGGATTGAGTATGATCGATAAAGTGTCCCCGAATACACATTTTTGGGGACACTTTTAATTATTCTGAAAATCACCCAACTAATTCACCAATCATTTTATACGTGGTCGCAACGCCAATCATAGTTAAAGTAAAGGCCAACCCATTTCCCAACCACGTAGCTTACTAACAACGGCCACTTGGAGCCTCCGGCAGGAACAGGGAGCACCCTGGACACCACTGACGCATTATCTAAATGGATTCAAATACCTAACAAAGAGAGAGACGCTCCACCAACAAGCCCCTTAATGGGAATATTGGTGTGTCTCGTTGAGTGCGTCTCGCAACGACTGGCTATTGCCACAGTGTATTACGTTCAAACTACCCCACAACCTTCGTATGCACTTTGACGTCATTAGAGACGCTCTGAGGGCGTCTGAGGGGACTGTTTAAACCTACGTACATATCTAGGAACACTGACTTCGATTCATCACTGAATCAGTTTGTCCGCAAACTATATGTCTTCACCCATGCGCAACCACGGGTGGCACTGGATCAAATCCAATGACTTCACTGTTTCTCTGTTAAATGCTCTCCACAGTGCATAGAGCAAGGCCCTTCACTTGCCGTCCTGGTATCCAGCCAGGCTTCTTTTTAGCCGCGTGAGTTATACGCTAGGTTAAATATCGGCAACCGCTAAAGACCGCGAAAAAAGCGGTTCTATTCTTTTTGGCGTTGGTGATTAATCACCAGCGCTTTTTTTGCATTTATCAATCATTCTCAAAACAACAATAAAAAACACCAATAGC
>NZ_SDGK01000055.1 GCF_004521965.1 Weissella cibaria | reverse complement strand
GCCCTGTTCCACCTACAAAAACACCCAGAAATCACGCCGTTTTAAGCTAAAATCCGGGTTTTGAAAAATTTTCGGGGTGCGGTACCTCTCGGTGCCAAAAAAAGCCTTTCCATAATCTTGACATCAGCGCCCGCGATACTTCGTTTTCATCTAAATGAAATTGAAAATCACCATACGCTCGCTTTAAAATACGACGCGCTTCCTTAACACTCATATGTGCTTCCCCCTTGTTTATGAAGTTAAATTAGAGTTATCTTGACTTCAAGTATTCTAAAGAATACAATAAATACATAGAAAAATAAGCATTACAAAAGCCTATATATCAACGTTAGCTCGTCCAAAAGCAATTGATATTTAAGTTATTTTTGCTTGCTGTTTAACTCGATGAATTAACCATAATTCTAAAGAATATTTTTGTCAACGATAAAAACAACTTTAGAATACTTTTATTTCATCAAATCTCAACGGAGCTTTGATATGACTGTATTTGAACGAATAAAAGACACAGCGAAATTACGTGGTACTAACCTTAAAAATCTGGCCAAACAAGTTGGATTAAGCGAAAACGCTATATACTCTTGGAAAAATAAAACACCCCGAACTGATAATGTACAAGCCGTGGCAGACGTCCTCGGCGTATCAGTAGACTACCTATTAGGTAACACTGATAAGATGCACCCTACCAGCATAGAACCAGAACTACCCAATGATTTAGAGGAAGTTTTGAAGCAGGTTAACCCTGTAATGTTTGGTGGTGCTGAACTAACAGACGACCAAAAGATGCTCCTATATAACATGGCTAAAGAGATGTCACGCAACAATCAACAAGGTGGTAAGTAGTTTGAATGACGAATTGAGAGAGTTGAGAAATCATCTGCTTACTATCGCTGAACGTCATGGCATTGAAGTTGAAGATATGACTAACACACCCGGCACACACATGTACGTACGTGTTTTCAATAAAATATTTATGAATCCTAATGAAACAACGGTCACATATGAATTTGGTCTTGCTCACGAACTAGCCCACGCACTCTATGGCGATCCAAACGGTGAACAGTATTATCCCTTTTCATTGCTGTTTAAAAAAGCAGAAGAAACAGCAGCTAATAAAAATGCGGTTCGACTGATTTCTGATTTTGTTTACCGTGATACACCTATTGAATTTAGAAACTACGTTAACTTTATGGAATCCTTGGGACTGCCTTCTTACTTTGAAGATATGGCCCGCGAAGCGGTTATGCAAGCATGAAAGCGAGGCATTCGTTTGCTACGTACAATTTTAATCATTGTCAACGCATTACTATTGCTAATCTCTATATCTCTATATGCTTACTTTAAGTTGAAAGAAGCTTATTTTAAACACGTAGCTGCTACATGGATAGTTGGTTTCGCAATAGTTGATTTTATCTATCTTTACTTCTTTAAAAATTGGACGTACTAACCACGTTACCTAGAAAGGAGTTATTAATATGAGATTGTGGCACGAATCTTTAATCCCAAAACTCCCTCGTCAGCAATTGCTAGGGCAACATAGAGAGTGTTGTGCACTTCGTGGCGGTGGTTGGGGCAAGAAGCATGCAACTGTGAATTACGTCTTTAACCACTCACCCTACAAATTATTTCAATATCACCAACTAGTAATGAACGAGATGTTACGTCGCGGGTATAAACCTAACGAATTATGGTTAGACCCCTTGTACCGTGGCACTAAGGAAGATTCTTATATTTCACTATCAAGTGAAGTTCTGACTTCGCCGATTTACCCCGAGCACGACAACGTCTATTTGACGGAGTGTATTGAAAACTTAAAAAAAAAGGCATTGAGATAGATTAAAAAAGCCACCCTTAAGGTGGCATACATACGTGCAGATAGGATTCACGTTAAAAGCTCAGGAGAAGTACAAACATGGAAGATAAAAAATCACTCCTTCTTATTGCTCGCATCGCTAGTGTGATGTCTGTACTGATGTACGTTTCATATATCCCACAAATCGTGGATAATCTATCTGGTCACGCAGGTGATCCAATACAGCCCTTCGTAGCTATGTTAAATTGTATCTTGTGGACTATTCACGGATTATTTGGGACGGACGGTCATACCCGTGACATGCCAATCGTAATTGCAAATGTGCCCGGTATTTTATTTGGATTCGCAGCTTTTATCACTGCGATTATCTAATTGTGAATATGCGTACCGCCCAGCGGGATACATAAAAAGCCACCCGTTAAGGTGGCATGAAAAGAACTATTTATGAAACAATTCATTTATCTGGACGATGTCGTATTAAATTCTCTCTTGGCACAAATTGATGAGGGACTACTAACTTCTTTCGGACTAACTAATACTACTGGTTCTCAAACTAACCAAAATGATGATTTCACTGGTAAACTTTCTGTCGGGATTTCTTCTACAAAAGGAGAAGTCAACTATTCTACAGGAACATCTTCATTAGAAAAAGAAGACAATTCAGAAATTCAGACTATGATACTAAACGATTATGCCGTTGATTTATTAATCCATAAGTTAGGACTATCTAGCACGACTACTGTGAACGCATCTTCGGATGGTGAAATCGTTCTTCAAGAGGCAAACTTTACACGAGTTGATTTTTCCGAACTAGATAATTTGTTTAGTAATCCAGCCTTGAAAACAATGATGGGTATGGACGACAACATTAACCTCGGAGATACAACCGGCATGAAACAAAACCAGATTATCGCTGCTCGAAAAAATGCAAAACGAGAACAACAAAAAACCATTGACAGCATATCGTCGCTCCTTTCACTTGGAGCAGCTGCGTTTCCTTCTGCAGCTTTGTTTGCTTCGGAGGACAAGACAACGTTAGCGATTGGAAAGTCAGAAAAAACCGTCTATCAAATGCTCAAATGCAAATGATAAACGGTTCAGATATACCTCTGAAAATTTTGGGCATCAAGCGCTCAACGCTAGACGCTTCTGCTGCTAATCTTTTTGATGATTTTTCAGAAAAAAATATTGATATCTTTTTTAGACTACCTGAAATGTTCCAAGCTATATTCTTCAGTTCAATAAGAATCGTTAATGATGGAGCGGCATTAGTTGAACCTATCGCAATTTTCTTCGACGTTCCAACTCAGTCTTAATTTCTTTAGAGTGTGTGCTGTTATTTAATTTCATTTTTTCGAAACGATCGCGAGTTTGATTTTGATTTATGATGACTTTTTTCTTAGTTGCATTTATATCACTAATTATTTTAAAAACTTGTTGCATCTGTCAAACTCCTTTCAGGTTTCATTACGGCAATTTTATCATAGTTCGTTGTTAACAACAAAAAAACGCACACCCCCGCCGCCAAGCTAGAAGTGTGCGTGTAGCAAATCAAAAACAACGCGCTATAGACACAGCGTTATTTTTTGTACAGGTAATTATATCACGACCTGGGCATGTCTTTAAACTGTCTAAAATTTTTAGATAAAGGTTAGGTTTAAACTAATGGCAGTATACAAAGCCGATAAAGGTTGGCGTGCTGACTTCTCATTTAAAGACGCCTCCGGAAAATATCGCAAGAAATCAAAGTGCGGGTTCAAAACAAAGAAAGAAGCTGAAGCCTGGTTGGCTGAGTATTCTATCAACCACGGCAAGCCAGCCCTACAAAAAGGATCACAAATTCTTTTTACTGACTACTTTGATGAATATGCAAAACTACACCTAGAAACCGGCATGAAAGAAGCCACCCATGAATCGTGGAGATTCGAAAAGAAGCTTGTCGTAGACGTTTACTTTACAGGTTTAACATTAGACCAAATCACACGACAGATGTATCAATCATTCCTAAACCATTACGCAATCGGAAAGAAAAGACAAACCGTTTCAAAACGTCATAGGTTACTGAGACTAGTTATCAATCAAGCTTTTCATGATGGTTTAATTCAAAGTGATCCCACGTTTGGAGTCACTATCCCAGGTTCTGATTCAAAAGATGCATCAGAAAAATTCTTGCAATTAGATGAGCTCACCACATTAATCGAATACATTGAAAACGATGAGAAGCTCATTACTTGGCGAACGGGTTTTATGGTCTATCTAATATCACTTTCCGGGCTACGTGCTGGTGAAGCATTGGCCCTCACTAAAAATGACGTTGATTCGAATGCACGGACAATTACCGTTAGCAAAACAAAACAATTGTCTGGCGCTATAACAACACCTAAAACAAAAACGTCAAATCGTACACTCGTTATGCCAAATCGTTTTTTCGATAGCTATCAGAAATTCATTGATGCTAAAGAACATTGGAACGCTGCATACGAATTGTTTGATGGTCGCAGATCTCCAAGTGTTGTTAATAGATGGCTTGAACGATTAGAAAAAGCGTTAGGATTTGAAAATATTATATCCTTGCACGGATTACGACACTCACACGTTTCCTACCTACTATCCAGTGGAGTTGACATCAGTTATTCTTCAAAAAGACTTGGACATTCTAACATTTCAATCACACAAGACACATATGCACACCTACTCCAACGCAAGCAACAATCAGAGGAAGACAAAACGATCACATTGCTTGACCAACTCAATTAAGCAACTTTTGTGGTGCGAATTTGGTGCGAATGGTGCGAAAAAGTGCGAATTTTTCAATACTTGACACTATTTTAAGACGGACAACAACACATTTAAAATACAAGAAAATTCACAAAACAAAAAAGACAAAACCCTACAAAGGCTATGAAACCAAGGGTTTTGCCGTCATATCAATGATTTTTCACATAATCAACGAAGTCTTGAAAGACGCGCAAATGTGTCTTATCACGTTGGAACATCATTTCAGGATGGTATTGCACAGCCCGAACAGATGCATCCGAACTCTGATAAGCTTCGACCGTCCCATCACTAGCAAACGCAGTGGGTTGCAAATCTGTACCTAATCGCTTAATTCCTTGGTGGTGGAATGAGTTCACAATCGGATCATCACCCAATGTGCCCGTCAAGAAGTTGTCCGGCAACACATCCAAACGATGTGTTGGCTCATACCACTTCACTGGGAATTGATCGTGCTTCACAATTGGATTACCATTTTCTGGCGTGTATTGCGTATCAATATCTTGAATTAGCGTGCCTCCCAAAGCAACGTTAATCAGTTGGGCACCGCGGCAAATTCCCATCAAAGGCTTGTTTTGTTTGCGTGCCTCTACGACAATCGCCAACTCAAATAAGTCACGTTGTCGGTCTGTTTCACCCATTTGCGGTGTTGGATCTTCACCATAAAATAGTGGTCCAACGTCTTGTCCGCCAATCAAAAGGACGGCGTCCACTGCATTAACGTACTCAGCCGTTTCCTCGGGTGAACCCATTGGAAAGACAACCGGTAATGCACCAGCTTCACGTAGCGCCGCCGTATAATTTTGCTGCGTATAATCAACATAATTCGTACGGTGCTTTGGATTTGGGTGGTTCAAATGATTACTTGGAATACCAATAATTGCCATCGTTGCGTGCCCCCCTGTTTCAAGTATGAAACATATTATACCGCTTTCATGAGTGTGTGGTTACAAAAAGGAATTTTTTTATCTTGAATTTACAATTCAAGTGCAACACTAAGCTAAATAAAAACTGACTCATAATGA
>NZ_SDGK01000054.1 GCF_004521965.1 Weissella cibaria | reverse complement strand
TACCGACAAATGGCCGCTTAATCAGCTAAAATATTTTACTTTAACTTTTTGGGTACGCCTCATTGCTCAGGCTTTTCTGTTAGTTTGATTCAATTTTTTTAGTCTTAGGCTTGGGATCGATGTATACCCAATCTGGATCGATTGATGCGTCGACTTTATCAAATGCTGTCTGTAACGTGTTACCAAATTCAGCCATTGATTCGTCAGTCAATTTAATGCGCTTGTCAACGTAGATTGGTTCACCGAACGCCATCTTGACGTTGCCACGTTTGAACAAACCAGAAAACTTAACGGGGCCTTGATACACCATTGGTACAAGAGGCTTACCAGACAATTTGGCAATCATCATGGCGCCACCCTTCATTTCTTGTGAGTGACGGCTTCCAGATGGGAACATGATCACACCAAGGTCAGTTTTCTTAAGGTTGTTGACTGGAATTTTGATCGCCGAAGGACCAGGATTTTTACGATCAACAGAAAAAGCATTGGCGTGAATTAGAATCCAGCGTAAAATAGGATTCTTGAAGAGCTCTTTTTTAGCCATGAAGCTAAACTTATGTGGCCAAGCTGCAAGAGCATAGAAGATGGGATCCCACCAAGTACGATGAGGACCAACCAAAATATAATTGCCTTCAGGTAGATTGTCTTGGCCGGTAAGCTTATAACGCCCATTAATGAGCCAAACGACGCCGGCTGCGACAAAACGTATAAATGTGTAGAACATATTCGTTCCTCCCTAATAATAACGCTTCATTATCCCACAGGAAGCGGACTGTTGGCAAACATACAGGAGAACTCAAACATGAAAGTTGATTTATTACCCGACGAGCGCATCGATATGTTGTACAACGACGATGTCCATATCATTCAGAGCAAAGAGGTTTTTTCTTTTTCGTTAGATGCGGTCTTGCTCGCCAATTTCGCACAGCCACGTAAAAACGGTCGTGGGTTGAATGTTGACCTGGGTGCCGGTAACGGGGCGGTGTCGTTGTTCATGGCGCACAAAGTTGCGGGTCAGATTGTCGGTGTTGAAATTCAAGAACGCTTGGCAGATATGGCAACGCGTTCGGTCCAAATGAATGACTTGACAGACAAAATTACGATTATTAACAAAGATATGCGCGATATTTTTACGGATATTCGGCCAGGATCTGCCGATATGGTGGTATCGAACCCGCCTTATTTTACGGTAGACAATGAAAATACGGTCATGCATGAAGATGAGCATTATGCCATTGCTAGACATGAAATTAAAGCAGATTTGGATTTAGTGACTTACACTGCTAAGAAACTATTGAAGAATAAGGCGCATTTTTTCATGGTGCACCGGCCAGACCGCTTGTTTGAGATTCTGGAATCATTGCAGAAAAATCATTTGGCTCCGAAACGCATTCAGTTTGTGTATCCAAAAGCGGGTGAACCGGCTAATGTCCTCTTAATTGATGCGATTAAAGATGGTGCATTAACAGGGGCCACGATTTTGCCGCCAATTGTGACGCACAATGATGATGATACTTATACGAAAGCTGTCTGGGATATTTACGAAGGCAAAAGCAATGGATAAGCCTTATTATATGTACGTACTATTAACGGCAGATAACACATTTTATGGTGGCTTTACGGATGACGTCGGTAAACGTTTTGCCACACACGAAGCAGGTAAGGGTGCTAAGTACACACGTCCGGCGAGTCGACATCCATTAAAATTGTTGTATGCTGAAGCGTTCGCGACTAAGAGAGAGGCCTTACATGCTGAGGCGGTCTTTAAGAAGTTAAAACGGACAGACAAAGTGGCTTTTCTGCGGGAACATGGTGTCACAGATTTCACACCGGCAAAGCGAGACTAGCGCTTGACTGAGTTGGGAAAAACCTGTATTATACATAGATGGTCTTTGACCACAATAAAATACTCACTAGTACTCAATAGTTCTACGGGTGCCCTCGGGGTCGCGGAATTACATGCGAGGCTAGGTGGAAAAACATTTGGAGGCAGATACTCATGGCAGTTATCTCAATGAAGCAATTGCTTGAAGCTGGTGTTCACTTCGGTCACCAAACTCGTCGTTGGAACCCAAAGATGTCAGAATACATCTTTACGGAGCGTAACGGCATCTACATCATCGACTTGCAAAAGACGGTGAAGTTGGTTGACCAAGCTTACAACTACGTTCGTGACGCAGCTGCTAATGGCGCAACGGTTTTGTTCGTTGGTACTAAGAAGCAAGCTCAAGATGCAATTGCTGAAGAAGCAACTCGCGCAAACATGTTCTACGTAAACCACCGTTGGTTGGGTGGAACGTTGACTAACTGGTCAACGATCCAAAAGCGTGTTGCACGTTTGAAGGAATTGCGTGCTATGGCAGAAGACGGAACTTTCGACCGTTTGCCAAAGAAGGAAGTGGCTTTGTTGAACAAGTCACGCGAAAAGTTGGAGAAGTTCTTGGGTGGTATCGCAGATATGCCTAAGATTCCTGACTTGTTGTTCATCGTTGATCCTCACAAGGAACAATTGGCTGTGCAAGAAGCACACAAGTTGAACATTCCTATCGTGGCTATGGTTGATACGAACGCCGACCCTGACCAAATCGATGTGAAGATTCCATCAAACGATGACGCTATCCGTGCCGTTCGTTTGATCACTGCTAAGATGGCTGATGCTATCATCGAGGGTAACCAAGGTGAAGACGCTGTTGCTGCAGAAGACTTCGCAGCTGAAGGTGCTGACAAGGCGGCTTCAATCGAAGAATTGACTGAAATCGTTGAAGGTAACAACTAATTTGATTTCGTCGATAGAAAAGACCGCTTAACTTTTGTTAGCGGTCTTTTTCGTTATAATAGAGTTTGTATGAAATACTAATATATCTAGCCGTGAATTTTGCGCGATATAATAGATATATTAGAAGATTTCGTGTATACTAATTTAGATAAAGATTTTGCATTAACAAGGAGACCATAACAATGGCTATTACTGCTTCACAAGTTAAGGAATTGCGTGAAAAGACTGGTGTCGGAATGATGGACGCCAAGAAGGCGTTGGTTGAAACTGACGGTGACATGGACAAGGCAATCGACGTATTGCGCGAAAAGGGAATGGCAAAGGCTGCTAAGAAGGCCGATGCTGTTGCTGCCGAAGGTATGACTTACGTTGCCGTTAAGGATAACGCTGCCGCAATCGTCGAATTGAACTCACAAACTGACTTCGTTGCCGGAAACGCTGAGTTTAACGACTTGTTGCACGCTGTTGCGAACGCTATCGTTGAATTCAAGCCAGCTGATGTTGAGGCTGCTTTGGAGTTGAAGGTTTCTGAAGACCAAACTTTGAACGAGATGATTATCCACACGACACAAATCACTGGTGAGAAGATCACTTTGCGTCGTTTCCAAGTTGTTGAGAAGGCTGATGGACAAGAGTTCGGTACTTACTCACACATGGGTGGACGTATTTCTTCAATTGTATTGTTGGACGGTGCTGATGCAGAAGTTGCTAAGGACGTTGCTATGCACGTTGCCGCAATTGCACCACACTACGTTTCACGTGAAGAAGTGCCTGCTGATGTTTTGGCACACGAGAAGGAAGTTCAAATGAACTCAGAAGACTTGGCTGGAAAGCCTGACAACATCAAGGAAAAGATGGTTGAAGGTCGTTTGAACAAGTTCTTGGCTGACATCTCATTGGTTGACCAACCATTCGTTAAGGGTGACGGTAAGGAAACTGTTGCTACGTTCGTAGAGTCAAAGGGTGGCAAGGTTGTGTCATTCGTTCGCTACGAAGTTGGTGACGGTATCGAAAAGGCAGAAACTGACTTTGCTGCAGAAGTTGCTGCTCAAATCGGTTAATCAGAACTGAGGCTTATTGAATAATGGCAGACGTAAAGTACAATCGCGTACTTTTGAAGTTGTCAGGTGAGGCCTTGGCTGGTGAACGCGGCTACGGAATTGATCCTGAAACTGTCAAGAGTATCGCGGCAGAAATTAAGGATGTATACGAACTTGGCGTTGAAATTGCTATCGTTGTTGGTGGTGGTAATTTGTGGCGCGGTGAAGCTGGCGCAAAGTTGGGCATGGAACGTGCCCAAGCTGATTACGTTGGTATGTTGGGAACGACGATGAACGCCTTGGCATTGCAAGATGCTTTGGAATCTGAAGACGTACCAACTCGTGTACAAACTGCGATTGAAATGCGTCAAGTGGCAGAACCATACGTTCGTCGTAAGGCTGTTCGCCACTTGGAAAAGGGGCGCGTTGTGATCTTTGGTGCCGGAACGGGTTCACCATACTTCTCAACTGACACAACGGCTGCATTGCGTGCCGCTGAAATCAACGCGGAAGCTATCTTGATGGCTAAGAACGGTGTTGACGGTGTTTATAACGATGATCCTCGTAAGAACCCTGATGCAGTTATGTTTGAGTCATTGACGCACAGGGACATCATTGCACAAGGGTTGAAGGTCATGGACTCAACGGCCTCAACGTTGTCAATGGACAATGATATCAATTTGGTAATCTTTAATATGAACACAGTTGGTAACATTAAGCGTGTGGTCTTGGGCGAGAATATCGGAACGACCGTGGAGGTAAACTAATATGGCTAATCCAATTCTTGATTCAGCTAACGAGCGTATGGGCAAGGCCGCTGACGTTTTGCGTCGCGAGCTTGGTAACATCCGTGCTGGTGTAGCGAATCCATCAATTTTGCGTAACGTTACGGCAGAATATTATGGGGCACCCACACCTTTGAACCAATTGGCTTCAATTACTGTGCCTGAGGCACGTGTATTGTTGATTACACCATTTGACAAGTCAGTCTTGAAGGATATCGAGCAAGCTATTTTTGCTTCTGACCTTGGATTGACACCAGCCAATGACGGCTCAGTCATTCGTTTGGTAATTCCTGCCTTGACTGAGGAAACTCGTAAGTCATTGGCTAAGGAAGTTAAGGGTGAGTCAGAAAAGGCTAAGGTTGCGGTTCGCAACGTTCGTCGTGACGCCATGGACGATGCCAAGAAGGTATTGAAGAACGGTGACATGTCAGAAGACGAAGCACGTAAGCTTGAAGACGACATCCAAAAGGCTACTGATGCCGCTGTTAAAAATATTGACGGTATCGCTGCTGAAAAGGAAAAGGAATTGTTGACGATTTAATTCGACTAACGATTTTTCAAAAAGCACTCAACTTTGATAGTTGGGTGCTTTTTTTGTTTAAAGAGTGGCGTCGCTGTTGTGAATCCCGTATAGTGATAAGGTACAAATGAACAGGGGGAGTCACATGATTGATGTACACAGTCATTTATTACCAAATATTGATGACGGGTCAAGCTCGCTAGAAGCATCAATACAATTAGCTCGTGTTGCGGTAATGGAGGGAATTACGCATTCGTTGGTGACACCACACCACATGGACGGCCAATACATTAATCACGCGGCTGATGTCATTAATTTGACGGCTGTTTTTCAAACAGAATTAGATCGATTAGCAATCCCGTTAACGGTTTTTCCAGCGCAAGAAGTGCGATTGACTAGTGAATTATTAACGGCATTGGATGCGGGCGATATTTTAACAACAGACACGCAGGGCAGGTTTCTGTTAGTTGAATTACCGGCTAACGAGGTGCCCTTATATACAAGTGAAATATTGTTTCAGCTACAACAACGAGGGATTACGCCGGTAATTGTGCATCCTGAACGGAATCACAGGTTGATGCAGGAACCGCGTTTGTTATACGACCTGGTTTCACAGGGGGCTTATACGCAGGTTACCGCGAGTTCATACGTTGGTGTCTTTGGTAAAGCGGTGATGGCATTTAGTGAGGATATTATAAGTCACGGCTTAGCTCAGATTATTGCCTCGGATGCCCATCAGTTGCCTGGGCGTCAGTATAATATGGCGAAAGCGTTCGAGAAGTTGGTGGCTACCTATGGCACAGGTTTAGCAACTGAATTCAACGAAAATGCGAAAGCCTTAATTAATGGTACAAGCGTTTCAAGGCAACAAATAGTGCCAATTAAGAAAAAAAGGCTATTTTCAGCTTATTAAAAAGACTGGTCATCAACATGATGATCAGTCTTTTTTGTCGCACAAAACACATTAACGTTTTGTGACAAAACGAAAATTCAGTAATAGTTAACGGGGTTACATGCAACAAGAATGATGGCACTAAGATACGGGACTGAAATATACTATGACCGTTTGCATAAAACAAATCGATAGGCAAAATACTGGTCTTCAATACAGGATTATGTCAGCTAAAACGACTGATTCAGCGTGAAAAACGTAAAATCAGTCGTTTTTTGCTGTTACATCGCGTTAATATGTCGCTTTTTAATAAATGCTACACTGGCGGTACTTATTTTTGAGATGACATTCTTGGGGAGTATTTAATTATGGACAACATCATTGATTTAGGTAGATTATGGCAAATTATTAAACGCAACGTGTTTTTGATGACGCTGTTGGGGATTGCTGCTGGAGGCATTGCCTATGGGATTGCGACGCATGTCATGCAGCCACAATATCGGGCGACGGTGGCACTGTTAGTTAATCGTAAGACGACTTCAGGACAGCAAGGTGTGCAGTTAGGTGATCAACAAGCAGATGTGCAGCTAATTCAGACGTACAAGGATATCTTGACGCGTCCAATCATCTTGAATGAGGCAATCAAACGCTTGGAGTTGCCAACTAAAGTTGAGAAAGTGCCACGCCTGCCTGCTAAACACATGACTGATGCGTTTGGACAAACTGTTGAAATTACCGCGGCTCAGCCAGCGCAATATAAGTGGCGCGCTTCTAAGTACGTTGATAGTCACTTGACGGCGAAACAGCTCGTTAGAATGGTGAATGTTTCTAGTTTGACGAATTCACAAGTGTTCTCAATTAATGTTGATGCCTCAAATCCAACGGCGGCACGCGATATTGCGAACGCCATTGCAGATGCTTTTCAGGCAAAAATTCTAGATATTATGGCTGTCTCAAATGTGTCGATTGTTTCGCGGGCTACGCGTCCAACTGAACCGGTGGCACCTAATAAGCAATTAATGGTGTTGGTTGGTTTTGTGGCCGGTGTTGGGTTGGGATTGGTCATTGGGGTGATTCGAGAATTAACCGATCGAACAATCAAAACAGAGACCTTTATGACGGATGAGTTGGGACTCACTAATTTAGGAACGATCACAGGCATTGGTCGTTTAAAAGAACGACGAGTAATGCTAAATGAACAGGGTGTCTCACGCATCAAACAACGTATTTAATAGGTGAATATAATGAGGTTATTTAACAAACAACGTCAGGATAATAATTTGACGCAAAACTCTGGGGCACAATTAGTGACGTATCACGAACCGAAGAATCCGGTATCAGAACAATTTCGCACACTCCGAACAAATATCGAATTTGTTAGTGCGACTTTGCCACAGTTTAAAACTGTCCTGATAACATCGGCGGAAATAGCGGATGGTAAAACCACAGTTGCAAGTAACTTAGCTGTCACATGGGCGCAGTCAGGACAGTCGGTGTTATATGTGGATGCTGATTTGCGACGTTCCACTGCTCAGGCGACATTTAAAGTATTGCCAAACAGAGGGCTAACCACGGTGCTATCAGCAGCAAAAATGCCGATAGATGCGGTGCAAAAAACACAAATCACGGGGTTAGATGTATTGACAGCCGGTCCCGTGCCACCTAATCCGGCTGAATTACTGGGATCGGAAAAGATGACAACAATAATCACCTGGGCTAATGCGCATTATGACAAGGTGGTCATTGATGTACCGCCGGTTTTAGCGGTGACGGATGCCCAAATATTAATGAAACAGGTTGATGGTGTTGTGTTGGTTGTTGCTTTAGGAAAAACAAAAAAGGCAAATATTAAACGCACGGTCGAAATTATGAAGCTCAGTCAAACACCAATTATTGGTGTGATACACCGAGATAAAAAGAAGCAACGTTATGCAAGTTATGGTTATGGGGAAACGTTTAAAAAATGATTGGGCAACGGTTATATCAAAAATTGATTAAACGCATGTTAGATTGCATTTTTGCAAGTTTATTACTGGTGATTTTTAGTCTACCAATGATCGTTGATTGCAGGTACGATTTGGCTTGTCACACACGAAAATCCAATCTTTAAACAAACTAGATTCGGCCGTCATAGTCAGCCGTTTGAAGTTTATAAATTTCGAACAATGGTTGGGTCAGCACCACTGGTTTCGCATCAGGATTTTCATAATCGGGATGCCTACGTGACGACTGTCGGTAAATTTTTACGCCGTACATCATTGGATGAACTACCACAGTGCTTTAACGTCTTACGTGGTGAGATGAGCTTTGTGGGACCGCGACCGTTAGCAGCATCCGATATGGCAGTTATTGAGAAACGTAAAGCGCTGGGCGCAGATCGGGTGTTGCCTGGTATCACCGGTTTAGCACAGGTGAGTGGTAGAAATAACGTTTCAGACTGTCAAAAAGCAAAGTATGACGGTACGTATGCCAAGCAAGTCAGTTTTACGCACGATGCTAGTATTGTTGGGGCGACTTTAATTAAGGTCCTGCAACAGTCTGATATTGATAAGGCGTAGGTTAGTGGGGATTAGGTTTGAAAAAGGTATTAATGGTAGCCGCCAAGGCGAACATGATTCAACAATTTAATATGCGGAATTTAGCGATTTTGACTAACTTAGGCGCTGAAGTCCATGTGGCAGCTGCTTTTGAGAACTTTGGGACTGTGGATGACCAGACCAATTGTCAACTGATTATGGATTTGACGGAAATGGGAATTGTCTTACATCAAATTAATTTTGATCGTGGACTTGGGCGTTTGATGGTGAACTACCAAGTGATGACACAATTACGTCGGTTAATTGGGGAAAATCAGTATGACTTGATACATGTCCATTCGCCGATTGGGGCAGCTTTAACGCGGTTGGCATCGTGGGGTACGGGATGTCCAGTCATTTATACGGCGCATGGGTTTCATTTCTTTCGAGGTTGACCACTTAAAAACTGGTTAGTCTTTCCGATTGAGTGGTTCTTGGCTTGGCTGACGCAACATTTGTTAGTCATTAATCACACCGATGAGGCTGTTAGCCGATTCTTACCGGTACAAAGAGTCACGTATTTGCCCAGTATTGGTGCGCCAGTGCAGCGGTCATTAGCCGTTTTGCCAGTGACACGATTATCGATTCGCAAACGGATGCGCGCATGTCTTGACTTAACTAGCGATGATTTTGCAATCATTCAAGTTGGTGAGTTTAGTACTCGCAAAAATCAAGCAACACTCTTGCAAGCAGTGCATGCATTATCAAATCCACAGATAAAGATATTCTTTGCTGGGGTCGGAGCGGCTGAAGCAACAACTAAACGGTTAGTAACTGAACTTGGCTTGTCGCAGCAAGTAACGTTTTTGGGATATCAGGCGAATTTACAATATTTACATTACGCTGCAGACATGATTGTCATGCCATCACTACGAGAAGGATTTGGCATGGGTGGCTTTAATGCACTAATTGATGGGGTATACATGATTGGTGCTAAGGGAACCGGCATGGCAGATTACTTAATTGACGAAAAATTAGGACAATTAATTAACCCGCTAGATGTTATGGCGTTAGCTGATGCGATTAAACGTGTGCGGGACAAACGATTACAGCCAGCATTAAACGAGTATACCGAGTTCTTAATGCAATTTGATGAGTCACGTGTTGATACAATCATGACCGGCATTTACCGTCGGTATCTTAAGGGGGATAAGGTTGGGATGAACCAATGAAACAGTTAACGAAGATGCCAATTGATATCGTCATCCCCTGGGTTGATGGCAGTGATTTAGCTTGGCAACAACGCAGGTCACAACATGTGTCATTACCAGAGTACGAAGCAGCGGACCAACGATATCGTGATTTTGGTACGTTGAAGTATTTGTTGCGTTCAATTGCGCAGTATGCGCCATGGGTAAACAAAATCTATCTTGTCACTGATCAGCAACGGCCTAGCTTTATTAAAGACAGTAAACGGTTGGTTGTCGTAGATCATACTAGCTTTATTCCAAACGAGTATTTGCCAACTTATAATTCAAATGTGATTGAACTGCACTGCTGGCGTATTCCGGGGTTAAACGAACACTTTATCCTGTTAAATGATGATTTTTTGTTTACAAATCCAGTCTGGCCAAGCGATTTTTTTACGGCAGATGGTGAAAAGGTGGTTGATATGACGAGTCAATTTTTATTAATGCCACGAGATGATTTTGCCCATACGGCGGTTAATAACATGACACTAATAAACCGCGAATTTTCTAAAAAAGAATGGTTGTTCACTAATTGGCCTGCGGCCTTTTCCTTGAGAAACGGCGTCAGAATAGGGTTGCTATCGAGTTTGTTATCGATATTGCCATATTTCACACGCTTCTACGATCATCATCTTGCGATACCATTTTTGAAATCTTCTTTTATGAATGGTTATTCGCTTTACGAAAGGGAGGTATCGAAGATGGCGTTGACAAATAAGCAACGTCAGGTAACCGACATTTCAGTTTGGCTGATGCGCTATTATCAAATTTTGACTGGATGTGTTAAGCCACGATCATATAAATTTGGTCGTTATTTAGAGATTCAGGATGTTGATGCCGTGAAGCGTTTATTCCGTAGCCGAGTAAAAATAACAAAGATGGTGGTGCTAAATGATACGGTTACGACACTCGCACAGGAAACTGCTGCTTTGGCAACTATAAAAATTTTGGAGCGACGTTTTGCAAACAAAAGTAACTATGAGAAATAATCGGCAACCGGTACTGTCACTAATTATCGCAGCTTACAATGTGCAGGATGAAATTGCTGCGACGTTGCAATCAGTTTTGACACAAAGACGACAAGAACTGGAGATTATCATTATCGATGATGCTTCCACGGATGCAACGTGGGCTCATTGTCGCCGGTTTGCTACTCACGAAAACGTTATTCTCCATCGTCATACGTTTAATCGCGGTCTGAGTGAAGTGCGGAATACAGGTATGCGGATGGCGACGGGTGAATGGCTGGCTTTTTTGGATGGCGACGATCAATTGACGCCGGAAGCTATTAATCAAATGGTACAAACATTGGACAGTACGACTGATTTAGTGGTATTTGGTTTCCAAAAAATTCGACAGGGCAACGTTATTCAAGTGTTTAAACCGACCAATAATTTACAGCATATTTACACAGGTGCTTGGAATAAAATTTAGCGTCGGCAATTAGTGAGGGACTTGCTATTTCCGCCAGGCCGTTTTTTTGAAGATATGGCTTTTACGGCAATTGCGTTCTTACGGGCTAGTCATGTGAAGGTATTGGAAGCTCCATTAGTTAAGTATTGTGTGCGTGATAGCAGCATTACACAAAGTTCAACCGTTGCGAAGCATGTCGATGTCGTGGCGGTCTTGCAAAAGTTAGTTGATTACCGGACGGATGTGGCGCAACCACAAGATGTACCGGCAATTAACATGCTGCTTAATAAGCAACTGTTCAGTCATATGTTTCAGGTTTTACGCTATCGACAGGTGTCCTTACAGGATAAGGTGGGTGTATTGCGCCGACTATGTCAGGCAAAACGGCGTTGGCAAACAGGTTGGCAATTCGATGACGAATGGCGCCGGCAGTGCAAAGACGTTCTAATTTGGTTAGCTGGCTGCGCGCTAGTCTTGTGCTGGTCCGCTAAAGGTGGTGAGTAAGCAATGGTCGGCGTGTTTTATGGTTTAGTCCTGATTGAATTAATCCTGTTATTGCTTACACCAAGTCGTGAGCAACGGGTGTCGATAGTGTTTTTGGTTCTGTTAGCAATTATATTTGCCTATGTACCAATTACCGTGTCCGACAATTGGGTTTACAACTGGTACTATACACATCCAGAAGTACCAACAAAGTTTGAACCGGTTTTTAATCAGGTCATGCAGATGGCAACTAAGGTGGGATTGTCCTACCAACAGTTTAAATTAGTCATTTTTACGATTGAAATGAGTTGTATGGCTTGGGGGTTAAACATCTTTCAAGTCGATAATAAGCGGGTGGTTTTGTTATGTTATACCGCCATTCAGTTCTTTGAATCGGGGGTCCAGCTACGAAATTATTTGATGGCCACTGTCGTTTTCGTTGCCATCGCTTATCTCTGGCGGGACAAACGGTTTGATACGATGTATTTTGTGATGTTGGTGGGTCTAGCCGCCGGCATTCAATTAGCGGCAGTATTCTTTTTATTGTTGTTGCCGATGAGACGGTTGCGAACGCGAAACGCACAGTTATGGTTCATTGGTGTCATTAGTGCTGGTGCTTTGTTAATTGCTGTGCCGGTGACACGTCATATTTACGTCTTGATCGTTCAGGCAATTGCCACACGGTTACCGGTGATCGGCCCGAAAATGTTGCAGTACGCGCTTCGGTTCGAGCCAGGTATGATTATCATATTAGACGTGGCGATGGCTGTCGTGTTATTACTGCTATTTTGGCGTCTAGAAGCCATTTTCAAGCAGACAGATAATCAACCACTACAGTCGTCAATTAGGTTAGGCCAGCAAATGGCATTGCTTTTTTATAGTATGGTGCCGCTTTATTTGGTGGCCTACAATTTTGATCGTATTTTGATCGATGGGCTAATAGTTGTTTTTGCTATTTTCGAGCAGACATTAGGACAACTAACGCAACGGAATAAGTGGCTCTTATTAGCGATAATGGGGCTTTTAGTAGGAACCTATAGCTTTGCGACTTACCACTACGGCACTAAGTATCACAATACGTACGCACCAATGATTCATGAAAACGCCATGTTCCCAGATAAAACCTATGTGATGAAGGAGGAATGGCGATGATAAATCATGCAACAGCAACGGTTAAAAATACAGTAGTAGCCACGGGGGCACAGCTTGTGACACTAGCATCGCAATTTACGATGCAAATCGTTTTTGTGCAGACGATGTCAGCTAATTATTTAGGTGCAAACGGGCCCTTTTAATAATTTAATGAATATTTTGTCCTTTGCCGAATTAGGCATCGGGGCGGCCATGACATTTTCGTTGTATCGACCATTAGCGAATCGAGACATGGGACTAGTAGATGCGCTGCTGACTTGTTACCGACGTTTGTACGGCGGCATTGGATTTACCATTTTATTACTGGGCCTTTTATTGGCTGCTGGGTTACCGTTCTTTGTAAAGCCGGGTCTAACAATTCCACACATTCAGTTTATGTTTTACTTGTATGTTATTGGCACGGCGTTGAGTTATTTTTTCTCATATGCCCGTTCGTTGTTTATTGCTGATCAACGCGCGTACGTGAATAATATCAATCAGGTAGGATGCCGGTTCATTCAAAACATTGTGCAAATTGTTGTCCTAGTTGTTTGGCAAAACTATGTGGCCTTCTTAATGCTCCACATTGGGGGAACGCTACTTGCTAATTTGTTGATTAATTGGCGGGCTAAGCAACAGTATCCAATGCTGACTTGGCGTTCATCACAACGCATCCCAGAAACCATCAAACAAAAATTACGAGAGAACGTCCTTGGAAATATTTCAGCGAAGGTTGGTGTTATTGTCGTTAACGGTACCGATAATTTATTGATTTCTAAGTATCTAGGATTAAGTGTTTTGGGTGCCTATACAAATTACGCGTTAATTGTCCAAGGGTTAAGTAGTTTAGTTGGCCAGGTAATGGCAGCGATTGTTGGCGTTTTTGGCCACATTGGCGTAACCGAAAGCGTAGCGCAACAGCAAGTCGCGTACTATCGCAACTTATGTTTAATTGCGTTAGTTAGTACGGTCTTAGCAGGGGGCTGCTTTACTGTGATGCAGGATTTCATTCGGTTAGTATTTGGACCAGCATATGTTCTGGCTGATTTCACGGTCTTTTTAATCGTGATTAATTTGGGATTTACGATGTTGCGACAAGCAAATTTAAGTTTTGCAGCAGCGTTGGGATTATTTTGGACCATGCGATATAAATCTTTAGTTGAAGCGGGTGTGAATTTGGGAACTAGTTTGTGGCTAATCACGCAAACTGATTTGGGAATCAATGCGGTGTTGCTGGGGAATATTATTAGTAATTTAGTCGTTAATTTCTGGTGGGAGCCGTGGCTGGTTTTCAAACACGGCTTTCAACAAAGTGCCAAATGCCCTTTAGTAAAGTTTACGGCCTATCATGTTGCGTTAGCGGGTTTGGTTGGTGTGCACTATTTATGTCATGGGTGGCTACCACAAATGGGGTGGCTAGGTTTAATTTTTACGGGGATGGGTAGTGTTGTTGGCTATAGTGTTGTTTTTATCTTGGCGTTCAGTTGCCAAATTGAGACCCGTGATTTATGCAAAATCATGTGGCGTCAAATGACTGGGAGAAAGTATTTACGATGAGTGAATTTAAAGGGCAACCACTACTGAGTATTATCGTGCCAGTGTATAACAATGCCAAAACGTTACCGGCCCTAATGCAACAGTTGCGGTTAGTCACTGCAGTGGAGGTGATTTTTATTGATGATGGATCCACTGATAGAAGTCTTGACGTAATCCGACATCAGCTAAAATTATTTGAGGATGGTCGACTAATCGTCGCACAGCATGGTGGCGCAGCATCGGCCAGAAATCAAGGTATAGCGGTGGCCAAGGGAATATACATTGTATTCGTTGACGCTGATGATGAAGTGGATGGCCTTGTGTTAAACAACATTATAAAGACGCACCTGATAAATCAGCAGAGCCAAATTGATTTGGTTTTGTTTGTTAGAAATGGTCAGGCACATGACATGTCGTTAAATGAAGCAAACCGATTCCAATTAATGCAGGTAATGTTAAACATGCCGGTGGTAACGAGCTATGAGGGTGTGGGACCAGAACAGTTTAACAAATTTTATCGCACACAATTAAGCAGAGACGCTAACCTAACGTTCAATGAATCCTTGCACATGGGTGAAGACATGTTATTTAACGTTACGGCTTGCCAAGTGGCTACCAACGTGCGATTTGTACCGGCCGTCTATTATCAGTACCTGCCAACAGCGCAGTCCACGACACGCCGCTTATCGTTTGATATCGTGGCTAATAGTCAGTGCTTTTTAGAAGTGTTGCTACCGAAAGTGCCAATTACGTTAAGTGCTGCAAAAGTTGCGGACACAGTGGTGATGGATAGTCGCCGCTAATGCCGTCAACCTGGCGGATGGCTAAACGCTCCGCAATTAATACGGGTAACCAAGCGGTATGAATCAGAGGCTAGGTCGTTACCTTGGCGGAAACGATTGCTATTCTGGGCGCTGATCAAGTTGTAGTAAAAAGCAGTCACCAATGACGTTGTGCCATAAGTGACTGCTTTTGTGATGATTAACCTTTTTCTGAATGCCGACCAGCAACTAGCGTGTCCATGCCAGCAACGTTCGCTAATCCGCCAAGGATAAAAGCTAAAATGATTCTCAGTATATACATATTGTGAATTGGCTCCAAAAATAAGTGTAAAATATCTGCCAGCGGCGTTCAAGATTTTAAAGTGACAGATAAAAAAATGAACAACCTTCGCAAATCGTTCATAAACAATTAGTAATATAAGGAGATAGAGAAGAAATAGAGGAGGACTAATTATGATGATGTTAGTGTCATTTTTAGCCGGTGGATTTATTGGTGTGATGGGGATGGCGTTATTAGTCGCAGCTCGCATCAATGAAAATTAGTCGAAATTAAGAGATGGTGATCGATAACAGTTCGGTCACCGTTTTTTTGCGCTAGTTTTTTCGGATTTTAGGATATGTAGCAGTCTTTTTAGGCTGAATTACTGACTACAAGTATGGGAGTGTTTATAAAAAAATAAACATCAACGGGAATTTACGGCAATTTAGCCAGTTTCGTTTTACAATAAATGCACAAGTATGAATTACAGTTGAGAAGGAGTGGCTCATGGATAACGAGCAAACACAACTCGTTTCACGCTCAAGTCGCTTAGCGAATGAACGTGGCGGAAAAAAACAAAAAGCCCCAAAAAATCAGGGTCCAAAGAAATCACATAAAGTCCGTAATTGGATTTTATCAATCTTATTGGTGATTGTCTTGGTAATTGCTGGCTTATTCGGCTATGTATATATGCAGACTAAGAGTGCTATCGATAAGTCATATGTGGCACCGACTATGAAGAAGGCACGTGATGTGTCGGCTGTCTTGTCAGATGGTAAGCCAGTGTCATTGTTGCTATTGGGGACAGACACGGGTGCTTTGGGACGAAATTACAAAGGTCGAACTGACTCAATTATGATTGTGACCATTAATCCTAAAACAGATAAGACAACGATTATGTCAATTCCACGTGATACGTTGGTCGCAATTGATGGGTATGAGGATACCTTCCCACAAAAAATTAATGCGGCGTATGCTTACGGATCGGCCGAATCAACAATTAAGACGATTCAGGATTGGCTAAATATTCCAATTGACTTTTATGCATTGGTTAACATGGGCGGCATGGAAAAGGTTGTTAACAAAGTTGGTGGCATTACGGTGACGTCACCATTGACGTTTGCGTATAACCCTGAGACGGCTCACACTGACGCGGGTGATTTGTACAGCTTTACGCAAGGATCAACAACGTGGTCATACAACGGTGTGTCACACACTAAGATGACAGGTAAGGCTGCCTTGGCCTTTTCACGGATGCGTTACGATGATCCACAGGGTGACTATGGTCGTCAGGAACGTCAAAGATTGGTGCTACAAGGGATTGTTGACGCAGCGAAGAGCAATCCAACAAAGTTGTTGAATACGGATTTCTTGAATTCAATTTCTTCATCAATGCAAACTGACTTGAGCTACAACGATATGTTAGCGATTGCGACAAAGTATTCAGGGGCGGCTAACAACGTGAAGAATGATCACATTCAAGGAACGGGGTACAGTTTGACGTCTGGTTCAACCGAAGTCGTTTCAAGCTCTGAACAACAACGAGCAACGAATGTGTTGCGTAAGTCGTTGGGCTTGCCATCAGCTAATACAGGTAACTTATATGGTGGCAATATTTCCACTGATGTGATGATTGCCAATGGTGTACCAACTGAATAATAACGAAAAGAGTGCCATTTTAGGCACTCTTTTTTTGAGGGTAAAAATACTTGTTTTTAATCGCAATATAGCACATTATTAAAAAGTGAAATGCGTAACAAGGTTGGATTTGGGGAGTTAATGTAATGAATAAGGTAGTAAAAGCTCTTTTTAATGGGAGCTGTAGGTGTTTTGGGCACAACTTCGCTACTAACGACGTCGGTTTCAGCAGATAATCGGACAGGATATGTTTATTCGCCAGATGTATCTGCGGCTAATGGCGGTTGGAATTGGCTTGAAAATGGTAAACCGTTTACGGGTTTCCGTTATTATATGGGGATGTATTATTGGTTTGTTAGTGTGTTCGCCAAGATGCTGGCTGGCGTGAGGCCTGGGGCATGCGTTATTATACGGACGATAACAGCCGGGCCGTCCAAGGTAACCAAGTGATTAATGGGACGGTGTAAAGTTTTGGTGACAATGGGACGTTCTTTTTGCGAGGTAAGGTGAAAGATGCCTACGTGCCCGTGAATAATAGTGGTTAGCGTTGGGTGACTAATGGTGCCAACTTTACGGGTTTCCGTTTCTATATGGGGTCTACTATTGGTTCCAGAATGGTGTCCAGCAGAATTCACAATGGGAAACTGCTTGGGGGATGAATTATTATGTTGGTCGTGATGGACGAGCGGTACAAGGACTCCAAATGATTAATAACAAGAAGTACTACTTTGGCAACGATGGCACATTTTATTCTCGGGCAGTACCTGGTAAGCCAACATACTTTTCACAGTGGGATGGCCGTTGGTCGGGTACTTGGTTTAACGGTGGCACTTTCGGGGCGACCGGGTGTGTTCCTTCAACTATCGCGATGATTATGAATGGTTCATATGGCATCAATACAACACCACGCGATGTTGCTGATCGTTTGGGTGGCGCAAGTATGTTATATGGCGCTTCAGGTCGTGACTTAGTTCGTATGGTCAATAGTTTCGGCTATGCAACGCGCAACCTCACAACGCCAGCGCAAGTCAAAGATGACTTGCGTGATGGCTATCCAGTTATTTTTTTGATTAACCTGGGGATTGGTCACCCAGTAGCATCGTACGGTAATATTGATGGGAATACCGAAGTTTTTGATTCCTACAACCACCAATTCTGCAATGGTGGAACTCAGTGGATGGTTTAATTGGCTGCCTGTCAGCTGACCCACATGATTGGGATGCCAGCACACCCGTATTTGCGATTGAGTATGTGGATACATGCAAAAACAAACAGGTAAAGGAATTAATCTTATCATTGGCAAGCTGCGCAGGATTCGCATACTGATTTTGCGACTTACGTCAAAACGCAACTGAAATAATAGGTAATGCCAACCCCCAGCTAGTAGCTTCTTAAACGAGTGCTACTAGCTGGGGGTTTTGCATTGGTCCAGACCAGCAGATGTCATCATTCCTAACACAATTGTGAGTATGCACTAAGAGAGTGCCTATACTGATTATAAATTAGAATTCGATGAGAGATATCAGGAGGTAGCGATATGGTGGGGTCGGATATTGCATGGGTACTTGTCAGTGCCGCGTTAGTTTGGTTGATGGTGCCTGGATTGGCATTGTTCTATGGTGGATTCACAGATGTGCGATCAACAGTGAACACGTTAGCCATGGTGCTAATTGCCATTGCAATCGGTGGTACAGTGTGGTTTGCGGTTGGCTATTCGTTAGCTTTCAGTGGTCACGGCTTAATCATTGGTGATCTACGGACAGCCTTCTTTCACGGGTTATCCATGACTAGTAGCTCACGAGGTCTAAGTATCCCAGATGGCGTCTTTGCGTTGTTCCAGGGGATGTTCCCGATGATTACTATGGCAATCATTGCTGGTTCGGTAGTCGGGCGAATGAACTTCAAAGCGTTTATCTTGTTTCTACTGGGATGGATGTTATTAGTATATGTGCCATTAGCTCACATGGTTTGGGGCGGTGGTTTGCTGGCTCAGATGGGGGCGTTAGATTTTGCTGGTGGTGATGTGGTGCACATTTCTTCTGGTGTAGCAGGACTTACCTTGGCCCTGATTATCGGAAAGCGTAAGCAGGCCACTACGTTAACAGTTCACAATATGCTTTCTGTTGTCATTGGTGGTGGCTTGCTATGGTTTGGCTGGTTCGGTTTTAACGCCGGGTCAGCTTTAGCAGCAAACGGTGTGGCGGTGTTGGCCTTCATTAACACAAGTATTGCGTCCTCGGTCGGTATGCTGACATGGGTCATGTTCGACTTGCTGGTCTTCCGCCAGGTTAAAGTTGCTGGGGCCATGTCAGGGGCCATTGCCGGGTTGGTTGCGATTACACCAGGTGCGGGATTCGTTGAGCCGGTGTCGGCAGCGATTATGGGTGTGTTCGTGTCGTTAGTTGTTTACATTGCGACGACGGTGATTAAATACCGCATGGGTTATGATGACACACTGGATGCATTTGGCTTGCACGGTGTCGGTGGTGTGTTTGGTGGTCTACTAACGGGTGTATTTGCCACAAAAACGCTGGCGGGAACGACTAGTTTGTTACAAGGAAATTGGCACTTGATGGGTGTACAAATGGCTGGAATTCTTCTGACAATAGCGGTTTCCGTCGTTATGACCTGGGCAATTGCTAAAATTGTAGGCCTCATCGTACCACTCAGAATCGGTGAAAAGGCTGAGCTAACGGGTGTTGATTTGCTGCAACACGGTGAGTCACTAACGTTCACAAAATAAATGGTTGACAATACGTATTATTCGCGGTAATGTATTTAAAACCAAATATTACAAGTTTGTAAAGGGTTTCTTTACAAAAGCAAAATGAAAAGGGGGATTTCATATGTTTAGTTTGAGCATGCTGAATAAGAAAGTTGATCGCGCTGTTCGTGCCTTCGAAAAGATGAATACGAACACTTACCCCGCTAAGGATGCGAAGAAGCATTAATAAGCGATGATTAATTGTTAAAGCCCAGGTTGCACATTGACGTGTAACCTGGCTTTTTTGGTTCGCTACTTAAGGTGGTGAAAGGCAATTGGGGCGCGCTTTCAGCTAACTATTAGAGATAATTAATCAAAATTGGTCTATACGTAAGGCTATACCAATTTTTACCAATTAAAATAAAATATACCGTAATTTAGTTGACCGTGCTTTTTTTAAAGGTATTATAGGTTATGTATTAAAACGCAATGAAGAAATGTAAGTGTATACCACTTTATTTATGATAGTGCATTAGGGGGAACAAAATATGTATTGCGGAATTGTTGGATTTACGGGATTAAATTATCAATCAGCACCAATCTTGTTGAAGGGATTGGAAAAGCTTGAATACCGTGGGTATGATTCTGCGGGTTTGTTTGTTGCTGACCAAGCATTGGGAACTGATCAGTTAGTGAAAGAAAAGGGCCGTGTTGCGCAACTTGAGGCGTTGGTTGGTACAAAAAATGTGACTGGAAAAAGCGGTATTGCACACACGCGGTGGGCAACTCACGGTGTGCCATCAATTGCTAATGCACACCCACATTTGTCAGCCGATGGTCGTTTTTACCTGGTTCACAACGGTGTGATTGAAAATTACTTAGAATTAAAGCAAGAATATTTGGCCGATGTGACTTTCCATTCAGACACAGATACGGAAGTTGCCGTCCAATTAATTGGCAAGTTTGCGGATGAAGGCATGTCAACATTTGACGCCTTGCGTAAGTTGATCAGCTTGTTAGACACGAACTCTGCCTATGGTTTTTTGTTGATGGATCGTAATGAACCAGACCGTATGTACGTTGCTAAGCAAAAGTCACCATTGCTAATCGGTGTTGGAGACGACTTTAACGTGGTGACGTCGGATGCGGTGGCGATGTTGGATCAAACGCACGATTTTATTGAGTTACATGATGGTGAAATCGCGATTATTGACCCAGATAAGGTGCAACTTTTTGATGTTGATGGTAATGAAACGGCCCGTGAGCCGTTCCATTTGGACATTGATGCCTCAGAAACTGACAAGGGTACGTATCCTTTCTATATGTTGAAGGAAATTGATGAACAACCAATTGTGATTCGCCACTTGATCGAGAAATATCTAGATAATGAAGGCGGCGTGCACGTTGGTCAAGCCATTTTGAACGATCTTAAAGCGGCCGATCGTTTGTACATTGTCGCTGCCGGTACGTCATATCACGCCGGTTTGGTAGGTAAGCGCTTATTTGAACAATGGGCGGGTGTGCCAACTGAAGTTCACTTGTCATCAGAGTTTGCTTACGAGCAACCATTATTGTCAGAGAAGCCATTCTTTATCTTCTTGACGCAATCTGGTGAAACGGCTGACTCACGTGAAGTGCTTCAAAACGTTAATGCACAAGGCTTTAAGTCACTGACGCTAACAAATGTCGAGAAGTCAACGCTATGGCGTGAAGCAACTTATGCATTGCCATTGTTGGCAGGTCCTGAAATTGCGGTTGCCTCAACGAAGGCGTACGTGGCGCAAGTCGCTTTGCAAGCAATTTTGGCCTATGCGATTGCTGACCGTGCAACGCTTGGTTTTGATTTGGAACAAGATTTGTCTAAGATTGCCGTAGGTATTCAAGGAATCGTTGATGACAAGGAAACGTTGCAACAAGTTGCTAACCAATATTTGGTTGAGTCACGGAATGCCTTCTTTATTGGCCGTGGTGTTGACTCAACAGTTTCGCTGGAAGCGGCACTGAAGTTGAAAGAAATTTCATACGTGCAAGCTGAAGGATTTGCGGCTGGTGAATTGAAGCACGGTACGTTGGCCTTGATTGAAGACGGCACACCAGTAATTGCTTTGATTACACAAGCAAAGACAGCTGGCCTGGTTCGTGGTAACTTGGCAGAAACGCAAGCGCGTGGCTCACGAGCTTACACAATTGTGACGCAATCATTGGCTAAAGAAGGTGATGATTTAATCTTGCCTGATGTGAATGAGTTGTTGTCACCGTTATTGTCAGTGGTACCAACACAATTGTTGGCATACTACACGTCACTCGGCCGTGGTTTGGATGTCGATCGTCCACGTAACTTGGCCAAGTCAGTTACTGTACAATAAGAGTTTAAAAGAGGAAGCCCAAGACGTCTGTTTCGTCTTGGGCTTTTTGCAATCGATTATCTTTGGGTAGTTGTCTGGATAAAACGTTTAGCGTCAGTGAAATACTTTAGTATATTGGCCAAACTGCCTCTGTTATAAAGCGTATTTTTAGTTTGAAATGACAAATGCTATCAAAGCCTCCCTTTTTAATACAATGAATTTCAGGAGGTGATTGTTATGGGAGCAAATGCACCAAAAAGTGAAGTTGTACAAGCGTGGCTGGAAAAAGATGTTAAAAAGAAAGGGAAACATATCTTGCAGGACCTTGTATTTGACGCTCCAGCTGCAACCAATATGTCCTACCATCAAATTATTTTACAAGGTGGGTTGCCTTTTTCTGTTAAGTTAACTGAGAAAGTTGATGACGAGATGTGGCAAAGGATGATAAAGGCAGAAGTACAAGAATTTGGACTACTCTCAGATGACAGTGAAGTGATTGCTAGTGGGGTAGAGTTGAAAAAATATTTGGGATAGTTAAATATGTAACGTGTGCGACTGATGGATGAGTTGCGGCGGGATTATCCATCTTGGTGTGTAATGATGCTTAATTGTCGATTGGTATGTATTTACAATACTAAAGGAGTTGATGAGCCGAATGGCTAATCAATTCTTTTTTTTTGCTGTGAATTTTAGGACATTTTATTTTTTGAAAATGGTGCGTACTATTTTTTTTGAGATTCAAGTTAAACGTTTAACAATTTTACAACTGTCAATTTAGAGGTGTGGTTATATATAGAATACTAGTTTATATTGGTTAATGTTGTTTTGACGTGCGTAAATAAGTGATGTTGTCTGCAGTAGTAGTAATCGGAATTGGTATAATTTTTAATTATTAGGTGGTGTATTCTGATCGCCGTACATATATTGGTATCATGAAAAAATGGTTAGTTGCGGTTGCAATATTGATTTTTGGATTGGTTGGGCTAACCCAAGTGATGGCATCAGCACAAGATATTCCGTTTAATTTTGCATTAAAAAAGGTGCCATCAACCGGTCGAGTGAACGAGTAGTCATCAGTATCCAATATTTTAGAGCCTAATTTCACAATGTGAATTCAGCTGTTTTTGTGTATAGTTCGTTGCATCTAGTAATGAGAGTTACTTTGCTATCTAATCTCAATTGCTTTATAACCTTGATATGAACCTTGTTTAGTTTACGGTACGCCAAATTAACAACAAATTCCTGGTATACTTAAAGAACGAGTAAGTCCAAGGAGGACCTTTGAAATGAAGTTAGAGAATATGCCAGCAGAGTTCGTTGCGGCATTGCCAATTTTAGAAACGATTGAGGCGGCTGGCTTTGAAGCGTATTTCGTCGGCGGATCAGTCCGCGATACGTTGTTGGGTAAGCCAATTCACGATGTGGATATTGCCACATCGGCGTATCCAGAGGAAGTGAAGGCTTTGTTTGAGCGAACGGTGGATACGGGGATCGAACATGGCACAGTCATGATTCTGGATCACGGTCAAGGATATGAAACAACGACTTTCCGAACGGAGTCGACCTATACAGATTTTCGACGTCCGGATGAGGTGACGTTTGTTCGTTCCTTAGCAGAAGATTTAAAGCGCCGGGATTTCACGGTTAACGCCTTTGCGTTGACCAAGGACGGCGAAATTATTGATATGTTTGATGGTTTGTCAGACATGGACAATCATATTTTACGCGCCGTTGGCGAAGCGGAAGAGCGTTTTCATGAAGATGCGCTACGCATGATGCGGGCAGTTCGTTTCGCAGCACAGTTAGACTTCAAAATTGAAGCAGCTACATTGCAAGCTATCAAGGACAATGCGCCATTATTAGCGAACATTGCAATCGAACGAACAAACGTAGAGTTCACCAAGTTGCTACAAGGTAAGGCAGCTCGCTACGGTCTGTTGGAAATGATTGCAACGAATTTAAATCAGTATATGCCCGGCCTTGAGGTGGTTGATATTGATTTGATTGGTTATGCGGAACTATTAGCAGATGCGCAACCTCAAAATGACGTGGCAGCGTGGACACTATTGGTATTTGAGCTTGGCCTAACACCAGAAGATGCGGTTGTTTTCTTGAAAAAGTGGAAGCAATCTAACGATATGGTTAAGACAATCAAGGCTTCAATTAAGTTGCTCAATAAGCTCCGATTAGGTGATGTCGCGGCCTGGGATTTGTACGAAGCAGGTAACGCCATCGACAACGTGTTAGCGGTTGCTAAGTTGAGTGAACTGGTTGTTGATGTCGCGGGGCTTAAGTCACGCTATGAAGATTTGAAGATAAAAAATAAGGGTGAGTTAGCCTTTAACGGTGGTAACCTAACCAAGGAATTGGGGATGCAGCCAGGGCCGTTATTCGGTAAGATTCTGGCAACGCTTGAGCAAAAAGTGGTTGCTGGTGACCTGAACAATAGTCATGATGTGCTTTTGGCAGAGGCACAAACAATGGCAGAGAAAGCGAAGAAGTAAACGATGAAGCAATTACGTGCGACTGATTTAAAGAGTGTTTATGGTGAGAAGACCTTGCTTGACCAAGTTTCTTTCCTAATCGAAACTGGGGACCGTGTCGGAATTGTCGGGGTAAACGGAACTGGCAAGACGACGTTATTGAACGCCATTTCGGGCTTGAATCCTGCCGACAGCGGATCAATTAATACACCAAATGACTATACGATTGGTTATTTGCAACAAGAGCCACCACTAGATGGTGACAAGAAGGTGATGGAAGCTATTTTCGCTGGTGCACAACCAGTATTCCAATTGATTCGAGAATACGAGGCTGCTTTAGAGGCGTATTCAGCTAATCCAACTGATGAGAAATTGTTGAACCGTTACACGAAATTGGAACAACAAATGACGCAAGAAGATGCTTGGGTAGCAGAGTCTGAGGTTAAGACGATTTTGACGCAATTGCATTTGCCTAATTTGGATTTGCCGGTATCAGCTTTGTCTGGTGGGCAACGTAAGCGTGTTGGTTTAGCCCAAGTGTTGATTCAAGCGCCTGATTTGTTGCTTTTGGACGAGCCAACTAACCACTTGGACTTTGATTCTATTGAGTGGTTGGAGAAGTACTTGTCTGATTACAAGGGTGCTGTGATGACAGTTACCCACGATCGTTACTTCTTGGATATCGTAACGAACCGAATTTTCGAAATGTCATTTGGTAAGTTGTACGAATACATTGGTAACTATGAAAAGTATGTGACCTCTAAGGCTGAACGTGTTGAGGCCGAAGCGGTTGCCGAACACAAGTCTGCTCAACTTTACAAGAAGGAATTGGCTTGGATGCGTACAGGTGCGAAGGCCCGTTCTACGAAGCAAAAGGCTCGCGAAACTGCCTTTGCTGATCTTGCAGCGCAACAAGGTACCCGTCAAGTTGAAGGCGATGTTGAAGTGAACATGGGACAACAACGTTTGGGTAAGAAGGTTATCAACATTGAACATGCCAGTTTGGCCTTTGATGGCCGTGTCATTTTGGATGATTTCAATGAATTGATTCAAGCCAACCAACGTATTGGAATTACAGGGCCAAATGGGACGGGTAAGTCAACGTTATTGAACGCAATTTCGGGTGAGCAACAACTCGACTCTGGTGTCATTGAAATTGGTGAGACAGTTAAGATGGTTTACTACACGCAAGTGACGGAACCAATTCCCGAGGACAAGCGTATGTTGGCGTACCTATCCGAAGTTGCTGAAGAAGTGACTGACCGTGACGGTAACGTTGTATCTGCTGCTGAACTCTTGGAGCAATTCTTATTCCCAAGCTTCATGCACGGCACGTTGATTCGCCAATTGTCAGGTGGTGAGAAGCGTCGTTTGTACTTATTGAAGTTGTTGATTCAACAACCGAACGTGTTGCTGTTGGACGAGCCAACTAACGACTTGGACATTGGTACGTTGACGGTTTTGGAGGACTACTTGCGTTCGTTTGCAGGCACGGTCATTACCGTTTCCCACGACCGTTACTTCTTGGACAAGGTAGCCAACCAATTGATTATCTTCCAAGGCGCCGGCCGCATTACGCGTTACCGGGGTATGTTTAGCGATTACCTAGCTGAATTTGGGGCGCCGACGACGGATGCACCAAAGCCAGTTAAGCCTACTGCAGAAAAGAACCCGGTTGTCGAGGCACCCAAGAAAAAGAAGTTGACCTGGTCTGAGCAAAAAGAGTGGGAAACGATTGAGGATGACATTGCTGAACTTGAGGGTAAGATTAGTCAAATTGAGGACGACATGGTCAAAAATGGGGCTGATTTTGGTAAGTTGAGTGAGTTACAGGCACAATTAGATGAGACAAACCAAGCGCTCGAAGATAAGATGATGCGTTGGGAAGAATTGTCAGAACGCGTAGAGGGGTAAGCGATAGTGGCTGAAAAGATTTTGATTTGGGCACAGACTAATAATGGCACAATTGCATTAAATGGCTCGATTCCATGGCGACAGAAAGCTGATATGAAGTTTTTTAAGGAACAAACGATTCATCAAGTTGCTTTGATGGGACGCAACACGATGCTGAGCTTTGGTGGGCGTGCCTTGCCAGAGCGAATCAACATGGTGTTAACGCATGATGAAACGTTGGATGTGCGCGCCGGTTTTGAAAAAGTCTATACAATGTCCGAAGCGGAGCAGGTTGCCGATGAAAAAGGCATGAAACTGGCGGTTATTGGTGGTAAGGCAATTTATGATAGCTACTTACCAGTGGCTGATATTTTGTACGTTACCTATTTAGATACTGATTTTATGGGGGATGTTCTCATGCCGCCGGTTGATCAAACGGTATGGATTGCCGAAGAGATTGCCTCTGGACGCGCTGATGCAGATAATGATTATGATTGGCGGATTGTAAAATATACGCGCCGATAATTGTTAGCCATTTGGAACAGTTTAAAAAGTGACAAATGGTTAGAATAGGCGTAAACTGTGACAGTAAAATCATTTTGGCCAGAAAAGGCTAAGAGGTAGAAAAAATGAAGTACGTCGTAACTTTCTTTTGGACGTTCATTCTTGGTGAAATTATCGGTTATATCGGTAGTGCCTTGGAAGGAACTTCATACAACGCAACTGCAACGTCTCTATTTTCGATGGTGATTGGTGCAATCGGTGCGATTGCATTTGCTGCTATTTCAAAGTCCGCTGCGCCTAAGGATGCAGCTCACGCTAAAGACTAACAGTTGATTACACGACTCTAAAGACCACTCACGTTCTGCGGGTGGTCTTTTGTTATGCAAATCGCTATAATGAAATTAAGTTAAAACGAATTTGAACGAACACGTTCGGAAAGGAGCCCACAATGGTACCGCTACAGACAAAGACAGCCTTTAGTTTGTTACAAAGTCCAATGATGCCGGCCCAATTAGTTAAATCTGCCAAGGCAAAGGGCTACACCGCTGTGGCCATTACGGATAACAATGTCTTGTATGGCATGGATAATTTTTATCGCGCAGCGAAGGCAGCCGATATTAAGCCAATTTTGGGCTTAACGGCCACGTTACACGGCCTTGTGACATCACAACCTTATCCGATTGTCTTTTTAGTGGAAAACCAAACGGGATATCACCACATTTTGGCGATTAGCAGCTATGTACAAACCCATGACACCACCTCGTTTACGGATATTGCGCAATTTTTATCAGGTTTATATGTGATCTTGCCTGCAGTTGGTGAATTGTCGGTTGTACTGGGGGCTGAGCCGGAACGGGCAATGACAATGATTCAAACATTGATTACCGCTTCAGCAGCCGATCATGTATTTCTGGGCGTGACACCAACAATGCGCCCAGAATTGTTAACTGCTATGAAACAATTGGCTGACACCACGGGAGCCCGTTTATTAGCGATGGCGGAAGTAACTTATGCTGACGCAAGTGATCAACTTGCTGCGCAGGTGATCCAAAAATTGGGGCAAGGTGAGGTCATTACGAATGTTGGTCAGGCACAGAGAGAACCGGCCACAGCGTATTTGCCGACTATCAGTGAATGGCAAGCATCATTTGAAACGGCTGGTCTAGCCGAAGCAGTTACGAATACCGATTGGATTGCCGAACACTCTAATTTTGAGTTGGTGAAGTCGGCTGTGACGTTGCCTGCTTTTACGACACCGAATGATGAGACGTCCGCTGATTATTTACGAACTTTAGCCCAAACGGGATTGAAAAATCGATTGCATGGGCTTGATGTTGATGCGTATGCTTATCGGCAACGGCTGGATGAAGAGTTAGCGGTTATTATTGACTTAGGGTTCGCAGATTATTTCTTAATCGTTTGGGACGTGATTAATTTTGCGCATAAGCAAGCGATTCGGACGGGACCTGGTCGTGGCTCGGCTGCGGGTTCATTGGTCGCTTATACGCTATGGATTACGGATGTTGATCCAATTGCTTATGATTTACTGTTTGAGCGATTTTTAAATCCTGAACGCGCACAAATGCCGGATATCGATATTGATATTCCAGATAACCGCCGTGAAGAGGTGCTTGCCTATCTGCATGAAAAGTATGGCCATGAACGTGTGGCACAAATTATTACGTTCTCGACTATGGCCCAACGTGCAGTTATTCGTGACGTCGCCCGTGTGTTCGGACTAAATCCTAGTCAAATTGACACGCTATCAAAGGCGATGCCACGCGATGCTACTGATTTAACGGCAGCCTATGAACAATCGCAGCCATTCCGCAATGCCCTCATTGACGTGCCAGTGGACGGTGAGTTACTTTACGAGACAGCCCGTAAGCTAGAGGGGCTGCCACGTAATTCATCTTTGCACGCAGCGGGTGTTGTGCTGTCAGCCAATCCATTGGTTGATACAATGCCGGTGCAACTGGGTGAAGATGGTCGGTTGGTGACCCAATTACCAAAGGGGCCGGTAGAAGTGCTTGGCCTTTTGAAAATGGATTTCTTGGCATTGTCGAATTTGAACATTTTAGACATTGCGTTGCGCGAAATCCAGAAACAAAAAGACAGTGCTAATTTCAATATTGCGACGATTGATTTAAATGACGACGCGACGTTACGCTTATTCCGTCACGGTATGACAAATGGGGTCTTCCAATTTGAATCGGCCGGGATGAAGAATATTTTGCGGCAACTACAGCCAGATCGCTTTGAGGACATTGTCGCCGCGAATGCGCTTTTCAGACCTGGACCAATGCAGAATATTCCGCATTTCGTGGCCCGTAAACATGGTCAAGAAGCTCAAAACGTGCCGGACCAAAGTATGGCTGATATTTTAGCGCCAACCTATGGCATTATTGTGTACCAAGAGCAGGTGATGCGTGTTGCCGAACAATTTGCGGGCTTCTCACTAGGTGGTGCCGATTTGTTGCGTCGTGCGATGTCTAAAAAGGATGGCGCAAAAATTGCGGCCATGAAGACAGATTTTGTTAATGGAGCTGTGGCAAAAGGACATGATAGTCAGGTCGCTGAGCAGGTATTCGGTTATATCGAGACGTTTGCGCAGTACGGGTTTAATCGGTCCCACGCGGTTGCTTATTCGAAGTTAGCCTTTCAGCTTGCCTATATTAAGGCACATTATCCAGCGGCTTTCTATAAAGCGGTTTTGAATGATGCCATTGCGGATAAGAAAAAGGTCAGTACATACATCGCAGAGGCAAAAGCATCGGGGGTGACTTTACTAGGCCCAAGTATTAATCACTCTTGGCAAGGCTACTCGATGAATAAAGCGGGTGCCTTACAAATGGGGTTGGCTTCGATCGGTGGTATGCGCCGAGATTTTCGTGAATCAATTTTGCGTGAGCGTCAGGAAAATGGAGCGTTTAAAGATTTGGGTAACTTAATTGGTCGTTTAGAGAGCAAATATCGAAAAGCTGGACAATTGGAACCGTTGGTGTATGCGGGTGCTTTGGATGAGTTTGGGTATAATCGTGCCTCAATTCTGGCATCGTTGCGCGGGTTCATCGACGCGGTTGGTTTAGCTGGTGAATCGATGTCGCTTTTTGCGTCGCTGACGCCGAAAGTACGGGAAGTTGATGAATTGCCATCGGCAGAAAAATTGGGTTATGAACGTGAGTATTTGGGCGTTTATCTTAGCGGACACCCAATCGAACCGTATTTAAACGCGATACCTGAGAATAAGCGTTTGGATATTGCCTCGCTGGCAGTAGGAATGAACCAGGCAACGATTATTGTGTATGTCGAAAATGTCAAAAAGATTCGCACTAAAAAAGGGGATCAAATGGCATTTGTTGATGGGATGGACCTAACAGGTTCGATTTCTATCACGTTATTCCCACAATTGTTTATGCGATCAGCAGCATTATTGGGACCGGAAAAAGTACTCGTTGTGACGGGTAAAGTCGAACAGCAACGCGGGCGTGATGACATCCAAATCGTGGCAAATACGGTGATGGATGCGGAAGAAGCCATTAAACGCTTTGGTAGTACCAATGATCAAGGGCAATCGGAGGCGCAAACTAGTCGGGCAACCGGGCGGTGGTATTTGAAAATAACAGCCGCCGCTGAGGCAGCAGGCGCGCTTGACGCGTTAAATGTTGTGATTCAGTCACATCATGGCAAGAATCCAGTTTTGGCGGTCTATGAGGGAACGGGTAAAAAGTTAGCGCTTGGCCAACAAAATTGGTTAACCGATGGGGATGACACCTTAAATGCCTTACAACAGATTTTAGGGGCTAATAATGTTGTATTTCAGTTAGACTAAGAGCAATTCGGACGACTTATCAGACGATAATTCGTTTTTTTGGCTAAAAACGAACACTGTCGTCAAGCTGTAATACAAAGGGCTATCAAAAGACGGATAAAGTGCGTTACAATAGACAATAACTATCCAGGTGGATAAATACGGATTAGACGCTGCGGGTATGAATCCCAATCGGTGTTGGTCTGGAAAACAGAGGATAAATCTATGGCAGAAGCAAAAGTGTTAACCGCACAAGAAGTGCACGACTTGGTTGCCGGCTATATGAACGAGGAGCATGTTAAAAAGGTTGACAAAGCCTATGATTTTGCGTTCAATCTCCATCAAGAACAAAAGCGTAAGTCTGGTGAACCTTACATTATTCATCCAATCCAAGTAGCCGGTATTTTGGCTGATTTACACATGGATCCGGATACGGTAGTGGCGGGATATTTGCATGACGTTGTTGAAGATACAGACGCAACTTTAGAAGATGTTGAGCGTGAGTTTGGTCATGATGTTGCTGTTATTGTTGATGGGGTGTCAAAGCTTTCGAAGATTGAATACAAATCATCACGGGAGCAATTAGCTGAAAATCACCGTAAATTACTCTTAGCGATGTCACATGACATTCGTGTCATTATTGTGAAATTGGCGGACCGTTTGCACAACATGCGCACCTTGAGTGCGCTGCGTGAGGAAAAGCAGAAGCGAATTGCATCGGAAACGTTGGAAATTTACGCACCACTTGCTGATCGCTTGGGAATTATGACGATTAAGTGGGAACTGGAAGATATGTCGTTACGCTATCTGGAACCAGAAGCCTATCACGACATTGCGAAGTCAATGCAATTACGACGTCAAGAACGGTTAGAGATTGTTGACCAAGCGGTTGATGACATTGAACACGCGATTACCGAATTGCACTTGAAGCATGCTGAAGTTTATGGTCGACCAAAGCACATTTACTCAATCTATCGCAAGATGGTTGATAAGAAGAAAAAATTCGACGAAATTTACGACTTGTTGGCGATTCGTGTGCTGGTGGATACGATTCCGGAGACATATGCTGTTTTGGGGGCTATCCACGCCCGCTGGACACCAATGCCAGGTCGTTTTAAGGATTATATCGCGTTGCCAAAGGCCAATGGTTATCAATCGCTACACACATCAGTGATTGGACCAGGTGGTCGTCCACTTGAAGTTCAAATTCGTACGTACCAGATGCATGAAGTTGCTGAATTTGGTGTGGCTGCACACTGGGCGTATAAAGAGGGTAATTTTGCGGGTGCTGATGTCCAAAATGCCGATCAGCAAAAGCTGAATGTGATTCAAGGCATTTTGGAATTACAAGAAGACGCTCGCGATGCGGATGATTTCATGGAGTCCGTAAAGGGTGATTTGTTTACTGACCGAGTATTCGCCTTTACGCCAAAGGGCGATGTCATTGAGCTTGCCAAGGGGGCAGGACCATTAGACATGGCGTACAGTATCCACACAAATGTTGGTAATCACACAACAGGCGCTAAGGTTAATGACCGTATGGTGCCACTTGATTACCCAATTAAGACGGGTGACATTGTTGAGATTTTGACCTCACAAAATGCTAAACCAAACCGCGATTGGATGAATTTGGTTTCAACGCGTCGCGCTCGCAATAAAATCAAGCAGTATTTCCGTAAACAAGATAAAGCGGAAAATATTGCAGCCGGTAAGAAGATGGTGGCTGACTGGCTCAACGAGGAAGCCTTTGATGTTGATGAATTGATGTCAGCTGAAAACGAAGTGAAATCGGCCGAAAAGTTACATTTCTTGAGCGTTGATGATATGTATGCGTCACTTGGGTTTGGTGATTTGAAGCCCCAAGGGGTCGCAAACAAGTTTACAGAAGAGAAACGCGCAGAATTGGAAGAAGCGCGTCAGGTCGCTGAACAACGAGCTATTTTGGAAGAGCATCAAACAATTGAGAACGATTCAAAGCGTGCCAAGGAAAAGCCACAGCACGGCGAAGATCGAATCGTTATTCAAGGTGTTGACAATTTACTGGTTCGGTTAGGCCGTTGTTGCACGCCAGTACCTGGTGACGAAGTAATTGGTTATGTAACCAAGGGTCGCGGTGTTTCAGTTCACCGTTTGGGTTGCCCTAATTTACGTGCTGCTGAGACAGAAGGTCAACGTTTGGTTGACGTAGCTTGGGAAAAGCCAGATGGCGACACTAAGAACGAATATGAGGCGGATTTGGCAGTGACAGCAACCAACCGTAACAAGTTGTTGAATGACGTGATTCGGACGGTCAACAACACAACAAAGTCATTAAACTTTGTAAATGGTCGCATTGATCACAACAACAACGTTAATATTTCAATGAGTGTCGGTGTCCGAAATTTGGATCAATTGGAACATATTATGGATTCAATTAAGAATGTTAAAGATGTCTACGAAGTAAAGCGAGCGTTTAAGTAATGAAGGTTATTCTACAACGCGTATCAGAAGCCAGCGTTACCGTAGCTGGTAATCAAATTGGCGCCATCAAGCAAGGGTTTATGCTACTTGTTGGTGTTCAAGACGCTGATACAGATGCTGAATTGGATTATTTGGTACGTAAAATCACCAATTTAAGAGTATTTGAAGACCAAGCTGGTAAAATGAACCGTAGTTTAACAGATGTTGATGGTGCAATTTTATCGATTTCGCAATTTACTCTCTACGCCGATATGCGTAAGGGTAATCGACCAAGTTTTACAGCAGCGGGTGCCCCAGATTTTGCTAATAAGATGTATGACCGATTTAATACAAAATTAGCAGCATCTGGTGCTCACGTTGAAACTGGTGAATTTGGGGCGGATATGAAAGTCAGCCTGGTGAATGACGGACCCGTAACAATTGTGTTTGATACGGATAATAAATAGCTGATTTTAGGCTACGTCAAATAAAAATCATAGATTAGCCGTACAATCCCCTAGTAATATGCAATGATATTGATAGTATTGTAAGTCCGATATATGCTATAATATATTTATACAAATTTAAGCATTTGCGAAAGGATGTAATGTTATGGCAGAGAAGTTGATTCAATTGCGCGTTGAGGACAACGTCAAGGATAAGGCTGATGAGATTTTCAAGTCACAAGGTTTGACGACTCAAACGGCCATTAAGATTTTCTTGACGCAAGTTGCGAACACTGGTGAGTCACCATTTAGTAACTTGTTCTCTCGCAATCAGTAATTTGTTTAAAGTGAATAGAGATATCGGTTGGGCGTGTGCTTCAAGTTTCCTGGGTGGGTAACCAGGGTGATTAGAAGGGCGCGCTTTTTTGTGATTTGGAGATAGGTTTTATGGAAATTATATTGATGGTGTTATTGATGGTGATTACGCTGGCGTTTGGCTGGGTAGCAACCAAATTAGGAATGGCGAAGGTTGTTGGCCAATTGATAGCGGGGGTGGTTGTGGGGCCAGCTTTGCTACATTTGGTTGAACCTTCACATTTGATGCACATTGTGTCAGAGTTTGGTGTGCTGTTATTAATGGTTAACGCCGGTCTTGAAACGGATGCGCGTCAATTACGTGATAATTTCAAAGCAGCGAATTTTACAGCGTTAATGGGTGTTATTGCACCACTGATTGTTTTCCCAGTCATTGCGTTGGTATTTGGCTATGAATGGCAAATTGCGCTGTTTTGGGGTGTTGTGTTCGCAGCGACATCAATTTCAATTACTATTTCGGTGCTGGGTGAACAAGGTAAACTGGGTACACAAATGGGCGCGGTTATCTTAGGCGCTGCGGTGCTGGATGACATTATGGCATTGTTGCTGGTCACGGCATATTCATTATTTGTTGGGGGTTCAGGACTTGGTTTAAACACCGTTATGCCAATTATTGCATTTGCATTTGGTGTATTGCTACGTCAATCTTATCAATCAGATAAAATTTTGCATGCTAGCGAAGTGTTTGGTCAATGGACGGTCTTTCCGATCTTTTTTGGTTCAATCGGACTTAATGTGGTCTTTCATGATCTGTCAAAGACGTGGATAGCGATGGTGGTATTGACGGTATTTGCTGTGGCAACTAAGTATTATGGTGCTGGTATCGGCGCACGAATGGCAGGGCTTGATAAGCACACTAGCAATGCAATTGGCGCCGGTATGGTGTCACGTGGTGAAATGGCGTTGGTGATCGCTCAAATTGGGGCAACAGGCGGTATTTTATCTGGTAAAGTTTTTGGTGAAATTGTTGTCGTAATCATTGCATCAACTTTGATTGCGCCATTGATGATGCGCCCACTTATCAAAAAAGTACAGTAGAAAATAAAAAGCTGCCTGTGAATCTTTGCGATTCCGGCAGCTTTTTAAATATGCTTACAATGGGTCAACATCGTAGCGCTTTGTACGCAATTCTTGCTTTTGCGCCTTCAATGGCTTAAACAAGAAGTTGAAGTAGTCTTCACGCCATTCATCGAATGAAATAGCCAATGCAGCGATATCGTCAGGAATTTCGGCGCGAGGAATACGGTCGATGTCAGGGTGCGTAGCTACGTAGCTGTCCATCCAGGCAGCAATCTTCGCGTGGCCTTCGTTCTCCCTTTCGACGTTGAACCAGTTTGTTGGTTCAGCGTGAATCAAGTCACCATCGACATCGAACAATTCCATTGTGCCGTGGACCTTAAAAGGACGAATCAACGTCACGTCTGGGTTGAACTTCCAAACAAAGTTGCCTGGGGCCGTTTCTTCAACGTCTTCCAATTGCACAACAGCACCGGCCATACTTGATGGTAAACCAGCTTGCTTAAGTGCGTATGATGTAACAACTAAATCACCGCGGTGATCAGTTCCAAAGGGGTAAACAACGCCAATCTTGGCACCGACCAGAATGTCGATCAAGACTTGGGGTTCCATTCCAACTGCCTTCATGAGGGGAAATCTCGCTTTCAAAATTTAATGTCTACTTAGTTTAACAAAAATTGTGCAAAAATGCAGAATTAGTTTACATATTATCACGGGCATCTGGTAAACTAGAGTTCAGACAGAAAATAGGTTGACTGACGGCATGTCAGTGAAAACGGCTTTGCCAGCGCTGTGGCATCGGACGACCTGTGAGTGGTTGATGCAGCTGATGTAAAGAGATATATGGAGAAAATAAATATGACACACAAAATTGGCGATATCATCTCAGCTAAGGTGACAGATGAAAATGACAAGTACTATTTCGCACAAGTTGATGGTTTAACGTATGAAATCGACAAGGCGGAATTGTTGAAGCCACTTAAGGTTGGTGGCGTTGTTTCAGGGTTTGCTTACGAAAATGAGAAGCATAATTTGCAAATCACAAAAAATATTCCAGTCGTTCGCTTGGGGCATTTTGCTTGGGGCACTGTAACGGATGTCCGACGTGATTTGGGCGTGTTTGTCAATATTGGGTTACCAAATAAGGATGTTGTTGTGTCGTTGGACGAGTTGCCAACGATTAAAGAATTGTGGCCTCAACGTGGTGACAAGTTGATGATTACATTGCGTATTGATAAGAAGGATCGTTTGTGGGGTGAACTTGCTTCGTCAGACATCTTGCAAGCAGTACGTATTCCAGCTAAGACAGATATGAAGAACAAGCAGGTTAAAGCGACGGTTTACCGTTTAAAGATGGTTGGTACGCTGGTCATTACACCGGACTATAACTTTGGCTTTATTCACCCGGATGAACGTCAACGCGAACCTCGTCTTGGTGAGGAAGTCGATGCGCGTGTTATCGGTGTCCGTGATGATGGTGTCTTGAACTTGTCGTTACGACCACGTGCATATGAGGCAATTTCTGATGATGCAGCGATGTTGTTGACGTTGTTACAGCGTTCATCAACAAAGAGCTTGCCATTTACAGACAAGTCAGACCCAAAGCAAATTAAGAAGTATTTTGGTATGTCAAAGTCACAGTTCAAGCGGGCGGTTGGAAACTTGTACAAGCAACGCAAGATTACCCAAAACGAAAATGGGCTGTTCTTGATTGAAGAGAGTGACGGCGAGTAAGATGTCCAAACAGGTAGGTCCATACGAAGATAATATGGTTGACTACCTGCGCTATTTGACGGTAGAGCGGGGGTTGTCGGCCAACACGCGTACATCATACCGGCAAGATTTGACACATTTTTTTACTTATTTAATCGACAAGGAAAAATCATTGCCACTCACTCGAGTTGATCGTTTTACGATAATGGCTTTTCTAGGTGAAATGGAAATACAGGGGAAGTCACGGAACTCTGTGATTCACATGGTGTCGACTTTAAGGAAGTTTTTTCAATTTGCAACTGATAGTGGTTGGACAACAACGAATCCGATGACCCAAGTTGATCCACCCAAAAAGGCACAGCATTTACCAGCTGTCTTAACATTGAGCGAAGTGGAAGCGCTGTTGGCGGTACCAGATACCAATACAACGTTGGGTCTGCGCAATCGAACGATGTTAGAAGTGATGTATGCCACTGGCTTGCGCGTGAGTGAACTAGTGAATTTGCGTTTGGATAATTTACACCTCGACTTAGGATTGATTCAAACGATCGGAAAAGGTGATAAAGAACGTATTATTCCGATTGGTGATGTTGCGACGCATTGGCTACAACGTTATTTAGCGGCTGGACGCCCCTTTCTTGGCCGACAGCAGGATGAACAGGTGATTTTCCTAAACGATCATGGTCACCAATTGACGCGACAGGGTGTGTGGAAACTCATTAAACAGTGGGTGATAGCTGCGGGTATTACTAAAGATGTGTCACCACACACCTTACGTCACTCTTTTGCTACTCATATTTTGGAAAATGGGGCAGATTTACGCATTGTGCAAGAATTACTGGGGCATGCTGACATATCTACGACCCAAATTTATACACATATTTCAAATAAGCGTTTGACTGAGGTGTATCAAAAGAGTCACCCGCGCGCTTGATTAAGGAGGCAACATGTTAGTCGTTGTTCGAAAAGATCAACCCAAAATTGCAATGGGCTTGCTTTCATATTTGCCACGCCTACACGATGTTGCATCGGTGCAACGTGAGATTGAATGGTATCAAGCTGACAATTGCCGAGACATTTTGTTGTGGCAGTCTCCAATAACCCAGCATTACGTGGCAGTGGTTGGTATCGAGAAGATTTTCGACTCCGCGGTATTACGTTTAGTGGTTTTTGGCCCTGAAGTTGCCGAAAATGAACGTAATCAGGTTGGTGCAGAAATCTATGAAGCGCTGCAAATGCGGTATGCAGAAAAAGTGCTAGTGGGCACCATTGCAACTCAACCGATTTTAACGGAATGGCGGAAACTAGCGAATGGCTGAAGCAGTAACCTATCATTTGGATGAGTTCGATGGCCCACTTGATTTATTACTCCATCTAATTAAAGTAAATGAAATGGATATTTTAGATATCCCCATCGTGGCCATCACTGAGCAATATTTAGATTTTTTGCATCAAGCCGAAGAACGCAATTTAGATATTGCAGGCGAGTTTTTGGTAATGGCTGCAACTTTGATGTCGATTAAATCTGCATATTTGATTCCTAAGAACGAAGAATTGACATACGATCAGGGTCTGGCGGAGTTTGTGTATGAGGAGGATCCTCGTGAAGCATTGACGGCCCAACTACTAGAATATCAACGTTATCAACAGGTAGCTGACGATTTGCGTGAACGTGAAGAGGGTCGACAATTACAATTTTCGCGGGCGCCGATGGCTATTCCGGAAGATATTGAGGTGGCGCCGCTCCCTGAAAGTTTGGGTCTCTTTGATTTGCAACTGGCGTTCAATCAAATGGTTGCTAATCGGGCGAAAAAGCAAGTGCGGCCTAGAACTTTACGCGGCGAGACTTGGTCAATTCGCGAGCAAATGTCACGCATGATGGCAGATATGACTCTTAGCGAAAAGCGTACGTTCGCATCATTCTTTGGTGAAGATGATAGTCGTGATAAACTTGTAACGACCTTTTTGGCGATGCTCGAACTTGTGCGTCATCAAAATTTGGTTGTTACACAGGAAAATGAATTCGGCACCATCCAGTTACAACTGGGTGACGTGCCATATGATGAGAATGAGGAACTGGACGATGAAGAATAGTCTACAGCAGATTGAAGGGTTGCTCTTCGTGGCTGGGGATGAAGGTATCACCGTAGCAGAAATGGCGGCAGCCACTGATTTTGCAAAGCCAGCTGTGATTGGGTTGCTTGAGGATTTAGCGGCGAAGTATGCGACTGATGATAGTAGCGCGCTGGACGTGTTAAAAACTGATGAACGGTATCAACTAGTCACAAAGACGTCGCTAGCTGATACGATGCATCGTTATTTTACGGCACCGTTAACGACGGCGCTTTCACAAGCTTCATTAGAAGTACTTGCAATTATTGCCTACAAACAACCGATTACGCGGGTCGAAGTGGATGAGATTCGCGGTGTACAATCACAAGCGGCGATTCAAAAGTTAGCGCTGCGTAAGCTAGTTGAAGGTCGTGGGCGTGCCAATGAACCGGGCCGACCAATTCTATATGGTACAACAGAGTACTTCTTGAATTACTTCGGTTTGGGCGATTTAGAAGAATTGCCACCCCTTGTTACCGCAGAAGAACTAGATGCATTACGGGCAAAGCAAGATGTTGCTTTACCGTTAATGCCTGAAGAAAGCGGACAATCACCGTTTGACGTTGATTTGTCTGAGTTAGCTGAAACAGCAGAAAGAGATAATTAATACCTATGGCAGAACGATTGCAAAAAGTAATGGCTCAAGCGGGTGTTGCCTCACGTCGCGCGTCTGAACAATTGATTTTAGACGGAAAAGTGACAGTGAATGGTAAGACTGTTCGTGAGTTAGGTACCAAGGTAGAACCATCAGATAAAATTGAAGTAAGTGGTGAACCAATCGATTCACGAGAAAAGTTGGTTTATTTCTTATTGAATAAGCCACGTGGAGTCGTTACGACGACAAATGATGATAAGGGCCGTCAAACGGTAATGGATATTGTGGATGAACCAGAGCGTGTCTATCCAGTAGGCCGTTTAGATTATGACACAACAGGGGTTTTGCTGTTAACTAATGACGGTGAGCTTGCAAACCGCTTGATGCACCCAAGTTACCGCATCGATAAGGTCTATGTTGCAAAGGTGAAGGGCATCCCAACGAACGAACAACTTGAACAATTACGTCACGGGGTGACGGTGCGAACAAAGCAAAATGGCCGTTATACAACGTTTAAGGCTGCGCCTGCTCGTGCTGAAATCACGTCGACGAATACTAAGAATCACACAGCAATTGTCAAGTTGACGATTCATGAGGGTAAGTACCACCAAGTCAAGGAAATGATGAAGGCGGTTGGCCACGAAGTATTGAAGCTGACCCGTGAACGTTACGGCATGCTTGATTTAGCGGGGTTGACACCTGGTGAATACCGCCCATTACGTTATGAAGAAGTGCAAGCCTTGAAGGCCGGCAAGCAATACCGAAAGTCTGCAGGACGTTGGTAAGCTAAAAAAGACGGCTTTGGCCGTCCTTTTTTGTAGGAGTAGAGGATGATGGAAAAAGGACGATTAGAAGCATTTAGTGATGGAGTTTTCGCAATTATCATTACGATTATGGTATTGGATTTAAAGATACCATCGCATGGTAATTGGACGGCGATTATGAATGATGCCTGGATGAGCACCTTTTTAGCGTATTTGGTGAGCTTTATTATTACTGTGAGTTTTTGGGTTAGTCACCATCTGATTATCAGCAACTTAAAGAAAGTTGATAGTGGGTTGCTCTGGATTAATGTATTGACACCGTTACCAATGTCATTGGTGCCGATAACGACTGCCTGGTTTGGTGAATTTCCAAATAGTGTTGCGCCAAGTGTGACTTATGCGTTAGTTTATGTCTTATCGGTGGGAGCGTTGTTCAACTTAAGCACATCGTGTCGAAGCACCTGGCAAATCTAGTTGTACAAAAGCGGATGCGACGGGTGAATCGTAGTCGAATTGGCTTGATTACAATTGAATTAATCGGCACTGGGTTGGCTTTTATTTGGCCACTAGTCACCGGCGGGATAGTCTTGGTTGTTCGAGTGGTTGACTGTTTTTACGGGCAGTCGTTCACGTTAGAGCGTTGGAAGATTTGTAAGGGTAAATTTCTGATAGAATATTAACAAACGGGTCATTTCTGTTTGATCAATAATGCTGATACGCACGAAAGATGGAGGTATAGACCATGGCAACACCGGATACAAGAACGGGTCGTAATTTTATGAAGACTGGCCAAGGCATGTATGATTTCGCAAAAAGTCACAAGGTTGCTGGCTGGCCATTACTGTGGAAGCCAATGGGCTGGTTAGGACGTAAGCATTTCAGAAATATTGAGAGCTCGTTGGCTGATGATGAAACGGTTGTGGTGGCCTTTTTAACTAAAATGGCTGGCTTGACGGATGCTGGTGAGCCAACCGGCCACTATAAGTGGTATGCTTTTGCGCTTGGTGATTCAGGAACGCTGTATTTTGCACATTGGCGCCCATTCCATTTGGATTCATTACGAATGACTCTGGATCAAGTGAATACGATTAATCCAGATACGGGTTTAATTCGAGGACGCCTACAAATTCAAACGTTGCAAGGCACCCAAGATTTGACACTGAAGTGGTTTGCACCGCAAATTCGGCGGATTTATGATTTGTTGAATAATGAAAAGCACACATATGACAAACTCCGTCACAAGGTTGACTTAGATGGTTAATGCGTGGTAAGGTTACACCAATAATTTAATATCTTCAGGGCAGGGTGAAATTCCCGACCGGCGGTAAGCTGCAATGCAGTAAGTCCGCGACCCGCGAATGCGGTTGACATGGTGTGATTCCATGACCGACAGTAAAGTCTGGTATGCAGAAGAACTTATAAATTGACTGGTAATGGTCGGTTTTTTTACGTCGCCCTGGCGTGAAGAAACCGGCCTTTTAATATGCCAGGTGGAGGATTTGTTTCATGAACAAGACGCGTCGGTTAACGGTTATCGCCTTATTGGCGGCCATTTCGTTTGTATTAATGGTATTTCCACAATTCCCATTAATACCTGGTGCAACTTTTTTAAAGATTGATTTTTCGTTTGTGCCGGTTTTGATTGGTTCACTCATGCTTGATCTAAAGAGTGGTTATGCAATTTTAATTTTACGCTCACTATTGAAGGTGCTTTTAAATAATTCGGGTGTGAATGACTACATTGGGTTACCAATGAACATTGTCGCGATGGGCGTTTTACTGACGGTCATTATGTTGATGGTGGGACACCGTGAGTTGACCGTTAAACGCTTTATCGCGGGATCCATCTTGGGAACAGTTGGATTGACGTTGGCGATGGTCATCTTGAATTATGTTTATGCGGTGCCGTTGTATGCGATGTTTGCTAATTTCGATATTAAGGCAACGATTGGTCTAGGGACATATTTGCTTTGGATGGTAATTCCGTTTAACTTGATTGAAGGCGTCATCCTAACGGCAGTGGCCGGTCTGGTCTTTGTTGCTTTGCGACGTGTCATCACGAACACTCATTCTCAATTAAATTAATTTCAATGATGGTTTGTCATGTTGTTGGGTAGAACCTGCGCTATGACCGGCCACTTTATCCTAAATTGCTTGCACGACTGATATTTCTTCTTTAAACTGAGTAGAAAATAGTGAGAGGTGGTCAAGCAGTTGACAAATGATTTCTTGATCACCCTGTTTTCGGCAGATGAACCTCGCCGACACAGGGTGATTTTTGGTTTATTGAAGCGTCAAGCAACGGTGTCAACGGAGTATTGGGGTCTGCGTTATGATTTATTGCAAATCTCGGGTTTGATGCCTCGATTAGATAGGGCAGCTTTTGATCAGCGTATTGCAACGTTGGTAACTGAGGGGTTACTGTCCGAAGTGACAGAAGGCCAGTACGTGTTGACTGCAGCCGGTCAGGCAGCGCAAACGGCATACCAAACCGCGCATTACGTGCCCGAGCACTTAGCTGTTTTGCTCAAGTATGACGTACTGACATTTATGCAAGCTTTTTGGCTAGCAAACCAGGTCGTCTCTGAGGTCGCATACGAAAATAAGAAGTATTATCCTTTGCAAATCGATCCGCGCACAATGCTGGCGGTGAAGCAATGGTACGCAAATATGAATTCGCCACGCCTGGTTGCCACTTGGGCTATAACAATTCAGCGTTTCTTACAGCGTCGGCCACAAGCGGATGCTGATCGTTTGGTTGCCACATGGGTCGGTCACAACACACCAGGCTTCAATTTTGAACAACTTGGCTTCCCAGCACCCTGGACGGATGAAGATTTTTATTTCTGGCAATTAGATCAGTATGCTATTTGGTCTGAGGAACTACAACGCGGGGCGAATACTCCCTTAAAACTGTTGTGGGATTCAGTTGCACACCGGCCTTTGTTGCCAAACAGCGTACAAGCGTCATACAACGGTGTAGTCGCAGGACGTCCAATGGACGAAATGGTGAAGAGCCGTCGCTTGAAAGTTGGGACAATCCGTGAGCATTTATTAACGGCGGCTATTTGGCTACCAATTCGTGATTTTCCTTATAAAAACTACTTAACGCCAGATGTTGTGAGTTACTTTGAAGAAAAATTGGTTGGCCCAATTGAGGAATGGGAATTTACAACGGTGCGGACTTCAGATGATCCGCGTGAGTTCTTCTTGTTCCGTTTATATGAAATTTACTTAACCAAAATGGAGGTGGCTGCTCGTGGATAAGGAAGCATTGACCGCCGTATTGACTGACAAGTTTGGTTTTACCAGCTTTAAGCCGGGTCAAGCAGAGGTGTTGGAAGCGTTAACCGCTGGTAAAAATACATTGGCGATGTTGCCAACTGGTGGTGGTAAGTCACTTATTTATCAAATGATGGGTAATCTGCGCGAAGGGTTAGTTGTTATCGTGACACCATTGCTGTCTTTGATGCAAGACCAAGTGGCCCGTTTGAATTATGCGGGTGAGTCTAAGGTGGTTGCGTTAAATTCAACACTGCCACAAGATGCACGCCGTACGATTTTGCGGGGCTTGAACCAATACAAGTTTTTGTTTGTGTCTCCTGAAATGCTTGGTCAAACGGTGGTCCAATCAGCTTTACGGAAAGTGAAGATTAATTTGCTGGTTGTTGATGAAGCACACACGATTGTGAGTTGGGGACCTGATTTTCGGCCCGACTATCTGGCTCTGCCACAGGTTCATCAGAAGCTTGGCCAACCACAACTTTTGTTATTAACGGCGACAGCAACTCCTCAAATGATGTCAAATATCACATCACCATTTGGGTTAGTACCAGAAGATTGGTTTATTTATCGGCAATCAGTGGATCGTCCAAATATTTATTTGCACACTGAGCAGCTAGATAACGAAAGTCAAAAGCATGAACGCTTGGCTGAATTAGTGCGGCAGTTGAAAGGACCAGGGATTGTTTACTTTTCGAGTCGTAAGCTAGCGACTTTAATGGCCGAATGGTTGCGTGAGACAACCGGCCAACGTGTGGCTGCTTACCATGCGGGATTGGATACAATGTCGCGTTACCGCATTCAACAACAGTTTATGTTGGGACAAATCGATGTGATTACAGCAACATCAGCCTTCGGTATGGGAATTGATAAAGACGATGTTCGCTATGTCATTCACTATCATTTGAGCAATGACTTAGCAAATTATTTACAAGAAATTGGACGTGCCGGGCGTGATGGCGAGCAATCAGCGGCTATTTTGTTGTATGTGCCCGGTGATGAAACGATGCAATTTCATATGATCGATAGTACAATTCCAACGCGTGAAGTGATTTTTGGTTATCTTGAAAAGCGCTTTGGAACAGATGAAATCGGTAAAGATAAGGCTAATTTGTTAGACTTTTACACCAAGCAAGGACTAACGGCAGATCAAATTGCAGACATGTTTAATGAGCGTCGGCAACAACGTCAGGCTGATTTGGCGCGTTTGGTTGGGTATGCTAAGTCACCGTCTGGTCTCCGCGCGACGTTACTAACGCACTTTGGGGATGAGACGATTGGTGCAGCAAACACTGAGTCGGTCGGCGCACATGATTGGCACCCTGAAGAACTTGCGTTAGTTGCGACGACACAGGATGAACAACCAGTTGGTGTGACGGATTGGCGTACGCAAGTGGCAAAACTTTTTAATTTAGGTTAAGGAATGGGTGTGACACTAAATTTTGATGAGCCATTAGTGTAGACTAAGGTGTAATCAAAAGAGAAGTAAGGAGACCAATCATGACCGAGAAAAATAATGAACAGCAGCCATGGGAAGCGTCTTTTAAAGAAGACACGCCTGAGCAATACTCACGTACACAAAATCGACGTAAGTCACAACGTGTCAGCATGGTTGTTGGAATTTTGGTATTGATTGTGATTGCTCTGTCATTTGTGCCCGTTTACAAGTATTTGCAAGCGTTGAATAAGCCGGTAGATGCGACCACTAACACGGAATTGCCAGCTGCATCATCAACTAAGACCACGACGACTACAAGCAAAGTAACGGAAACGGCTAAGTCAGAGTCACGGGCAAAGCAGGCAGCCACACAGGCATCAAAAAAGGCAGCAAAGGCAGCCAGCGAAAAAGCAGCTAAAGAAGCCGCAGCATCGTCTAAGGCGGTTGCTGAGTCTGAAAGCGTTGCGAATGCTGAGACAAGTAGCATGAGTTCTGAGGAGGCATCCTCGTCATCAGCTAGTTCGTCATCAGCGTTATCTTCTTCATCAGAAGCTGATGAGGCAGGAAGTGTAAAATTCGAATCAGGTACTTTGTACAGTTTTGCTGTTGCGAATGGGACAACCCCTGAAGCACTTTACTCGTTGAATCCAGGTTTAACGGCGGCAAATTATTCGAGTTACTACGGACAATCGCTAAAAGTGAAGTAAAAATAAGGAGACACAATGATCATGTGTCTCTTTTATTTTGTTCTGAAATAGCGTACAATTAGTTGTTAAATTAACGAGTGAGGAACTTACTGAAATGAATCCGATTCAAATTGCGATTGACGGGCCTGCATCAGCAGGTAAGTCAACGATTGCCAAAATTTTGGCATCAGATTTAAACTTTGTGTATGTTGATACTGGTGCTATGTATCGCGCAATTACACTAGCTGCTTTTCAGGCTGGCGTTAAGTCAGAAGATGAAGCAGGGGTCACAGCATTATTACCAGACCTAACGATTACTTTTGAACCAGGTGAACCTGTGCAACGGGTTTTCTTGAATGGCACAGAAGTGACCGAAGCTATTCGTTCTGTTGAAGTGACAGCCAATGTTTCAGCAGTCTCAGCGTATGCGGCTGTTCGCGAAGCAATGACCGATTTGCAACGCGACATTGCGGCTAAGGGTGGCGTTGTGATGGATGGCCGTGATATTGGTACAACTGTCTTGCCAAATGCGGAAGTTAAGATTTTCTTGATTGCATCAGTTGCTGAACGTGCCCAACGTCGTTTTAAGGAAAACCAAGCCAAGGGCATGGACACAACGTTGGCTGAGTTGGAAGTTGCGATTGAAAAGCGTGATTATCTTGACTCACACCGCGAAATTTCACCACTCAAGAAGGCTGACGATGCAGTTGAACTAGATACAACCGGTTTGTCAATTGATGGTGTTGTGGCAGCAGTCAAGGATATCATCGCGACAAAAACAAACAAATAATATAAATTAGTAAAGAAAGTTGGCCGTGACTACTAGTATTTTATAAAAGGATTAGGTATAATAGTTACTAGAGTCGTGTGACCAGGAGGATATATTGTAATGAACGAAGAGAACAACGAGCTATTGGCAGCTCTTGACAGCGTAGCCGAAGTTAAAGTTGGCGATGTAGTTAAGGGTGAAGTCTTGGCAATTGACGATGCTCGTCAAGTTATCGTAGGTATCGAAGGTGCCGGTGTTGAGGGTGTTATCCCAATGCGCGAATTGACGGCTGACCGTGATGCTAACGTTAATGACCTTGTCAAGGTAGGAGACGTTTTGGATTTGGTAGTGGTTTCAACTATCGGTTCTGACAAGGAAGGTGGATCATACCTATTGTCAAAGCGTCGTTTGGAAGCTCGTCGTGCTTGGGAAGAAATCGCAAGCAAGCACAATGTTGATGACATTGTGGAAGCACCTGTAACGCAAGTCGTTAAGGGTGGATTGGTTGTTGACGTTGAAGGTGTACGTGGATTCGTACCTGCTTCAATGATCGAGAACCGTTTCGTGCAAGATTTGAACCAATACAAGGGTCAGACTATTCGCGCGAAGATTATTGAGATCAACGCTGCTGACAGCCGCTTGATCTTGTCACGTCGTGATGTTTTGAACGAAGAGCGTTCAGCAGCATTGGCACGTGTATTCAACGAATTGTCAGTTGGTGATGTCGTTGAAGGTAAGGTTGCCCGCATGACTAACTTCGGTGCATTCATCGACCTTGGTGGTGTAGACGGATTGGTACACGTATCTGAAATCTCACACGAGCGCGTTTCACAACCTTCAGACGTTTTGTCAGTTGGTGAAGATGTTAAGGTTAAGGTTTTGGGATTGGATCCTGAAAAGGAACGTATCTCATTGTCAATCAAGGCTACGCAACCTGGTCCTTGGGAAGCTGCTGCTTCAGAAGCTCCAGAAGGAACTGTTTTGGAAGGTACTGTTAAGCGCGTTGTTGACTTTGGTGCCTTTGTTGAAGTATTCCCTGGTGTTGAAGGTTTGGTTCACGTTTCACAAATCTCACACAAGCACATCGCTAACCCAAGTGATGTTTTGAAGGCCGGTGACAAGGTTAAGGTTAAGGTTTTGGAAGTAAACCCTGATAAGCAACGTTTGTCATTGTCAATCAAGGCTTTGGAAGAGGCTCCTGCTCGCGAAGAAGGTCAATCAAACAACGATCGTCCTCGTCGCCAACGTCGTCCTCGCCAAGAACAAGCTCCAACTAACTACTCAACTTCAGAAGAAGAGGGTTCAGCTACGTTGGGTGATGCCTTTGGAGATATCTTCAAGGACTTCAACTAATCAGCTTTTAATAGCTTAAAAAATTAAGCGTGTGTTGGGTTGTCCTAACGCACGCTTAATTTCGTAAATGGGCTATTTTTTGTGCTGGTCACACGATAACAGACACATGCTGTATTAAACAGTATAATCGAAAATAGTAATGAACACGTCGGCCGCTTCGGTGCGCTGACAGAAAAGAGGGTAACATGGGATTTCCTGTTGTGGCCGTTGTCGGCCGCCCAAACGTCGGTAAGTCAACTATTTTTAACCGTATTGCTGGTGATCGTATCTCAATTGTTGAGGACACGCCAGGCGTTACGCGTGATCGTATTTATACGCGCGCAGAATGGTTGACCCGCGAATTTCGTCTGATTGATACCGGTGGAATTGACATGGCTGATGAGCCATTTATGACGCAGATTGTTCAACAAGCTGAGATTGCGATTGATGAAGCTGATGTGATTGTTTTCATGGTTTCTGCGCAAGAAGGTTTAACAGAAGCTGATGAACGCGTTGCAAAAATTTTGTACCGTTCAAAAAAGCCAGTCGTATTGGCCGTTAATAAGGTCGATAACATTGAAATGCGTTCAGAAATCTATGAGTTCTATGCGTTGGGATTTGGTGATCCATTCCCAATCTCAGGTTCTCACGGAACTGGGTTGGGAGACTTGTTAGATCAAGTTGTCTCACACTTCCCAGAAACGGACACCGAAGCTGATGATGATTCAATCCGCTTCTCATTCATTGGACGTCCCAATGTTGGTAAGTCATCACTTGTTAATGCCATCCTGGGCGAAGAACGTGTCATTGTTTCTGATATCTCAGGAACGACCCGTGATGCCATTGACACGCGCTTTACATCTGCTGACGGTGATGAGTTTGTCATGGTTGACACTGCTGGTATTCGTAAGCGTGGTAAGGTCTATGAATCAACTGAAAAGTATTCAGTGATGCGCGCAATGCGTGCAATTGATGATTCCAACGTTGTTTTGATGGTTTTGAACGCTGAAGAAGGTATTCGTGAGCAAGACAAGCACGTTGCAGGCTATGCGCACGAAGCTGGTCGTGCCATTATCATCGTGGTTAATAAGTGGGATACGCTCGAAAAGGACAATCACACGATGTCTGACTTTGAAAATCAGATTCGTGATGAGTTCCAATACTTGTCATACGCACCAATTATTTTCGTTTCAGCCAAGACGAAGCAACGTTTGAACAAGTTACCTGAGTTGATTAAGCAGGTTAACGAAAACCACCAAAAGCGTGTGCAATCTGCAACGCTGAATGAAGTGATTATGGATGCGTTAGCTTTGAACCCAACCCCAACGGTCAATGGTAAGCGTTTGCGTGTTTACTATGCGACACAGGTTGCCATTCAACCACCAACTTTTGTGGTGTTTGTTAACGATCCAGAATTGATGCACTTCTCTTACGCGCGATTCCTTGAGAATCAAATTCGTAAGTCATTCGACTTTACAGGAACACCAATTCACTTGATTAAGCGTGCTCGTACGTAAGCAAGTGAGCAAAAAGCACCGGTCCGTTCGGATTTGGTGCTTTTTCGTTTTTTGTACGCAAAATGATGACAAAACATGAATTTTTGTTGAAAAAGGCTGAAAAGCGCGCTGTATCAACGTTTTAAGCAAACAATCGCTTGTTAAGGTCGGGTAACTATGCTATTCTAAATATCGAAATAAGGGAACAACGAGTTTCATTTCGTACATTGGGAATCCCAATCAGCTACTAAGCAGGAGGATATTAACATGGCTAACAAGCAAGAATTGGTAAACGACGTTGCAACGACAACTGGTTTGACTAAGAAGGACGCAACGGCAGCAGTTGATGCTGTCTTTGCATCAATCCAAGATACTTTGGCAAAGGGTGACAAGGTACAATTGATTGGTTTTGGTAACTTCGAAGTTCGTACACGTGCAGCTCGTAAGGGTCGCAACCCACAAACGGGTGAGGAAATTGAGATCGCTGCATCAAAGATTCCTGCCTTTAAGCCTGGTAAGGCCTTGAAGGACGCCATCAAGTAATTTAAAACCTGTAATACTGGTATTCACGGTGATTCGTGGGGCCTAAAAGGTTGATAATATGGAAAGAGTGAATGATGATATTCACTCTTTTTATTTTTTCATACATTCTCATAAAATTATGTGCTAAACTTAATTTTATTGATATCAATGTGGAGGTATGGCAGATTGAAACCAACAAAAATGTTGACGATTGCAGGTTCGGATGTTTTGGCTGGTGGGGGCATTCAAGCCGATTTAGCAACGTTTAATGAATATGGTTACTTTGGGCTTAGTGCTATCACCAGCATTGCGACTGTCACGCCAGATGATTTCACCATTCATCCCGTGCCGATTGCCATTTTAGCAGCCCAGCTTGACGCCATTTTTGCGATTGATGATATTGCTGGTGTGAAGGTTGGCTTGCTACCGACCGTTGCGCACGTTAAACTGGTTGCGAAGTATTTAAAAGAGTATGCCAGTCACCTACCAGTTATAATTGATCCGGTGATGGCTTTTAAAGAGACAAACACGACGAATGTCAATGAACTGGTGAAAGCCATTCAAACAGAATTATTGCCGTTGGCGACCATTACCACACCGAACTTAGTTGAAGCAGAGTTGTTAAGCGGTCGACCGATTAAAACAGCCGCAGATATGACTGAGACAGCTCGTATCATGCAGCAAATGGGCGCCAAATCGGTCGTGGTGAAAGGTGGTAAGCGTTTAGCCGGCCAAGAAGCAGTTGATGTTTTAGTGGCGGCTGATGGGCTGAAGACCTTTAAGACAGAAAAGGTGGCCAATGCCTACAATAATGGGGCTGGTTGCACGTTTTCTTCTGCGATAGCTAGTCAGTTAGCTGCTGGGGCAACAACGGCGCATGCAGTTTCAGATGCAAAAGCATTTGTGTATGAAGGTATCAAACATGGGGTACCGTTAAACGACGCGTTGCCGGTTGGTAATGTTTGGCAGGCCGCGAGACGTTTGAGTGAGGAACAATAAAATGAAAACGAAACAATTAACCATCGCGGCCGTGATTGTCGCTATCAATATTGTCTTAAGTTATGTCGCCAAGATACCGACGCCAACAGGCTTTGTGTCATTGGTGGAAACTGGTATTTTTATCGCAGCTTGGCATTATGGGTCAAGAACCGGCGCAATGGTCGGTGGGTTAACGGGTTTATTGCTTGATTTGCTTGCTGGCTATCCCCAGTGGATGATCTTTTCATTACTTATTCACGGTGGTGAAGGTTGGGTGATTGGTAAGTATGGGTTAAATCCTTCGATTGGGAAGCGCGTCTTCGGCAATTTCTTAGGCGGTTTGGTGATGGTCGTTGGGTACTGGTTAGCCGGTTCATTCTTAATCTGGTTGAACGGTGGTGCAAAAATGCAGCTTGGCCCAGCCTTTTTGGCGGGACTAGCCGATGTGCCAGCTAACATCATGCAAGTATTGGCCGGATTTATCTTGGCTTTGTTGCTGAGCGTACCGTTGCGCAAGATTTTGATGCCTAAAAGTCACTAACTTTGCAAAGTAACAAAAAAGTCACCGGATTGAGACGTCTGGTGGCTTTTTTCATATCTGAAACAATGGTATGCTAGATACCTTGATTTAAAAGGTTTAGGAGCGGGTACATGAGTAAGAAACAAGTTTTACCAACGGGCATTGCATTAGCGGCAAGTGTCATGCTGATCGGATTAATTATGCGGTCGCCAATTACAACATTGCCATTGATGTTGTCACAAATATCGCAGGAATTAGGTGTTCCTAGCGGTCAGTTAGGTATATTAACAACGATTCCATTGGTGATATTTTTATTAATCTCAAACTTTGCATCCAAAACAATGGCTGTGTTTGGCCTTAAAAAAGCATTATTCTTGTCAATTGCAAGTATTTTTCTGGGGACGGCACTGCGACTAGTTGTGACGATGCCAACGATGTTGTTGGGCACGGTGTTTGTGGGAATTGGTATTGCCCATTTGAATGTCTTTATGCCTTCATTTGTGGCTGCTTATTTTTCACATAAAGTTGGGGTCTATACATCGCTCTACTCACTCACGATTATGGTAGGTTCAGCCGCGTTTAGTTTGTTAACTGCACCGGTTGTTGCGATGTTCGGTTGGCATGCCGTGATGTGGTTGCTGGTGCTATTGCCAGCAATTGTCTTGGGCTTCTGGTTCTATACGGCACGGTTGGTGCCAGAAAAAGTGAAAGCAACCGCGACTGAAAAACAAAACGTAGCGCCTAAGAAGCGTATTTGGGCCAATGTACGGGCTTGGCCTTTCTTGATTGTTTTTGGGATTCAGGCCACGATTAATTACACGGGAGTTGCTTGGTTACCAACGATGATGGCTCACCATCACGTGTCAGCAGGGGCAATTTCAGTTATTATGTCGTTTTACTCATTTATCGGTATGCCAATTTCGATAATCGTACCAAACATTCTTGTTCACATGCGTCGTCGTGGGACGATGATGGCAATTGCTATTGCGGGTGCGCTGTCGCTGGCTGGGGCAGTCATGTTGTTTAATCAGGATACGTCATCGCTGGTATATTGGTGGACATTAACCGTCTTGATTGGTTTTGCGACATCGTTCTTCTTCCTTTACACGATGACTATGTTTGCTGCAAAGACGGATTCACCAGTTGAAACTGCGCGACTATCCGGAATGGCTCAGGCCGGTGGCTACTTCATGTCTGCGTTTGGGCCAATGCTTTACGGGATGGCCTTTACGGCAAATCCAGCTGGCGAAATTCAGAATATTGTTTATCTAATTTTGGTGGTTTTGATGATTGCAGCCGCATTGTTGATGGCGGCAACGAAACATTTATTTAAAGCATAAAGGTAACGGCTGTTGTTCGGTGGAGAACGATGGCCGTTTTCGGTATAATGAAATTATTAAAACTTTGGAGGATGATATGGCACGTAAAGTCGGAATTATCGGGTTGGGGAACGTCGGTAGTGCAGTGGCACACGCGTTAATTGCACAAGGGGTTGCAGATGATTACGTATTTATCGACGCAAACGAGCGTAAGGTAATGGCGGATCAACTGGACTTCCAAGATGCGATGGCTAATTTAGAAATGCATGGTAATATCACAATTAATGATTGGTCAGTGTTGGAAGACGCGGATGTTGTGATTTCGACGTTAGGGAACATTAAGTTGCAACAGGACAATCCAAGCGGTGATCGATTTGCGGAACTAAAGTTTACGAGTAGTATGGTGCAATCGGTGGGGACCAATTTAAAAGAATCGGGCTTTAACGGGGTTCTGATTGTGATTTCAAACCCGGTCGACGTTATTACCGCATTATTCCAGCAAGTTACTGGCTTTTCAACACACAAGGTGATTGGTACGGGAACCTTGCTAGACACGGCGCGTATGCAACGTGCTGTGGGCGAGGCGTTGGACTTGGACCCTCGTTCAGTATCCGGTTATAACTTAGGTGAACACGGTAATTCGCAATTTGTCGCGTGGTCAACGGTGCAAGTGCTTGGTCAGCCAATTGCTAAGCTGGCCGATGCTGGTGATATTGATTTGGCCGGTATCGAAGCCGAAGCGCGTAAGGGAGGCTTTACCGTGTTAAACGGCAAAGGTTATACGAGTTACGGTGTCGCAACGACTGCGGTTCGGATTGCAAAAGCTGTGATGGCTGATGCGCACGCAGAATTAGTGGTTTCGAACCGACGTGATGATATGGGCATTTATTTGTCATACCCGGCGGTGATTGGCCGTGACGGCGTGTTAGCAGAAGCTAATCTAGACTTAACAACTGATGAGCAAGAAAAGCTATTAGCATCACGTGACTGTATCCAAGAAAAGTTTGACGAGATTGTCGACACATTGTAAGACACTGAAAGGTGACCCAAACAAGCGGTGCGTGTTTGGTCGCCTTTTTCATTTGAGAAATGAGAGACACATGAAATTATTACATACAGCTGATTGGCACATCGGTAAAGAATTAGGTGGCTTCAGTTTGTTATCAGAGCAGGAAGCTGCTTTTAAAAAGATATTAGACATTGCGATTGCCGAAAAAGTCGACGGGGTCATTATTGCTGGCGACCTTTATGATCGCGCGATTGCATCGACACAGGCAGTGACGGCCTTGGAGCGGATGCTGAAAGAAATGAATCTGACCCATCATTTACCGATTTACGCAGTCTCTGGGAACCACGATGGTGCGACACGTTTGGGAGCGGGCCATGAGTGGCGTGAGCAAACCGAGTTATTCCTAAATACAACGCTAGCGGGTGCATTTAAACCAGTGGAAACACCAGAAACGCAAATTTATTTACTACCATTTATTGAACCGACAACCGCACGTGTTTATTATCAAATCCCAGAAGACGAATTGGCGGCGTACCAAAGTATTGAACAGGTTATGAGCCGGATTGTGCAAGATATGGTGGCGACGTTTGATCCACAAAAGCAACATATTTTGGTAACCCATTATTATGTGACAGGCGCAGGCAATGCGGATTATGAATTTACCAGTGAAACGAATTCACGCGTCGGTGGATTAAAGGGGATTACTGCCGACCAATTTTCGGCATTTGACTATGTGGCATTGGGACACTTGCATTTACGCGAAGCTAGTCCAACCACAACAATTCAATATGCTGGCTCACCTGTCAAATTCAATACCAAGGAAGCGCAAACTGAGAAGGGTGTCTTTATTGTCGATATTACATCTGACGCGGTTCACACAACTTGGTACCCAATTACACCGACCAAAGATTTGATTGTCCTATCAGCACCGTTTGAGACCTTGATAAATCCTGAATTTTATCAACAGTATGCTAGAAACCACGCCAATTTTTTTAGTATTCGTATTCAGGGCGTTGCACACACAACGAATGCACGTGCAACCTTGGTTGACATTTATGGGGATGTCGTTGAAGTACAGTATGACTTACCTGCACTCACGATGGTTAATCAGGTTATTCCAAAAGTCGTTGCCGAGGATGTGTCCGATGATGATTTGATTGCGACCTTCTACCAAGAAGTCACACAAGAATCACTAACCGCAGCGCAAGAACGTGTTATCGCAGATACACTAGTACAGTTACGCCAGCAGGAAGAGGGATAAAGATGCGTCCAATTAAATTAGCGTTACAATATTTTGGGCCCTATGAACAAACGACGGTCGATTTTGAGCGTTTTACAGAATCGAAATTGTTTTTGATCACTGGCGATACCGGTGCCGGTAAAACAACAATGTTTGATGGAATGACCTACGCCTTGTTTGGGGAAGGGACCAGTGAACGTAAGCCAGAGGAAATGCGCAGTGAATTTGCGCCCACAACAGCAGAAACGGTTGTGACTTTTTGGTTTGAGCACAACGGGCGGTACTATCGAATTAGTCGCAAACCGACGCAACAATTAAAGAAAAAGCGTGGTGCGAAATCAGACGATGATACCACTGAACGCAAAGCCGAAGTGTCATTGACTGAAGTTGATGAAACTTTGCAAGTGCCTATTGCAGCGATGGGTGAGAAAATTCCGGTTGTGCGGGATGCGATTCAAGAATTATTGCATCTGAATGCAGACCAATTCCGTAAAATCATTTTGTTGCCACAGAATCAATTCCGTGAATTTTTGGCCGCCCAGAGCGATGATAAGATGACCATTTTGCGGAGTCTATTTGGTACGGAAGTTTTTAATCAATTCACAGAGTCGTTGAAGGAACAACAAAAAGACACGTTAAAACAAATTACGAATCTTGAGACCCAACGAGATGTGGCGTTGTCACAAATTTCGTGGGATGATCCAGCAATTGCAGAAAGCGTACCGACGGCCGTTGAGAAAATTAACGCTTTAACTGTTTATATTGCGCGGTCAACAGACATAGTGACGACCCGAGACACCGAAAAGACGACGGCAACTATGGCCGTTGCGCAATCGCAGGAACGGGTGAAAGTCGCCGAACAATTAAATCGTGAATTTGAGTTGTTGGCTGAAAATACGGCTAAGCAGCAACAGCTTGATGAACAAGCCGAGCAAATTAATGAGCAACGGCAGCAAGCAACGCTATTGCAGTGGGGAACCCAACAGCAAAGCATCGTGAATGATGTGACGCGATATGAAGAACAACTAGCGCGGGTTGCGACTGAATTAACACAGTTGGCGATACGCGAAGCCACTACAACCAATAGCCTGTCAGTGGCGATGGCTACTAAAGCGGAACTTTTAACACAAGCAGCTGATATCAAAACTGCTGAAGCACGTTTGACAAGAATTACACGAACTTTGTTGCCTAATGCGCAGCGTCTGGCAATGCTGATTGCGCAAGCAACTCAGTTGGCCCAGCAACGGCAAACGCTACAAACTAACGAAGCCCAGTTAACGGCCGAATTGACTGAATTAACTGCCAAGGAAGTTGAGCTACAAACGTCTTTGGCGAAAGTAGCGTCTGTTTCAGCATCGCGTGAGCAATCGTTGGTTTTTACTGCCCAAGCTGATGAGCTACAACGGACTGATGAACGATTGCAACAGACTGAAAAAAAGGTCGCGCAACAGGCTGAGAATTTGATGCAGGTGACACGTAAGTTAGATACGGCTAAAGCTAATCTGCAGGATGTCATTTCGATGCGTGAAGCGAAGGCGACATTACGCCGGGAACTCATGATTAAACAACTTCACAGTGAATTGAAAATTGGTGAGGCTTGCATGGTTTGTGGTCAGATTTATACTGGCGAGGGAGCTGACCCGCACGTTGGTAGCACCTCGTATGCTGAAATTAAGGTGGCTATGGCGGCTGTTGATGAGGCTGAGACTGCCGAGCAACAAGCAATCGCGACTGAAGCAAGTTTGACGACGGACGCCACACAAACCAAACAACAATATGATGCGTTGGCAAAGCAACTTATGTCAGAACGAGACGGATTTGCTCGTGAGTATAATCAATTTTTCACAGCATGGGCAACCGTGTTTCCAAACAATTTGTTGCCAGATACGTATGATACGTCAACCGTACAGACTGTCATTTCACAAGTACGCCAGCACCTATCAGATCAGGTCACTAAACAAGAACACCTGACAGAGACATTAGCGACTATGACGGAGGATATTGCATTTGTTAAGACTAATCTAGCACGGACGCAAACGCAATTATCGGGCATTACGACGCAGATGGCTGGAAATGACAGTGAGCAAGACGATCTGAATTCGGACGGTCAGCTTACAACAGTCAGTGATTATGAGGTCGAACAACAGGCGTTGTCTGAAAAAATTGCGATCCATCAACAAGCTGTCCAGATCGCTGACGAGAAAATTCGCTCTGCTGAACAGACGCAGGCAGAACTTTCGCAGCGACGGAGAGTCCTAAGTCAAGAGCAAGAGACGTACCAAGCGGCATTAGATGGGGCAAAGGGTCGTCTCGGTGTTGCGATTACTGACGGTCCGGTTGCGGATGAACGAGCGTTTAAGGTATTGTTAGCACGCCTTCAGAATCAACCGGATGAATTAATCCAATTAGAACGGCAAATAGCTGCTTATGACACGCAACGTGAGACGGTCGCGACAGCCATTGCGCAGAGTCAGACGTTAACTGCTGGCCAAGAACGGCCCAATTTGTCACAGTTACAAGCTGAATTGACGCAAAAGCAAACTGCTTTAGCTGAAGCAACCGAAAGTTTAAATAAAGCAGAATGGCTATTGGAGGCTTTGCAACAGCAACAGACTACAATTTCGAAATTGCAAACAGACATTGATGCCATTACAGCAAAGTCGGCTGATTTGATTAAATTGACTCAGGTGGTCGATGGTAATAATTTGTTACATCTTCGTTTGGAACCTTATGTATTACGTAGTTTCCTGTATGAAGTTTTAAGTTATGCGAACGAACACTATATTGGTACTTTATCAGGTGGTCGATACCAATTTGTGCTATCAAGTCGACAGGCAGGACGAGCGAACCAGAATGGGCTAGATATTGATATCTATGATCAGGATGGGGGTAAGGTCCGGTCGACAAGTACGTTGTCAGGTGGTGAATCATTTATTGCAGCGTTGTCGATTGCGCTGTCGATGGCAGAGATTGTGCAACAACGGGCTGGTGGTGCCAAAATTGATGCACTATTTATTGATGAAGGATTTGGTTCATTGGACAGTAACACATTGAATCAGGCCTTGGAAGCGCTCTCGATGGTCGAGCAAAGTGGTCGCTTGATTGGTGTCATTTCGCACGTGGAATCAATGAAACGCCAAATTCAGCAGCAGATGGTTGTTACGAAACTCGGGGATGGACGCAGTCGTTTGACATATAGAATGGTCTAAACCAATGAAACCGCTTTACCGGAATTTCTAGAACAAACGCATTGCTTTTGTTAATGAATAGGGGAATAATGGTCTCTCAGAGAGAAATTTAACGGCTTAGTGATGGAGGTGTGTGCGATGTTTTTTGTTGTACAACCATTGGCAGACGAAATAATCTTATTTGCTCAAAGTGAAGATGATATTTATGCTGAAAAATTAAATGCAACGGATTTGTACGCGATGCTACCTAAGCGTCGCACTCTTTTCTTGGCGCCACGTGCTGCAGGTGATAGCATGATGGCTGCCATTTTGATTAAGCAAGCTTTACCGATTGCGGTACAGGACCGGGTGCAAATTTTGACTGCGACGGGTTTGCATGAGTTAACCCATGATTTGCACCTGGCGGCCGACAAAGCCCGGACCCAACACGAAAATGATTTAATGATGACCTTAACCTTGGTGATTGCTAGTCCCATAATTTTTATGTTACTGGATTATTTTGTTTTCCCTAATATGGGTATCAGCGGTGTGTGGTCAGTAATGTTTACAGTTGGATTGATGGCTTTGGTACTAGGTGTTTGGTATGCGGTGACCTTTTCAACGGTGGCAGCTGATGTTGAACACTGGGTGATGACGTGCTTTGCAAAGTTGCATCGAACAAATGAAAATTAAGAGCATGCCTCGTCGTGTATAATAAAGGTATTAAATGAAAAGAGGCCGTCTCATGAAGAAGTCTGAAAAGTTAGCAAAGAAGCAAGCAACCCGATTGACAAAGGAAACTGAGTTACAACTGAAGCGTGGTTTGATCCACGTAGAGTTGGTTGATTCGCCGGCAGAAATTGATGCTTTTTTGGCAGAAGATAAGTAAACAATAAAGCAGTCTGGGAATGTCGGTGGGTTTTAGACTGCTGACGTGCCCACTAACTGCTGTGATAAAAGGTGTCTGGCTGATTTTAAGCCAGATACCTTTTCATTTTGTCGGGCTAATCACAAAATGAAAAAGTTTTCACAATTAAAAACCGCTTTGTAAGCTTGTTCAATTGCTGTTTGTTGTAATTTTTGTTTTTTATTTCACAAACTTGTGGTAAGATAAATTCAGAAAGATTTTGATTTAGAGGTAATGACAAATGGCATTAATTGCGACAAGTATTCTGAATGTGAGCAACCGATTCAACAATGTTTTACGGAAGATGCGAGCAGGACAAACGATGTCTTTAATTGTTCGCGAAGAAGGATGGGCGATGGGGGTCTTGTTGCAGGTGCAAACGTGGTATGAGTTTGATCATGAAGATTATATGACCGACATTCGTACGTTAGAAGCGAGTGGCGAGTTGCGTCCGATGGATTCGTTAACTGATGTCTGCAATTTGTTAATGGTTTACGCAGCAACGCGCCGTGGTGATTTTGATTATAAGGATGCCTATTACAAGATGCGTCAATTAAATGCGACGTCAACAGATTACCGGGCTAATGTATTGGCAACGATTGGTCAGGTAATAGATTAACTATCAATGAAAAGGCCAGCTCAGTATTTTCTGGGCTGGCCGTTTGTTAATGTGCCGAAAAATAGTGGCAGTTGGTTATGGTTATTAGAAGAACCAACCATAAGGTACCTGACGCTGCAATTGTTCGATAACTAGTTGGTGTTGGCTGTTGTACATTTTAGGGTTATCAGCTAGCGGGACGAACGCGAGTGCCAAGGTCTCATCCCCATCCGCTCGCAGGTCACCACCAGTCTGTTTAACTTCGTACAAGGTCATTGGTATTTGGGCTTGATCACCGCTTGGAAAAGTGTGGTGAAAATTTGAGTCAACGCCGATTAGAGCCGTTACCGTCACATCGATGCCGGCTTCTTCCTTAAATTCCCGAATAATCGTGGTCACTGAAGATTCGCCCAGGTTTTGCATGCCGGCAACCAGACTCCAGCCGACTTCACCATCGCCACGTTTTTCCAGCAAAACTTTTGTACGTGTGGCATCGAATAGAACACCGGCGACACCTGGCATAATGATTTCATCATGGCCGATTTTTTCACGTAGCGCATTAAAGTAATTTTCCATCACCATCATAGGCCCCCCGAGGATTTAACTAAAGATCATTGTATCATAGTGGCTTGGGCGCTTTGATCAACGATTATACTGGTTTGATTGACTAACTTACTTCTGTGAATATGTTACAATAAGGGCCACAGTAACGTACAGGAGGTTGATATGACGTTTGATGAATTTGATATAGAGCTAGGGACGGTTTTGTACCTAGACCAAGTGACCGAGCGTGAAACAACAGAAATTGCCAAATCCCAAGGCCTGGAAGAGGACATCCACGCTGAATATGAATCAGAGCGCCGTAAGATTATGCAATCATTTTTAGTGTTTGCTGAATTGCCAGCCACCGATGACATGGTGAGTCTCGCTTTGGAGAATCTACATACAGGATTGTCAGACGGCGAGCGCACAACATTGTTAACGATCCATAATTTACATAATCGCGAGGCTGTTGGAAATTTTACTGAAGATGATGCTGAGGAATTAGAAGATGCCGTAGAAGCGGCTGAAGCCTACCTAATGAACCGCTTGGCGGAACTTTTTGAAGATTGAAACTGAAACAGATTGAGGAATGAGTAATGAAAGCTCTTGTTGTGGCACAACCAATCGCCAACGATGCCATGTTGGACAGCAAGTGTTGTTAGCTTTTCCATATGAACCAGCCACAGATGTGACTGAATTTTTAATGGTGTCTGCTGACGAACCATTACCGGATGAGTATACCTTAGGACTTGCAATGGGCTACCAGTTAGGGGTTGTGACAATCAACCGTGTGACGCCATCAACAGACGTGCAGGTTTCTTTGAGTGGGAACCTGCACCGAAGATGCTGGTTGCGCCAAAAGCGATGCACCTTGAACCAGATACATTCACGCCGGTCACTGAAATGGATTATACTCCGTTGGAAATTGACACGATTGGCCTGTTTGCTTGGTTGGCCGAACCACACGCAGTATTTAATCTAGCATTACAAGCGCATGCAGACATCGGCGCGCAACAAATGCCAGCTAAATATCGTGAGATTTTGGCGCAAACGGGGTCGTGGCAGGAAGCTGATGCGGCGTGGGAAGAAGCGCAGTTTGAACACCGAAATGCCCATACGATGGCACACGGTATTCCGGTGTTGGATTTCGACCATCAACATGCAGAATTGCCTAAACTAAACCTGAAGTCACAATACGATTCAGAATAAGGAACCCCAGAAAAATGCTGACAAATAGTCGGCGTTTTTCTGTCTAGGCACCACGTCTGAACTAAGGTAGTATTAAGGTATTACGTGGATTAGGGGTAGGATATGTTAACATCATTTCTAGTGCTCGAGCTAACGGCGTTGGTTGCGTTAGTCTGGGCAATTAAGTTCAAGATTTCTAAACTAACAATTTGGACGTTTATTGCTGTGACGGTTCTAAATGTGATTTATGTGTATTGGCTCATGCCGGTACCAACACTCTCGCAGTTAGTGAGTCCAGTGGCCATTGAAACAACGGCTCTTGTGCTATGGACACTGTTTGCCGGTGCTTCAGCGCAAGTTGTTGAACGAGTAACTAAGCGTGGCAGCCGCATTAGTTTTGCCGGATTAACCATTTGGCCGTTTGTGATTCCAATTGTTGCCTTTGTGATTTCATTAGCGGCCGGTATTTCGCAGGCAGTCACTGTGCGGCCAATGTATGACTCTGTCAAAGCAACGGTGGAAAAAGAGGCGCCTTTGACAAAAGACGATCAGCCAATTGCGCTTTCAGCACAAGCATCGCAGAACATGATGAAGAAGGCTTTTTCACAAGTGCCGGATTCATCAATGTACCGTTTGGGGGATTTGTCAGCCCAATACATCAACGGCAAGCCTTATTACGTGGCACCAGTTGAATTCGCTGGGTTTATGTCATGGTTTATAAATCGCACGTTGCCGGGATATTTCATCATTTCAGCGACTGACATTAACGACACAGCTCACTTTGTCAAAGAAAAGTTGGATTACTCTGAAACCAGCTGGTTCTCACATAATATTGCACGCAAAATTTATATGCGCAATCCAAAGTTTGAACAAGTTGGTGAACCAATTTTGGAAATCGACAACGATGGGCAACCATACTGGGTGCAAACCCTGTTGAATGTTCGTTGGGCAGGACAGTTGGTGTTTAATGATATTCATGTGTCGTTGACCAATGCGGACACAGGTAAGACGACGGTTTATGCAACTAAGGACTTGCCAAAGTGGGTGGACGCTGGAGTATCCCCAGAGGCAGCTACACGGATGAACCGCACGTATGGTAACCCATACGCCTTCAATTTCCGCCACAAGAACCAAATTAAGCCCACTGAAAACGGGTCAGAAAGTGGTGTGACACCGGTCTTTAATAATGATCGGTCAATCTCATACTTCGACGACTTTACGACGGTAACATCGAACGCTGATTCGGATAAGGGATACTCATTGATTAATACGCGGACTGGTGACTTGACGTTCTACGTTGGTAAGAACGTTGGTATCATGGATTCGGATGGGGCGATGAAGGTTGCTAAGCAATTGCATCCGCAGAATAAGTGGCACGGCTCAAACCCGGTTATTATGAACATTGATGGTACGCCAACTTGGGTTGTGTCGATGATGGATCAAAACGAACGCTTCCGCGAGTATGCCTACATTAAGGGGGCGGACCAAAATGTTATTGGTGAAGGAGCAAATGCTGCCGATGCCTTGGCTTCTTACCGAAATGCGTTAGCGGGTAGCGTCCAAACTGCCAGCGCCAACGACGACAGCATCAAGACGGAAACAATCACTGGTAAGGTAGCGCGCGTCAATGCAAATGCGACGCTTGATGACAAACAAGTTGTTATTTTTAAGCTAGTTGACAATGACAAGCTCTTTACGTTAGATCCATCAAAGGCGCAGACTGCATTGTTGTTACAAGCTGGGGATGACGTTCAAATTAAGGCCAAGACAGTTAAAGAGGCCTCAGTTGCGAATGTCATTACGTTGACGAACAAATCTTTGAAGTAAGGACGTGGTACTTATATAATATAAGTACCGTTTTATACAAGAGAGGTATGTCAGAATGGGTAAGGGAACCATCAAGTCAAATGACTTCGCGCGTGGGGCAGCGTCTAAGGGTGCTGTAACGCGTGATCAAAAGCAGTCGTTACGTCAAGCGTTGCTAGAAAAAGCACGTGCTAAGGCGAAAGCGACGGCAACAGAAACAAAGTAGCCAAAGTGCGTCAGGAAACCCTTTTTATTGGCAATCCTGGCGCGTTTTCTGTATGATAAATTGTTGACTTTAAACAAGAAGGAAGAGTGGTACTTATGGCAACATTTGCAGAACGCATGCTTGATGAATTGTCTGGTGGACAATTGGAGGATGCAAAGAAGTCATTTTCGTCGTCATTGCGTTATGATAACGATGACACAGTTTACTCATTGGCCGAGGAGCTATATGGTTTGGGATTCTCAAGCCAAGCGAAGCGTGCTTACCAGAAGTTGTTGGAGAAGTATCCGGATGAAGATCAATTGCGTACGGCGTTGGCTGATATTGCAATTGACGAGGATAAGACAGATGAAGCGATTGCTTATTTGGCTGAAATTTCACCAGAGTCAAATGCTTACATTGAATCATTGTTAGTGCTAGCTGACTTGTATCAAACTGAAGGATTGAATGAAGCGGCTGAAGCAAAGCTCCGTGAAGCTTATGATTTGGCACCAGAAGAGTCAATCATTAAGTTTGCCTTGGCTGAGTTTTACTTTGCGACTGGACAATATAACACAGCCATTCCGTTCTACCGTGAGTTGCTACAAGCTGGCGAGCGTCGATTCTCTGGTTTGGACATTGCGTCACGTATTGGTGTAGCGTACGCACTCGTAGGTAACTTCAAGAACGCTTTGGGTTACCTCGAGCAAATCAAGACGACTGACTTGACACCAGATGTTCGTTTCCAATTGGGAATGACATATGCGGCGGACCCTGAAACGGCCGATAAGGCGATCGACGCCCTAGAGGAATTGCAAGAAATCGATCCATCATACGCTGGGTTGTATGAACCACTTGGCCAATTGTATGAAGATACAAATGATCAAGAACAAGCGTTGATTACGTACCAGGCTGGTATCGCGGTTGACGCCTTTAACACCGCGCTTTACCAACGTGCAGCAGCTGTTGCACAAATCCGAGGAGAAGATGAAGAAGCTGATCGTATTTATCGTGAAGCGCTTGAGAATAATCCTGAAGATTTGACGTTGACGATTGGTTATTCAAAACTATTGGTTGCCATGGGTGATCACGTGGGAAACATTAACTTGTTGAATGCGTTCTTAGGTGAAGATGATTCTGAAACCGATCCACAATTGTACTGGAACTTGGCACAAAGCTACACGGCTTTGGAGGACTTCGAGATGGCTACGAAGTACTGGAACGCCGCTTTGCCATTCTTCTTGGACAACATTAACTTCTTGAAGCCAGCCTACTACTACTTCCGCGAAGAAGGTGAGACAGCATTGGCTGAAGAGGCGTTATTCAACTACACGCAATTGGCACCAAACGACTACGAGATGGCCGAACTTTACGACCAACTTAAGGAAGAAAAGGGCCTATAAATTTTTAGCTCATACTTTACGGTATGGGCTTTTTTATTCACACAAATACCATGGCTACGTAACGAAGTTAAACAGTTTGTGAAGCCGAGTCTTATCGCTATTGTCTGAGTTAACTGACGTGTTAAAAATAAAGGGTAAACATGTTAGAAAAATGGGGGACTAAATGCATGGCACATGAATTGTTACGTCGACGACATGAAACACTAGGGGAATTGCTTAATAAAATAGATGCGTCATTGGCACACTCACAAACGTTTGGCACTGATATGAAGTCGGACGTTGTTGAGAAGGATGATTGCTTTGAAGTCACTGCCGATATCCCTGGTGCTGATAAGTCAGACGTGAAGGTGGATTACGAAGCAGATACGTTACATATTGCGGCCACGCGTCATGAAATTAAAGATCACTCAGACAAGGATGGTAATATTTTGCAATCTGAACGTAGTTTCGGGTCAGTTGGCCGACGACCGAGGCTACAAAAACGTCGGGTATCAAAATTGAAGATTAAACAAAAATGATGAGAAACGCCGACCTGTTAGCAGGCCGGCGTTATTTGTGCTAATATATTTGTAATAAACTTAATGGAAACGAGGACATGCGAATGGATGCATTGCAATTGTCACGACGGTTGGCGACGGTTGCGTCGTATGTACCCGGTGGTGCCCGCCTGGCTGATATTGGCTCAGATCACGCTTATTTGCCAGCAAATCTCTTGTTGAATAAGCGGATTTCATTTGCGATTGCAGGTGAAGTCGCGCAGGGGCCGTTAGATAATGTGCAACATGAAATTAATCGGCATCGGTTAGGGGATGTGTTAGTGCCCCGTTTGGCTGATGGCCTGGCGGCAGTTCAACCCGAAGACTTGATTGACACGGTCACAATCGCTGGAATGGGTGGCCGCTTAATTGCCCAGATTCTAACGGCTGGCCATGCCGATGTCCAACGTTACCAGCGGCTCATTCTGCAACCTAATATTGATATTGATGTGGTGCGAACATGGTTGATGGATAACGGTTACCAGCTAACCGACGAAACGGTTGTGGCTGATGATGGTCACTTCTATGAAATTTTGGTTGCGGTACCGGGTCATGTAACTTACGATAAGCAAGCGCTACAATTTGGTCCTTATAACTTGATTAATCGACCAGAGGCGTGGCTAACGAAGTGGCAACGTGAATATGAACGCATTGGTGTGATTATGGCGAAGTTAGCTGATGCTAATAAGCAGGACACCCCGGCTTATCAAGAGTATCAAGCGATGCAACGTGATATTGGGGAGGTCTTGGGAGAATGAAGGCAAAAGAATTAATTGCACGAATTGAAGCTTATGCTCCCCGCGAATTAGCTTGGGAACGCGATCCAATCGGGTTGCAACTCGGCGATCCAGAGCAAGAGATTCAAACGGTGATGACCGCATTGGACGTCCGACCAGAAGTCGTGCAAGAAGCGATTGACAAGCACGTTGATTTCATTTTTGCCCATCACCCAATGATTTTCCGGCCGGCTAAGAATTTAGATTTATCAGTACCGCAGAATCGTATGTATGCTGATTTGATTAAGCATGACATTGTCGTTTATGCGGCGCATACGAATTTAGATGCAGCAGCGGGTGGCATGAATGATTGGCTGGCCAGTGCCTTGCAACTGGAACAGGTTAAGCCCCTCATTCCAAATTCAGATGGCCAAACGGGTCTCGGACGAATTGGTGAATTGGCAACACCACAAACGGTTGCGGATTATGCAACCTTTGTGCGTGACTTATTTCAAGTTGCCCATGTTCGCGTTATCGCCAATGATATGAACCGCCAGTTGAAGCGTATTGCTGTCCTTGGTGGTGATGGGGGTAGCGAATATCCGGCAGCATTGGCAGCGGGGGCTGATGCCTATGTGACAGCAGATTTTTACTACCATACCGCTCACGATGTATTGGCTGATGATTTTGTCGTGATTGATCCAGATCATCACATGGAGGCCATTGCCAAGGCCAGGTTAGTCGACCTAGTGATAACTTGGCAAACAGAAAATGGTTGGCAACTGACCGATGTCTTTGCTTCAGCGCAGAACACCGATCCTTACACATATATTTAATATAGATAAGAGGTAATAGACATGACAGAAACAGTATATCCAAACTTAATTGACCGTTTTGTACGTTACGCAAAGGTCAACACGCGTTCAAACGAAGAGTCGACGACGGTGCCATCAGATCCAAAGGAAGTTGTTTTTTTGGCTGATTTGGCAACAGAACTAAAGGACTTGGGACTAGAAAACGTTCGTACTATGGCTGACGGTTATGTATTTGCTGAATTAGCAGCGAACACAGATGCTGATGTGCCAACGATTGGGTTTATTTCTCACGTTGATACGGCTGACTTCAACTCAGAAAACGTTAACCCACAATTCGTTGAAAACTATGATGGTCAATCAGATATCAAGTTGAACGAAGAGTACACGTTGTCACCAGCTGATTTCCCATCATTGAAGAAGTATGCGGGTCACACGTTGATTACGTCTGATGGGACGACATTGTTGGGTGCGGATGATAAGTCTGGGGTTGCTGAAATTGTGTCAGCAGCCGAATACTTGATTGCTAACCCTGATATCAAGCGCGGTAAGGTTGTCTTCGGCTTTGGCCCAGACGAGGAAATTGGTATTGGTGCCGATAACTTCCACGTGGCTGAATTTGGTGCTGATTTTGCTTACACGGTCGATGGTGGTCCATTGGGCGAGTTGGAATGGGAAACTTTCTCAGCTGCTGCAGCAACGATCAAGATTCAAGGTCGTAACGTACACCCTGGTTCAGCCAAGGACACGATGGTCAATGCGTTGCAAGTTGCCATGGATTTGCACGCAGCTTTGCCCGCCGGAGACCGCCCTGAATTGACAGAAGGTCGTCAAGGGTTCTTCCACATCTTGAAGTTGACTGGTACGCCAGAAGAAGCTGAAATGGCTTACATCATTCGTGATCACGATCGCGTTATTTTTGAGCAACGTAAGCAAATTTTGCGTGATATCGTCGAAAAGATGAATGGTGAGTTCGGCCTTGAGCGTATTAAGCTTGAGATGAATGACCAATACTACAATATGGGTGAAATTCTTAAGGATGATATGACGCCGGTAGATTTGGCTGAAGCGGCCATGAAGGCATTGGATATCAAGCCAGTTATTGAGCCAGTTCGTGGTGGCACGGATGGTTCAAAGATTACGTTCTTGGGCTTGCCTACACCAAACTTGTTTGCTGGTGGTGAGAACATGCACGGCCGTTATGAATATGTGTCAACAAAGGTGATGAACCAAGCGGTTGACACAATTTTGAAGATTATTGAATTGAATAACAAGTAATCAATGTTGATTAAAAGTCGGGTATGCCTATTAATGGCCTGCCTGGCTTTTTTTGATTGTCAATCCTTCAGCATCTTCTGGAATGGACTAGTCATGATAACGCTTACATGTTATAATTAGTCCAATAAATTGGATGATATCCATTGCAAACAGGGAGCACATGAAATATGGCAAAAACATTGGCAATTAACGCGGGATCTTCTTCATTGAAGTTTCAACTACTAGATATGCCGGCCGAAACGGTCATCGCAAAGGGTCAAGTTGAACGAATTGGCTTGCCTGAGAGTGTCTTTACAATGAAGTTTAATGGGGAAAAAACTGAAATTGTGCGCGACATTGCCGATCACAAAGCAGCCATTGAAGAGATGCTGGAACAGTTCCGCACCCAAAATGTCGCAGATAAGAGCGAAATCACCGGTGTCGGTCACCGTGTTGTGGCAGGTGGTGAATGGTTCAACAAATCAGTGATTGTTGATGACGAGGTACTTCATAAGATTCATCGTTTGGCGGATTATGCACCGTTGCATAATCCAGCGAATGCGACGGGAATTGAAGTGTTCCAAGAACTCTTGCCCGACGCGGTTTCAGTCGCGGTGTTTGATACGGCGTTCCACCAGACCTTGCCTCGCGAAAACTATTTGTACCCATTGCCATACGAGTACTACGCGAAGTATGGGGCACGTAAGTACGGGGCGCACGGGACTTCACATCGCTATGTTGCTGAACGCGCAGCTGATATGATGGGCAAGCCATTGTCAGAGTTAAAGCTGATTACGTTGCACTTAGGTGCGGGGGCGTCAATTACGGCAATTAAAGATGGTAAATCATTTGATACCTCAATGGGCTTCACGCCATTGGCTGGTTTGATGATGGCGACGCGTTCAGGTGACGTTGACCCATCTTTGATTTACTACATTCAAGAGCGTGAGGGCCTTTCAAACGCTGAAATGTTGCGTATTTTGAACAATAAGTCAGGGTTGTTAGGCGTTTCGACGTTGTCCTCAGACATGCGCGACTTAGAAGAAGTGGCTGATACAAATGAACACGCAAAGTTGGCACTGGATATGTTCTTGAATCGTGTGGTGCGTTACCTTGGCCAGTACACATTTGAAATGGGTGGTGTTGATGGTATTGTCTTCACAGCTGGTATCGGTGAGAATGCCGCTAATGTGCGTGAGGATATTATTGCGCGTCTAAAGTTCCTTGGTATTGAAATGGATAAGGAAGCAAACAATGTTCGTGGTGTAGAGCGTATTATCTCAACACCCGAATCAAGTGCAACGGTGTTGTTAGTCCCAACCAATGAAGAACTAGAAATTGCCCGTGATGTTGAACGTCTTAAGGCACAAGCAGGAAAGTAAAATTTAAGGTTCGCCAGGTATACTTTGTATATGAATAAGGGGGACATTAAATGCTAACAATTTTGATAATTGCAGCGATCGGCTTTTGGTTTTACGGTAAGCACCGTCTGAAGCGCGTTGTTGTTAAAGTGGATCATGTGACGCCATTTGATAAAATGGGGGCCTCAGCCAATCGAACAAACGTCTTTGACGGCCAGTTCGAAGAAATCCGGACAACTAAAATGAAGTAAACCTTAATGAGACGACAAGAAAACGTTCAGGTGCTAGGCGCATCTGGACGTTTTTTTGTACAATGGAACTATTGATTTAAACGAGGTGATGACATGCAACAATGGTGGCAACGGAAATTTGTTTTAGGCGCTGGGTTAATTGGCGCAATTATTTTAATGTTAGAGAGTGTTATCGCAACATTTGTTTGGCCCACTTATAAATTAGCGAAATACCCATTAGCGGTGCTGACTGCCCCGGATGCGATGTTTGCAAGTGGTTTTCACGGGTTAGAGTTAGTGGCAGGGCTATTAATATTATTAACCTTGGTTGCTGTGTGGCGTTTTGCCCGGTATGAGCAAGACAAAACGTTGTCTGCAGCAATGCAACAATTAGTGATTGTCTGGTTAGCAACCGTGATTTTACAGTTAGTTTGGCCGTTGAATTCGATCACAGAGGCAGTGCTAGCACGTGGTGTCATTGTCCGTGATGTTGTGTTTGGTGGCTTGGTAATTGTGCTTATTTGGTCGCTCTGGCGCGTTGCAATTGCTAGTGTGCGCCGCGAAATGGATTCTTTAGCTAATGGGCTGAAGTTGCTAACAATTCTTTTCGGTTTGTTCCATGTCTTGCAATTTATTGTGCCGCTATTAGGCTGGCCATTGGCAGGGTTCTTTGATGTCTTAGCACTTGATGTCTTAGCAGCTAGTTTTGGTCTAATGAGTTGGTATTTTATGCGCTTAGCGGACTGATGATCTCTGGTAATTAGGTATCGTGACAGAAGTGTGCCTTTTTTCAACCGCTCAAAATTCAGGGTGCTATACTTTAATTGTTGAAAGAGATGAAACAATTAAATTGAATGAATTCAGACAAAATCTGAAGGAGGAAGAAATCATGTATTTGACAATTACTGATGCTGCATTGGAGAAGATTAACCCTATTTTGAAGGCCGAGCCTGGTCGCCGTTTGGTGATGATGTATGAAGATGGTGTGTCACCATATTCACACCACGGTGAGGTTGCCATGCAAGTTTCATTCGTGTTTGCCATTATTCGTGAGGACCAACCTTTGTTGCCATGGTTCGACGAAACAATCGATTCAAACATCGGACCATTGCCAATCAAGGGTTACTCAAAGGACTACATGATTCCTAACATGGTTTTGGATGTTAAGAAGTTTGGCGGGGTTGTGTTGCGTGGAGATTCAGGTGTCATTGATGACACGCCTGAGATTCGTGACGAAACAGCCACTGTGACAGATTAATTAAACTAATAAAAGCCACCAATTTCCCGATTAAAGCTCCGAGGATTGGTGGCTTTTTAAACGGGTTCCGAAAGGCTGTCCCTTAATATATATCATTTTTCGGTGCACCTTTTTTAAGGATACCCTATGGTTATTTTATGTTTGTTTGGCAACTAAATATGTGTCAAGTAAAATTACTTGTCACTTTTTTGGTCAAAACACTTGATATTTGCGAACAAACTGTGTAATATAATTATTTGTAATTTACTAGCTATATTGTAACGGCGCAAGCTTGGGGATTAGCCCAATGCAGCTAATCCTGTCGTTCAAATTAGTGGTGAGGGGCACCTCACAAATTAAATTCAAGGAGTTATGTTAATGCGCATTAACATTTTGTTAGAAGCCGCCGAAACTGGTGAGCGTATCTACCTAACTTCTAAGAACCGTCGTAACACACCAGACCGCTTGGAGTTGAAGAAGTACTCTCCAAAGTTGCGTCGTGTTACTGTGTTCAAGGAGGTTAAGTAATCATGGCTAAGAAGTCAAAGATCGCTAAGGCTAAGAAGATTGAAGCAACTGTCGAGAAGTACGCTGAGAAGCGTGCTGCCTTGAAGGCTGCTGGTGATTACGTAGGTTTGTCAAAGTTGCCTCGCAACGCCTCACCTGTACGTATGCACAACCGTGATAAGATTGATGGACGTCCTCACGCTTACATGCGTGAGTTCGGAATGTCACGTTTGAACTTCCGTCAATTGGCACACAAGGGCTTGATCCCTGGTGTTAAGAAGGCCTCTTGGTAATCTGCATTTTGCCTTAAGTCTTAAAGAAAGCATCTGCGTTTTACGTAGATGCTTTTTTTTACGCCATTATGGTATGATTTAGAAAAGTCAGAATGGTAGGCATAAAGAGATGAATAATGATGTTGAAGTGATGTTATATGTGACGGATGTGGACCGTGAGGCGAATTTCTGGCAATCTGTGGGTTTTGTTGAGCGTGATCGCCAAGATATGGAAACAACAGAAATGGTGCAAATGGCACCTAGTGAAGATGGCGCTTTTGCGTTTAACATTTTTGATTTGGCGTTTATTAAAGAGAACTCCCCTGAGGTAGCAGATAACGTGCCATCAGTGATGTTGCATTCTGATGATATTGAGACCTTGTATGGAAAAATGCAAAGTCTAGGGATTGAAACAGGAGAACTAGTTGAGATGGGACTGCAAAGAGTTTTTAATTTCGCCAATCCAGACGGCTTGTACTTTGGAGTGTCGGGCATCTAATATAAGTTATACCCTTAACTATTAATGCCAAATAAGTAAAATTTAATACAATACTAATACGTTTTCCAAAATAAAAGAGTAGAATGACGTTAGTATCTAATTTTAGTTGAGGTGTATTGCAGGGATGTTAGAAAAAAATGTTTTAAGTAAGCTTTTAGCAAATGCCTTTGACATGCCGGTTATGGTGACATACTGGGATGGCAAGACTGAAAACTATGGCGAGGGCCTGCCAAAGGTCCACATTAAGTTAAATAAAAAATTGGATATTAAGACGCTGGCTAAAATGCCAACGTTGACTTTGTCTGAGGCTTATATGAGTCGTGACATTGAAATTGAAGGTAGTATTCAAGAATTGATTGCGTCGGCTTATCGTAAGTCAGGTAGTTTTCTAACAAACCAAAGTGGCTTTAAGGGGACTTTGACGAAGATGTTGCATGGCCACGATAAGCAAGCATCTAAGGAAGATATTCATAGTCACTATGATATCGGAAATGACTTCTACAATAAGTGGCTAGACAAGACGATGACTTATTCAGCTGCTTATTGGGCACGTGATGATATGACGCTTGAAGAAGCGCAAGTTGCCAAGGTGCACCACATCTTGGATAAGTTGCACGCTGAACCTGGTAAGAAGTTATTGGATATCGGTTCAGGTTGGGGAACGTTGATTATTACGGCCGCCCAAGAGTATGGCTTAGATGCCTATGGTGTGACTTTGTCTGAAGAGCAATATGCCTTAACGCAAGAGCGTGTTAAGGAATTGGGTCTTGAAGATAAGGTGCACGTCATGTTGATGGATTACCGTGATATCAAGGATATGCAATTTAACTACATCACATCAGTCGGCATGTTTGAGCACGTTGGAAAAGAGAACCTTGGTGAGTACTTTAAGAAGGTTGCTGAGTATCTCGTCCCTAATGGGCGTGCATTGATTCACGGTATTACGGGACAACACTATGGTGCTGGTGTCGATCCATTTATTCAAAAGTATATCTTCCCAGGTGGTTATATACCAAATATCGCAGAAAATGTGACGCATATTATGGAAGCTGGTTTGCAAATGGATGATATTGAGCCATTGCGACGCCACTACCAAAAAACATTGGAAGCTTGGACGGCAAATTACCACAACGTGTATGACGAGACGATTGCTGAACATGGTGAACCGTTTGCACGGGCATGGGACTTGTATTTGCAAGGTAGTGCGGCATCATTTGAAGCGGGTAACATTGATGTTATTCAATTCTTGATGACAAAGGGACCTGCAGGACAAGGGTTGCCAATGACGCGTGCATTTATGACAGCGCGAGAAGCGTAATAACAAGACTTAACAAGAGACACTTCGCTTTAGGCTAAGTGTCTTTTTTGTAACAAAATTACACTTGTATATCGTAAGCAATTACATGAAACGATTCGCTTTCTTTTTACAAAACAAAAGTAATATGATAGATGCTGAGTTCTTAAGGAGAGAGAAACAATGCGATCCATTAAAGTTGTACTCTCACGTCACTGACAGTGGCTTCGCTGCCGTTTGGGCAGCCTGTGCATGCTGTACGTGAGAGTACAGTAATTTAGATTCACAGGCGAGGTAGTGGCCTATTCTGCCGATTATCCCGCGCAAACAGCTCAGGCGGCCGCCTACTGGAATAGTTTAGCTGGCACAACTGTTGTTCAGGTTACAAATGATTCAGCTGCGGCGACTGTTAAAGTTGAAAAACAAGAGACGACAGTAGGGATACTGATCCGAACGTTGCGTTTACATATGCGCCTGCCGAGATTACAGATGTTTATCCAGCTCGAATTGCGACGCAAGGGGTTGATTTGCAAACGGTTATTAGCCATGAAATGGGGCATTCGTTAGGGTTGAATCATGACCAAAATTCAACCTTGATGGCGCCAACAGGTGGCCAGTTGGGTGGTCAAGCGCATGATTATGAAACTTTAAAGGTAGATTTGACGTCACACGGACGTGAAATCGATAAGGCGGCATTTGATGCACCGAAGTCTATATTTGTCGCAGACAGTTCGACGGTAACAGAATCAGCGTTGGTTAGTGCGCCTACGTCATCAGCAATAACAAGTAACCGGGAGGTGTCATCGGCTAAGAACCGTGCTTCATCTGCAATGACAGTCGCTGCTTAGTCAACAGAAATAAGTAAGCAGGTCGTGTCTGTTGCAGCAACGTCATTGAGTCGTGCGACAATCGTCTCTCAGGCAAGTTCAAGTCAAAGTAGTCAATCATCTGTTTTGAAACCAGAACGCAATACAGCGAAAACGATGGCTTCTGAGAGCAAGACGACATTGCGCCAAATGGTGGCGGACACAACGGCAGCCATAAAGCAAACGGTAGTTGAAGTGGTCGCGGTAATGGTTGCGGCTGTTGTGGGTGTGACAGCCGTTTTTGCGCGTTTGATAGTATCGTGAGCGGCAACTCGTTGATATGATAACGCTATCAATCATGGGAGGTGCTCCAATGTTCTTAGCTTGGCGTGAAATTAAAAAAGAGAAAATGCGATACGGGCTAGTTATCACGGTCGTCATGTTAATTAGTTATCTCGTCTTCGTACTCTGCGCATTGGCGATCGGTCTTGCACGTGAAAATACAGTGGCCATCGAGAGTTGGCAAATTAAATCAGCCGTAATGACACGAGATGCAAATGGCAATGCTGGTCAGTCCTTGTTAACTGAGCAAGAAGCGCGGTCATTACAGCAAAAGCGTGGCACAGCAATTTTAGGGATTACGCCGACAACGATGAAACGTGCCGGACATCGTGAGTCAGTCCAGTTTATTGGGTTGCATGCAAATGAATTTGTGAAGGACCGGTTGCAAGTTGTTAGTGGTCGGCTGCCACAGCATGCGGACGAAATTGCTGTTGATACGACGTTAAATCATGCACGGTACCCCCGCCACGAGACGGTGACATTAGGCTTATCAGCAACGCGTTATAAGATCGTTGGCTATGTCGCCCAAGCACAGTACAATATGGCACCGGTTGTTTATGGTGATTTAGAAGCTTGGTCTTCAATCAAGGGTGTTTCAAATGATTATGCCGGAAGTTTAGCCGTTTATCGCGGGGATGCGCCGAACGTACCGCGTGAGTTGGTAACCTATTCAACGAAGCAACTTATTGATAAACTACCCGGGTATGTGGCACAAAAAGCCACGTTTGGCCTGATGATTGGCTTTTTGATTATCATTTCGATGATTATTATGACAATTTTCCTATATATTTTGACGATTCAAAAATTGCCTAATTTGGCTGTCTTACGTGCGCAAGGCATACCAAACCGTTTTTTGACTCGCAATACAATCTTCGAAACAGGGGCAATTGTACTTACGGCGGTGGTTATTGGAGGTGGTTTGGCTGTGATGACCTTAGCCCTATTACCAGCTACCGTGCCGGTGTATATCAGTTGGCCCGTTACAGGACTAATCGCGCTAGGCCTGTTGCTGACGGGGCTGTTAGGAACCATCGTACCAATTCGGTTGATTAGTAAAATTGACCCAGCAAGTGTGATTGGAGGGTAATCATGACAAAGGAAGTGTTAGCAGTTCGCCATGTAACAAAACGGTTTGGTCAGGGCGAAAATCAAGTCGTGGCGTTACAAGATGCGTCGATGTCAGTCCGTGCGAGTGAAGTTGTGTTGATTATCGGTCCCTCGGGCTCTGGTAAGAGCACGCTCTTGACGATTTTAGGAGGGTTGCAAACACCAACTGAGGGTGAGGTGCGCCTGATGAACGAAGATTTACAAGCATTACTGCAACGCGATTTAGAGAAACTACGGCTTGATAAAATTGGCTTCGTTTTACAAGCGTACAATTTGGTACCTTATTTGACGGTTGCCGATCAATTTAAGTTGGTTGATCAGGTAAAGAAAACGCCTAATGTAGCCGAAAAACCGTTTGAGCGTATTTTGAGACGTCTGGGTATCGTGGCCATGACGCACCGATATCCAGATGAATTATCAGGTGGTCAAAAGCAACGGGTGGCGTTGGCACGAGCACTATATGCGGATCCAACAATTATTTTGGCTGACGAACCGACAGCTGCGTTAGATAGTGAGCGGGTAAACGAGGTCGGTCAACTGCTGGCTGAAATTGCACATCAACAGCACAAAGCAGTTGTTGTGGTGACGCACGATGTCCGGTTGCAGGAGTTTGCAGATCGGACGTATGAAATTGTCGACGGTCGCTTATCAGAAAAGACCTGATACACTTACTTTTGCCCACTTGACGGCGCCAAGAGAAGCTTAGTAACATATGGGCATGAGAAAATTACAAGGAACCACCATTTGGTATGGCATCGCCTTTTTGATCATGGCGGTGCTTTTTTATTCGAGTAGTCAAACCTATGCCCAACAGAGTCAAATTGGTACGTTGCACCATGTATTGGCCAACGAACCCTTAAAGGATGTTTTCGCGCAGTTCCCAATTCATTACGGTGGGGATGTGACGGACGCATCGCGAAATTATTTTAAATATGTTGAGTTTTTTATGCGTAAGTTTGCGCATTTTAGCACTTACTTTATTCTTGGAATGGCTTGGTATATGGCTATTCACAAACAACTAGGTAATTGGTTCATTGCTGCTTTCATCGCGTGGCAGGCTGCGACGGGGTATGCTGGCCTGGATGAATTCCATCAGTCTTTGACGGGTGGTCGGTCACCAATGTTTGCGGATGTGATGCTTGATAGCACGGGCGCATTAACGGCGGTTGTTCTGGTTGTTATCGTGCGAGCGATTTGGCGTCGAATTCACGCTTGAACGGAAAGGGAAACTCCCTTAATATAAGAGTATGAGAACAAGAGACAGTAATAAAATAAAAGCATTAGAAGATGCGACATATGACCTCGTCGAAGAAGCAGGTATTGCGAATTTTAGTATTAATAAATTGGCTAAGCGAGCAGGTGTTTCGGTTGCCACAGCTTACATTTATTACGCAAATAAAGCAGATTTACTGGGGCAACTATTTGAAAAAGTTCAGACATTGTTAGTGGGGAGTATTGCGGTGCCTGACGATGACCAGACACCACAAGAACAATTCGAAGTCGTGATGCGAGCGTACGCACAAACATTTGAGCAGCATCCCAAGCAAGTTGCCTTTATGGCAACGTTGGTAGCGAATCCAGAATTCCTGCCAACGGAGATTCAGGGGGAAGGATCTTTGCTGGGACCGGCAATGTTAACTGTTATTAAGCGCGCATACCAGCAACAACTATTGATGACGGCTAATGTGGATATTATTGTTGCGCAGTCATTGCAACCGATGCAGTGGTTATTGCAATCGCGTTTGCGTAATGGGTTAACAGTTTCTAATGATGAATTAACTGAGTTGATTGCGTTAGCATCGCGGGCACTATTTAAATAATAAACCTTAAGAAAGCCGACTTTGATTGTCATCAATCAAGGTCGACTTTTTGTATTAGGTTAAATATTATGAATTCGCTTACTTTTCCGATATACTAGATAATGTAATTGATTTTGAGAGCTCAATTATATCTAAACAATCGCATATTTCCACGGGAGGAAAGATTTTATGACAACGTATGATTATGATGTGTTGTATATCGGTAGTGGCCACGGTACATTTGACGGGGCAATTCCGTTGGGAGCGAAAGGGAAGAAGGTTGGTGTTGTTGAACAGGATTTGGTCGGTGGAACCTGCCCAAATCGTGGCTGCAACGCAAAAATTGTATTAGATTCACCAGTGGCTTTCCAACGTCATATGGAGGATGTTCACGGCGTTGTAACAGGTGACGTTAAGATTGATTGGCCTGCTAATCAAGCGCACAAGCACGATGTTATTGATGGTTTGCCAGCATTCATCCAAGGCTTGTTGGATTCAACTGATGTTGATGTGTTGTTTGGTCGTGGAACGTTGGCAGATGCCCACACAGTGATGGTTAATGGTGAGGCTAAGACGGCAGACAAGATTGTCATTGCGACAGGATTGCGTCCAAACCGTCTGACAATCCCAGGTGCAGATTTAGCGCATGATTCTTCAGATTTCTTGAATTTGAGTGACATGCCAAACCGAGTGACAATTATTGGTGCGGGTTATATTGCAATGGAATTTGCAACAATGGCAAATGCTGCTGGTGCAGAAGTCACTGTTTTGATGCGCGGCACACAGGCACTCCGCGCTTACCACCAACCGTTCGTGGAACAAATCATTGCTGATTTGACATCACGTGGCGTTGTATTCGATCGTGACACACAAGTTGATGCTATTGTGCAGGGCGCAGATGGCCTAGTTGTGCGTGGTGCTGATTTGGCGGTTGAAACAGATTGGGTCTTAGACGCAACTGGCCGTATTCCGAATGTCGAAGAGCTTGGCTTGGAAACAGTTGGCGTTAGTTATAATGCAAAGGGAATTGTCGTTGACGATTATTTGCGGACGACGGTACCAAATATTTATGCGTCAGGTGACGTGATCGATAAGGTGCAACCTAAGTTAACACCAACGGCTATTTTTGAGTCACTTTACTTGATGCATACGTTTGCCGGTGAGACAACGGATCCAATTGTGTATCCAGTGATTCCGTCTGTTGTCTTTACGTCGCCTCGTTTGGCACAGGTCGGGGTGACGGTGGCTGAAGCTGAAGCTAATCCTGAATTGTACACGATGGTCCAAAATCACATTCCAGACGATTGGTACCGTCAAGTTGATCAAGAAAAGATTGGTGACAATATTTTGATTTTTGATCAAGCACATAAGTTGGTTGGTGCGACCGAAGTGTCGCCTAAGGCGGATGATGTCATTAATGCCTTGTTGCCAGCGATTGAGTTTAAATTTGGTCAAGCTGAAATTGAGCGTATGGTACATTTGTTCCCATCAATTGCCTCATCAGCATGGGGCCAATTATAATTAAAAATTTGTTCTGATAAAAAATCCCCCGTTGCTGGTAAGGCAACGGGGGATTTTAGGACCATACATTTCTGTAAATGGTAGGTACAATCGCTTGGTGTATCGCAACAGCAAACAATAATTTGTTTTGTAAAAGTGTTCTGCTAGTTCGTGTAGGTGTTTATAGCACGATGCATCAAGTTTATTCTATGAGATTGGTTTAAAAGGTTAATTTGGTATCAATGAATTCATTCTTACAAGAGGGTGATAATTTCCATCAAAATTGGCACCACGATCACGAATAGGACCGTTGACGTTGTCACAACGTTTGTTGCATATTCAACATCACCCTTAGCTTCACCCACTAGGATTGGCAAAACAGCTAATCCAGGGGCGGCCGCTTGGATAATTAACGTTCCTTGCTCGACAGAAGGAATCGTCATATTGTGCTTGAACATCATCATGACAACAATCATGACGGCAGGCGCAAAGACGAAACGACCGGGTAAGGCAACAATGGTATCACGGTCAAAGTGGATTGACTTCAATCCGGCGTCGGCCAAGACGATACCGATGTAAATCAATGACAATGGTGTCACGACACCGCCAACCATTGAGAAAGTCTTATCAACAAGCGTTGGTAATGGCAAATCAAGCAGCAACCAGATCAAGGCAACGATAAACCCAAGCAATGGGGCAGGTAACAACTTTTTCCAGTTAAACTTTTTCGCAATGTCCGACTTTGGTCCATCGCTTGAAACGAAGAAAATACCAATAGCCCACGTTGAAACGGTGTTTGCTAGGTAGTAAACCAAGAAGAATGATAATGAATGGTTACCAAACAAGGCCAAATTCAAAGGCAATCCGATAAAAATCGTGTTTGCATTAACAAACATGTTAATAAACGTACCACGGCGACCTTCACGAACCTTCAAAGTCTTTGTTAATAGCTAAGCTACCAAGTAACCAACGGCAAAAGAAATAATAACAAAAATCAACGATCCAGAAAGGGATAGTAACTTTGAGCGGGTCAAGTTGTCCAAAACACCTACGAAAATGTTTAAGGGCAATGCGACCTTCATAATCAAAAATTCAATATCGTGCTTGAATGAGTCGTGGAACTTGCCGCCGTTACGGAGAAAGAAACCCAAAGCAATCACAAAAATAATCTCAACAACAGATGAGATTGAAGTTAGCAATGCAGACATCTTAAATGACTCCTATGTGCGATTAGTATTCAGGCGTCCATTGAGCAGCCTTAACGGCAGCTTCAACGTCGTCGATTTCAACTCGACTCAAACCTTCAGCAATTGCTTGCTTAGCCACAGCAACCGCAACACGGAATGACATTTCTGACAAACGTGAAACAGGTGGCAAAACAGGGGCACCGGGTTGTGAGGCATCAACCATACCACCCAAAGCGTGGGCAGCAGCTGAAATCATACCATCTGACAAAACCTTAGCCCTAGCAACAATCGTACCCAATCCCAAACCCATGTAAACCAACATGTTGTTAGCTTGTCCAATTTCGTAAGTGACACCGTTTGAAGCCGTAACAGGGTCAACAGGCACACCAGTTGCAACCAATGCCTTACCATCTGACCACTTGATCAAATCATCTGGCATTACTTCGTGAAACTTCGTAGGGTTTGACAATGGGAAGATCTTTGGGTGATCCGTGTTAGTAACCATTGCTTCAACGACTTCCTTAGTAAATGAACCAGGGTTAGTTGACGTACCAACCAAAACAGTTGGCTTAACAGCCTTAACAACTGACAACAAATCCGTCAACTCGTCAGCGTTCTCAAATTCTGAACATGAACGGGCGAATGGCTTTTGCTCAGGTGTCAACGTTTCGTCATCGTCGAACAACAATCCTTGTCGGTCAACCATGTAGAAGTGCTTACGAGCTTCTTCTGATAAACCTTGTTGCATAAACTCAGCCAAGACACGGTTAGCAATACCCGTACCAGCTGAACCACCACCGTACGTCAAGTACGTTTGTGTCTTGATGTCTTCACCCGTAATAGCCAAGGCACCCAAAACAGCTGACGTGACAACGATACCCGTACCTTGAATATCATCGTTAAACGTTGGCCACTCATTCTTGTACGTATTCAAGATCTTCGTAGCTGTTGAACGACCGAAATCTTCAAAGTGCAAGTACATCTCTGGGAACAATGATTGGGCCGTCTTAACGAACTTATCAATGAACTCAAAGTATTGGTCACCACGAACTCGTCCGTGACGGTTTCCCAAGTATAGTGGGTCTGCCAACAATTCCTTGCGGTTCGTACCAGCATCGACAGAAACTGGCAAAACTGAAGCGGGATCGATGCCAGCGGCAGCCGTATAAACCATCAACTTACCAACGGCAATATCAACACCTTGAACCCCCAGTCACCGATTCCCAAGATACCTTCAGCATCGGTAGCAACCAACAACTTAATGTCACGGCCATCAGCAGCGTTCTTCAACGTTGCTTCGATGTTCTCTGGGTGGTTGATGTCCAAAAATGCAGCGTTTTATGGGTTAACGAACAATGCTGAATAGTTCTCAATCGTGTCGGCAATTGTTGGATCGTAGACAACGGGCATGAACTCAGCGACGTGTTGATCAACCAAGTAGTAGAACAACGTTGAAAGGAAAATACGCTTTTCAACGTCATTAACCTTTGTTAGATATTGGGCATAAGCTTGGTCAGCTTGCTCTTGAATTGTTTGAACGTGGGCTGGCAACATACCAGTCAAGCCAAATTCTTCGCGTTCTGCCTCAGTAAAGGCAGTCCCCCTTATTTAGGAAGGGGTTATTCAAAATTTCTTGTCCACGCATATGTAAACATCTCCCTACAAAAAATAAATAATAAATTTTCAACGTTGACAACCTTACATTTAACTTATTTTGCGGCATTGGCAGAGCAAAAACAGTTTACGGCTGTATCTGAACAATTCGGGGTTACCCAACCAACGATTTCGTATGCGTTAAAACGTTTGGAAGAAGAGTTCGAATCGGCGCTGATTGTCCGAGACACCACTAAAAAGTCGGTTGTTCTGACAAAAACCGGTCAATTAGTCTATGAATTGGCAGTCAAAATTAGGCGAGAAATTGCTTTTACAAAAGAAGAAGTCGCATTACAGTCAATTGAGAAGTTGCGTTTTGGATTGCCACCAATCATTGGTATGTACTACTTTCGAGATTTACTTAAAAAATTGGGCGTGTTAGAACTATTACCTTATTTGGAGACGGTTGAAATGGGTAGCGCCGATTTGATGTCCCAAATTAAGACAGGTCAGTTAGATTTTGGCATGGTTAGTTCGGTTGATCCGATACGTATTAGCGGGGTGACGGCAACGAAAATTGCCTCATTTCCATTTGTGTTTGCGACTGGCGATGTGACGAAACCGGACAGTATGTATTTCGATGAAATTGGTGCTGAGGAATTTGTCATGCTGGATGAGGAGTTTGTGCATATCCGTATTTTTAAACGTTTAACCGAAGCGAGCGACGCGCATCCAAAAATTCTGTTTCAAACCTCAAACCCTGAAACGTTGAAAAACGTGTTGCGCGATGGTGTGGGAATGAGTTTTATTACGGCTTTGGCGCTAACGCAAAATAAAACCGGGCTAAAGCAAATTAATATTTTGGACGTCGATATGCCAACTTTTGATATCTATTTATTGTCACGTGATCGAGCTGAAGTGGGGCCAATGTCACAAGCTATTTTGCGGGTTATTCGTGATGAGTGGCGATGTTAAGACTTGAAATGCCCTTTTTATAACACTTCCGGCCTTCGTTTCGTTAATATAATTGTATTAACTAACGAAGAGGCGAATGATATGTATGAAGGTAAAGTAATTTTGGTCGCTGGCGGGACAGGCGCAGTCGGCGAAGGAATTGTAAAGTACTTAGCCGAAAATGGCGCTACCGTTCTGGTGCCCACTCGCTCTGAAGACAAAGCGCTTGACGCGCTGGGGTATGTTGACCAACCATACCGGAAGAATGTCTTTTACTTATTTGGCGATATTTCAGATGAAGCAGATGCACAAAAGATGCACGATGTGATTGTTGATCACTTTGAACAATTGGATGGCATGGTATCATCACTAGGTGGATGGTGGCAAGGCGCTGCTTTGACGGACATTACAAAGGCGGAATGGGAAGAGTTGATGCAGGGCCTGCTTACTGCCCATTTTGTAGCTAGTAAGACTTTAATGCCATTGTTACGTCAAGGTTCGAACTATACATTTATTAGTGGAGTGTCTGCTGAAGATGCTGCGTTTAGCAAATATTCTGGGCCAGTTGCACCGGCCGGTGCAGCGGTTTTGATGTTGAGCGAGTTATATGCTGTTGAAATGGCAGGTCGCTTTAATGTGAATGCGTTGGTCCTTGGACCGGTAAATACACGTGTGCGACCAAGTTCTTATCGCAAAGACAATTATGTTTCATCGAAGACGGTTGGTGAGTTGATCGGTACTTTGCACTTTGAGAACGCAGAGCCAGTTACTGGTGAACGCTTGCGGGTGCCAGATGTTGACGCCGCTGCCAGCCATTTGGCGAAATGGCGCAGTTAATGAGGATAATATACAAAAAACCTGATGATCTTAAAGTCATCAGGTTTTTTGATTATTTTTTAAATTTAACCTTTGCGTTTACGCGTTGCGCTTGCTTGAAATATTTGGTCATGACGTGGCTGCCGGTTCCCCAGTGATAGAACAGGAGAGAACCAACGATAATTACCACGAAATCGAGTGGGTAATGAATCAAATTTTGGCCGTTGAATTCTTTCGACCCAATATAAGACATAATCGAAATGAAAATCAAGTAGCCAATCATCCAGAAGCTACCTTTAAAGGCGCGCTTCGTTTTATTGAAACCATTGCGCCATTCGTAGTAGAAATAGAATGGTAGGCCAAGTAAGATAACCAAAATCACTTCCACAGTGGTAGGCCACATTGCCCAATACGTTGCTAATGAAGCAAGAACGAATGACAGAGGTGCCATAAACTTAAGGATTTTACCACGAAATGGCCGGGTAAATTCGGGCGCCATTTTACGCAACGAGATAACAGTTACTGGTCCAGTCAAGTAGGCAATCAAGGTTGACGTTGAAATAACACTGGCCAACGTTCCCCATGAACGGAAAATTGAGACCATCAGCATGCTCAAAATGGCATTAACAACCACTGCGATACGGGGTGTACCGTATTTATCGTTGATTTTTCCGACGAATTTTGGAATGTGGTTATTGGTTACCATGGCAGCCAATGTACGACTTGAAGATGCGACGAAGGATACGCCGGTTCCAAATGGTGATACAAAAGCGTCCATATATAGCAAAACTGACAGCCAGTGAATACCTAGTAGAATAGCCAGATCAGCGAATGGTGAGGCGAAGTTAATGCCGTGCCAACCATTTGCTGCAATCATGTCAGGCTTCAATGCGGTAATAAATGTACTCTGTAACAGAATGTATAGTACACCACTAATTAATAGTGAATAAGTAATACCGCGCCCAATATTACGCTTGGGGTTTTCGATTTCACTTCCCATGTTAATAACGGTTTGGAACGCATTAAATGAGAAGATAATACCAGATACTGTCGTGGCAGCAAAGATTGGTGCCGTGCCATATGGCATAAATTCATGTAGTGATGACCCGTAGTTACCAGGATGGAATCCTGATAAAGTTAACATGATGATTGTTAATAGCGGAACACCAATTTTGAAGACAGAAATAAAACTTGTAAAGTTTGTGAGCAATTCGACTGACCAATAGTTCAATAACGTGAACACGACGATAAAGAAGAAGACGGCTAATAACCCTTCGTTTGTAATCGTACCATTGGTCATGAAACTTTGAGTCCATTTTGTCCAGGACCAAGGCCACGAGCTCATATATTGCACAGCGGCAACTGATTCAATTGGAATTAGCGTAATGAGCGAAATCCAATTAGCCCATGAAGCGATGAACCCTAATAATGAGCCATGAGTGTATTGTGCGTATTTACTCATCCCCCCAGATTGCGGGAACATGGTTCCCAGTTCGACGTAGTTATAAGCGATTGCACCGATAACTATACCACCGATTACCCAGGAAATAATGGCGGCTGGTCCGGCGACTTGGGATGCTTCCCAGGCGCCGAAGAGCCAACCTGACCCGATCAATGAACCTAATCCAAGCATGATTAGTTGGAATAGGCCGATTTTTTTGGTCTTTTTTGAATTTTTCATGTGACCTCCTCGTACACGTATGAGAACTAGCTTATCAAAAAATCACATAAAAATCTAATTTTGGGGCTTAAAAAGACCGGCCTGTTGGACTAGACCGATCTTTTAGTATGTATTTACATTAAGCAGGATCATCCTCACGCCAAATTAAATCGAATACGACGGTTATTAGAGGTCGCACGATAAATAATAATAAGGGAATTGCGAATAATAAGGTGTGGGCCCATTGAATGAAGTATGACAGAACCAAATGCTGTGAATCGTAATGATGTGACATATACAGGCCGTAGAAGGACATGACTGATACATTCCCAGTTACGATGAAAATAGCCATGGAGTGTCGACGAGGGACGAGTTCTGAAAACCATTTGGGTAAGATGTTATGTAATTTAATGACTAGTGGCAATGTAACGTTCTCTTTCAGCAAAGTGGCTAAAACGAACGTTAACGGGACAATGGTTAGGGTAGCTAAGATGGTACGTCGATGCCAGCCTGCTATCCATGTTCCATTCCAAATACTAATAATTGTGACCATTGTTAACGTCGTGACGATGCCGACGATAAATGATCGCTCAAAAAAACGCTTCATATAATTCCTCCGTATTAATAATTAATATTCTTTTAAAGTAGCATATATCGGATAAAATTAGCAACCATGTCCTAAAAGCGTGGCTTGCTTGTCGGGTGTCATTTTGCTATCCTGTAAGTCAGTGGTTCGTAACCATCCCACTCAAAAAAACTAGGAGAATTGAAGATGGAAACAAAAAAGAAGTCTTTTTCAACTCGTGATATATCCCTGATTGCCGTTATTGCTGCGCTTTATGCCGTGGCGACGGTGGCGCTGCCGTTTGCATCGTATGGTCCATTTCAGTTGCGCTTTTCAGAAGGGTTTAATCACCTGGTGGTCTTTAACAAGCGCTATATCATTGCACTGACAATTGGTGTATTTATCGCTAACATTTGGTCGCCGTATGGCATTGTTGATATGATCGTTGGAACAGCTGGAACGTTAGCAATGACGACGATGTCATACTTTGCGACACGCAAAGTAAAAAACGTTGTGAAACGTTTAGCGATTAGTGCAATTATTGATGCCTTGATGATGTGGGTCGTTGCTGCAGAGTTATACTTTATGGCGAAGACACCATTCTGGGCAACATTTGCTTGGACTGCGTTGGGGGAACTTGCTGCTTTGATTATTGGGGCAATTATTTTCTACCTATTAAGTCGTCGTGTTGATTTGGAAAAATAAATGATTACTCAAAATTATGAACGGCGGACGATTTTGCTGACTGGGGCAGCTTCCGGAATTGGATTTTCGCAAATGAAGACTTACTTGGTGGCAGGTGCAACTGTCATCGCGTTGGATAAACAAGTCATTTCAATTGATCATCCTCGCTTAAGAGCATTTCAACTAGATTTGGCAGATGAAGAACAGCTGGCCACCTGGTTAACAAGGCATGCAAAGCTATTGGAACAGGTTGATGTCTTTCTCTCAACTGCCGGTGTACTGGATGCCTTTGAGCCGGCGCTGTCAACCACTTACCCGGTCATTAAACAACTGATGCAGGTCAATGTGTATGCAGCTGTTCAAATATCATTGGCGGTTCTACCGTACATGGTAGCGCGTCAGGATGGCACGTTTGTTTTTATGGCATCAATCGCCGGTCAAGTTGCTGGTGGTGGTGGCGCTGCTTACACGATGTCGAAGCACGCGCTGGTAGGTTGGATGAAACAATTGGCGTTAGATTATGCTGACAAGGGTATTCGCGTCAATGCCATTGCACCAGGTGCCATTAATACGCCCATGAATGCGGCCGATTTTGCTGGCAATGGTGCAATGGCAGCGCAAGTCGCAGCCGACACGCCCGCTGGAAGGTGGGCTGATCCACAAGAAGTTGCAGATTTAACACTGTACCTAACGAGCCCTGAGGCGACGTATATCCAAGGGCAAGTATTTACGATTGATGGTGGCTGGACAATCAAATGAGATGAAATCGTCATACCACGCGTAAGCCGTCGCGACTGTCATTTAATAAATCGAGAAATAAACCAAAACCGGTTGAATTCGTTTGGATTCAACCGGTTTTTTCATGCACCTGTTAAGGATTATTCAGAGTTGTGATTGTTTTTTAGCACTCTATTAAAAAGAGTGCTAAAAAACACTTGTAATCAGTTTGTTACGGGTATATAATAATGTTACAAGGTAATGAGAGAGGGGTCTCAGCCTTGGCAGACTGAAAATAAACAAAAAAGGAGCGTAATTAAACTTATGGCAAATTACAATGACGCTTTTAACTCAGATATGAATGATATTTTCAACCGCATGATGGGCCGCATGGGTGGCTTGAACTCAGAGAACTCACGTTATTTGATCAATGGGCGTGAAGTGACGCCGGAAGAGTTTGCAGCATATCGACAAAGTGGCCGTCTTCCTGGTCAAGAAGGTAATGACCTACCAGAGGTTGAACCACAGAATGGTGCGATGAAGCAAGATGGTATGTTGGCTAAGCTTGGTCGTAATCTAACACAAGAGGCGCGCGAAGGTTTGTTAGATCCGGTAATTGGCCGAAATAAGGAGATTCAGGAAACAGCCGAAATTTTGAGTCGTCGTACGAAGAATAACCCAGTGTTAGTTGGTGACGCGGGCGTTGGAAAGACGGCTGTGGTTGAAGGATTAGCACAAGCGATTATTGCTGGTGACGTACCAGCGTCAATTCGAAACAAAGAGATTATTTCAATTGATCTTTCAAGTATCGAGGCGGGTACCCAATACCGTGGTAGCTTTGAAGAGAACGTCCAAAATTTGATTAAGGAAGTTAATGAAGCAGGGAACGTTATCATCTTCTTTGACGAAATTCACCAAATTTTAGGTACAGGTGCCATGGGTGGTGATTCTGGTTCGAAGGGGTTGGCTGATATTTTAAAGCCAGCTTTGAGCCGTGGTGAGTTCACGGTCATTGGGGCCACGACGCAAGATGAGTACCGTAACACGATTTTGAAGAACGCAGCCTTGGCGCGTCGTTTCAATGAGGTGACGGTTAACGCACCAAGTTCAGAAGATACATTCAACATTTTGTTGGGGATTCGCGATTTGTATGCAGAGCACCACAATGTTGAAATTCCAGATAATGTTTTGAAGGCTGCGGTCGACTATTCAGTGCAATATATTCCACAACGGTCATTGCCAGATAAGGCGATTGATTTGTTGGATATGACGGCAGCTCACTTGGCTGCAAAGAATCCAGTGGCTGACGTCGTGTCTTTGGAAGCGGATATTAAGCGTGAACGTGACTTACAGCAAGCTGCGGCTGACAAGGAAGATTATGAGCAAGCAGCTAAGCACAAGATGACGATTGATAAGCTGCAAGAGCAGATTGATAATGCTGGTGAGGCTAAGCACGTGACGGCGACGGTGAATGATGTTGCTGAAAGTGTTGAACGTTTGACAGGGGTTCCTGTTGCCCAAATGGGCGCTTCAGATATTGAGCGTTTGAAGGGAATTAACGAACGTTTGCGTGGTAAGGTTATTGGTCAAGATGAAGCGGTCGAAGCTGTATCACGGGCAATTCGTCGTAACCGTGCCGGCTTCGATGATGGTAACCGTCCAATCGGTAGCTTCTTGTTTGTTGGTCCAACGGGAACTGGTAAGACTGAACTAGCCAAGCAATTAGCTTTGGATATGTTTGGATCTAAGGAGCACGTCATTCGCTTGGATATGTCAGAGTATTCTGACTTGACAGCAGTCTCAAAGTTGATTGGGGCGACAGCTGGTTATGTTGGGTACGATGATAACAGTAACACGTTGACTGAACGGGTTCGTCGTCAACCATATGCCATCGTCTTGCTTGACGAGATTGAAAAGGCAAATCCGCAAGTCTTGACTTTGCTACTACAAGTTATGGATGATGGTCGTTTGACGGATGGTCAAGGTAACACGGTCAACTTTAAGAATACCGTGGTGATTGCAACGTCAAACGCGGGCTTTGGTAATGAAGCGCTCACGGGGCAAGATGTTGCTGACCAAACGCTTAATGACCGTTTGGCACCATACTTCCGTCCAGAATTCTTGAATCGTTTTAATGCGATTGTCGAATTCTCACATTTGACTAAGGATGATTTGCAACAAATTGTTGATTTGATGTTGGCTGATGTGAACCACACATTAGCTAAGAAAGACATTACTTTGTCAGTAACGCCAGCTGCCAAGGATTGGTTGATTGAGGAAGGCTACGATGAAGCAATGGGTGCACGACCACTACGTCGTGTAATTGAACAGCAAATTCGTGACAAGGTGACTGACTTCTACTTGGATCACTTGGATGCTAAGACGTTGCAAGCTGATTTGGTCGATGACACAATTGAGATTTCAGAAGTTGCAGCGGACTAAGCTAACTGCAAATAATTAATACACAGCGCTTAAACGGCCGGTTTTATCGGTGCAGTTTGGGCGCTGTTTTGTTATTAGTAAAAAACGGTATAAAAAGTTGGGTGGTCATTTTGTGAAATGTGTGTAGACTATAGTTTGAAAGCGTTTACAAATGATTGGGGGGAATTATGGAAGCATCGTTAGCATGGTTGGATGATCCAACAGTTTTTAGGGTTGGCAAATTACCTGCCCGTAGTGATCACACAGTATATGAGTCGGCATCGGCTTATCGAAATGGGTCACAGCGGTTACGACAGTTCATTATGGTGAAACACCACAACACCGTACGCCGGCGTTTTTTGAGCCAAAGAATCAGGTCGCTCGGCAAAATTTTACTTCTATTCAGGTCCCGGGCCATATTCAGTTACAAGGTTTTGGGCAAATTCAGTACATTAATACGTTATATCCTTGGGATGGCCATGTGTATCGGCGACCACCAATGATTGATGAAGATGAAACGAGTTATCCCAGTATTTTTAGTGAAGCTAGCGATAACCCGGTGGGTGAATATACCCGGACATTTGAAGTGCCAGAATATTTTACGAATCGTACGGTGCGACTGCAATTTGAAGGCGTCTAACAGGCGATGTATGTTTGGGTCAATGGCCACTTTGTCGGGTATTCAGAAGACAGTTTCAGTCGGGCGGAGTTTGATATCACGTCATACTTGGTATCCGGTGAGAACTTTTTAGCGGTGGTTGTTTATAAGTTAAGCACAGCAGCATTTTTAGAAGATCAGGGTATGTTTCGCTTTTCGGGTATTTTTCGGAGTGTCTGGTTAGAAGCAAGCACACCAGTCGATGTACAAGATGTGTCCTTGTGCCAACCGTTACTGGCAACGTGGGTAAAGTAACGGGGACGGTTACTGTGCAACACGCCGGGTTAATAGATGCACGACTGGAAGCGGTTGTCATTGGTCCAGATAATCAGGTGGTGGCGACGACCCAACGTCCGCTTGCAAATGATGAGGTCATTTTTGAGTTGTCAGTCCCGGAGGTGCAAGTATGGTCGCATCAGTCGCCGACACTCTATGAGATGCAGTTGACTATTCGTGCAGCTGATGGTGCTGAATTAGCTTTTGTAACTTATCGAATTGGATTTCGGACGCTTTCGGTAACGGATGAACAACAAATTCAGTTGAATGGCCGGCAATTATTTTTAAATGGTGTGAACCGTCATGAGTGGCATCCAAGCCGTGGACGTGCGTTGACGGTGGCTGATATGGCAGAAGATGTGGCGTTGTTTAAAAAGTTTCACATCAATGCGGTGCGAACGTCGCACTATCCAAATCAAATGGCTTGGTATTTCATGATAGATGAAGCGGGCGTCTACGTTATGGCGGAAACCAATTTAGAATCTCATGGTACCTGGCAAAAAATGGGTGCCGTTGGGCCTTCTGTGAATGTACCAGGGAGTCATAGCGCATGGCGAGAAGTGGTGCTAGATCGGGCACGTAGCAATTATGAGCAGTTTAAAAATCACGTCTCGATTCTATTTTGGTCACTTGGTAATGAATCATATGCGGGTGAAAATATTGCCGCAATGAATGCATTCTATAAGGAGCACGATAAGACACGGTTAACCCATTATGAGGGTGTCTTTCACAATCGCCAATTCAATGCAGTGATTTCTGACGTTGAAAGTCGGATGTATGCATCCCCGGCAGACATTTTAGCGTATCTCCAGCAAAAGCCGGCCAAATCGTACCTAAACTGTGAGTTCATGCATAGTATGGGGAATTCAGTTGGCGGCTTTGATGACTATATGGCGCTGTATAATCAGTCGCCAGCTTACACAGGTGGATTTGTCTGGGACTATGTGGACCAGGCGATTTGGCAACGTGACGCTATAACAGGTGAACAAGTATTAAGTTATGGTGGTGACTTCAATGATCGCCATTCAGATTACGAGTTTTCCGGTAATGGATTATTCTTTGCTGACCGTCAACCAAAACCAGCTTTACAGGAAGTAGCGTACTATTATGAACAATTTGACAACTAAGCCATTACGTATTGTTTACGGAGATGGTGTCCTTGGCGTGCATCATCGGGCAGTGAGTTATTTATTTAGTTATGAACGTGGTGGTCTGGAGTCGTTACGATTCGGTGGACAAGAGTGGCTATACCGTGGCCCGAAGCCAGCCTTTTGGCGTGCCACGACCGATAACGATCGGGGGAATGGTTTCTCGCGCCGGTCAGCACAATGGCTTGGTGCTGACCAATTCAGTACGGTTACCAATTTTGTCGTGTCAGTCGACCAGCAAACCATTGGTCAGCCAATTGCGCCACAAAATAATCACTATGATGACCAGCAATTTGCCACGACAGTGACGATTGTGTTTACGTATACAACCGCGACTGAACCGCAAACGACGGTTGACATTAGCTATACCGTGATGCCGGCCGGAACATTACAGGTGACGGCACACTATACTGGTCGGAAAGGGTTACCAGAACTACCGGTGTTCGGATTACGATTTGTAACGCCGACGCCATTTCAAGGGTACACCTACACAGGCCTATCGGGAGAAACATATCCAGACCGCTGGCGCGGTGGTGAGGTTGGTACGTATGATATCGCGGGAATGCCGATAACACCGTATTTAGTCCCCCAAGAAATGGGGATGCATATTAAAACGGATTCGGTGGTCTTAAAAAATTTGGCACAACAAGGACTGCGAATCGAAAAAAATGCACAACCGTTTGCTTTCTCAGTGCTGCCTTTTTCGCCGTTGGAGCTTGAAGCAGCCACGCATTTGAATGAGTTACCCCCTGTGAGACGCGGTGTTGTCTCGATTTTAGGTGCCGTTCGCGGTGTTGGCGGTATTGATAGCTGGGGTGCAGATGTGCAACCAACCTATCGTGTTTCGGGTGAACAGAATCATCAGGCTCAGTTTTTGATTACGCAGCTAGCAGCAGAGAGAATTGATTAGTATGACAGTAAAAAAGTGG
>NZ_SDGK01000053.1 GCF_004521965.1 Weissella cibaria | reverse complement strand
CAAACATCGAATCAATTTTAAGCATGCCTATTTAACTGATAAAGAAGTTATCGACCACCTACTGGCGCTCTCTGATGAACTGCGTGACGCATACGCTTTCTACCAAGAGATTCTTTACGCCGTCGAAGCCCGTAATGAAGCTGAACTCAAGTCTGTTCTATATCCTACAAAAAACAATGCCAAATACCGCTCATTGCCAACGGCAATGAAGAAGACTCGTCGCACTATCCGTAAACACTTCGACGAAATAATAAACAGTTTTATCTACGGATTCTCAAATGGGCCAATTGAAGGTTCAAACAATAAAATCAAAGCAATTAAGCGCACGGCATACGGGTTCCGTGGTTTCAAAAACTTTCGTCTACGTATTCTTATCTCATTCAAGAATAGTTTCTACTCA
>NZ_SDGK01000052.1 GCF_004521965.1 Weissella cibaria | reverse complement strand
TTACTTTCAAAACGAGCGGCATCAAAGAAGACCGTCGATGTTATGAGAATCATAGGTTCAATGCTAGATTCCCTTCCAACCAGTCAGATACAGACTTTAACTCCAGACCGCGGAAATGAATTCAGTGCGCAAGATGAGATAACAAAGAAATTCGATGTCCAGTTTTACTTTCCTGATCCCCACGCTCCATGGCAACGCGGGACCAACGAAAATACAAATGGGCTAATCCGTGAGTACGTCCCTAAAGGGACTGCAATCGAAGATTATTCAGACGAATACATTGAACAAATGGTTGAGCAAATTAATAGCCGACCTCGAAAGCTTTTCGGCTGGAGATCGGCTAAAGAATATTATTTATCTCAAGTGTTCC
>NZ_SDGK01000051.1 GCF_004521965.1 Weissella cibaria | reverse complement strand
CTGCTATTAGTTTACAGGGCAGAGAAAAATCTGTCCGTAAATCTAGCATAAGAGCAGAACATATATCAGCGGCTAGTATATTGGCTTTTGCAGATGGTTTATTGCGTATCGACCCCACAGTATCAATTGTTAACAAAGGTTCTGAAAGTACTAAAGTTTCTGACGACAATCACCTAGATTTAAACGAGATTGAACTATTTTTAGATTATATAGAACGTGAGAAACCATCAGACCACCATTTTGTGTACATAACAGCCTTACTAGGTGGTTTAAGATTTCTGAAATAACCGGATTAAGGGCCCAAGGCATAGATGCACAAAACGGAACGCTAACTGTCAATGTTCAACGATCAAGTAAAAAACCATATCCTGCCTCAGTCCCGAAAACAAAATAATCAATTCGAACTATCACCATGCCAAAACGGTGGTTCGACCATTTGGGTAGATACCGAAAAGAAGTTGGCATGGGTTCTGAATTTATTGTCCCAACTCCTCCCGCAAACGAATGGGCCATTAAAAAATTGCGTGATACACTCATAAAAATTGGTGCGCCACATATGATAAATATCCATGGATTACGACATACACACGTTTCTTGGCTATTGTCTTAAGAAGTTGATTTAATGTATATTTCAAAACGTGTTGGTCATAAAAATACCCTCGTGACACAAACCGTCTATGCGCACATGTTTAAAAGAAACCTCAATTATACAAGATAGTCTAACACTTAAAATTCTTGAAAAAATCGCACCCCCAAACTATTACTAGTTTAAAAGGTGCGATTTTTTATTTCCAAGGTGCAAAACAGGCGCGAAAGTTGTGGCAATCAACGGTTTTTAATATGATTTAACGGTAAAATTTTAATTTCATAAAAAACATCAAAACACGCGCAAAACATTGGTATTACTTAGAAATCCCACTACCCCAGAACTTTTCTTTGTATGCATCACGAGATTGCTTTTCTTCGTTATAGCGTTCAACGTTCTTCCTATAGAATTCCTGGTGATATTCTTCAGCTTCCCAGAAAGTTGTGGCATCTTCAATCATTGTCACAATCAAATCATCTCCAAAAATGCCTGATTCTTGCAAAGCAACTTTAGACGCCTCAGCAATCTGTCGCTGCTCAGGTGAATTAACAAAAATAACAGGACGGTAATTGTCACCACGATCTTCAAACTGACCCATCGCATCAGTTGGATCTGCCGTCTGCCAATATAAACAAACCAAATCTGCGTATGAAATTGCAGCGTCGTCAAACCAAACTTTTACGGCTTCCGTGTGACCTGTTTGGTGTGCCTTAACTTCTTCATAGGTTGGATTATCCTTATAGCCGCCCGTGTATCCAGAGCGAACAAGTGAAATCCCTGTTAATGTTTCAAACGGTTGCACCATGCACCAAAAACATCCACCTGCAAAAATTGCTGTTTGTTCTGCCATATTGTTGTACCCCTAAATTACTTTAACTTGATATCCCACGCAGCAATTTCTGCTGATCCGTATAGCCGCTTCATGTGTTTCTTGGTAGCCTCGGTTTGATAGGCTTTAACCACTTGCTTGTATACTTTTTTATTTTGTGTACCCTTCCGCGCAGCAATGATGTTAATGTAACCTTTGTTAGCTTTATTGACCGGTTCCACAAACAGTGCCTTGTCAATATCCAACTTCGCATCAAGGGCATAATTAGTATTAACAACCGCCGCATCAGCACTCTTCAACGCGGCCGCTGTTTGATCTGAAGAAACTTCCTTAATTTGGAAATGCTTCTTGTTCTCCGTTACATCCTGGGCAGTTGGCAACTTGGTGTCATGGTTATATTTAATCAATCCTGCAGCCTCTAGGACATCCAACGCACGTTTTTCGTTCGATGCATCATTCGGTACAATAATCGTTGCTTTTTCCGGCAAATCCTTCAAAGACTTGTGATTATCAGAATAGATACGAATTGGTGTCACATACGTCTTACCAATTCCCACTAGCTTATTCTTAAAATGCTTATTTTGCACATCGAAATAATTAATCGTTTGGAATGAATTCAAATCGATCGAACCATCAACCAATGCCTGATTTGGCTTAACATAATCCGTGAACAACTTCAATTTCACATCGATGCCATACTTATTCTGGGCATTTTTTTTGACATACTCCCATAATTGACGGTCAGAATCGCCAACCAATCCAACGGTTACAGTCTTTTCATCTGAAGCAGAAACTGTCCCATTATTTCCTACATACAAAGCCACTGCAGCTGATAAACCAGCCACCGCAACTGCTGATACTAATACTTGCTTTTTAATTGTCATAATTTCCACCCCTAGTTGTAAATAAAAACCGTTTCTATACACATTCTCAATATGAGAAGTATAGAAACGGTTTAAGCCCGTGGTACCATTCTAAATTCGCTTATTCAGTCACCCGAAAAGCCTCACAACGTGCGGACAGGGAGCGAAATGATGCTATGTCGATACGCGTGTTTGTTAACGGTAACCACCCGTGTGTCGCTTATGAACTTGCCATTCACAACACCCAATCACAGGCCATTTTCTGAGTGATAGCGCACGCTACGTCTCACCACCCGTAACTCTCTGCACTTTGCTAGCAATCATACTTTCCTGATCGTCTTGTTTTTACTAACTATCTATTCGTTTTTCTATGAGTATTATATTAGACAATCCTCATTTTATTGTCAAGCTTTTATTAGGATTAATTTTTGTTTTGTACATCACTAACCGCTTGTAAGGCCGTTGCACCCACAAAATTAACCGGTTGCGTAAAGTTAGGTTGGAAGAAGAAATCAGCCATCGCCAAATCGTCAATGGTCATTTGATTTTGAATGGCCAATGAGACAACGTTCGCCGCTTGTGTAATGTCATGCTTTGACATAAAGGCCGCCCCTAGAACGCGCCGTGTTTTTCGGTCCCAAGTTAACGTTGACAATACTGGCGTCGTCGACAACATAAAATCAGGTCGATAATCTTCCTCATGAACCGTTTCAACGACATCTAAGCCCCGCGCTTCAGCCGCCCCCTTGTTCAAACCGGTTGCTGACATGGCATAACCATACAACTCCACCGCCGACGTTGCTTGCGTCCCTGAGTAAGCCAAGTGATGGCCATCAATGTTACGTGCAACCAACATTCCCTGACGAATCGCATTCGTAGCTAATGGAATATAGTCATGGGCCTGCGTCGGATTGTAGAAGACAGTCGTGGCATCACCTGCCGCATAGACGTCAGGCAAACTCGTTTCCATGTAGGAATTCGTTAATATGGCCCCGTTTGGTAGCATATCAACTTGGCCCTTAAACAAGTCCGTATTTGGTAAGAAACCAATCCCAAGTACCGCAATATCTGCCTCGTACGTACCTTGATTCGTTGTCACTCGAATACCGCCATCTGTGGCATCTTCAAAGCCAGTTACCATTTGTTGCAAAGCTAATGTGACATTGTTGTCCTGGAACGCCGCTTCCAGACGATCGGTAATTACTGGACTGAAGTTCTTAGGCAACACGCGATCAAAACCATCGATTAGCGTAACTTTCTTACCAGTTACTGAAAATTGCTCTGCAATTTCGGCCCCAATGTAACCTGCACCAATGACAATCACACGCTTGACTTCATCCGCCACTTCCTTAATTCGGTTAGCGTCTTCCCAAGACTTCACCATATAAATTTTATCATTATCGATGCCTGGAATCTTTGGGACTAATGGCTTTGAACCGGTTGTAATCACAATTTTGTCAAATGTCTCATCTGCAAAATCACCGGTCAATAGATTCTTAGCCCGAATACGTTTATTAACCAAGTCGGCCTCAACAACTTGGTGTTGCATCTTCATTTTAATTCCTTGTTCAGTCATTGAAGCTGGTGTTTCATAAAACATTCGTTGTTCATCCGAAACATGATTACCTACCCACAAGGCAATCCCACATGACAAGAACGACACCGTCGTGTGCTGTTCATAAACTGTAATGTCAGCCTCAGGATGCAATTGTTTAATTTGCGTCGCAGAAAAGGTTCCTGCGTGCGTGCTACCAATTACTGCAATTTTCATGTTATATACCCCACAACATTTTTCGATTATTATCATTGTGCAATTATCAACAACTATTTATCGATATCATTCACAACCAAACCCACTGATGAAACAACCATTTGTTCCATTTAAAAGCGTAAACAAGTCCGATAAATTAGATAACTCACAAACTAATTGTAACTCAATGAGCAAATACGTCAAGATATTTTTTAAATAAATAGACGAAAAAACGGTTCTACAATTTTTGGTACTGATGACCACTCGCTAGCGCGATTGGTTGTTGGTACCT
>NZ_SDGK01000050.1 GCF_004521965.1 Weissella cibaria | reverse complement strand
AGAGCACCTGCCTTACAAGCAGGGGGTCACAGGTTCGATCCCTGTAACGTCCATATTGAAGCCACCATTTATTGGTGGTTTTTTTGTATCGGTAATTAACCTATATTAGTGATAAAACTGACACAAAAACACCGTATCTCACAATTAATATTGAAATTGTGCGTAGTCTGGGCATTCTTTCTGATATAATTGTATTTGGCTAGTTTTTTCGAGCGGTCGAAAAGAACATCAAGATAGAAACGATTGCTACCGAGGTTTGGTAGAGGGAGGAAGTCACATCATGTCTGATTATGCTGTGAAGTACGAGCTACTCCACGTGGAAAAGCACACTGGTGCACGTTTGGGTAAAATTACAACCCCCCACGGTGAAGTCATGACACCAATGTTTATGCCGGTTGGTACACAAGCCACGGTTAAGAACGTGTCACCTCGTGAACTAAAAGAAATCAAGTCACAGTTCATTTTGTCAAACACGTACCACCTATGGGTTCGCCCAGGTGACGTGTTGATTGCCGAAGCTGGTGGTTTGCACAAGTTTATGAATTGGGATGGCCCAATTCTAACTGATTCAGGTGGCTTCCAAGTGTGGTCATTGTCAGAACGCAACAACATTAAAGAAGAAGGCGTGACCTTCCGTAATCACGTGAATGGGGAAGAAATGTTCCTATCACCTGAGGTTGCGATGCGCATTCAAAATAATTTGGGTTCTGATGTCATGATGCAATTGGATGAAGCAATTCCATACTTTGAAACGTATGATTACGTGAAGAATTCAGTTGAACGAACATCACGTTGGGCTGAGCGTGCTTTAGCTGCCCACCGTCGTCCGGAAGATCAAGCACTATTTGGTATCGTGCAAGGTGCCGGTTTCCGTGAGCTTCGTAAGCAGTCTGCTTCAGATCTTGTTTCGCTTGATTTGCCTGGATACGCCGTTGGTGGACTGTCTGTTGGTGAAACCAAGGAAGAGATGAACCGTGTGCTTGACTTCACGGTGCCATTCCTACCCGAAAACAAGCCACGTTATTTGATGGGTGTTGCAGCACCCGATTCTTTGATTGATGGTGCTATCCGCGGTATTGATATGTTCGATTCTGTGCTACCAACACGTATCGCACGCAAGGGAACCTTGATGACGTCGAAGGGCCGTATCGTGATTACGAATTCGAAGTATAAGAATGACTTTTCACTAATTGACCCTGAAACGGAAGACTACGGTTCACAAAACTTTACTAAGGCGTACTTACACCACTTGTTTAAGGCCGACGAATTGTATGCGCAAAACATTGCGTCTGTTCACAATTTGCGTTACCTATTGAAGTTGATGGAAGATATGCGTCAAGCAATTTCTGAGGATCGCTTACTTGAGTTCCGTGAAGAAGTCATGGAAAACTACGGGTACAAGAATCCAAATGCACGCTTGTTCTGACTATTGCTAAATAAATCCTAGAGGAGTGTACTACTATGAGTGCCAATGTTTTGATTTTGGTCGTCTTCGTGGCGGCGATGTACTTTATTATGATTCGCCCACAACAAAAGGCCCAGAAGAAGCGCCAAGAGATGATCAACACGGTTCAACCAGGTGCCGAGGTTGTGACTATCGGTGGTTTGCACGGTAAGATTGCTGCCGTTGATAATAAAGCAAAGACATTTGATTTGGATGCTGAAGGTGTTATTTTGGTATTCGAATTGTCAGCAATTCGTCAAGTTGTCAAGGCAGCTCCAGCTGTTGCTGAAGCACCAAAGGCAGAAACGGCAACTGATGAAATCGTCGATACGACAGCTGATGTTGTGGCAGACGAAAAGTCAGACGACGCAAAGTAATAGATGAAAGAGCCTGAGCAGATAGTTCTCAGGTTCTTTTTTGTTATGGATTTTAAACGAAAGGAGTGTGGGGGAGATGGCTGATTTACTAGAAATTCCGGTGCAATTACATACTGACCGGCAAATTTTACATGTTGATATGGATGCCTTTTATGCGCAAGTCGAAACGCGAGATAATCCTGCGCTTGCCGACGTTGCTTTAATTTTGGCACGTGACCCACGGCAACATAGTGGCCGTGGTGTGGTTGCTACAGCTAACTATAAAGCACGACAACTTGGTGTCCATTCTGCAATGAGTGCCGCCGAAGCACTTCGATTAGCGCCAGATGCAATTTTCTTGACGCCAAATTTTGAAAAATATCGGACCGTGTCAAATCAGGTACATGAAATTTTTCACCGTTATACCGACAAAGTGGAACCAATTGCATTAGATGAAGCTTATTTAGATGTAACAGAAAATAAAGTTAGTATTGATAATCTTGTTGCGTTAGCCCATACCCTACAACAAACTATCTATGAAGAACTGCAATTAACCAGTTCGGTCGGGGCATCGTTTAATAAGTTCTTGGCAAAACTATCATCTGAACATAATAAACCAGCCGGTCTGACTGTTGTTCGGGAGGCAGATGTTCGGTCTTTCTTAGATGCATTGCCAATTGAGGAGGTCCGTGGGGTTGGTCAAAAGACGGCAGAACGAATGCGTGACCTGGGTGTCACAACTGGTGCTGATCTTTATGCCATGGACCAAACGACATTGACCCAACATTTTGGACGGATGGGATATGACTTTTACCGACGAATCCGGGGTGTTGATGACCGACCAGTTGAATGGCAACGTGAGCGGAAATCAGTTGGCAAAGAACGAACCTATGGCCCGTTTTTGGATAACGAAGAGAAAATCATGGCCGAACTAAAGCGGCTGGCCGTACTTTTAGAAAGCTCGCTACAGAGAAGGTCGCTACACGGCAAAACCTTGGTATTAAAGATACGTGATGAAGACTTTAATACGGAAACACGTCGAACAACTCAGCCAGACTATTTACCAAATGACGCGACCGAGTTTGAGCGTTTAGCAGCAGACATTTGGGAAGAATTAGGTGGATATCAAAAGCCGATTCGCCTCTTGGGGCTAACCATGACGAATTTGGCACCACTTACCTTTGAAAATATTTCCCTGAATCTGTATGATAACTAATCTAATCGCGTAATTACCGCGGTTTTCTGCTATACTTATTAAAGTAGCGGGTGGTAGCCCCAAACTGTTAACGTTGCGAGCAACGTTTGTAAACTAGATAGAATTGAGATTGAATCATGACAGCGCAAACAGCAATTCTAGCGCAAATTAAGGCAGCGGACACGATTATTATTCACCGTCACCAACGCCCTGATCCAGATGCCTTTGGGTCACAATTTGGCTTGGCGGAGTTAATTAAAACGTCGTTCCCTGAGAAGCAGGTTCACGTTGTGGGAAAGCAAGTTCCTAGCATGACTTGGATGGGTGAGATGGAGCAAATTCCAGACTCACTTTATGATGATGCATTGGTAATTGTGACAGACACAGCAAATTCACCACGTGTAGATGACCGTCGTTTCGACTACGGTAAGGTGTTGGTTAAGATTGACCACCACCCAAATGAGGAGCCATATGGCGACTATACGTGGGTGATTGAAGGTGCTTCATCTACGTCGGCGATGATTTTTGCCTTCTATAAGGAATTTGAAGACGAATTGACTTTGTCAGATGCAGGTGCCTCATATTTGTATGCTGGTATCGTTGGAGATACGGGTCGCTTCTTATACGCGACTAATTCTGAAACGATGCAAGTTGTCGCTGATTTGATGAAGTTTGATTTTGATTGGTTTAAGATTAATCAACAAATGGATACCATCTCAGTTGAAGCTGCCCGGGCTTCTGGCTATGTCTATAACAACATGGTCACAACCGATAACGGCTTTAATTACATTATTTTGACGAACGAAGTTGTTGAAAACTTCAATCTTGGTGATTTTGGGACGGCCTTTATTGTCCCATTACTTGGAAAGATTAACACAGTTAAGGCCTGGGCTGTTTTTGAACAGCAAGTTGATGGCTTTTTCCGTGTCCGACTACGTTCACGTAACACGGTGATTAACGAAATTGCAAAGCGCCACGGCGGCGGCGGACACAAGTTTGCCTCGGGGGCTTTTGCCAAGGATATTGATGAAGTCCATGAAATTATTCGTGAAGCCGATGAAACATTGAAGGAGCAAACAGAAGCATAATGGCTAAGTTTACTGACTACAACTTGCGCCCAGAAATTTATACGGCGTTGGATGAAATTCGTTTCACCACACCAACGAAGGTGCAAGAACGCTTGATTCCCGTTGTGATGCAAGGACGTTCCGTTGTGGGACAATCACAAACTGGATCAGGTAAGACACACACATTTTTGATTCCAATTTTCCAAAAGTTTGACCCAACTGCTCAAAAAGTGCAAGCCGTGATTACCACGCCTTCTCGTGAGTTGGCACAACAAATCTACGCGGCAGCCAAGCAATTGGGTACAGGTTTCCTGGCTGACCAACAGCCACGCATTGGCTTGTATGTTGGTGGAACCGATAAGGTCCGCCAAATGCACCAATTGGAAAGTATACAACCACAAATTGTTATTGGAACACCAGGTCGTATCAAGGACTTGTATACGGCAGGTGGGTTGGATATCCACACAGCATCAGTTTTGGTTGTCGATGAAGCGGATATGACCATGGATTTGGGCTTCCTACCAGAAGTTGATGCAATCGCGGGTGCAATGCCAGAAGATTTGCAAATGATGGTCTTCTCAGCTACGATTCCACAAAAGTTGCAACCATTCTTGAAGAAGTACCTAACGAACCCTGTTGTGGAAGAAATTCCAACAGAAACCGTTATCGCCCCGACGATTACTAACTTGTTAGTTGGTACGAAGGGAATGAAGAAGGATGACTTGGTTTACGAGTTATTGACAATGGGAAACCCATACATGGCTTTGGTTTTTACTAACACGAAGGAACGTGCGCGTGAGTTAACCAAGTCATTACGAAGCCGTAGTTTGAAGGTTGCTGAAATCCACGGTGGTATCCAACCACGTGAACGTAAGCGTACCATGCAACAAATCCAACACTTGGACTATCAATACGTTGTGGCCACTGACTTGGCTGCGCGTGGTATTGATATCCCTGGTGTATCGTTGATTATTAATGATGGTATTCCAACGGAACTTGAATTCTTCGTGCACCGTGTTGGCCGTACTGGTCGAAACGGTATGGAAGGAACGGCTATTACGATTTACAACCCAGATGAAGAAGAACGCGTGCAAGCGGTCGAAAACATGGGTGTGACATTTGAACCAATGACTTACTCACATGGCGAGCTTAAGCCTGGTTATGATCGTCGCCGTCGTAAGCAACGTTCAAAATCAACTGTTAAGCTAGACCCAACGATGATTGGTTTGGTTAAAAAGAAGAAGAAGAACGTTAAGCCTGGTTACAAGCGTCAGATTAAGTCTGCGATTGCCCGTGATGCAAAGTACAAGAAGCGTGTTGAGGAACGTCAATCACTTCGTGCCGCACGTAAGGCTAAGAAAAAGGCTAACAACAAGTAAAAAACAGGCTCGCATGCAATTGTCAGTGTGGGCCTGTTTTTTGTGCTGGCTTGATTGATTTCGGTTGATTTTCAGGCTAGGATTAAAGGAACGAGGAATTGATATGAAATTTGTAATTGCACCAGATTCATTTAAAGGTAGTATGACAGCAAAAGAGGCGGCTCTGGCCATTCAAGTTGGCTTGCAAAAAATTTATCCAGACGCGGACTATGAATTGGTCCCGATGGCTGATGGTGGTGAAGGTACTGTTCAGTCACTAGTTGATGCAACGGACGGTGACATTATCGCTGTTGATATACAAAATCCGTTGGATGAAACGGTGACAGCCTTTTATGGTGTTCTAGGTGATGGTCAAACGGCTGTGATCGAAATGTCAGCCGCTTCAGGTATTCAATTCGTGACAGAGGAAACGAAAAATCCTCTGATGGCGACCACGTTTGGCACGGGACAATTGATCAAAGATGCGTTGAATCGCGGGTTGCGTCGCTTCATCGTCGGACTTGGCGGTTCTGCCACAAACGATGGCGGTGCCGGCATGGCTGAAGCGTTGGGTGTCCGGTTCTTTGATGAAAATGGGCAGCAAATCGCCCGCGGTGGTGCGACCTTAGCACAGCTATCTAAGATTGATATGAGTCACATTGATCCGCGCGTGGCCGAGTCTGAATTCTTATTGGCTTCAGATGTCACGAATCCACTTGTTGGTGAAACTGGTGCGTCGGCTGTCTTTGGACCACAAAAGGGTGCAACACCAGCGATGGTGGCTGAACTCGATGCGGCTTTGACAAATTATGCCAAGGTGATTAAGACACAACTGGGTATCGATTTAGCTAACACACCGGGGGCGGGCGCTGCCGGCGGACTCGGAGCTGGTATGTTGGCGTTCACACAGGCTGCGATGCAATCAGGCATTAGTTTGGTTGTTGCAGCGACTGCGTTAGTCGTCAAAGCCGCCAATGCGGATGTCGCATTCGTCGGCGAAGGTGCGATTGATTTTCAAACGCAGTACGGTAAGACCCCAATGGGAGCAGCTCAAGCGATTAAACAAGCCTCACCAGATGCGAAGGTCATTGGCTTGGCCGGATACGTTGGGGATGGTATTGAGACGTTGTATGATTTGGGAATTGATGCGGTGTTTAGCATTGTGCCGGGTGCAGTTGATTTGCCGACTGCAATGAAGGTTGGTGAGGCAAATCTCACACGGACGGCTGAAAACATCGCGCGATTGCTAAACACCAAATAACTTTTACAAAAACATTTCAAGCAAACAAAAACGGTTATTAGAAGTTCTTAATATGTTACAATAATGAGTAAGGATATATCATTTATGGTTTGAGAGCCAACAGAAACGTTGTGGATGATGTAAACAACGCTCAACCTTTTCTGATGCTACCTTCATAGCTGTTTGTGAAAGCAAACCGTGCGCCAGCGTTAACGGCATTCAAAGAGGTAATGATGCAGACTATCATTGCAAGCAGAGTGGTACCGCGTGTAGGCGTCTCTGTTTTTGCAATGGAGGTCTGTTTTTTATTTTAGATATTTAATTTAAGCGAGGATTGGAAGATGAAGCCATTATCATCAGCTGAGATCCGTGATATGTTTTTGCGTTTCTTCGAAAGCAAGGGACACAACATTGAGCCATCTCAATCATTGATTCCAAAGGATGATCCAACATTGTTGTGGATTAACTCTGGTGTCGCAACGTTGAAGAAGTACTTCGACGGTTCAGTTGTACCTGAAAACCACCGTATTACGAACGCGCAAAAGTCAATTCGTACGAATGACATTGAGAACGTTGGTCACACGGCCCGTCACCACACGTTGTTTGAAATGATGGGGAACTTCTCAATTGGCGACTACTTTAAGCCTGAAGTTATTCCTTGGGCTTGGGAATTATTGACGAGTCCAGAATGGTACGGTATGGACCCTGAAAAGCTGTACGTGACGGTTTACCCAAATGATACTGAAGCCAAGGAAATCTGGTTGAACGTTGTGGGGTTGCCTAAGGACCACTTGTACGAAGAACCAGATAACTTCTGGGATATCGGTGAGGGACCTTCAGGACCAGATACGGAAATTTTCTATGATCGTGGTGAAGAATTTAACGCCGACGATGTCAAGGAAAACTACCCTGGTGGTGAAAACGAACGTTACTTGGAAATTTGGAACATCGTGTTCTCGCAATACAACCACTTACCTGGTTTGACTGACAACAAGGATTATCCTGAGTTGCCACACAAGAACATTGATACGGGTATGGGACTCGAACGTGTTGTCTCTGTTTTCCAAAATGCCAAGACCAACTTTGAAACGGACTTGTTTTTACCAATCATCCGTAAGACGGAAGCGATGTCAGGTCAATACAAGTACGGTGATGATCCTGAAAAGGACATCTCATTCAAGGTTATTGCTGACCACGCCCGTGCCGTAACATTTGCAATCGGTGATGGGGCTTTGCCATCAAATGAAGGTCGTGGTTACATCATCCGTCGTTTGCTTCGTCGTGCTGTTTTGCACGGTCGCAAGTTGGGGATTGATAAGGTCTTCTTGAAGGACTTAGTCCCAGTGGTTGGTGAGATTATGAAGTCTTACTACCCTGAGGTTTTGGCAAATGCGGACTACATCGCATCGATTGTCGAAGCTGAAGAAGTCCGCTTCAATAAGACGTTGGCGGACGGTTTGTCATTGTTGGACGGTGTCATTGATGAAGCAAAGGCTAACGGTGGTGTTATCGACGGTGCGGTTGCCTTTAAGATGTATGACACGTATGGTTTCCCATACGAGTTGACGGAAGAATCAGCGGCTGATTCTGGCTTGACAGTTGACCGTGCTGGCTTCGACGCTGAAATGACTGCCCAACAAGAACGTGCCCGTGCCGCTCGTGGTAACACAGCTTCAATGGGTGTTCAAAATGCCTTGTTGACAGATTTGAAGACAGAATCAACCTACGTTGGTTGGTCAGAATTAACAGTTGATGCCGCTAAGTTGACAGACCTGATTGTTGATAATGAATCGGTCGAGTCAGCTAAGGATGGTCAAGCCGAAGTTGTCTTCGACGTGACGCCATTCTACGCTGAAATGGGTGGTCAAGTGGCTGACCGCGGTGTTGTCATTAACGCAGCTGGTGAAGTAGTCGCTGAAGTCATTGATGTACAAAATGCGCCAAATGGCCAACACTTGCACACATTGCAAGTTAATGCAGAAATCAAGGTCAGCGAGACGTACAAGCTCGATGTTAACCGTGCGTACCACGCAGCGGTTTCAAAGAACCACACGGCAACTCACATGCTCGACCAAGCTTTGCGTAATATCTTAGGTGAACACACAACCCAAGCCGGTTCATTGGTTACTGAAGATGGTTTGCGTTATGATTTTACTTACAACGGCGCTGTTTCAGCAGAGAAGTTGCAAGAAATTGAAGATTTGATCAACGCTAAGATTATTGAAAACTTGCCAATTTCATGGGTCGAAACGGATATCGAATCAGCTAAGAAGTTGGGAGCTGTCGCAGTCTTTACTGAAAAGTATGGCGAGAAGGTCCGTGTTGTCTCAATCGGGGACTTCAACGTTGAGTTTGACGGTGGAACACACGCTAATTCAACGGCTGAGTTGGGGATGTTTAAGATTGTCAGTGAACAAGGTACGGGTGCCGGTGTGCGTCGTATCGAAGCGGTGACAGGTCAGGGGGCAATGAACTTGTTCAAGCAACACGATGCTTGGTTGAACGAAGCAATGGCCCAAGTTAAGGCACCAAAATTGTCAGAAGTTAACGATAAGATTGCGGCTTTGCAAGCGCAATTGAAGGTTGCCGAGCGTCAAGTGGCTTCATTGGAGCAAAAGTTGGCCAATCAAGCTGCCAATGCTGCTTTCAACGATGTACAAACAGCTGGCGACTTTACGTTTATCGCGACTGAAATGGCCGTTGAATCAATGGATGCGTTGCGTGCAACAGCCGATAACTGGAAGCAAGCAACGCCATCAGATGTGTTAGTTTTGGCTGCTAACTTGGGTGAAAAGGTTAACTTGTTGGTTGCTGCTTCACCAGACGCGATTGCTAAGGGTGTTAAGGCTGGTGATTTAATCAAGGCCATTGCACCAGCTATTGGCGGTGGTGGTGGTGGTCGCCCAGACATGGCCCAAGCGGGTGGTAAGAACCCAGCGGGTATTGCAAATGCATTTACGCAAGCAGCAGAGTGGTTGTCTGTAAAGTAAACTTGCATTTTTATTGAGGGGAACCTCGGAAGGAGGTTGAAAATGACTTCATTAGATAATACAGCTGTCTTTGATTTTGGTAATAACCAAGAACACGACGTACGTAAGACACTTGAGATTGTGTACGCGGCGTTGGAAGAAAAGGGTTACAACCCAATCAACCAAATTGTTGGTTACTTGATTTCAAACGATCCAGCATATATTCCACGTGTAAACGATGCGCGTAATTTGATTCGCAAGTTTGAACGTGATGAAATCATTGAAGCGTTGGTTAAGGATTACTTATCTAAGTAATTTGGTTGAGAAATTCCGAGAGATTTAAGAGAAATTTTAATCCAGAAAGAAGAGGTCAGATAATATGGGGCGCGTAATGGGTCTAGATGTCGGATCACGCACAGTTGGTGTGGCAGTATCTGACTTGCTCGGTTGGACAGCACAAGGTGTTGAAATCATTCGCATCAATGAAGATGAGAAAGAATTTGGCATTACGCGCATGAAGGAGTTGGTGGCACAATTCCAACCAACGGGGTTCGTTCTTGGGTTGCCAAAGAACATGAATAACACATCCGGTCCGCGCGTCGATGCCGCGCGTGCATATGGTGATTTGTTGACGGAAACATTTGGCTTGCCAATTGATTTTCAGGATGAGCGCTTGACGACGGTTGAAGCAGAACGTATGCTTGTTGAAGAAGCTGATGCGTCTCGTAAGAAGCGTAAGCAGGTTATTGATAAGTTAGCGGCGGCTTTGATTCTCCAAAATTATTTGGATCGCAAAGGACCACTTGTAAAGTAAGAGGTAAACATAATGGACGAAGAGCAAGACATTATCACATTGGTTGACGACAACGGCGATGAGCAACTTTTCGAAGTGCTATTTACGTTTAAGTCAGAAGATTTTGGTAAGTCGTACATTGTCTTGTACCCAGCAGGGGCAGGCGAAGATGAAGAAGTTGAAATGTTAGCATACATTTTCGACCCTGAAGAGACGTCTGCGTCTACTGAAGGTGGTTTGACGCCAATCGAAGACGACGCAGAGTGGTCAATGGTTGAAGAGCGTTTGAACCAATTCTTGGATGAGCAAGAAGACTAATGTTTTAGTACAATTAATGACCGATGATGCATCGGTCATTTTTTGTTAACGAAAGGACGTAAAAATGAACGACGCAGAATTGTTCGTCTTAACTGACGAGGACGGCAACGAACACGAATTTATTGAGTTGTTCTCTTTCGACTCAGAAGATTTTGGTAAGTCATACATCATCCTTGGCCCTGCAGACGCAGCGATGGATGGGGATGAAGAAGTTGGTATTATGCCATTCATCTATAATAAGGATGATGAAGAAGGTGTGTTGCAACCAATCGAAACTGACGCAGAATTTGATATGGTTGAAGAAGTGATGAACACGATCTTTAACGATCCAAACCTACAATAATTATGATTAAGACTGATCCCGATGAGAAATTGGGACCAGTCTTTTTTTGGCTCTATGCCAAATAGCGTTGGTCGACAATGAATTTGAAAATTAACGCGATTTG
>NZ_SDGK01000049.1 GCF_004521965.1 Weissella cibaria | reverse complement strand
GGAAACCCCCGCTTTTCTATAGCAAATAATTTAATAATGCCCCAATGCCATAAGCAACGCTGGCTGCCACGTACCCAACTAGCAACGTTAACCTAATCTCAGCACTCTTTGATTTGTTGGTCAGTTCGGCTTTGACCATCCCCAGTAGTGCTAAAGCCACCCCCACAATTAGGAACGAAATCGGAAAAGCCACGGTTGGACTGTGAATCACAGCATTTACAATTAAGTAAGCGCTCAACGGGATTAGCCCAAAAACATTAAAGGACAAAAATGTGGCCACCCCATCCTCAACCGCAACACGTTTTGTTTTACCGGCCGTTGCAGATAAATAGGCGCCTGCGGCCATTGAAAATCCATCGGCCAATAAGTTAGAAAAACCCAAAATGATAATAACCACATTTGAAATATCTCCACCTACTGAACCAGCAACGACCGCAAACGTGGTAATAATACCATCTAATCCGCCATACACAATTGGTGACGCAAAACGTTTCATGTTACCACCTCCTCAACTGATTCACTATTTAAATAAGGATACCGCGTCATGAATTTTAGTCATGTCGGTCGTATCAGCCTTACCGTATTTTGATGCGTAAATAACTACCCCATTTGTTTGTTCCATTAGTATCCCCTCCTAACATGTTTCTTTATTAATTATTATATGCCAGGTGTTTGACTGTTGTATGCTGCCAAAAAGAAAACCATCCACTTTATTTAAGAGGATGGCTTGATATTTTTGAATTATCGACGAATAATGTCTGGAATTATGTCTAAATGATTAACTTCGTATGTCGCCTGATACGGCGTGTTGTTTGCCACTCGGTGTAAATTGACCCAAAGCGTATCAAGGAGATAACGGTTCCCGCCCTGAATATCCGATGCCAGGCCATCGCCGATCATAATTGTGTTGCTACGTTTCATAGCCGGTTGCTTATTAAAAATTGCATCGAAAAACTCCCTGGCCGGTTTAGCATGGCCAATTTCATCCGATGTCACCATATCATCAAAGTACTTCATAAACCCGGTATGGGCCATGCGCTGTTCCTGCGTGTGTTGCTCCCCATTCGTACCAGCAATTAATTTATAACCTTGTTTGGTTAACTTTTGCAAGAGTTGCTCGGCGCCATCCAAAACGTAGTAATTCTCATTTAAATATCCACGATACTCTTTCTCAAGTGCAACACCATCAACGTCACGGCCAAATTGATCAAACAAAGTTGCAAAACGTGTATTGTGAATCTGATCCTTGCTAATTTCCCCACGTTCAAAAGCCGCCCACAACCCGCGATTAATCTGTTGATACTTATCAAAAGCTTGGTGAACATCCGACACTTCATGGTCACGGAAAACATTCAATAAACCAACTTTCTCGCCTTTTCGAAAATCCAACAAAGTATCATCTAAATCAAAAATTAAATGCTTATACACAATCACGCCCCCATTTTCATATTTTCAGTGTAACAAAAACAGGTAGCCAAGGGGTATCTGTTTTTTAAGTTGTTAATCCTCGTGCCAATCCCGATTAACATATGCATACGTTAAGAGATATAGCACAAGCGTCGTCGCGAACAACTCCAAGAGCGTTGCCATACGAATGCCTTCTTTCAAAAAAATTGCACAAAAACTTATTTAACCAGTGTAACATTGTTTTTTCACAATTTAATGAAATGCCCAGAATTCAGATCAATGTTACCAAAACGAATAAGGCTGCGTTGTCGCTACCATATCGAAGGCCCGCGAGCCAAGCACTTCACCGTCCGCATGGCCAAATTCTAATCGCGCTGTTCGAATGCGAATTTGATCAGCCGTAAAGCGGTGCACTTCTTTGTACTGATAGTGCTTATCACGCATCAATTGCACTAGAATGACGAATAGTTTGACAAAAACTTTGGGACGCTCAATTATAATCAAGTCAATTAGGCCGTCTTTTTCATTAGCATCCGGCATAATTTTAATGCCCCCACCAAAATACGGATGATTTGACAAAGTCAGTAAGTAGCCACGATTAAAGTAATGACGACGCTGATTAACATCTAACTCGATTTGAAAAGTATCCTGCAGACTAAACGTCTTGAAGAGTGCTGATAAATAGACCAGTTTACCCAACTTTAATTTATTCAAAATTTTCTTATGTGTGGATGCGTTGGCTAATTTGACCGTTGTCGCATCCAAACCAATGCCCACATTATTCACGAAATAGCGGTGTTCTCGCTTAACGGCATCAACATATTCACCAATGTCAATCTGCTCTGGCGTATCTGCGGCGACGTTGGCCATAATCCGTTTGAGACCCGCAACCGGGTCAGTTGGCAATTGGCGGGCCCTTGCAAAATCATTGCCTGACCCTGCGGGAATATAAGCCAATGGCAACTGATTTTCAGCTCTGTACGCCATAGCACCATTTATCGCTTCATTGAGCGATCCATCCCCGCCCACGATGACAAGTGTTTGATCCGAAGCCTGTTGATACTTTGCAAACAAGCGTGTCCATTCTTTAATATCACCTGCGCGTTGCGAAAAGCGCACCTCAAAGTCCGTCGATTGCTCCTTCAGGTACGATTCAAGCACTTGCCAACTTGCAACGGCTTGTCCTGAACTCGCCGCCGGGTTGACCAAAAACGTAAAATGCATGCTATCGTCATCTCTCTTTCATTTACTCCATTAGATAGTATACAAAATTCATACGATTTAGTCAGTAACATCCATAACTCATCATTATTCCTTCAAAAAACCACACAACCCAATTGGGACGTGTGGTCTGTTACGTAATTAGTGTGTTGCACTACCCCAGAACTTTTCTTTGTAAGCATCACGAGATTGCTTTTCTTTGTTATAGCGTTCAACGTTCTTCTTATAGAAGTCTTCATTCCTTTGTATATCAGCATTTTAGCAAATTAAGGTGCGAAATAGATGCAAAATACAAAACAAATAAAAAAGCCCGTCCAAATTAAGTGCAATCGCACCTAGTCCAGACGGGCTTTAATTATTTTTTTAGAAATATACTAAATGTTTTTATTTTTTGGTATCAATTGGTATAAGTTTACAGTTGGAAATTGTAATGCTGAATATTTATTACTCATTAGTATTTAATAGATAGAAATATGACAAATATCACCCAAATATCGTGCATAAAACGACTTGTTTTGGTCGTATATGTGCAATATTATGCCTGCGTATTGTTGGCGAGTGACCAAATAACATGTCCCTAATAAAGGTAGGTAGCAGAATCGATTTGACCATTTTTATATCTTTCATGTTGATTTTCGTACATAAGTTATGTTACAAAAACCGCGTAGGTCAGAATAAATACCCTTTTCAATTAAATGCCTATCATTGGTATTGCTTGTAAATATAATTATGAGTATTTCTGATGTTTAACTGTTACATTTATTGCAATAACCATACTCTCATAGCTAAATAACTCCCAAGTTTAATTGCTATCTTGATAGCTCATCTAAGTACTACCCGCTTACTAATACCTCACGAGATGAGCTATTGGAATAATGAAAGGCCCTGGCCTCATTATGAGGCGTACCCAGGGACTTTTATTATTAAATCAGCGACCTAGATATCAATGTCAACCTGCCACTTGTTTAGGTACCTTATTCCTTTATCAAACTTTTGTATCAAGGTACCTTTTAAAGACGATACGACAATAAGGGTGTCGGCAAATCTAGTTGTAATTTGTCCACCATATAAGTACTTAAAATACGATAATGAGTTTTAGCAAGATAATTTGATTCGTCATACATCTCCCACATCATAGTCTCTCCTACACTAATATTTGCCGCTGTGTCGTATGATACAACAACTAACTTCTCGTTCTCTAACTCATATAAATCAAGGCCCACTACATAGTCATTAATGGCTGGTGCCGCATGTAAATATTGATTAATCTTATCTCCTGAGTGTTCGTCATTCACGTTAGCGTATAAACCATGACCGAATGATTGCCGGATAGTGTTGATCGCACTAAGTAAAATGTTATTCATTTTTCTTACTCCCTTATTCTAGAACATTTAATTTAGATGATATAGTTTATTATTACTCTGCTGCTATGCAACATATTGAATATTTCGAATCCACCATCAAAATACTCCATTCATAATACCAGTAGACAATTAATTGGTATTATTCAATTTGTATTGGCCAATAATCTCATAATCGTAAAATATACTACTAATAATGTAATGGGCTGTCGAACACAAACTAGTATAACGCCTTCACCTGTTAAAGTAAAAAAACTACCGTGCGAGGAAGTTAATCCATATCCAGCGGGCTTTATCTATTTGAGACCCTCATTATTGATGGTCGCAAAACTTGTCACAGTCGACTAGTTTATTTATTCAGTTGTTCAACTAGCTTGTTCAAACTCTTCGGCGTTGCGTTCTTAACATAGTAGGTTCCATCGTTTCCAAAGTCCCACTTGTATCCCTTCCACGTTCCTTGACCTTGCACCAGCTTGCCATCACCATCAGACCAGTAGTACATTCCCCATGAGTTAGTCCATTTGGACTTGATTAGCTTACCGTTGGCAAATGACCAATAAGCCCCCCGTGTGCTTTTTGATGCCGTTGGCCTTGTGCTTAAACGACTTGTCCGTGTACCATACGCCATCCTTTGATCATACTGTAGCGCCATCACCAGGGTTCTTTTTAATCACTGCTTGGTCAGCAGTGAAGAAGTTGTCATACAATTGGTTAACGTCGAATCGACCTAGTGACATTGGGAAATAACCATTTGAACCCCATTGCCAAGCATGTTCCGTGGAGTAGTAGTTTTAAGTTGAAGTTGGTGTGTAAGGATATGAAGCAATCCATGACTTTTCACCGTATGGCGTTACTTCAAGATGCGAACCCATAGTGTAAGCGGTGATACGGAACCCGCCCTTAATCTGAGCCTCATTTTCGAACGCTGTCACAACCGCTTACATATTTACATCCATTGCCATTTGTGCTGGTTCTTCAACATCAGCCACCAAAACTGCCCCTACAGGCAAACCGTCAGCCTGTGCCATAGCCACAGCATAATTGGCCTCAGCAATCACACCAGCTACCGTTGTTGCATACAAATAGTGATACCCGTTGATATACAATCCTGCTTCTCGTGCAGCTCGAATGTTTCCGGCAGCAGTCCAGTCATGATAAATTGTAACTTCTGAAATCTTGGTTACAATCGACTTCACACCATGGTTGTTTCGCATATCCACGAACTCAGGCGTCGTCATTTGTCCGTTGTGGTTCGACACGTCCACCATGTCAGTTCGTGGCGTATCTGCATGCACCGTATGATCACTAACAAGCGTTGTTCCAAACAAAAAGGTCGCCCCAACGGCGACCAACTTCATTGTTTTATTCATTTTACTTCCCCGCCTCCTTCATCTTTTCAATAGCCTCATCAATCTGCTTAGCGGTTAACCCGTTCTGAAGCCCAACCAATGCCCATAATTAAAAGCGCACTAGTTGATGCCAATGAACCTTTGAGTAATTTATTCATGTGGTTGTTCCTCCGTTGTTGATTCTGAAGTTGTTATTGCCTGAACTTCTGCTGGACTTGCTGATGGTTCTTCAGGAGCTTCAGTGATTGGGTCTGGCACATAGATTTCTGCGTCAGCCACCATTTTCTTAATCTTAGCCAAGCCAAGACGTTCCCAGTCCTTCGTGTTGTCAGTCAACCCGATTCCATCGGATTGTGTTAGCGTCATCTTACCACCCAAATATTGATCGAATTTTTCTGAATTACGGATTGAATAAGGTAAGATTACCTGTGATAGCTGAATACCCGTACTGCTGTTATTTACTTGAATTTGTGGTGCGTCAAAAATTACTGATACTGTCATTATTTTGTCCTTTCATGATACCCATTAAATATTGGCAGATACTCATGTTCTACCATCTGTTTTTTTGATCAAAATATGTTCTAGATACTGACAGCAACCCCGCCGCTTCGTCAGCGTTAATAAGGAGCTTATCGTTCACATCGAACGTTGGTACTGCTTTAGCCATTCCTACACCTCCAATAGTGCTTGTTCATTCGTTCCGTTGATTGCAAACGTCAACACCTCATCCGGTTGCCAGTTTTGAGTCAAACGCATTGCTTCATCGAACTTCGACAATGGCAAGCTGGCGAACTCGCTAACAACAAAACGGTCTTTAATGACGTTTACAAGTTGACAGTATACTGCGTTGCGCAACTTCTTAGTGTTGTAGGCTGTTCCGTAGTAACCGCCCATCACTTCAACAACTCGCTTGTTGCGTGCCTTTGTAAATCGCTTACGTAAATCATTAGGCAGTCCAAACTGTTCCTTTAGTTCGGCAAACTCACCACGCAACTCTTGTTGATCCTCACTGACTCCCTTCAATGCTTCGAATTGCGTTTCTAGCAATTCCATTGGTGTCATTGGCTTTGCTTGATAACCACCAGTCTTGCGAATACTTGGCAGTACTTTGTGGCGTACCCAACGCATAAATTGCTTGGCTTCTGTTTTACGACTAGAGCCGATGAAATTATATAAGCCCGGTTCGTTGATAACATTTACCTCACCTTGACGGCCTAAGTTGAACTTAGACCGTTCATCATCGTCTAGTGCCTTGCTTGACATAGAGACATTAGAAAGTCCCAGTACATTAGCTACATCAGTTGCTACAAACCAAACTTCATCATTAATTTCTACCGTCCGAACATTCATTTGTTCAAACCCGGATTATTCATGCACTAAATTTTTAACCACAGCTAAATCAGTAAAATACGATAAATCACCTTGAAACTGCCAGTACCTTGGCACGGCTTCAGGGTGTTTTTTTCGATTGAGTGTTTTTTGAGAAAAATGGGCACACTAAAACCAGCCAGATTTTGCTATTTTTTTGAAAATCTACTTCGTTGTTTTATTGCCACAAAGCATTTAGTCGTTCCCAAACTCGCCAGAACAGACCATCGAATTGTTCTTGGATGCGGCTATCTAGCGTCAAGATCACCTTGCGGGCGTGCTTAGTGACACGTCCCCCGATTTTTAACAAACGGTCTCGAAAGGTGTTGATTGTCCACGATTGTTGCTGGTCGTCCAATGTAATACTCTTCATCAACCGTATCAAGTTTGATGCAATTACTGAGATCCACATGCGCGCTTTGTTGGCGAAAAATGAACTGCTATCGGTTTTACCGAAGGCAAA
>NZ_SDGK01000048.1 GCF_004521965.1 Weissella cibaria | reverse complement strand
ATATGGACGTTACAGGGATCGAACCTGTGACCCCCTGCTTGTAAGGCAGGTGCTCTCCCAGCTGAGCTAAACGTCCATGACATTTGTTTCGTGCTTCGCTTTGTTTTTGATAACCTCGCTCAACAACAAAAATTATTATACATACATATCTACACCTTTGCAACCCCTTTTTTAAAATAAAAATACACACAATGAATATTCATTGTGTGCATTTGCTATAAATCCTTGCTATATAAGCATCTACGATTAACTATTCTTCTTCTTTTTCTTTTTTTTTGCTGGTAAAAAGAAACATCCGAGGAAACTTCCGAAGAATAATAGTGTCACAACATTAGCTACACTCAAGTGCCAATCGGTCATGAAACGACCTGATAAGTAGCAAGGCATCTGCCAACCATGGCGCAATAATGTCGCGTGACTATCTTGTTGCTACGTCTTGTTAACATCCGATAACGAATCCGCGCTCCTTGATTATCTAACGCACGGTAAGCTGCCACCCCGGCCAATGTCCGTTCACCGATTATTTACCCAACAGCAAGCGTCGCTTGATCAATCGATGCCAGCGGCATACCGGCACAACGATACTCAGGCGCACCTGTTTCCGTAATCGTCACTACCGGTCTAGGCACCGCCACCGTCTGTGGTACTGTATATGCCAATATCGCTGAAGCTGGGACAGTTTGACCTGCCGACACCGCTTGTACAACTATCGCCGTGGATGATAGACCTGCCGCGGTGGTTTGTGCGTCCGATAGTAGCTGTTACGCTGTTTACATCACTTGCTGACCCACTACTTGGTCGACCTTAATTTGGTTAACGGACTTCGTAATATCATCTGGCGTTGTCGCGTCATCATTTAGCGTATTAACCCCATCGGGCGTTGTCGCTTGGCCGATCTGTCGCAATTGATCTTGCGCTGTTTGCTTAGCATGTTATGCATCATTCAATTGTTGCTTAGCATCCGCCAACGCGTCCTTAACCGCCTGAAAATCTGGATGTTGCTTAGCCAAATCATTCAGATCTGCAATGTCCTATTCAATTTGCTTGATTTGTTCATCAATACGGTCAAGTTGTTGTTTAATCGCATCTAGTGCTTGCTGCTTAGCATCCGCCAAATCATCAGCTGCCACCACTTTGCATTCGCCAAATCTTGGTCGGCCTGCTTCTGATCCACATCGGCTGCAGTCGTCTTAACACTAATCGTCTGCAATTTGTCAGCGACATTCGCTATGTGTTGTTGTTTGATTCTGATCTTGCAATTGATCCTTAGCTGCTTGATAGCGACTTTTTGCTTCCGTCAATTGCATATTAGCATCCGAAAGCTAACCCGCAATCTTTTGATTATCCAGTTTTTCGTCGCAATCGCCCGAATTTGCGAAATGTCATCCTTAATCTGCTCAATATCTGCTTGAATCACCGCCAAACTCACATCTGATTGCTTCATCGCATCAGATACCGCATCTGACAGCACCTTCTCTGCTTCAGCCTTAGCTTCTGTCACAGCATCATTGGCCACAACCAACATATTCTGGGCATCCTTACCCCCCGAATTCACGGCCGCTTGTTAAAACCGTCACTTTCTGCCAGTCGTAATTTGTACCTGCCGTTCCCAATTCAACGGATGGCACCGTCGGAAGTCTTAAATCCAAGCCACATCGTTGAATTAACGCCTCGGTAATCGTCATTTTCTTTGAAGCTGTATAGGTACCGTTATCAGCCTTAATCGTCAGTGTTCCCACGCCATTCGAATACGTATACGTGGCGTCATTTCTGCTTCCAAATTGGGATCAGATGAGTCGGCCCAGCCATCATCCGTTTTACTGTCCGGTCCCGGACCACTAAATCCCATCAGGCTACTACCAGTACCGTGATCGAATGACTGAAATCCAGTCGATCCAGATACTGTATTCAACTTACCGTTCGCGTCGGTTGTACGAACTTGCGTACCATTACTTCCGTCAGATTCCAGAATACTTCCACCGGTACCATCAGTCGGATTAACCAAATTCGTGGCATCACCTTCATTTTGACAAAAGTCACTTCCCCATTGAACAGCATTCGAAATTCCTGGTATAACCGTCTTATTACCCGAACTATCTGTCTTTGCCTCTTCTCCCATTCCAAGCGAACCACCGGGGCCAAAACTAGTTCCAAGAAGTCACTAGCTCCATTTGCTGGGTTACCAGTAATTAAACCGGCCGTTCCACCAGTTATTGTACTTCGTCAAATTCAAATTAAATTTCATCGTCCAGTTAGCCGTCATATCCAATTGCTTGTTAAAAGCAATCGTACCTTGGTCATTTCCCGATGTATTCGTCAACGTCGTAAATGTTGCACTCTGTCCGTCATACGACCCACTCGTATTTGAAAAACCGGTTCCTGAACGGGTAAAGCTGGTTGTCACTTGGGGTTGCGTTGATTTAAAATTGTATTTACCGCCATTGGCATCCACCACATTATTAATCGTCTCCGCGGCTGCCGTGCGTGATGAAAACAACACATTTCCCACCTTAACTAACGGTGAACTATCTTTCGTTACCATCGTGCGTGGCTCATTATTCCCCAATTCAATCTGAACTTCATCCAATAGTTCTGGCCCAGCAATACTTGCCCCAACCGTTAGTGCCATCATCCTCGTGGTCACCCACATACGGCGATGCTTTGCCTGTTGCGTATTCGCATTTGCAAAATCATTCTTTTCCATAAGTCTGCTTCTATACATTACTTGTTTATGTATTCTCGCCACTCCAGGAAGTCACGAGACTCCCCCCTCACTGTGTATGATACGAGGCGATTTTTCCTTTTCATTGATAGAAAATAGAAGTTACAATGGTTAAACTATTGCGTGAAGATATTAAGCATATTGCTTGACATCTTAGAAAATGCCCTATTGAATTGCAAGATGTTCACATTTCCCCTATAATATGTATTCGTGGTACAAATACTATGATTAATTTGGTAGTGTAGCCAAGTGGTAAGGCACCGGTCTGCAAAACCGCCATCGCGGGTTCGACTCCCGTCACTACCTCTAAAGAAAATCCCCAATCGGAAGTGTCGCTCCGATTGGGGATTTTCTTTTTTCTAGCGTTTACAATTTGTAACCGTTACATTTTGTTGATGTTTAAAAATTATATACACAATGTAACGCTAATTAACTATGTTCAACAACGCCGGCGTGACAAAACTCCCAATGTCACCCCCACAATTGCCATTGGCAACACCACCACAATTAGAATGGTGATCACGCGACGCCAATCTACGCCATACCACCATCCTTGCTTCGTCCGGATATTTTGCCAAATCAAACAAAAAGTTTCCCAAGCAATACTAAATTCCAGCCATTGCATAGGCATTTCGACAATGCTGTGTGGAAAAATACCGGCAAAAAATGTTGTCACAGGGACTGAAATGAGTGATATCGCCATCGTGGCCAAACTACCTAAATAGTTGTGCTATGTTAATGGCACAAGCCCACCAAAGGCGCCACTATGATTAATTTTGTGCGACGATGCATCGTTCACGAAATTTGCCTTAATCAATTTCAACGCTAAATCATGTAGCCCAAAGGCATTGAATTTCACTAATGACCACACGACAAACCAAATCACGACATTGATGATGGCAAAAATCACCATCGTGCGCCCAATTCTCCAACTTCTTTTTTCACTATTATACGCAAGAACCCTCGCCAATTGCCTAGCGAGGGCTCTATTTTTTACTATTGTAAGGCTTGTTGCCAAGCTGCCATCATAGCATGACCATTAAACGTCACCGCTTTGTCATAAGCTGCGGCTGATAAATCGGCCCAGACACCATCATCTGACAGAACTGACACAATGCGATCGGCCATTTCACCGTGCGCGCCATTTGCAACGACATAACCATTCACACCATCATGAATCAATTCTCGCGTCCCATACGTAATATCATACGACACGACTGGGACCCCGTAGCTCATCGCTTCAACTAAGTTCATACCGAACCCTTCTGCGACTGACGTTTGCACAATCACTTGCGCCCGTTGATAGGCGGTGGACAAAGCGTCACCGGTGATGTAATCACCAAATATGACACTATTGGTAACCCCTAGCTGATTAGCCAGCGCCTTCAATTCATTCAAAATTTCTGAGTTTGCTGGATAACCGTGGAACGTCAACGTCGCTGACGGCACTGACTTAACAACCCGAGCCAACGCACGAATCGCTTGGTCTGGTCGCTTTTCAGGCGACAAACGACCCATAAACAAAATGTTGCCTGCTTGACGATCTGGCAAGCGTAGGCGTTGTGCGGCCAATCGCACTTGTGGCACAAACGTATCTGGCACCACCCGGAAATCAACGCCCGGATAACGCTTTTGCAAGTCAGCTTGTTGCTCAGGTGTTGGTACCAGAATCGCATCGAAATCTTGCACGCGACGCTCAAGGACATTCAGATAGGCATCATATAATTTACCGCGAATTGGATTCTTGATATCAGGTGTATGGATATCATGCAAAACCGCAAACTTATTCGCTGCGAATTGTACATCCGCAACCACGTGATCCAAACTCCGTCGATCAGATACCAGAATCGAACCTGGATGTTCAGCCGTAATTTCGTTCAAGAAGAAAAGAAATAGTTGGTCTTCCGTATTAAAACGCCAATCGTGGCCCTTGTAATTCAGCAATTTCCACATGGTTGGGTACAACGTGCCATTAACCTTCATGTGACTGATTTCAATAACCGTCTCACCAGCTAAATTCAGCATCTTTTGCACCGCTAAATTACCATCTGGATGGAAATAATCTACCGATGACTTAAAGCCACGCCAATCAAAATTTTCACGAACTGTAGTATTACCATACCGGTCATAGTAGATAATATCGTTAACCAATCCGACCGTGGCCGGCATAACGTTAATGCGGGCTAACTCACGGCCAGCGTGATTAAGCGTTGAATAATTTGGGCCATGTCCCTCAATGTGGTATTCATCCAATGGAATTTGGGGCAGCAAGCGCAGTGAAACTTCCTCGCGTGGGACATCAGTTGCACCCTGGAAGAAATCATACATATTCAATACTTGTTCATCGCGTAAACCGATTGCCTCAGCATCTCGAGCCAAGAAACGATTATAATTGCGTGTGACATATTGTGCTGATTGTCCTTGCTCAGTAAACAATTGCACCCGCTTAGCTTGGGCATGTTCCGTGCCAGAGTTGAATGTAAAGACGTTTTCACTAACAAAATAATTCATCATTCAGCCTCCTTGTTCAAATCACGGGCATGGGCCGGTATTGCTGCAAGTTTTGCAGGCCAGACTGCAACGGCATCATCCAACAATTCACGCCAAGCATGCCACACATTTTCTTCTGAATAACGTTCTGACGACTCGTATGCTCCCGTTGAATAACGTTGGGCTAAGTCTGGGTCGCGTAAGACCTTCAACATTGCTTGGGCCATCGCCTCATAGTCTTCGTATGGCACCACATTACCATTGACGTCATCTTCAACGATTTCATTTGGTCCATAATTAACATCATATGAAAAGGCAATCAAACCGTGTGAAATTGCTTCCATAATCGCCAGATTGAAGCCTTCCATCCGCGAAGTTAGCCCATACATCATCGCATTGTTTTCGACAGCGTCAATCTCCGTTGTGTAACCCTTCATCGTCACAACGCCTTCAAGTCCATATTCACGAATCGCTTCTTCAACCGAAGTACGCGCTTTGTAGTTGTCCGCTGGATCAGCATAACCATACAAATCAAGCGTTACTTGTGGGAATTCCTTGTGAACAATCCCAACCGCTCGAACTAAGTCATCAAGATGCTTTTCCCAAGCAATTCGGGCAAACGCGATGACCTTACCGAATTCACGACGCGCAACCGGTACCCGTTCGGCTTGCAACAGACGGTCTGGTACAACTCCCACTGGGATCGTAAAGAGGCGTGTCTTAGGGCGGAAGCGCTCATTCACGTCATGCGTTTGCTTATGGGTCGCCGATACAACCGCATCATATTCATCAAGTGCATTCATTGCAAATTCATAGTGATTATTCAAAATGGCATGCATTGGATCTTGCGAATCGCCCGCATGTGAATTGTGAAGAGGTATCACCACATAGGCCGGTTTACGCAAGTGCAAAAGACCCCAGTCACCTAGGTGTGAACGATCTAATACAAAAACATTTGGTTGCTCTTCTGACCAGAAATCATCATTCAATCGATCAAAGAAGTGTTTCGTTAGCTCTTCGATCGTGTCAAACTGCATCACGTGACCCCCATGTTCAATTAAGCGCCAGCCAGATTTAACAAACTCCCCAGCCATGGTCTTCTTATTAAAAGTCTCAATAACCGTTCGACCTGATGGGGTCACCCAATTTTCCGTACCAATTTGATTGTCCGTTGTATACCACTGAATTAATGACGCAAAGCCACGTGAGTCATAGTGATCAACCCGAAATAAGTTGTTATAGCCATCAAATAACTCAGTTGAACGTACCCGCTTATCGGCAGTGGCGTCATAGTTCACGCGGGCCACCAATTGGCCGTTCTGTGCCGTCACCAAATAACGATTATTCGCCGGTTCGTCAGTGAATTGGACGTTCGGTACACCAAATTCAATCTCTTGTACGTGCAACGTTTTCGGCGTCACTGAAACGGCTTCCTGAAAATAATCAAACATATTAATTAGTTGGCTGTCAGGAATGCCAGCCGCATTCGCATTAACGTGTGCAACCGGATCCCAATCACGCAAGATAATACGCGAATCTACCTGGTGATTATTAAATAGTTCAAAGCGCTTTAATTGCGCGTGTTCGATACCAGACTTTTGCTTTGGCATCGTCGCATTAACGAAAAAGTTCATCGGCATTGCTCCTTTTATGAGCGGTATTCATTACTTATTTTTAAATACTATTATAACAGTTACTATCATAAACAAACTGTATTGTGAGCTTTGGCTTATTGTATGAAAAAACGGGTTCTAAAAATATTTGGTACTGATGCCCACTCACTAAGGCGATTGGTTGTTGGTAACTTTTTTAGTTTATTGGGTGTAAAAATAAAAAAGGACAGCCCGGCTGCAACCAGTCTGTCCAAAAATGTCCTCGAAAGGATATCCCAACATGAATAACGATATCAGAATTTTACTCGGATTAACAAATTTAAATCTAACGTTTGATTTAAATGCA
>NZ_SDGK01000047.1 GCF_004521965.1 Weissella cibaria | reverse complement strand
CAAATCGCGTTAATTTTCAAATTCATTGTCGACCAACGCTATTTGGCATAGAGCCACTATTAATCACCGCTATTGTCTCAGTGAGAAAATTAAAAAAACTAGCCGGAAGAACTTCGGTTCAATACCGAAATCTTTCCGGCCAGTTAGCCATCTAAATAAAAAAGGAGACAACGGGATTTGAACCCGTGCACCGGCTCTACACCGGCTCGGCGGATTTCGAGTCCGCTGCATTACCACTCTGCCATGTCTCCACAACAATGATATATTATAGCGTTGATTCATAATTGTTTCAAGTCATATTGATAAAGTCCCCTCCACACCAACTGAGTTAGCGCAAAAAAGCGCCAGAGTTAGATCATCACTGACCTATCCCTGACGTTTTTTTACAATCTACTCGAATCCTATCTCAATCTAATGTATCAGATTTTAATGAATTGTGCTAACTTTTCTTGAAAAGACTTTAACCAATTATTTTACGCGACGGCCATGAAACAAGAAGTACCAGATTAATGCAATCACGGTCACTAAAATCATCAACTGGTAAAGTCCAGCAAACCCAATACTTGGTTCGATTAATCCCAACAAATATGGACCAACACCAAACGCCAAGTCAAAGAAAATGAAATACGTTGACGTTGCATAAGATATACGCTCAGGTGGTACAATTTTTGAAATCGTCGTTTGTGCAGCTGATTGGAAATTACCAAAGCCCAATCCGATAAAAATCGCTGCCAAAAAGAAAAAAACTACATTATGAACGTTGCTCAACAAAATAAAGCCGATTGCTAACAACACCAAGGCTGGATAAATAATGAAATTCTCATTCTTACTGTCAGCCAAGCGACCCGTGAATGGCCGACTGATGAAGATAACCGCTGCGTAAATCAAGAAGAAGTATTCAGTTACCTGGCTCATATGTTGGGCCTTCATAAAGAAGGACAAATAACTTTGAATCGCTGAATACGTCAACGTTGCAATGAATAAAGCCATAGCCAATGGAATAGCCTTGGGCTCCATAAAACGATGCAACCCGGTCGGCGCTTCCGTTGTCGTAGTCTTCGTCGCCGTGTGCGCCTTGATGTCCACCGTTGACTTGTGAATAAATAACGTTACCAAGAATGCCAGTCCGGCGATTCCTGTTTCAACATTAAATAGGAAACCATAACTCACGCCACTCAGAGCCAATCCCAAGAAAGGACCCAAGGCCGTAGCAATAACTGTACTTAGTGAAAAATATGAAATCCCTTCACTTCGACGTTCTGTCGGCACAACAAAGACGACCGCTGTATTTGTCACCGTACCAATTAACCCAATCATCATACCTTGTATAAATCGGATTAATAGCAACACAATCATTGATGTCGCAAAATGATAAGCAACCATAGTTGGAATCAGCACGAAGGCACCAATCAACATCATTGTCTTTGTCGAAATTTTCACCAAAATGGCTCCCGACATCATTCGCATCACCAACGAACCAATAACAACAATCCCAACTAACAACCCACTAACCGCTGTCGACAAATGCAACACATCAACAGTGTATGGTCCAATTGCCACAATCAAACTATAGAATGTGATTAAAACTAGGAAATTTATCAGCGCAATCTCAAGGAAAGACTGGTTAAATATCTTGGCTTTTCCAGAATTCATAGTAACCTCTACTTTCTTTCTCAACAATAAATAACTGCAATTCCTGCACCGTTTTCGTGCAAAAAATATCGCCCAAAAAAGACGACTTATCTATGTTACGCTTATTTTCAGAAAGCATCAAATATCGCACGGTATCTTCAGCAAATGACTCACCGTAAATTCTGCGCGCATTGTGGTTGAGTGTGTTATGCTAAGACTACCAACTAATAAGAGAATCGAGATTGCAAATGGCAACTTACAACCTAACCGACATCATGAGCTTACTCAAGCTCTGGGGTGTTGACTTTCCAAACAAGCAAAAGAACCGCGTTAAATTCGATGCGTTCAAAAAGGACTTGCGCAAGAAAATCGAAGAGACTTTCGAAACCGAAGCAACTGCCTTACAAGCCGTTTCACCTGAATTAACCGCACCCGTCAAGCCTAACCCGGTCACTGGCCAAACAACCACCTACACGGCGCGCCATGTCTTGTGGTTGCTCGATCAACCCGTATTCTTAGTTTGGGTGATTAAGCACGCCGCCCACCAAGATGCCTTGTTACCACACTTACAAGTGATGAAGAATACGCCTTGGACAAACGACACAGAAGAACGCGCCGAGACAATCATTGCCAATTGGCATTAATAAAAAGGGATGAGACAGCAACTGTTGTTTCAACCTCAAAAGCCACAAATCTTCCGATTCATAATCGGAAGATTTGTGGCTTTTTAGTTAACTAATCAATAATTCGCAATTCCTTTGACGAATGCGTAAATGAATCAGCACCCGTTTCCGTCATCACGACAGAATCTTCAATTCGGATTCCCAGGTCCCCAGGAATATAAATCCCGGGTTCAATCGAGAAGGCCATGCCCGGTTGCAAAACCAAATCATTACCTGTCGTAATTTGAATAGACTCGTGTACAGATGAGCCGATACCATGCCCCAAACGATGTACAAAGTACTCGCCATAGCCGGCCTTGGTAATAATATCACGGGCAATCGCATCCAACTCTCCCGCTGTCATACCCGGCTTAGCTTGAGACTGGGCTGCCAATTGCGCTTCTAAAACCACGTTGTACACATCTCGTTGGTGATCTGAGACGGTTTGAAAGGCAACTGTTCGGGTTGCATCTGACACATACCCTTCATAAATCGTGCCCAAATCGAACAATGCCAAATCCCCACGTTGCAAAAGTGTCGAACCAGTATCACCGTGAGGCTCGGCCGCGTGTGCACCGAATTGAACCAAGGTCTCAAATGACATGCCAACAACTCCGGCTGACTTCAAGTCATATTCAAGTTTCGCCATCACTTGTAACTCTGACACACCAGCTTTCATCGCAGCAAAAGCAAATTCGAATGCTCGGTCTGCATCTTCTCCAGCCTTGTGCATCTTAGCAATTTCATCCGGTGTCTTAATCAAGTGCATCTCAACCATGACTGGTGACAAGTCACCCACAAACTTTGCGTCAGGTACTGCCGTTTGCAATGCTGCTGCTTGGTCCAATGTCATTTGTCCCTTTTCAACGGCCCATGTCGTCGCATGTTGCGTGTGCTCATGAAGATGTTGTGCAATCAATTGGTAAGGTTGTTCGTGATCATGATACCCGTACACGGGGTGCGTCCACCCAGCCCCCTTAACCGCTTCCACTTCCAATGCTGGTGCAAAAATAAATGGTTCATCTTGTGGGAAAACAGCCAGCGCTAGAACGCGCTCGATTGGATCAGATTCAAAACCAGTTAAATATGAAATTGAGTGGAAATCTGAAAAATAGGCGACATCCAATTGGTTTTCATTCAGCCAATTTTGAATCTTTGCTAACTTATCCGTCATATTAAAGAATCCTCGTTTTTCACGTTTCTTTTCATTGTACTCTCATTTTCAGAAAATGCGCAACTCCTCATTATTGTGTGCTAGAATATAACATTGTGTGAATTCATTATTTTTATGAAAATAACGTATGAAAACATGGTACAATCACATTGTAACCGCTTGCAGTTATGCAAAGGTACGAGCTTGAAAAACAAGCTATGAAAATAACATGATTGTTTAAAGACAGATACAAGACCCAAAGGAGAATCGACATGGAAAAGCAGACCATCACGATTTACGACGTGGCCCGCGAAGCAAAGGTTTCAATGGCTACAGTTTCACGTGTTGTTAACGGCAACGCCAACGTTAAGCAAGAAACAAAAGAAAAGGTTGAGGCGGTGATTGAACGCCTTGGCTACCGTCCTAACGCAGTTGCCCGCGGCCTTGCCTCACGTCGCACAACGACAATTGGTGTTGTGATTCCAGATGTCACGGACCACTACTTTGCTGAGCTAGCACGCGGTATTGATGACGTGGCCGCAATGTACCACTACCAAATTATCCTAGCGAACTCTGATGAGTCCGACACAAAGGAACTACAAGTGCTTGAAAATCTTTTGAGCAAGCAGGTTGATGGGATTGTCTTCATGGGAAATTTGATTGACGACGGTATTCTCAAGGAATTTGCTCGTGCTGATGTGCCGATTGTGTTGGCTGGATCAGTTGACCACGTTTCAGAACAACCTTCTGTCAACATCGACTACACAACTGCAATTGGAGAAGCAACTACTAAGTTGCTAAAGAACGGCCACAAACGGGTTGCCTTTGTAACCGGTAGCCTAGATCACGGCATTAACCGTGAGTTTAAGCTTAAGGGATACATGAATGCCCTTACCGTTGCTGGGGTTGACTATGACAAAAGCCTAGTCTTGCAAGGTGACTACGATTACCAATCAGGTTATCAAATTGCTACCCTGGTCCAAGAAGCAAAAGCAACTGCCGCTGTTGTTGTTAACGATGAAATGGCCGCCGGCTTGTTAAATGGCCTAACCGACGCTGGTGTCAACGTACCTGATGATTTTGAGTTAATTACAAATAATAACTCAAAAATCGCCGTGATGACCCGGCCACAAATGTCATCAATCACGCAACCAATCTACGATCTTGGTGCAGTTGCCATGCGTATGCTAACCAAATTAATGAATCACGAAGAATTGGCAGTAAAGAACATCATCTTGCCACACGGCTACATTGACCGCGATTCTACAAAGTAATAACCAAAAAGAAAAGCGTATCACGTTTACTGTGATACGCTTTTCTTTTTGGTTATTAAAGCTCTGACAAGCCCTTCTTACCTGATTCTGACAACCCTTGCGATGGTTCCAAAACTTCAGGCGTAATCGTCTTTGCTTCTTCAACCGAAACTGGCTCTTCTAAATCATCAAAAGCCTCTGACAAAGATGGCGCTGTCGGATCCAACACAATGTCAATGTCTTCCTCAGACAATTCTGGGGCAACCTTGCTACGGACTTGATCCTTAACCTCTGACGCCTTTGACTTCGCTTGGTCAGCTAAATCTTGTGCTTGAGCCTTCAAATCATCCGCCTTAGCGCGTATGCCGGCCGTCTTTTCAGACGCTTGCGACTTCAAATCGGCAACTTTACCGTCCAATCCTTTTTCAGCCACAAGTTCATCGGCACGATCACGAACTGAAGCAACGGCATCTGTTGCAGCATACGTATAATCCACTGCCTTGTCGCGAACATCCACAACAACGTCATCAACCTTTGCCTTCAACTTGCTTTGCTCCTCAGCTGACAAACTCTTGTAGTAGGCGTACCCAGCTGCGGCAGCTACACCACTAAACAACAATCCTGCTAGAAATCCCTTACCCTTAGACATGCGTTTACCCTCCAATTATTTTCTTGATGATGTTTGAGACTTACGTGCTTTACGGAATCCGTTAACTGCGGTTACCGCTGATGCAACACTGGCACCCCGTGATGAAGCAGTTTTCTTCACTTTGCCAGTCAAATCGTGGGTTGCAGCGTTCAATTCTGAAACCGACGTGCCCAAATCAGCCACCGCTTGGAATGCGGGGTCAATTGTGGCGACTTTGCCATTTACGTCATTCAATAAAGTATTCGCGTTTGCCATAATATCATTCGCTTCGCGCGCAATAATATCGACATCGCGGGTAATTACGCCCAACGTGCGCGTTAAACGCACAAGGAACAAGCCGATAAATAGCACCAATAACAAAACCGCGACTGCGATTATAATTAATGCAATTTGACCTGGTGTCATAGTTCTGCCTCCAAACATATTTGATATCTTTAATTCTACCTGTTTATTGAAAGCGTTTCAATGAAAGTGAATCTAATATTATTAGTCCGTTGTGTGTATGGATTATCCATTCGGGTAAACTAAGCCTGGGATACTTTCACAGTCGCTTCGTATCATGTGCATAATTTTACAAACTTGTTAAACGCCCTTAATATTTCTTGTTATCACAACGAATGTTTGATAAATTGGTAAGCGTTCGTGTGTGCGCAGAAATGCGACATAATTTGTTTTGGTTAAACATGTCACTTTTTTTGGAGGAATTATGGACCACTCATTAGTAGTGCGCTTGTTCGCTGAATTTTTTGGAACAGCATTTTTGGTTTTATTGGGTAACGGATCCGTTGCCAACACAGAATTGAAGAACACAAAGGGAGAAGAAACTGGTTGGCTGAACATCGCCATTGGTTACGGTGCTGGTGTGGCTATCCCAGCAATGGCATTTGGTGCTTTCTCTGCTCAAATTAACCCCGCTTTCACGTTGGCCTTGGCCGTTGTAGGCGACTTCCCTTGGTCAGAAGTTTTGCCATACATTATCGCCCAAGTTTTGGGAGCTATGTTTGGTCAAATGTTAGTGGTAGCCGCATACAAGCCATACTTTGACTTGACAACAAACGTTGACGCCGTTTTCGCGCCATTCTCAACAACTGATGCTGCTAACTCACGACTAAATGGTTTTATCAACGAATTCGTTGGTACATTTGTCTTAGTATTTGGTGCTTTGGGAATTATTTCATCTGAAGCTTATAAGGGTATTGTCGGTCTAGCACTTGGTGTCCTAGTTGCAACGTTGGTTACGTCATTAGGTGGTGCAACTGGACCTGGTTTGAACCCCGCCCGTGACTTTGGACCACGATTGATTCACGCCATGTTGCCATTGAAGTTCAAGGGATCATCACACTGGGAGTACGCTTGGGTTGCCATCTTGGCCCCAATCGCTGGTGCAGTCGTCGCTTCAACTTTGTACTGGGCATTGTTTAAGTAAAACACGAAAGAAATGGCTTTATTGCCGTTCTACCAAGCGTAAAAGAGGTTGGGACAGAACAGTTCTAGCTGAAAATGAAGAAGGAGAAGAAAATCCGTTGGATTTCTTCTCCTTCTTTCTTTTTATCCAAAAACAACGAGATTTTATCTCGCCATGGTGGCCATTTTCGTCATATTCATGGCCATCATAACCAGTCCGGTTTCTATTTTCACGTTTCGCAAACCGCGGCATACCATGAATTTGCCCACGCCAAAATGAGCCTTCATCCGACCAAAAACTGGCTCGTTTTCAATTTTACGACGTGCGTAAATTGAAGCGTTGGTTTCGTCAGAGAGGCTTTCTCGCATACACGCTTTCTGATATTCCCATGAGGGGTTAATACTGATTTGGCGAACGTTGCCACCTTTTGTATATGCCGCTGGAATATCTTGGTTATTTTCATCCTTTGCTTCCGCACGATAAACTTTGAAATCACGGGTTATACCATTCTTGTCAGTACGATGACTATAATTATGCCATTTGAAAACGACGCCGTCGTTGTCCGTGTATTCATCGGCTTTTTCGTCGTACGACCAGTTCATCACTTTGCTATCAACACTACGTCGCTTACGACTGGCTTCGCGGAGCATAGTGTTATAAGGAATGAGCGCTGTTACTTCTG
>NZ_SDGK01000046.1 GCF_004521965.1 Weissella cibaria | reverse complement strand
CCCACAACGGTCAATGACAAAGATCAGATGCCAAATCTTATCGGCAATCTGGATGACCTAAGTCACGTGCTTACAACTGATATTACGTATATTCAGTTGACCGATAAGACATGGGTCTACATGGCGAGTTCGTATGATCCAGAAAACCGTAAGGTGCTGTCATATCAAATCGCAGACACAATGACAGCCCAATTGGCGACCTCAGTCATCACTAAGGCGCTGCGGCGTGGTAAAAAGCCACTGTATGTGCATAGCGATATGGGAATTCAATACACCAGAGAATTGTTTGAAAACACACTGGAGTCCGTTGGCATTAGGCATTCTTATTCCCGTAAAGGATACCTTACGATAACGCCCGCATTGAAAGCTTCCACTCGTTGCTCAAGCGAGGACTGGGCTATCAACGGGCATTTGAGAGCATAAACGATGTGTAAGCTGCGGTTGGCTGGTACATCAACTAGTACAACAACATCCGTATATCACTTCGTGATGTCGCCTAGACCAATTTCTATATGACATAAACACGATTACCCCAAATCTGAATTAATTCAGACTTGGGATATAATTTAGCTTGAATTTACAATTCAAGTGCAACACTAAGCTAAATAAAAACTGACTCATAATG
>NZ_SDGK01000045.1 GCF_004521965.1 Weissella cibaria | reverse complement strand
CCCATCAAAGGAAGGTCAAGAAGCCCGCTCAAAGATGCACTACGCTTCAACTTTGGCCGGTATGTCATTCGCAAATGCCTTCTTGGGAATGAACCACGCCTTGGCACACAAGACTGGTGGAGAATTCGGTTTGCCACACGGTTTGGCGATCTCAATTGCCATGAAGCACGTCATTAAGTTCAACGCGGTAACCGGTAACGTTAAGCGTACGCCATTCCCTCGTTACGAGACGTACACGGCTCAAAAGGATTATGCTGATATCGCCCGTTACCTTGGTTTGCAAGGTAAGACCGACGCCGAATTGGTTGATGCTTTGTTGGCTAAGATTGACACGTTGTTCGCCAGTGTTGAAGTACAACCTTCGTTGTCAGCTAACGGTGTTTCAAAGGCTGACTTTGAGAAGTCATTGGACACGTTGCCTGACTTGGTTTACAACGACCAAACGACACCAGGTAACCCACGTCAACCTCGTTTGGAAGAAATCCGTCAAATGTTGAAGGATCAATTCTAAACGGCACATAATTTAAATAATGACAAAACGCCCCAGGTCCGCAGCCATGAACCTGGGGCGTTTTTATGTTGTTAATCTGCGTGTACGATAAATGTGTTAACGCGTGATGTTCGCGAAACGAATTCAGTGACAGAACCTTGCATTAACCGTTCGACGGCGTTCATACCAGTCGCACCGATGACGATTAAATCGACGTCATATTGTGTGGGAATCACTTTGGCAATAATGTTTTTAGGATTGCCAGTTTCGCTTATGACGGTCAAATTAGTGACACCGGCTTGCTTTGCCTCAGTAGCAAATCGTTCTAAGAGTGCTTCACTTTGTGTAATTGCGTTTTCTTCTAACTCATGCGAGTAATGTGCCGCGTCTTTTAATTTATTCGTATCAACCACGTTTAAGATGTACAGGTGGCGTGATGGTGTGTTATTGACAATTTCGACAGCTGTTGCGAAGGCGGCCTCTGATTCCTTTGATCCGTCTACAGGCGCTAAAATATGTTGATAGTTATGGTTTGATTGCATCGCTGATTTCCCTTCAAATTTTTCATTGCCTTTATTGTACACGATTCAAACAAAACCCAGCTATTCACTGTGGAGAAGGGTATAATGATGGGTAAATAAGTTAAAAACGAGGCCAGTAAAATGGAAAATCGAACATTATCAAACAGTGTTGCCATGCCAGTATTGGGGGACGGTATGACACAAGTGCAGGGACCTGAGGTGGTACAAGCGATTACAGACGCCGTTGCAGCGGGGTACCGGTCGATTGATACAGCTGTCATTTATGATAAAGAGGCTGTCATCGGTCAGGGAATTGCGAATCTAATGTCAATCGATCAGATTTATTTCTAACAACCAAGGTTTGGGTGCAGGACATGACTTATGAGGGGGGCAAAGGCGTCAGTAACGCGGTTCCTTGAATTGCTGCAAACGGACTATTTAGATTTGGTGCTATTACACCATCCAATTGGAAATATTTAGGGTGCTTGGCGGGTGTTAGATGAACTATATGGCAAGTCAGTTGGTCATGTAATGTTACAATGCTTATTGCAACGGAGGATTAGTACCATTTCGAAGTCAATGAAGCCAGCACGGATGCGCGATAATTTAAATGTGTTCGATTTTGAATTAACTGAACCAGAAACGGCTGAGATTGCTACAATGAATACCGGGGAAACTTTGTTTGGCGGTTCAGATGATCCGGGCGTTGTACACGTTGAGAAGATGCTGAACTGGACAGTCACACACTAAGATAGGATAACAAGATGGGATTTATTATCATATTGATTTTGGTCGCACTATTTGTGTACACACAATCACGTAAGCGACATCATGACCAGGAGATGCGCCATAAGGCCGACTACCTCGAAGGCAAGTTTGAAGACATCACTAAAAAGTAAACATTAAGCGTCGATTCAGATTAATGAGTTGGCGCTTTTTGCCTATCGTCAGGCGCCAAATTACCCTGTATAATAGACATTGACAGAAAAAATTAGAGAAATAGGAGGCGCGATAAAATATGGATATTGCAGAAATGAAGACGCGCCAGTCTCACATTCGTAACTTTAGTATCGTGGCGCACATTGACCACGGTAAGTCGACGATTTCAGATCGTATTTTGGAAGCAACGCACACGGTTACTGAGCGTGAGATGCAAAATCAATTGTTGGACACGATGGATTTGGAACGTGAGCGTGGTATCACGATTAAGATGAACGCAGTTGAAGTTCACTACAAGGCGAACGATGGCGAGACGTACATCTTCCACTTGGTTGATACACCAGGTCACGTCGACTTCTCCTACGAAGTATCTCGTTCATTGGCTGCGGCTGATGGTGCGATTTTGGTTGTTGACGCCGCCCAAGGTGTCGAAGCCCAAACGTTGGCAAACGTTTACTTGGCATTGGAAAACGACTTGGAAATCTTGCCATTGATCAATAAGATTGACTTGCCAGCTGCTGATCCAGAAGCTGTCCGTGCTGAAATCGAAGATGTTATTGGTATTGATGCATCTGAAGCCGTTTTGGCATCGGCTAAACAAGGTATCGGTATTCCAGAATTGCTTGAGCAAATCGTAGCAAAGATTCCCGCACCTGAGGGGGACTTGGAAGCGCCGTTGCAAGCGTTGATTTTTGACTCAGCCTACGATTCCTACAAGGGTGTTATTTTGACCGTCCGGGTGAAGGAAGGTGTTATGAAGTCGGGTGATAAGATTCGCTTCATGAACTCAGGGGCTGAATACGAAGTCACAGAAGTTGGTGTTAACTCACCACACCCTGTGAAGCGTGATTTCTTGATGGCTGGTGATATTGGTTACGTCGCTGCCTCAATTAAGAACATTCGTGACGCTCGCCCTGGTGATACGATTACGTCAGTTAAGAATCCAGCGGCTGAAGCATTGCCAGGTTACCAACCAATGACGCCAATGGTTTACTCAGGTTTGTATCCAACGGATAACTCAAAGTACAACGACTTACGTGAAGCACTTGAAAAGTTGCAATTGAATGATGCGTCATTGGAATTCGAGCCTGAAACGTCACAAGCATTGGGATTTGGTTTCCGTACTGGATTCTTGGGCTTGTTGCACATGGATGTTGTGCAAGAACGACTTGAACGTGAATTCGATATGGAATTGATCACGACGGCGCCATCTGTAACGTACCACACGTATACAACAGACAGTGAAATGGTTGAAGTGGCTAATCCATCAGAATTGCCTGAAGCTAGTGCTATCAAGTGGATTGAAGAGCCATACGTGCATGCTCAGATTATGGTGCCGAACGAGTACGTTGGGGCAGTTATGGAATTGGCGCAACAAAAGCGTGGTGAATTTGATACGATGGATTACTTGGACCAAAACCGAGTTAACGTGAAGTATTACATTCCGTTGTCAGAAATCATCTTTGACTTCTTCGATAAGTTGAAGTCAAACACGCGAGGTTACGCGTCATTAGATTACGAGATTTCAGGATACCGCCAGTCTGACTTGGTTAAGATTGATATCTTGTTGAATGGTGATAAGGTCGACGCCTTGAGTTTTATCGTGCACAAGGACTTTGCACAAGAACGTTCACGGATTATTACGGCAAAGTTGAAGCAAATTATTCCACGTCGTAACTTTGAAATTCCAGTGCAAGCGGCTATTGGTTCAAAGATTGTCTCACGTTCAACGATTAAGGCTTACCGCAAGGATGTTACGTCGAAGATCCATACAGGTGACCCTGATCGTCGTGCGAAGTTGTTGGATAAGCAAAAGCGTGGTAAGAGGCGCATGAAGGCGGTTGGAACGGTTGATGTACCGCAAGAAGCCTTTATGGCGGTGCTTAAGGCCGAAGACGATACAGAATTTGCAAAGGGTGCCAATCATTAAGCGTGTTTTACGTAACGCCATTCGGAAATTTCTTTGGTTAAGAGTCTACCATTCTTACTGAAGATATGTTATTATATTCAGGTTAAATAAACTGACTCTGGTTCTTATAGATTCAGGGCGATAAGGAGAAACACGATGAAGGCTGATATCCACCCAGAATACCACCAAGTGGTTTTCGTTGATTCAACTACTGGTTACAAGCTATTGACTGGTTCAACTCGTACTTCAAACGAGACGATCGAGTTCGAAGGTGCTGAGTACCCAATGATCCGTGTTGAAGTTACGTCAGATTCACACCCATTCTACACTGGTAAGCAAAAGTTTACTACTGCCGATGGTGCGGTCGACAAGTTCAACAAGAAGTACGGTTTGGCTTAATTTTAAGTGATTCAATACTGAAAAAACATCCAACTTTCGGGTTGGGTGTTTTTTGTGCTGTGGAAATGATAGCTTGATTGGACGGTTTTTTAAATTATTTCAAGGCATTATTTTTTGTGAGTTTCAGTTGTAAAATAATGCTGTTTTAAAGAAAGAAGGGAAAATATTATGGATAAAGTCGCAATTGTTCCTGGTGGTGCGCAAGAAATTGGGGAAGCAGCGGCACGGCGCTTGCACGCTGATGGATTTAAAGTCGCCATTCTAGACTTTAATGAGACGTTAGCTCAACAAGTCGCTTCATCAATCGAGGGGTTGCGACCAAGGTAGATGTTTCAGATAGTGACAGTATGTTTTCTGCAGTTAAGGCAGTTGTTGAACACTATGGTCGCTTAGACATTATGGTTAACAACGCTTGTATTGTTGGTAACCCAGGATTAGGTTTTTACGGGGCAACGAAGTTTGCGGTTCGTAAATTAACGCAAATCGCCACACAAGAACTAGCTGAGTACAAGATTACGGTCAATGCTTATGCACCAGGCGCAGCAGTTACGCCAATGCTAAAGACCGCCGCATATGAAATGGCGGTAGCTGCTGAAAAGTCCGATGAGTGGGCGCTAGAACAATTTGCGACGGGTATTACGTTGGGACGTCTTGCGCAACCAGAAGAAGTGGCCAATGTTATTGCCTTCCTAGCAGGTGCAGATTCAAATTACATCACAGGACAAACAATTATCGTTGATGGTAGTAATATTTTCCACTAAAAAATAAACCGAGTACGTGTTGTGATTAAAACAGCAGTATACTCGGTTTATGTTTATACTAATAAGTTTTTTAAATTAAACAAGCGATAGTTTCAATCATGCCCCGAGTTATCACTATACATAACATAAAGCCTCTTGCTGTGACGGTGGTCAAATACTGAAAAAAGGTGCATACTGATTATTTGTCAAAAATAAGCGGAAGGCGACAGATGTGCGTGCTGAACAATCAGGTGGATGTACAGCGTAATGTTAATGCTATTTACGCGCTAAAAGTAAACACGTTGGCATCCGCTAGATAAAAATAGTGTCGAGCAAGTTTAGTTTGTAAGAGGTATTAAAATGTTTTATCTATTAGGATTACTGGGTGGATTTGCAGCTTCAAACCAAAGCTCAATTACTGCACGTTTGGGTGGTACGTTAAAGTCATTGTTTCGCTGGGCGTGGTATTTTTAGGTTTGCTGTCCTTCATTCAAAATCCACACTTTTTAGGTGATATTGTGGCGTTGATGAAGACTGGTCAGTCTTGATGGATTTACTCAGCTGGAATTTTTTCGATGTTATACCAAATATCGAATATTCTTCTATTTAAGAACATTTGGCTGTAAAAATAGTTGTTTTACCGACGTTGGGGCAAGTAGTGATGGCGATGGTCATCCAAACTTTTGGCTGGGTTCGCGCTGAAACGGTTGCCTTGACTGTCGTGAAGCTTATTGGGGTTATCCTCGTCATTATTTGTGTTTTGGTGGCCGTTGTATTGAGTGCAAGGTTGGAAAATAAGAATGGATCAATGCAAAGTGGATCTGCTTTCTGGCATGTATGGGTATTTTAACGGGAATGTTTGCGTCATTCCAACAAGCCATTACAGGACATCTCGTGTATTTCTTCGCTGACTATGATGAATCAGTTGGTGAATTTGAAATTACGGATAAGTACAAAACATTGTTTAATGCCATGTGGCGAGAACATTTGGCCAAAAAAGTAGACATGAGCGGGAAGTTTTTCCTGCTGGTGACAAAGAGCCGGTAGAATAGCTATTGTTGAGTGTTAACCGACTTGACACTTTTCTCATATAACGTTTAATATTAACCTAATTAAACAATAACCATATACATAAGAGCACCCGTGATTCTAACCAAATTGTGGGTGTTTTTATGTATATATGCATATTTTATGGATATAAGGTTTTGAATTGTATATCTTTGCATACAAACGTGTTTCAAGTGGGTGAAATATGGTATTATATTCAACGTTGCTGTAAACGCAACCTGTAATAAAACAAATAAAGTTATGATTTAAAAAGGAGTCGGGGATGGCTGATAAAAATACGGCACCAGATTCATTACAACGAGGCTTGTCTAAACGACATGTTACGATGATTGCCATTGGTGGCACAATTGGTACGGGATTATTTCTAGGAGCAGGTGATTCGATTAGTTTGACAGGACCATCAATCTTGTTCGTGTACCTATTAACGGGAATTTTTCTTTACATTATGATGCGCGCAATTGGGGAGCTACTCTATGCAGACCCAGATAACAATTCGTTTGTGAGTTTCGTGTCTAAATATTTGGGTCCTGGCGCCGGTCACTTCGTCGGCTGGTCGTACTGGATTACGTTAATTTTACCGGCAATGGCGGAGTTAACGGCGATTGGTAAATATGTCCAATTCTGGATACCAACAGTACCGGCATGGTTAATTGAAATTGTCGTGATGTTACTATTGGGTGGTGTGAACTTAGTTGCGGTTAAATTCTTCGGCGAGGCTGAGTTTTGGTTCTCTTCAATCAAAATCATTGCCATCCTTGGGATTATCATTACCGGAATTTTGATGATGATTACCGGCTTTAAAACACCCGGCGTTCACGGCGGGGTGGTGTCATTTGCAAACATTACCCATCACTTCCAGTTGTTTCCAAATGGTGGCATGAATTTCATGATGGCATTCCCAATGGTATTCTTTGCATTTGTGGGAATTGAATTTGTCGGTTTGATGTCTGCTGAAACAAAAAATCCACGTGAAGTGATGCCGAAGGTGATCAACACGGTGTTGTTCCGTATTTTGGTGTTCTATGTGGGTGCTTTAGCGATTATCATGTCTATTTATGATTGGCATTATTTACCAGCTGATCAAAGTCCATTCGTCTTTATTTTTAAGCTAATTGGGATTGACTGGGCGGCGGCTTTGCTGAACTTTGTGGTTTTGACCGCTGCGATGTCAGCATTAAATACACTGATTTATTCAGCTGGTCGTGATGTCTACGCTTTGGCCCTTGAAAATACTGGCAAATGGCAAGATTACTTCAAGCGCTTGTCAACGAAGGCGATTCCAGCACGCGCGATTTTGTTCTCGGCGATTTTGATTATGTTCACACCAGTGATTAATGCATTGCCAATTTTTGAGTCAGCGTTTAATTTCTTTGCGTCAGCTACGGCAGCGATTACCCTGGTTATTTATAGCTTAATCATGATTGCACACCGCAAGTATCGGGCCAGTGCGGATTTCATTGAAGATGGGTTTAAGATGCCATTTTATAAAGTTGCTAGTCCTTTGACGTTGCTGTTCTTTCTCTTTATCTTTGGGACGTTGTTCTTGGATAAGACAGATACAATCGCTGCGTTAGGCGGCATCGCTTGGACCGTGGGTTATGGCTGGTACAGTTATAAAAAATACGGCATGAAATTCAACTAAATCATATGTGAAAAGGTGGGATGACAATTGTTATCTCACCTTTATTTGTGTTTTTATTAAATTTAGATTAGAATAAACACACGGATTAAACGGGAGGATGCATATGACGACACTGACAGGACAAGATTTGCGCGCATTGCTCAAGGAACAAGCTTTGTTGGAAGAAACTAGGGCTTTAGCGGGCTGGGACCAACTCACCGGTATGCCGAAGGATGCTAGTGATTTTCGCGCAGAATTACAAAGTTATTTAACAGAAAAGTACTTGGGTGTTTCAACAGGGGAGCAAGCTAAGGATCTGGTAGCGTACTTTGCAGTACACGGGGATGAATTGTCAGCCGACGAACAGGCGCTTTTTGCCAAGTTTCAGGAAGACTTCGACCGCGATGCGACTGTGCCGGCTAATGAATACATTGCATTTAATAAGTTGACCTCAACGGCGCAGGACGCTTGGGCAGAGGCCCGCGAACAAGATGATTACGCCATTTATGCGCCATATTTGGCACAGTTAATTGATTTGAAGCGCCGTTTTATTACATACTGGCGTAAAGATGAGGCGACACCATATGATGTGTTGCTCAATCAGTTTGAACCAGGGTTAACCGTTGCCAAGCTAGATACCGTTTTTGCAGAGGTGAAGGCGGGGGTTGTGGCTTTGCGCAATTGCCTGGCAACGGAAGGAACTGAACCGGCAGACGCTTTTCTACAGCGTGAGGTTGCGGTTGAGGACCAGCGGGCATATGTCTGGGATGCGGCCGTTCGCTTAGGTTATGATCCTAATAAAGGTCGATTAGACGATACGGTACACCCGTTTATGCAAGATTTGAATCGTAATGATGCCCGTATTACAACCCGGTGGTCAGCCACTGATTTTCAAATGGCTGTGTTAGGAATATTGCATGAGGCCGGTCACGGTCTCTTTGCACAGAATGTCGCGCCTAAATGGGATTACACACCGTTTAATAAATCAATTGCAATGAGTATTCATGAGTCACAGTCGTTATTTAATGAAGTGATAATTGGCCGCTCAGAAGCCTTCTTACGTCATGAATATCCAATTATGCAGCAAGCTTTCCATGGTGTCTTAGACGATGTTGATTTTGATACGTTCTATAAAGGCTGGATGAAAACACAGGCTAGTCTAATTCGAACGGAAGCTGATCCATTAACGTATCCACTGCATATCATTATTCGTTATGAAATTGAAAAAGCTATTTTTAATGATGACATTGATATTGCGACCTTACCAGCCTTTTGGAATGCGAAGTATGAGGAATACCTAGGTATCCGACCACCATCAGATTTGACAGGTATCTTACAAGATATTCACTGGGCCGGAGGCGATTTTGGCTACTTCCCTTCATATGCCCTTGGCCATTTGTATGCGGCCCAATTCCGTCACGAAATGGCAAAAACCCTTGATATTGACAACCTGCTGGCTGCTGGGAACATCCAACCGTTGTTTGATTGGCGTAAAGCGAATGTTTGGCAGTACGGCGCCTCAAAAACACCGGCCCAAATTTTGTATGCGGCAACGGGCGAGGAACTTAATCCGCAGTATTGGCTTGATTTGCAAACCCAACGATACTTGCAAGCGTACCAAATTTTGGATAACGATTAAAAACATCTCATTTTTCTGTTGACATCTTTTAACGCTTCCCGTAAACTTGGTTCATCGATAGGACGTTATATTGTATGTCAGAGAAGCCACGGTTTGCTGTGAGTGGCGCAGGTGTAACGGCTGAACTATTTACAACCTAATAGCAGTAAAGTGAATTGAGGCGATTAGTCTCGATTAATTTGGGTGGTACCGCGGATTTTGATGATTCGTCCCAGTAATGTGTGTAGACACGTTACTGGGACTTTTTTGTATTGGAGGACTGAAGCATGGGGTATGGACAATAGTTACTGGCGTCGGCGGGTTAATTCGTTATCGACGCTTATGGCAACTAACAAGACACTCGGTAATGAATTAAAGGAGAACGGACGATGAAACAAACAGAGACGCCTCGATTTGGGCACGCATTAATCCTCGTTATTTTATTAGTTATTATTTTTGGTGGTAGCATTATTGGCCTCGGCTTATCACCGTACGTACCGTTGCTAATTAGTCTGTTAGCAACAATGATTTTTGCCAAACTACGTCGCGCCACTTGGGACGATATTCAAACCCAGTTACTGGCCGGTATTCAAACGGCATTAGCACCGTTGTTTTTGTTCTTGTTGATTGGTATGTTGATTGCCCTATGGATGGGCACAAATGTCATTCCGACCATGCTGTGGTTGGGGTTCAACATCGCCAACGCTGCTTGGTTCTTGCCAAGTACTTTGTTGGTGACAGCGATTGTTGGCTCGATGATTGGGTCCGCTTTTACAACGCTAGCCACGGTTGGGGTGGCGTTGATGGGTGTTGGCACAGCGATGGGATTTTCACCAGCGTTGGTTGCCGGGGCAGTATTGTCGGGTGCTATTTTTGGTGATAAAAGTTCACCATTGTCAGATTCAACCAATCTGGCTTCGTCCATTGCAGAGACAGATTTGTTTGCACACATTAGAAACTTGATGTGGACAACGTTGCCGGCTTTGGTTGTGTCATTGATCATTTTTATTGTGTTAGGAACGGGGCATGCTGGGGCATCCGCTGCTGAATTGCACCATCTTGCTGGTTTACTAACGCCAACATGGTGGACAGTAGTGCCATTGGTATTGTTAGTCGGAATGGCCTGGGGGAAAATTCCAGCAATTCCAACCCTGTTGGTGAACGTGGGTGTCACAGGCGCTTACTTCCTACTGAATCATAATATGACGACGCTAGCCGATGTTTTGCTAAACGGTTTCAAAACTGCAGCTAAGAACGACATGTTGCAGTCACTTTTGAATCGGGGTGGTATGCTGGCGATGATGCCAACGGTGATTATTATCATGCTGGCTTTGGCACTTGGTGGCTTGTTGACCGAACAGAAAATCTTACAAGCTGTGATGATGCCACTTGCAAACCGCATTAAACATGCCGCTGGTGTGATTACAGGGACGATTGTGACTGGAATTGCGGCGAACTTCATGATTGGTGAACAATACTTGGCAACGATTCTCCCAGGCCAATTATGGAAACAAGCTTTCGACCGTGTGGGCTTGTCACGCTTGGCATTAGGACGTTCAGTTGAAGATTCGGGAACGGTGGTAAACTACTTGGTGCCATGGGGTGTTGCAGGAAGTTTTGCCGCCCAAACCTTAGGCGTGCCAGTGCACGTGTTTGCACCGTTTGTATTCTTCTCATTGTTGTCACCAATCTTTTCATTGTTATCAGCTTGGACAGGTATTGGTATTAAAAAACATGATGCCTAAATAATAAAAGCGACCGGAATTTTTCCTGGTCGCTTTTATTATTTTTTTATGTGTTCCGAAGCCCTGAATACCTGGGATAATGCTGGTCATTTTACTCGCTTATGAATGGCTTGTAAGGCAAGCTGGTGGGCGCCTTGGTTTTGACGGTCGGGAATCCAGGTTGTTAAAACGATTGGATAACGATCGAGCAGTGTCATTAAACGGTCAATCTGGGACGGATAATGTTTGGCGTAAGATTTACCAATGCTATCAGCAACCAATTTAGAATCAGTATAGAACATGACCGTGTCGCCCGCATCGGCTATTGTCGCCAAATGTTCAAAGGCTAGGATGGTGGCGGCAAATTCAGCTTCATGGTTGGTCATGTCACCTAAATATTCATATTGCTGGCTTTGGGTGCCATCTCGGACAATGACAATGCCGGCACCAGTTGGACCAGGGTTACCCTGGGTCGCTGCGTCAGCATACAACTTGATTAACATGACAAATACCTCTGCTTTCATTATACTAAAGAATAGTATAAACGTCCGAAAGGAGACGTGTTAGTCATGAAGGGTTACTACCAACCAGCAGGATTAATTGGCTGGGTAAGCTGGGCATGGATTGTGATGATCGCATTATTCGGCGGTATCATGTGGCTCGAGGTCACACATTTGAATGTCTGGACGTACTGGTCATTTGGTGTCTTTCTTGTGATTGCCGGGGCGGTAATTTTCCGTCGTCGGGTTTATCTCGATGATGATGCGCTACGCTTCCCACCGATTGTGGGAATCCACACAGAAAAAATTCATTTTGCAGATATGCGATTTGTACAATTTACAAAGCATACAGTCATGTTTAGTCATGATGGTGAACAATACAGTTATTGGATGAATGCGAGGTTTTTACGAGCGTTCAAGGCAAAGATTGAAGGAAAAAACGAAAACATATGAGTGAAGAAACGTTAGTGATTACTGACCAAACTGGCCGTCTTGATAAAGTGGTGGCTGATGCGTTTGATGATTATACGCGTACGCAAGTTACGGGTTGGATAAATGAGGGCATTTTAACGGTGAATGGGGCCGTTAAGAAGGCGAAGTATAGTGTTAAGCCAAATGACGAAATCAAATTTACGGTGCCTGAAGCGGTCGAAATTGACTTGCAACCCGAGGATATTCCGCTTGATATCGTGTATGAAGATGACGATTTGTTAGTTGTTAACAAGCCGCAAGGGATGGTTGTGCACCCTGCATTGGGTCATGAATCAGGCACGTTGGTGAACGCGTTGATGTTTCACACGCCATTGTCGACAATTAATGGTGTGGTACGTCCTGGTATCGTGCACCGGATTGATAAGGATACCTCGGGGTTGCTGATGGTTGCGAAGAACGATAAAGCACATGAATCTTTGTCTGCGCAATTGAAGGATAAGAAAAACTTGCGTCAATATTATGCCTTGGTGCATGGTGAATTCGTTGAAAACGAGGGGACTATTAAGGCGCCACTTGGCCGATCATCCGCTGACCGCAAGAAGCAAGCTGTCGTTGCTGGTGGCCGTGATGCTGTGACGCATTTCAAGGTTGTAAAACGCTTCGTTGGGTACACACTACTGCAAGTAACCCTTGAAACTGGACGTACGCACCAAATTCGTGTGCATATGGCCTATATTGGTCATCCAGTTGCTGGCGATCCATTGTATGGACCCAAGAAGACGTTACCAGGTAATGGTCAATATTTGCACGCGGCTACGTTGGGGCTCACGCAACCAACGACCGGGGAAGATATGACGTTTGAAGCGCCATTGCCAGACTACTTTACAGCGATGTTGGATCAGCTTGACCCATATGCTGAGATTACAGATTAATCAACAATTAAGCGAATATTCGTGCTAGAATGAAGATATCTTCTTAAAGACATCCAGAGAGGTGACTAGGGGGTAACGCAACGAATGAGTTTAATTTAGGCGTTACCTGTTTTTTATAGGTAACGCCTTTTTGTTATAGCAAAATAAAAAACTTGAAAAGGATATCCATTATGGCTAAGGAAATTGTTGACGCAATGGCGATGCAACGTGCACTGACGCGTATTACGTATGAGATTATCGAAAAGAATAAGGGGATTAACAACCTGGTGATTGTGGGCATAAAGACGCGTGGTGTCTTTATCGCCGAGCGTATTGCGCAACGATTACAGCAACTTGAAAATGCCCAAATTCCAGTGGCGCAGTTGGATATTTCAACCTACCGTGATGATGCAACTGATCGGGGTTCGAAGGCAGAGTTGGATATTGATATCGATGGTAAGCGCGTTATTTTGGTCGATGATGTGCTCTATACTGGTCGAACGATTCGTGCCGCTTTGGATGCGTTGATGGATAATGGCCGTCCGGCTGTAGTTAATTTGGCAGTGTTAGTGGATCGTGGTCACCGTGAGTTGCCAATTCGCGCGGATTTTGTTGGTAAGAATATTCCAACTGCAGCGGCCGAACGTATTAATGTGAATGTCACTGAAATCGACGGTGTTGATTCAGTTGAAATTCGTTAGGACCCGCTTATTTGACGGAAAGGAGGGATCGCTATCCATTGCGATAGCGGGAACGACGTCATGACGAAACGTTATTTAATTTTGCAGGATGGTACCGTATATGCTGGTGAAGCGTTTGGGGCCCCCGCAACAACTTTTGGTGAAATTGTCTTTCATACCGCAATGACTGGTTACCAGGAAGTCATCACCAATCCGATTTATCACAATCAAATTGTGATGTTTACCTCACCAACGATTGGGGCAGCGGGCATTAATCATCGAGCTGATGAGTCGATTGTGCCAACAGTGAAGGGGGTTATTGTCCGTGAAATTGCCGATGTGTCAACCAATCGGCTGCGGTCGATGAGTTTACACGACTATTTAAAGCGACACAATGTTCCAGGTATTTCACAAATTGATACGCGTGCATTGGCCCGTCACTTGCGCAAAACAGGCACGCAAAAGGCATCAATTGTTGATGTACCAGACGAACACGCGTTTGACCAATTACGGGCCATGGTGTTGACGACCCGCCAAGTTGCACAAGTTTCAACACCCAAAGCCTATGCTAATCCAGGGCGTGGCGCAAACGTGGTGGTACTTGATTTTGGTTTAAAAAATGGCATTCTCCGTATGTTGAATGATTTCGATGCGAATGTGACGGTATTACCATATAATGCCACTGCTGATGAAGTAGCTAATCTTGATCCTGATGGAATTGTGTTGTCATCTGGTCCAGGTGACCCACGTCAAATTCCAGATGAAACGTTCAATATTATTCGCCAATTCCAAACCAGGGTGCCTCTTTTCGGGATTGGACTTGGACACGAACTATTTGCGATTGCGAATGGGGCCACTTTGCAGCAAATGCCAGTTGAACACCATGGCATGAATCATCCAATTCGCGAGCAAATCACGAGTCAAATTATGTTTGCCACCCAGGGGCAGGGCTACGCGGTTAATCCGGATTCTGTACGGGAAACTGATATGTTCGTGACCCATATTGATATGACGGATGGTGTGGTACAAGGACTACGTCACCGAGATTATCCGGCTTTTAGTGTGCAATTTTTCCCAGATACAGCCCCAGGTCCCTTTGAAGCAACACAAGCATTTGATGAATTTATGGAAATGGTGACGGCACGACGAGGAGGATGGCTTTCATGACCGAGCGAATTTTAATAATCGGTGGTTCAGCGAATGACTTTGGTCGTGAAACTGAAAGTGATGCAGCCAGTTACCAAGTGGTTGATGGCATGGTGAAGCGGGGACATCAAATTGTGATTGCTGATGACAATCCTTATGGTTTTACAACCGAACGTGAGAATATAAGGGTCATTGAAACACAGTTAACTGCCCCAAATTTGGTTAAAGTGATTGTTGAAGAACATATTACGGCGATGGTGGCATCAGTCGGTGGCTTAACAGCGGTTCGCCTGAGTGCTGAAATTTTACAAATTTTAGGCAACGATGCGCCGAAAGTGTTGGGGATGACATTGCCTGTGATGCAAGCCGCCCAAAATACGAAATATTTACAGGAGCGGTTGACCCAATTAAAGTTGCCAGCTGTTCAAACCCGTTTAGCTAGCAATGTTAGTGAAGCATTTGATGCGGCGCGCGATTTTGATTTTCCAGTGGTTGTTCGGTCAGTTGCACCAGTTGGTCAAACTATTCGTTTACAGGTTGAGGATGCCGAAGAGTTAGAAGGAGCAGCTGAAACGGCGTTAAATCGATCATTAACCCATCAAGTAAACGTGGATAAAAGTATTCGTGGCTACCAGGAAATTGCAATGGTGGTGGTTCGTGATCGAATGGATACGACCTTGCTAATTGGTGGTGTCGAAGATATGGATCCAGTCGGTATTCACTCAGCCGATTCAATTGCAATTACACCTGTGCAAACGTTGCCTGATCCCATGTTCCAAACTTTGCGCGATGCGGCATTTACGGTGGCCCGTGGTTTTAACGTCCAAGGTCTGCTCGAAGTGCGCTTCGCTGTTAACCCGGCCAACGAAGAATTTGTTATCACGCGAGTAACACCGTACTTTGATCGCACGTCTGCAATGGTTGTCACGGCGACAGGTTATCCATTGGTACCGGTAATTACAGGATTGATGGTTGGCGAGAGTTTGACTTCAGTTCGGATTCCCTCAATTTATACTGATCATACAGCCTTGCTAGAGCCCACAATGGACCATATTGTCATTCGTTTTCCAGTGTTTGCATTTGGTGAACTTGAGACAGCTGGTATTAAGACTGAAAATCGGTTAGATACGGTTCAAAAGTCAGTTGGGGCAACAATTGGTGTGGGGCGCAGTGTTGAAGAAGCATTGGAAAAAGCGATTCGAGCAGCACACTTTAATAACCGTAATTTTTCACCAACATTGATGAACGCGTTAACGGATAACGAGATTGTTGAGCAGTTAATTCACCCACGTGATAATCGAATTTTGGTTTTACTTGAGGCTTTGCGACGGGGATATACTGTTGATGAATTGGCAGAATTAACTAAAATTAATGCTTTTTATTTCTATAAATTGCAACGACTTAATAATCTGGAGCAGGCTGTGAAATATAATCCGTGGGAAGCGGATGTGCTCCAACAAGCCAAGTATTACGGCTTGTCAGACGGGTTAGTTGCTAAATTATGGGATGAAAAGTACGAAGCGGTGCGCCGTTATCGTTGGGATAATGGTATTTTACCAACCTACAAGGCGTTTGAACCATCGGCAGGTGAGTTTGAAGAGTCGGTCTCACAGTTTTATTCGACTTTTGAATCCGAAAACGAAAGTGAGCGATTGGGTGACGATTCAGCTTTGATTATCGGAACTGGTGCCTTTCGCTTAGGTGATGGTGCGGCGGCATCATATGTGATAGCGACAGTGGCTGATGAGCTTCGTAGTCGAGGGTTAAAAACAATTTTGATGAATAATAATCCGACTGATTTGACTTTCATACCGCAATTAGGCGATAAGCAATATTATGAACCGCTTGAAATTTCAGATGTGATGAATGTGATTGAAATTGAACAGCCAACCCGTGTTTTCGTCCCTGGTAATCGCATTAAGTTGATTACTCAGTTACGTAAGATGGGTATCAATGTGCAAGTGATTGCTAAGGAAAAATACTTACCAAGTAGCATGCTGAGTGAAGGTGAACAGACGGTCGTTAATTATTTCTATGACGGGGTCGAATTGCACATCATTGGTATTGGACATCAAGATAATGGTGGCATTTTATTAGATCAGTCTGCAATGACGCCTTCGTTATGGGAAACCTTACCCCGGCCGGAACTTGAAATCGACACGCCGGGAATGTACCAATTAATTGTTGATCGGTTACCAATAGATGGTGAGATTACCGCGGCTGATATCCGGCCCATGCCTTTCACACATATTGCCTTTCTAGATAAGGTGACGGGTGTATCATGGTTGCGACTGGTTATTCGCTATATGCTTGGAACGCCATCTGCGGCTGATGAACAGTTGGTTGATCAACTCATGACACTACAATGGCGTCTTAAAACGGCACGTCTGCGGTATCGTGATGCGGATTTTGCTGAACATCTCAATACAACGCAACCCTTAGACAATGGGCGCTTTGCAATGGGCGCAACGTATCAGGTACTATAAGCAAACTTAAAGATAGTATGGTAAACTGATACACATAATAAATTTTTGAAAGAAGGAATTTTTCCATGTGGAAGAAAGTAGTGGCTATTTTGGTTGTCGTTGCGGCAGCCTTGGGATTGGCTGTTTGGGGCGTAGGCCCTAAGTCAATCGCAACTACCGATTCAGGAAGTATTTCGCAAGCGGATTACTACAAGAAGTTAAAGAGCACCACTGAAGGACAGCAACAATTGGCTAACATGATTATCCACAAGGTGTTGGATAAGAAGTATGGTGACAAGGTATCGGCAAAGGCAATTACAAAGCAATATGATGACGTGAAGGCGCAATACGGTTCACAGTTCTCAACGGCTTTGGCTAACAACGGTATGACTGAAGACTCATTTAAGGAATCTTTGGAGTTGCAAGCTTTGGAGAAGGCAGCGGTTGAAGCAAACTCAAAGTTTACGACAAAGCAACTAAAGGAACAATACAAGAACTACACGCCTAATGTGAATGTTTCTGTTATCTTGGTATCTTCAGAAGACGAAGCCAAGGATATGATTTCTAAGTTGGACGATGGTGATAAATTCGCCACGTTGGCTAAGAAGTACTCAACAGACTCTTCAACAAAGGACAAGGGTGGTAAGATGGACGCCTTTGATTCAACCAACACAACATTGGAGGACAACTTTAAGACGGCTGCTTTCAAGTTGAAGAAGGGTGAATACACAAAGACGCCTGTTAAGTCAGATACGTACTCAGGTTACTTTGTCATTAAGATGGATTCACGTGAGGACAAGAAGTCATTCACAACTTTGAAGTCTAAGATGAAGGAAATTTTGGTGACAAACGAGATGTCTGATTCATCAAAGGTGCAAGCAATTATTGGTAACGAATTGGCTAAGGCTAACGTTAACATTAAGGATTCACAATTGAAGAATGTTTTGGCAACTTACACGCAAGCCGCTGCAACTGCTAAGGCTGCTAAGACGTCATCTTCTTCATCTGAATCTTCATCAAGTGCAAGTTCAAGTGAAGCAAGCTCAAGTTCAGCAGCTTCATCTGAATCTTCAGATAAGTAAACTAAAAGAGACTGGAATTTTCGGTTCAAAGTCAAATGGCACTGATGACCGGTAAAATTTAATGTTTTGAACCTTGCTTAGGCAGCTGACTTCACATTGTTGAGATTAGCTGCCTTTTGCTTATAGTTCATCAGAGATCACCAGTAGGCCGTCGATAACTTCTTTAAATCGAGTGCGGTTCCGTGCTTCATAAGTAGTTTCCAGAACCGTTTTAGTTGGCGATACTCTTTGCTATCTAATCCGAATTGCTTCATAACGCTGACTCGAACCTTATTGAGTTCGCGGTATGCTTGAGTTACAACGTGAAATCTGTCAGCCACGATGTTTGCGTTTGGAAACAGTTCCATAATCATGGCTCGGTAAGGGGTAAATAAGTCTACCATTATGGTTTTAACGGTAGCTCGAGCTGCTGGACTGTATTGGTTGAAATAGGCTCGGAGCTGACCAGCGCCACAATCCTTCATGACATCTAGAATACGATGGTTCACTGAATCGATTAAAATCATGCTCATTCCGCTAGTTGCGAACTTACCTGATTTGAAGTCATCGAACGCGATGTGCTTTTGACTAACGTCTTCACTTAGTTCCATTGCCGCGTTTTGTTTAACCTTATCGATGATATGGTTGTTTGGTTGAATGTCAGTGAGGTGTGCAATGGACATGTATCCACATTTCTTGCATAGGAATTTTTGCTTTCGAATTCTATAGTTTTGAAACTTGAAGGCGCTACGTGGCCCTTTATGAGTAACCATTTTGGTACCGTTGTTAACGATTGGAGTTCCACACTTTTCACAGCTGGTAACGTATGTCAGAAGGAGGTTCCAAGTGACTGTATCTGTTCCATTGCGGTTAGCTTCATTGAAGTGTTGTTCTGATTTTGGATCAAACTGGATATTTGGGTCTGTTAATCCAATTAAAATTCTGATATCGTTATCCATGTTAAAATATCCTTTCGTGGTTATTTTTGGACATACTGGTTGTAACCGGGCTGTCCTTTTTTTATTTTTACACCAATATTTTAGAACCGAATTTTCTGTTCTCTTTTTTCATGCGCTAAAAATAAAACATTTTTGAATCGCCTTGAAATATCATTCGGAAATAATGTACAATAATTAATGTTAAAAACGTTTCGTTCGCGTTTACGAGTTTGAGAGGGGTTATATTATGATTGATCGCTACGCGCGACCTGAAATGCGTCACATTTGGTCTTTGGAAAATCAGTACCAATCGTGGTTGGATGTTGAAATTGCCGTGACAGCGGGCTGGGTAGCAGAGGGCCACGTTCCTGAGGCAGACTTAGCAGCTATTCGGGCGAGTGCTCGCTTTGATGCCGCTCGCATTGCGGAGATTGAAGCGACAACCCGCCATGACATGGTAGCGTTTACTCGAAATGTGTCTGAATCATTGGGTGAAGAACGGAAGTGGATTCATTATGGTTTGACGTCGACTGACGTTGTCGATACAGCGCAAGCCTTACGCCTACGCCAGGCAAATGAGGTTATCAAAGCAGATTTGGTGGCATATCGTGATATTTTGGGTGAACTCGCCCTTCGTTATAAAGACACTGTGATGATGGGTCGAACTCACGGTGTACATGCTGAACCAACAACGTTTGGTTTGAAGATGGCCCGTTTCTATCAGGCAGCCAAGCGTGACATTGATCGCTTTGAACGAGTGGCCGAGATGGTTGAGACTGGCAAGCTATCAGGGGCCGTGGGTACGTTTGCGAACGTACCACCGACCGTTGAAGAAGTTGCGATGAACGAGTTGGGCTTGTCGCCCCAACCTGTTGGATCCCAAGTGTTACCACGCGATTTGCACGCCGATTACATGACGACGATTGCCTTAATCGGAACGACCTTAGAAGAAGTTGCCACGGAAATTCGTGGGCTGCAACGTTCTGAAATTCATGAAGTTGAAGAAGGCTTTAAGGGTGGCCAAAAGGGGTCTTCGGCCATGCCGCACAAACGTAATCCGATTGGATCTGAAAATATCGTTGGCTTGTCACGTGTGCTTCGTGGTTATTCAGTTACGGCGATGGAAGATGTTACGCTATGGCATGAACGTGATATTTCACATTCGAGTGCGGAACGTATTATTTTGGCAGATAGTACAACGGTTCTAGATTATATGTTGCACCGCTTGACAGGTATCTTGGCTAATTTGCAAGTTTTCCCTGAAACAATGAAGACAAATATGACCCGTACGTATGGTTTGATTTATTCACAGCGTTTGTTGTTGAAATTGGTAGATGCAGGAATGTCACGTGAAGCGGCATATGATACTGTACAACCATTGACGGCGAAGTCTTGGGATGAACAAAAACAGTTCCGTGATTTGGTGGATGCCGATCCAACCATTCAAAGTAAACTGATGGCAGCCGAAGTTGATGACGCATTCGATTATCATTGGCATCTTAAGCATGTTGATGACATCTTTAAGCGGGTCGGGTTACAGTAATTTCCCAAATGGCTAATCTTCAAATGTTTTTGGTAGCGCTTTCTTCTGAGTTCAGGTATGATTTAAGCAATCACAGATATGGAGGAATTTACTGATGGCATTAGAAGATCAAGTAAAAGGCAAGTTCGATGAAGTCTCAGGTAAGACCAAGGAAGTTGCTGGTGCAGCAACTGGTGATGCAAAGCTAGAGGCTGATGGAAAGGCCCAAGGTTTAACTGGTAAGGCGCGTGAAGCGCTAGGGGATTTGAAGGACAAGGCCGAGGATGCGGTAGATAATCTGAAGGACAAGTTCGATAAGAAGGATTAACAAGTACGGGACACGCTATAAATTATGAGCGTGTTTTTATTTATTTTTTTGTAAGTGGATGAATAAATATTGAATAAATTGTGAACACGTCATTATCACGTTACGCAGAAAACGCCCAAAAACAGGCGTTTTCTGCGTTTTTTGTGTTAATTGTAAATGGGGTATACGCATATTTATTGGAGAAGTCGTGTTGACAATTCGATGAAAGTAAAATAATATTTGAATATCGAATATTTCGATATTCGAAATACTTTCTGGAAGGAGCGGGACTATGGCGGTTTTGAGAACCATGGAAATTATGGATTTGATTCCAAATCGTTATCCAATTTTATACATGGATTACGTTGATGAGATGGTGCCTGGCGAGTCATTGATTGCGACAAAGAATGTCACTATTAATGAACAGTTCTTTCAAGGACACTTTCCAGGTAATCCAGTTATGCCTGGAGTACTAATTATTGAGTCGCTTGCACAAGCGGCATCGATTCTGATTTTGTCATCACCGCAGTTCGTTGGTAAGACGGCTTACATGACGGGTATTGATAATGCCAAGTTCAAGCGCATGGTTAAACCAGGTGACGTCTTGAAGTTACACGTAGAATTCGGTAATCTGAGAGAGAACATGGGAACAGTAAACGTCAAGGCAATGGTAGATGGCAAGTTAGCAACTAGTGCTGAACTGATGTTTGTTGTTTCACCTGAAGAGCAATCGGCAGAAAATGCCAAGAGTGAGACGGAGAAGTAAGTATGGTAGCTAGTGAAGAAGCATCATTCGAACAGATTAATGAGGCATTGGTCAACGTATTTAATAACGTTGTGTGGATTGAGGAAGCCTCATTACGCGAATCAAAATTCAATGACATCACGATTAAAGATATGCACACGATTGCGGCAATCTCGATGTATGAGACCCGGACCGCATCGCAAGTTGCAGAAATGGTGCACTTAACACCAAGTGCGATGACGAGTGTTATTGATAAATTAGTCAAAAAGGGCTACGTCGAACGTCATCGTGATGACAATGATCGACGGGTTGTCCATTTGGTGCTGACTCACAACGGACGTACAGTTTTCCGTGCCCACGAGGCTTTTCACCGCGGTATGGCGCACTCGTTATTTGATTCTCTATCTGACGATGAAACCGAGGCGGTGAAAAAGGCCGTACTTAATTTGCAAGAATATCTTCACGAGCTAATCCAGTTCTAAGAGAGGGCGATATGGAAAGATTTACCATCGTCCAGTCAGCGCGAGTCGTGCCAGAAAGGGTCGTAACTAATGATGAGTTAGCGACATTTATGGATACATCCGATGAATGGATTCAACCGCGTACCGGCATTCGCCAACGGCATATCGTAACGACTGAGGATACGAGTGATTTAGCTGTTGGTGTTGCAACAAAACTATTGAATCAAGCTGGTTTAACAGCTGATCAATTAGATTTCATTTTAGTGGGAACAATGTCTCCTGACACGTTATCACCAAGTGTGGCACAAATTGTGCAAGGAAAGATTGGCGCTACGAACGCTTTCGCTTGGGATCTAAGCGCGGCATGCTCAGGGTTTGTTTATACGCTGAGTATGGCGAGCGCGTTGTTAACGACACGTTATCGACACGGTTTAGTTATTGGAGCAGAGGTCTTAAGTAAGTTAGTTGATTGGGATGACCGATCAACAGCCGTGTTGTTTGGTGACGGTGCGGCCGGGGTTTTGCTTGAACGTACCGTAGCAGAAACAGGCTTACTAGCGGAATCATTGAAAACCTTTGGTGAACGATCAGAATTCCTGACGGCTGGTCAACAACGAAACGCAAATTATTTTGCGGGTGAGTTAAAGGTTACTGATCAGTATTTTAAGATGAATGGTCGTGAAGTGTATAATTTCGCGACACGCGAAGTGCCGGCGGTCTTAAACGAGGCGCTTGCAAAAGCAGGCCTCACACCTGATGAGATTGATTATTATCTGTTGCATCAGGCAAATGGACGAATCGTTAGCAGCATTGCGAAGCGATTCGGTCAGCCGATCGAAAAGTTTCCAACGAACATGGCGTTCTATGGTAATACTAGTGCAGCTAGTATCGGTATTTTACTTGATGAACTGCGTGAAGCTGGGACGATTAAGCCTGGGCAAACAATTGCGATTGCCGGGTTTGGTGGTGGCTTAACGGTTGGTGCCTTGATTATTAAGGTGTAGTGTAGTTTATTTAACCATTTTTGTATATGACCTATACATTTAAATTATCCAATTATTAAATTATTAAACAAAAGAAATAGAGGACAATAACATGACTGAAGCAGAAATTTTGAACAAGGTAACTGAAATCTTGGTAGACCAATTTGACTTGGAAGATGGCGAAGTTAAGCCTGAAACGAACTTAACGGAAGACATCGACGCAGATTCATTGGATTTGTTTGAAGTGTTGAACCGTGTGGAAGACGACTTCGACATTAAGTTGGCTGTTGCTGAAGAAATCCAAACGGTACAAGACTTGGTTAACAAGGTAGCTGCACAAGTTAACGCCTAAATATTCAGCACCAAGAGAAAGGAACCACAAAATGAGCGTTAAGCTAAATAATCCATTATTTGAAAAGTTGGGTATGAAGTACCCTATCATCCAAGGCGGAATGGCCTGGGCGGGTACGGGACATCTTGCTGGTGCCGTCTCTGAGGCTGGAGGTTTGGGAATTATCGGAACAGGTTATTGGAAGGCTGACAAGGTGCGTGAAGAAATTCGTCGTGCCCGTGAAGTGACTGATAGGCCGTTTGGTGTCAATGTGATGTTGCTATCACGCCACATCCGTGAAGTTTTCGATGTCATTATCGAAGAAGGTGTGCAAGTTGTGGCAACCGGTGCAGGTGATCCATCACCGTTTATTGAAGAGTTGCACAGCCACGATATCCTGGTTATCCCGGTCGTTCCATCTGTTGGCTTGGCTAAAATGATGGAAAAGAAGGGTGTTGATGCGGTTGTTGCCGAAGGAATGGAGTCAGGTGGTCACATTGGTATGTTGACGACGATGACGTTGGTTCCACAGGTGGTTGACGCGTTGAACATTCCGGTTATTGCGGCAGGTGGGATTGCAGATGGTCGTGGTGTTACTGCGGCCTTCATGCTAGGTGCCTCTGGTGTTCAAATGGGAACACGCTTCTTGGCTTCAGCTGAGTCGGAGGTCCACGAAAACTTTAAGAATGCTGTTGTGAAAGCAAAGGATATCGATACGCTTGTGACGGGGGAGTTACTCGGTAACCGTGCCCGTGTCTTGAAGACTAAGATGTCAAAGAACTTTGTCAAGCAAGAGCGCATTGAAATTACGAAGCCAAAGCCAGATGCAGATGCAATCGAAGAACTTGAGAATGGGTCTCTTCGTCGAGCAGTGCTTGATGGTGATAAAGAAAATGGGGCCTTCATGGCTGGCCAAATTTCAGGAATGATTCATGAGATAAAGCCAGTGGCTGAAATTCTAGAAGATGTTTGGTCACAAGCTGAAGATTTGCTGAAGTAACCAAACAACGAGGTAAAAAACATGAAACTAGGACTATTGATGAGCGGGCAAGGGGCTCAACAAGTTGGTATGGGTGCCGATTTGTATGCCACTCTACCTAAATATCAAGAAACAATCGACCATGCGAGTGAACTACTTGGCTACGATGTGATGACCACTATTGTGAATAGTGAAGATAACATCAAGCAAACGAAGTACACACAACCTGCTATTTTGGCAATGAGCATGGGTATCTACAACGCTTTGTCAGATGTGATGCCTGAACCAGCCGGTGCATTGGGCCTGAGTTTGGGTGAGTACAGTGCATTAACAGCCGCTGGGTCAATGACATTTGAACAAGGTATGGCCATTATTAAGGATCGTGGTGCGTACATGCAAGACGCCGGTGATGCAAACCCAGGTAAGATGGTTGCCGTAATGACGGATGATCAAGACTTGGTTGTTGCAACGCTTGAAAAATTGCGAGCTACGGGAAAGCGCGTGTACCCAGCGAACTTTAACACGTTCAATCAATTGGTCATTGGTGGAATCGAAGCAGATGTTGATGAGGCAATGGTCGCATTGACGGAAGTCGGTGTTTCACGCATAGTCGAATTGCCAGTTTCAGGTGCATTCCACACACCATTGTTGCAAACGGCGGTTGATCAACTAGCAGATCGTTTAACGGATGAAACGTTTAGTACACCAGCATTTGCAGTGTACTCAAATACAACGGGCCAAAAGTTTGACGATGTTAAAGCAACTTTGTTAAAGCAGATTACGTCACCAACTTATTTCGCACAAGCATTGCAAGCGATGGTTGATAATGGCGTTGATACGCTAATTGAGTTTGGACCAAGTGATACCTTGATGAAATTCGCAAAGAAAATCGTTGGTAAAGATATCAGGCGCTACTGCGTTAAGGATTTGGCTTCATTTAATGAGGTTCGCAATATGTTGATTGCGGCACAGGAGACAGTGTAATGGATTTAACAAACAAAAATGTGTTAATCACAGGATCAACGCGTGGTATTGGCTTAGCGGTTGCAAAAGCCTTTGATGCGGCTGGAGCTCGGGTGATTTTGCACGGCCGTTCGGCCGTTAGACCAGACATGATGGCTGAATTTGGTGAGAACACACTAGCTATTACAGCGGATATTGCTGATGAGGAAAGCGTTAATAACGCCCTTGCGGGTTTGTTTGAAGAAATTGTCGGCATTGATATTTTGATTAACAATGCTGGAATTGTTGACGACAAATTGACAATGGGCATGAAGCCAAGTGAATTTGCCAACGTTGTGAATACAAACTTAAACGGAACGTTTAATGTGACACAGCCAATCTTTAAAAAGATGTTGCGTGCCCGCTCAGGAAATATCATTAACATGGCATCTGTTGTGGGGCTGATGGGAAATGTTGGACAAGCAAATTACGCAGCGTCAAAGGCTGGTATTGTTGGTTTGACAAAGTCATTGGCTAAAGAAGGTGCAATGCGTGGCATTCGGGTTAATGCAATTGCACCCGGCATGATTGTATCAGACATGACAGATGCGTTGTCTGACAAGGTTAAGGAACAGGTCCTAGAGGCTGTGCCTTTGAAGCGTTTTGGAAACGCGACGGAAATCGCACAAACTGCCTTGTTCTTGGCTCAAAACGATTACATCACTGGCCAAACTATTACGGTCGATGGTGGATTGTACATCTAAGGAAAACGGATACGACTTAATGCACTTATTCTTTTACAACTTATTAATAAGTCGTATCCAAGCTTTAGGAAAGTAGAGGAGAACAACATGACACGAGTTGTCGTAACAGGTTTGGGTGCAGTTACACCCGTTGGTAATACAGCAAATGATTTTTTGGATGGGATTTTTAACAGCCAAGTTGGAATTGCGCCAATTACAAAGTTTGACGCAACTGAGACGGGTGTCACAGTTGCTGGTGAAGTGAAAAACTTCGATTCTGCTGCTCGCATTGGTAAGCGTGAGTCGCGCAAGATGGACTTGTTTTCACAATACGCCGTTCACGCTACTGGTGAAGCTTTGGAAAACGCCGGCTTAGCCGATGGTGTGGATAAGCCTGATCGTTTCGGCGTTATCATGGGTAATGGAATCGGTGGTTTGACGACTATCGAAGAACAAGTTATCAAGATGCATGACAAGGGACCACAACGTGTGAGCCCAATGTTCGTGCCGAACGCGATTCCTAACATGGTGTCAGGTAACGTGTCAATGCGTTACGGGGCCAAGGGAATTAACTACACATTGTCAACGGCGTGTGCCAGTGCGACGAACGCGATTGGTGAAGCTTTCTGGCGTATCCAATCAGGTAAGTATGATGTGATGGTTACGGGTGGATCTGAAGCGACGGTTAACGAAATAGGAATCTCAGGGTTCGCAGCGTTGACTGCCTTGTCAACCGAACCAAATCCACTTGAAGCATCAAAGCCATTTGATGTAAATCGGCACGGTTTCGTCATGGGTGAGGGTTCAGGAATCTTGGTTTTGGAATCATTGGAACACGCGCAAGCCCGCGGTGCAGAAATCATCGCCGAAGTGGTTGGTTACGGGGCAAACTCTGATGCTTACCACTTGACCAGCCCAACTCCTGATGGATCAGGACCAGCTGGTTCAGTTAAGTTGGCTTTGCAAGACGCCGGTATCCAAGCGAGCGACATTGATTATGTCAACGCACACGGAACGGCAACTGGTGCCAATGACGCGGCTGAATCAAAAGCCATGGAATTGGTCTTTGGTAAGAACGGCGTCTTGGTTTCATCAACTAAGGGTATGACTGGACACTTGTTGGGAGCAGCTGGTGCCATTGAGGCTATTGCCGCAATTGGTGCGTTGGTTCGTGAACAATTGCCAGTTAATGTTGGTGTAACGGAACAAGATCCTGAAACTGCTGGTGTGACGCTGGTTAATGACGACAACAAGTTTGTTGCGCCTAACTACGTTTTGTCAGCTAACTATGGTTTCGGTGGCCACAATGCCGCTGTAATTTTCAAGAAGTGGAGTGAGAATTAATGGGTTTGCAATTAGATGACATTCGCGCTTTGATGCAAGATTTGGAAAACAGTTCGATGCGTGAGTTTTCATTGCAATCAGATGATTTCAGCTTGCATTTGAGTAAGAACGAAATCACGCAACCTGTTGTCACGACACCTGCGCAGCCAACTGTTGCGAGTGTCGCGACAGCAGAGGTGCCTGTCGCAAAGGAACCTCATCCTTTGGACAAGGAACAAAAGCAAGGCGTAACGATTGATGCACCATTGGTTGGAACGGTTTACTTGAAGGCCAATCCGGATGCTGCGCCTTTCAAGCAAGTAGGCGACCACGTTGCTGTGGGTGAACAAGTTGCGATTGTTGAAGCAATGAAGCTAATGACACCAGTGAAGAGTGAAGTTGCCGGTGTCATCACTGAAATTTTGGTAGAGGAAGAGGATGTGGTTGATTACGGTCATGCAATCTTCCGTGTCGAACTAGGTGCTTAAGGAAGGGCGGCAATGTCAGTACTAAATACACAACAAATTCAAGAAATTTTGCCACACCGTTACCCAATGTTAATGTTGGATACGGTTGAGGAATTGGTGCCGGGCGAAAAAACGGTTGCCATCAAAAATGTCACCATCAATGAAGAAGTCTTCCAAGGTCACTTTCCGGGCAATCCAACATTTCCTGGTGCATTGACGGTTGAAGCCTTAGCACAAGCAGGTGCCGTAGCATTACTTTCGATGCCTGAATTTAAGGGTAAGACAGCTTACTTTGGTGGTATTAAGAAGGCTCGTTTCCGTAAGATGGTTCAACCTGGTGATCAAATGCGTCTAGAAGTGACACTTGATCGTTTGCGCGGTCCAATCGGTGAAGGTAAGGGTGTTGCTTACGTTAATGGTAAGAAGGCTACTACTGCCGATTTGACGTTTATTATTGGAGATTAAAATGTTCAAGAAAGTGTTAGTCGCGAACCGTGGTGAAATCGCTGTTCGTGTCATTCGTACACTGAAGGAAATGGGCATTAAATCTGTTGCTATCTATTCTTCAGCTGATGCGGATAGCCTCCATGTGAAATTAGCCGACGAAGCGATTTCAGTCGGGGGGCCAAAGTCTAAAGATAGTTACCTTAACATGAAGAATATCTTGAGTGCGGCGTTGTTAACGGGTGCTGAAGCGATTCATCCCGGTTACGGTTTCTTATCAGAAAATGAATTATTTGTTGAAATGGTTGAGGCTGTTGGTTTGAAGTGGATCGGGCCAAGCCCCCATGTCATCGAATTAATGGGTAATAAGGCAAATGCACGTGAATCAATGCGTGCGGCTGGCGTACCAGTTATTCCGGGTTCTGAAGGGTTCATTCGTGATGCTAATGAAGCTAAACCGGTCGCTGACCGGGTTGGCTATCCGTTGTTGCTGAAAGCTGCCGCCGGTGGTGGTGGTAAAGGGATGCGATTTGTTTATTCAGAAGATGAATTAGCAGATAAGTTCGATGACGCCCAACGTGAAGCAAAAGCTGCGTTTGGGGATGAACACATGTACGTCGAGAAGGTGATGGAGAATGTTCGTCACATCGAGATGCAAGTGATGCGTGACCAGTTTGGTCAGGTGTTGTACTTCCCAGAACGTAACTGCTCACTTCAACGTAATAACCAAAAGGTCATGGAAGAAAGTCCAGCGCTCGGTGTGACGCCAGCGATGCGTGAAAACCTCGGTGACATTGCAACTAAGGCTGTGAATGCTTTGCAATATGAAAATACGGGGACGTTGGAGTTCTTGCAAGATCATGATGGTCATTTCTACTTCATGGAGATGAATACGCGTATTCAAGTTGAACATCCAGTAACCGAAATGGTCACCGGGGTGGATTTGATTCGGATGCAAATTGAAGTGGCTGCGGGTGAACCTTTGAAGGTGTCACAAGCTGATATTGCCCTTAAGGGTCATGCTTTAGAGGTCCGATTAAACGCGGAGCAACCAGCTAAGAACTTTGCACCCAGTGCCGGTACAATTGATTTCGCTTTTCTACCAACTGGTGGACCTGGTATTCGAATTGACTCTGCCATTTATACGGGTGATAAGATTCAGCCATTCTACGATTCAATGATTGGTAAGCTTTTGGTCCACGCGGATAATCGTTTGGACGCGGTCACGAAAATGGACCGTATCTTGGATGAATTAGTTATTCAAGGTGTTAATACAAACGCCAATTTCCAAAAAGCTTTGTTACACGACCCAACAGTAGCACGTGGCATGTTTGACACGCGCTATCTGGAAAAGGAATTTTTGCCACGTTGGCAAGCTAGTTTGCCAGCCGCTGATTAAGGAGGCGATTCAATGGATTTATTTAATAACACCACGGTTTCAACTCCCAAGATCAAACGCGATGCGAACTTGAATGATCGTATTCCAGATGGTTTGTTCTTGGCTTGTCCATACTGTGGCGCCCAACTATATTCAAAGCAGTTAGGCGACCACCGTGTCTGCCCAGCCTGTGGCTATGGCTTCCGCCTACAAGCGCGTGAACGTATTGCGCTGATGACAACTGATTTTGAAGAGCTTGATGCTGATTTGAAGTTGGCTGATACTGATTTCCCGGGTTATGCTGGTAAATTGGAACGCGCGCAACAACAAACAGACTTGGGCGATTCAGTTCTGACAGGGATAGCGACTTTGGAAGATCAAAAGGTTGCCTTGGGAATTATGGATTCATACTTCATTATGGGGTCACTTGGTACGATTACAGGTGAAAAAATCACCCGCCTCTTTGAACATGCGACGGCAGCTAAGTTGCCGGTCACCCTGTTTACGGCTTCTGGTGGTGCCCGAATGCAAGAAGGAATTCACTCGTTGATGCAAATGGCGAAGGTTAGTGCAGCAGTTGCAGCGCATCAAGAAGCAGGGCTACCTTACATCGTGATCCTAACCGATCCAACGATGGGGGGTGTGACAGCTTCATTTGCAATGCAAGGTGACATTACTTTGGCTGAGCCACATGCGTTAGTTGGATTCGCTGGTAAGCGGGTTATCGAACAAACGATTCATGAGAAGCTACCAAAGGAATTCCAACGGGCTGAAACAGTGCTTGAAAATGGGTTTATTGATGCAATTGTACAGCGACCAGCCATGACGGCAACGCTTGCACAATTGGTCCGATTCCACCAAACGCAGGAGGTTAAGTAATGGCAGCATTATTTCGTCGTGAATTAACCCCGGTGCAGGTGGTTAAGAAATCACGTGAAGATCGTTTCTCTGCACGTGAGATTATTTCAGGTATCTTTACTGATTTTATCGAGTTACATGGTGACCGTTATGCTGGGGATGATGCAAGTGTGATTGGTGGACTTGCTAACCTTGGTGGTCAACCCGTAACGGTGATTGCTATCGATAAAGGAACTGATATTAAGGATAAGCTAGCGAAACGCAATGGTTCACCCGAACCATATGGTTATCGTAAGGCGACCCGGTTGATGGATCAAGCAGCTAAGTTTGGTCGACCAATTATTACATTCATTAATACGCCAGGTGCATTTCCTGGTAAGTCCGCGGAAGACCAAGGACAAGGTGAAGCAATTGCCGACAGTATCTTGCAAAGCATGAAGTACCCAGTTCCCATGATCGCTATCGTTTATGGAGAAGGGGGCTCAGGTGGTGCGCTTGCATTAGCAACATCCGACCAAGTTTGGATGTTCCAAAATGCGACGTACTCAATTCTCTCTCCTGAAGGCTTTGCAGCCATTTTGTGGAAAGATGCTAAACGCAGTGGCGAGGCGGCTGAATTAATGGGACTAACACCCAATGATCTTTTAGCGAACGGTATCATTGAGTACATTGTGCCAGAAAGTCGCTCACACAACCGAGTTTTCAATTTGGTTCGGGCAAAGTTGCTAGAAGAAATTCAGCAACTCCAAAGCGTAACAACGACTGAGTTAGTTGCCAAGCGACGTGCCCGTTTCCGCGCATTCTAAAATTTGCAATTATTCATTTTGAACGCCAGATTATCATAATCTGGCGTTTTGTGTGTGTGGCCGTTACAATAAAGGCAGTAAAAAACGACAGTTGTCGCGGTAAAGGGGAAAGCCATGGACAAACAAACGGAACAAAAGCGCGCAGCTGGTGAATATGCGGCAAGTCTTATTGAAGACGGGATGGTTGTTGGTTTAGGAACGGGCTCAACGGTAAAATTCTTTATTGAGCGATTGGCCGCGCGAATTAATCAAGAAGGTCTTGATATTGTGGGGGTTACCACGTCGCGTCAGACCTCCTCGCTGGCTAAGGGGTGGGGGATTAAATTAAAATCTGTTGACGAAGTACCGGGAATTGATATCACGATAGACGGAGCAGATGAAGTTGATACTGCTTTAAACGGCATTAAAGGTGGAGGTGCGGCACTGCTGTTTGAGAAGATTGTTGCGCTGAATTCAAAACGAAATGTCTGGATTATTGACGAATCTAAGTATCATTCAAAGCTGGGAACGTTTCCGTTGCCAGTAGAGGTCGTGCCGTATGGTAGTCACCAATTATTAAAACGGTTTGCAGATGCTGATTTGCATCCCCAATTCCGGCGGAACGCAGATGGGCTGCGTTTGACGACGGATGCGGGTAATTACATTATTGATTTACAGCTAGCTGAAATCACGCATCCCCAAGTGCTCGCCTATTATCTTGAGCAAACGACTGGGGTAGTCGAACACGGGCTATTTTTGCAAGTGGCCGATGCAGTGATTATTGGTGGTGATGAAATTGCAATTATAGAGAGACAGGCATAAGCGAATAGTTAAACGGATTGTGTGGGCAGTCTTATTGGTAATTTCGCTAATATTGGTGTGGGTGGGGCTTGCACACCAACTCTTGTTCACCAAATAACTAAACATTTGGCGAAAGGACAAGCTTAGCAAACACCACTGTATACTGAAAATCGGTTGCGAACTAATTTGGTACAGCCCCCCAATTACGGGCTGACATCCAACGGAGGATTCCGATGCCAGGCTTACAGGGAGCGTGGACGTTGGCCAAAAATAAATCAGTCACAGCACCGCATCGCCAAATGCTTTCGGTAATTTTACACTTGGCCAAAATGCGGGCGAGCAGGATGAGTCGACTGTAGCGGCCACTAAGGTGTATGCCTCAGTGGGGCAGTTATAGGGGTTGACTGCTAATCAGCGACATGTTCTGATGACCTCATCTTTTGGAAATGTTGATTCAGCATGACCGTGAAGCAGGTGATAAGTTCACCAAGGGGGGTCAGTCACGATGCCACCGTATTTGGAAGCTGTTTTATATGATGGCGATACAAATCGGTTCTACATGATATTTGAAAGTGCCACGCCGTTCACACCATTGTTGCAACCAGAGTTTATGGATTTAACCCGTCCCAGGACGATTAAATAGCAAACGTGTTCTGAAAGGTGCTTTGAACACGTATAAAAGCCGCCAATTTGCCGATTTTGAATCGGTAGATTGGCGGCTTTTGATTTCGTTAGTGTTGCTGATCAGGTTGACGCACCAGTTCGTCGTAAATCGCGTCATCTAAGACAACGTCAATTTCACCAATGTACTCGGTTGGGTCTTGGCGGACAAAATTGCGCTTGAACTTATACAGGCCATCAGTATTATCGGCATGATCGATGCCTCCGATGTCGTAACGCTTTAAGCCAGCATCAAGCGCCCATTGTACCATGTGGACACGGGTGGCGTAATGGGCATTGGTCAAATCGTGGTCGATTGAACCAGCGTACATATCCCAAATTTTATCGCCCATCTTGAAGCCAATTGTTGTCGCTAACAATACATCATCCTTCTTAGCTCGGTAAATCCGCATAATATCCGTACCGGCATACGTCTGCATCATGCGTTCAAAGTAGTCTTTTGGGCGGTGGGTGATGCCGTGACGATTTGACATGATGACGTAGGTTTCAAAGAAGTCGTCTAGGAACGACTGGTCTAGTCCGTAGTCAACGACGACGCCTTCACGCTCAGGCTTGCGCAACTTGTTTTTTGTTTTAGAAGGAACCATATCATACAGCGACGTTGCGTCTGGGTAGTTAGCGAAATCAATCACCATATTTAGGCGTGGCTGAATGGTTGCGTGCATCCCTTGATCTGCCACATTACGACCACGGACTTCGTAACCGTGAGCTCGTAAATCCGCTTCAAGTTGTGCATCATAGCACACTTCAGGATCCAAACGGAGCAAATAGGCGTCGTCGCCCAACACTTGCTTTGCGGTCGCGATGAGTTGATCAAAAGTGGCGAGGTCGGACATGTCCATGACGGGTCCCTTTGACGCGTACGCAAATTTTTTCCCACTCGGTGTCATCGTTAATAACATTGATAGGGCAGCCGTGATGTTTCCGGCAGCATCCTCTAGGTAGACATAGCAAGGTTCCCAATTATTTTTGACCTTTGTCCAGCCTAAATCCTGGCTGATTTGGGCATTGGGCGATTGGCGGATAAAAGCATTATATTTAGCGACAGCAGCGTCGTCATTTAAATTTAGTACAGGCATCTTTTTTTCTCCTCTAAAACATGAAGCATTAAACTAATTAACTCTAGTCTATACTTTTGGGGTTAACTGTGCCTTATCTGTGAATTAAAAATAGCTTTAATTTTTAGAAATGCTAATAAAATGCATATCGTAAAATCAGCATATGGTATAATTGTTTCATTAGTGATAAGCGTGGGGACTTATACAAAGGAGAATTTTGAAACATGACTTGGCAAGATAATTACCAAATTTGGGCAGATCGCACTGATTTGCCAGCGAACTTGCAAGCTGATATGCAACAACTTGCAAATGATGACAAAGCGGCTGAAGACGCTTTTTACCAACCACTTTCATTCGGAACAGCTGGTATGCGTGGTATCCTGGGCGCTGGAATTAACCGAATGAACATCTTTACGGTACGTCAGGCGACTGAGGGATTGGCCCGTTTGATGGATTCATTGGATGTCGCAGTTAAGGGACGAGGTGTTGCGATTTCTTACGATTCACGTCACTTCTCACCAGAATTTGCAATTGAATCTGCTAAAGTGTTGGGAGCTCACGGTATTAAGGTGTACGTCTTCGAGACGTTGCGTCCAACACCTGAATTGTCATTTACGGTACGCCACTTGAATGCGTATGCCGGTATTATGATTACGGCGTCACACAACCCAAAGGATTACAACGGATACAAGATTTACGGTGAAGATGGTGGTCAAATGCCACCGAAGGAATCCGACATCATTACCGCTTCAATTCGTGAAGCTGACATGTTCGAAGTGCCGGTTAAGGATGAAGCTGAGCTCGTGGCTGCCGGCTTGTTGGTCAAGATTGGTAAGAAAGTCGATGACGCTTACTTGGCTGAAGTCAAGACGGTGACGGTTAACCAAGAATTGATTGATACGGTTGGTAAGGACATGAAGTTGGTGTACTCACCATTACACGGAACGGGTGCTTTGATTGCGGGTCAAGCTTTGCAAAATGATGGCTTTGAAAACGTGACCATCGTGCCGGAACAAGCAGAGGCAAATGGTGATTTTCCAACGGTTAAATTGCCAAATCCTGAAGACCCAGAAGCTTTGGCCATGGGAATTGCTTTGGCAAAGGAACAAGGTGCTGATGTCGTTATTGCAGTTGATCCAGACGCTGACCGGATGGGTACGGCGGTGCGCCAACCATCAGGCGAATACCAATTGTTGACGGGTAACCAAATTGGGGCCGTGTTATTGAACTACCTGTTGACGGCCAAGAAGGCTGCGGGAACTTTGCCTGCAAACGGGGCGTTGGTTAAGTCAATCGTTTCTTCAGAATTCGCGACAGATATTGCGAAGAGTTTTGGGGTTGAAACCATCAACGTGTTGACTGGCTTCAAGTACATCGCTGAGCAAATTCAACACTTCGAAGACACAAACGAGCACACATTCTTGTTTGGTTTTGAAGAGTCATATGGTTACTTGGTGAAGTCGTTTGTGCGTGACAAGGATTCAGTCCAAGCAACGGTTTTATTGGCCGAAGTGGCGGCTTACTACAAGTCATTGGGTAAGACGTTGTACGATGGTTTGCAAGAGTTGTTCGAACAATACGGTTATTTCGTTGAAAACACGAAGTCATTGACGTTTGCAGGTGTTGATGGGGCTGAAAAGATTGAAGATTTGATGAACAAGTTCCGTGCTGAAACGCCAGCTGAATTTGGTGGTGTTCAGGTTGCTAAGGTCGAAGACTTCTCATTGCAAACTGAGACGGAAACAACGACGGGGGCTGTTACGCCAATGACGTTGCCAAAGGCTAATGTGGTGAAGTACTGGTTGGCTGATGGTTCATGGGTTGCTGTTCGTCCTTCAGGAACTGAGCCAAAGATTAAGTTCTATGTCGGTACCAAGGGGGTTACGGCTCAAGCTGCTGCTGATGAATTGGCTGCAATTCAAGCAACAATCGCGACTTATGTAGACTAATAATAACAATTGACTGCTACAACTTATCTGGTTGTGGCGGTCTTTTTTAAACGAACTGTTTTTTTCGCATGATATGATAGCCATATAAAGCAAGAGATGAGGTGATACCTAATGGTAATGAAAGCAGCTAAAAAGCTAGCCGACGGCATGCGGGACGGTAAAAAGATGATTTTTACCGAACAAGCATTCGACGACTATCAATACTTTTTGACACAAGATCCAAAGACGATTAAAAAAATTAACAAACTATTGAAAGAAGTCTTTCGCACGCCCTTTGAGGGGACTGGGAAACCTGAGTTACAAGCTGGCTTAGATGGCGGTTGGTCCCGCCGAATTGATAGTGCGAATCGCATGATTTATTTCCCAGAAGGTAATGGGGATGTGACGATTGCCCAGCTTCGGTACCACTATATGAAAAGCATGACTTCGTGAGGTTGCACAATGGATCAATTAATTGAACGGCTTGAAAAAATTGCGCAAACGATGGTTGATGATGGTCGTTTGTTTGGGGCAACAGTTGGGGTGGTTAACTTCAAAGGCCAAAAAGAAATCGCGTCAGTCGGTAAAGTTGGCACTGGTCATTTTGCGAATGAGTTATTGTCGGTTAACCACATCTATGATTTGGCCAGCTTGACGAAGTTATATACGACCATGCGTTTCATCCAACTCTTCAAAGCAGGCCAAGTGACGCCGAATGCAACTGTCAAAAGCATTCTACCGGATTACGGTAATGACCGTGTTACGGTCAGCCAGTTACTCTTACATAATGCTGGCTTACCAAGTAGTGTGCGACAAGTACCAGCATTAACGAAATCGATGCTGGAAACAGACATCATGGCTGGTGACTTAATAAATGAACCTGGCCGGGTGACGAAATACTCAGATGTTGGGTTTATATTACTCGGCAAAGTTTTAACCGCCGTGACTGGTTTGCCACTGGTGACGGATATGACGGCTAATTTGCTGACCCCGAAAAAGTTAATGGCGAGTGGGTATCGCGTCCCGGGCATTGGTGGCTTGCAGGCACCAACGTCCCGCTTTGTGCCAACAGAAGACGTGCCGGTTCGTGGCGGCATCCTACAGGGGCAAGTTGATGATTTCAAAGCGTACCTACTGGGTGGTGCGGCTGGCCATGCAGGGATGTTTGCGACCGCATCTGATGCATTGTCATTTGTACACGAGTGGTTGTTGCCAGATGATGATTTACCGGCAAACATGGCCGGCTATTTGGCAGAAAATCAGGCTGGCATTCGAACGTTTGGCTGGCATTTTTGGACCTATGGTGGTGAAGATAACCCAGTCGTCGTGACTGATTGGCTGTACCAAACGGGCTTCACAGGGACAATTATGGCGGTTAATTATCGGACGATGCAGGGACTCGTAGTTTTGGCAAATCGTGTTCACCCATCACGTGATAACACGTCTTGGTTAAAAGATCGTTATGAATTTACACAGGCATTTTTCGATCAAGTGTAATTTTGTCACGACAAAGTTGAATTTCTGGTAGAATGAAAGTAGTACAGAATAGACCACTAGGGGGATAGAACATGACGATTTTAATTATAATTGCAGTCGTTGTTGTCATTGGATTGATTTGGATGTCAATCTACAACGGTTTGGTACGTTCACGTATGCAAACCCAGGAATCTTGGAGCCAAATTGATGTGCAACTGAAGCGTCGAAATGACTTGATTCCTAACTTGCTGGAAACGGTTAAGGGGTATGCCAAGTTTGAACAAGGTACGCTAGAAAAAGTGGTGTCATTGCGTAACGCATTGACACAAGTCCCAGCCGGTGACCACCAACAAGCAATGGAGATTTCTGACCAATTGACAACGAGTTTGAAGTCAGTATTTGCGGTTGCCGAGGCGTACCCTGATTTGAAGGCATCAGCCCAATACAACAAGTTGATGGATGAGTTGACGAACACGGAAAATAAAATTGCGTACTCACGTCAACTGTTCAACACGACGACGGCAAACTACAACACGAAGTTGCAATCGTTCCCATCAAACATTGTGGCTAAGATGCATCACTTCCAACCAAGTGAATTCTTACAAACGCCAGAAGAAGAAAAGGCAGTTGTTAAGGTATCATTTGACGATCGAGGATTATAAACGGAGAACAGTGACCTATGCTATTTGAACAAATTGCCAAAAACAAGCGCAAAACGATTTTGCTATTCTTTGGTTTCTTTCTGTTCATGGGCGTGGTTGGGGCAGCGTTAGGGACCTATATGTTTGGGCGCTGGATGCCGGGTGTCGTGATAGCGTTAGTCGCAGGAATTGTGTATGCCGTCTTTATGTTTGGCCAATCAACTGATGTTGTGATGTCGATGAATCACGCGACAGAGGTGACATCAGCGGATCAAGCGCCTGACTTGTGGCATATCGTGGAAGACATGGCGATGGTCGCACAAGTGCCGATGCCACGTGTCTTCATCATTAACGATCCCAGCCCCAATGCATTTGCAACCGGAAACGATCCGCAACACGCAGCCGTGGCAGCGACAACTGGCATTCTGCAACGCTTGAATCGTGAAGAACTTGAAGGGGTTATGGCCCACGAAATGACGCACGTGCGTAACTATGATATTCGCATTCAAACGATTGCTGTGGCGATGACCTCAGCAATCGCGTTGTTGTCAAATTTAGGCACGCATTTTTGGTATTTTGGTGGTGGTAACCGTGATCGGGATCGCGAAGGCGGTGGTAGTAATATTATCGGTATCGTCGTATCGCTCTTGGTACTACTATTAGCGCCAATGGCGGCAACCTTGGTCCAGTTGGCTATCTCACGAAATCGTGAATACCTGGCTGATGCAGGGGCCGTCGAATTGACCCGTAACCCACAAGGTCTGATTAATGCGTTGACGAAAATCTCGCAGAGTGAACCTATGTCAGAACAGAATGTTTCACCAGAGAGCGCAGCCTTATACATCGCGAACCCATTAAAGGGCGATAAGTTAGCAGGTTTATTTGCGACTCACCCACCGATGGATAAGCGGATTGAAGCATTGCGTAATATGTAATAATAAAAATCCCACTCCTCAGATACAGTATGTGTATCAGGAGTGGGATTTTTTATGCGCGTGGTGTTGGGTTAGTGGCAATCTGTTCAACTTGGTTGCCGGTAACTTGTTCGAATTTTTGGATAGTTAAGGCGTGCACTTGATTGTATAACATCGTAATTTGTGGAATCGTTGGAATTTCTTGCCAGACGAACCTGGGACGTGATTGCTCAGCGGTCAGGGCAAAGTCAGCGATGTATACATCACTTTGCGCCGTAAAGAGTTTAGTGACTAAAATATTCGCACCAAATATGTCTGCTAAGAGACGTTGCATGTACCGGGCTAGTGAGGCACGTGCTGGTAAATCAACTGTCACCGTTAGTAGTGGGAAAATTTGCTCACGTGGTAAGCGGTCGATGAAGGTGTTCAGATACTCTGTGAACAATGTTTTATCTACCGTCTTGAAGGACAGTTTAAAACGTGTTGCAATTCGTCGTAGTACATGCACGTGTACGCGGTATGAAGTGGGTAAAATTGATACGCGTTCATAATGTTTGGGTGACTATCAATCGGGTGTTGGTTGAAATGAAGTAAGTGTAAATGTAACGGGTACAACGTTTGCCCAATTTTGGCTAGTATTGTGGTTTCTAAGCCATCCTGCGACTTGAAAAAATTTACGTAACTTGATTGCATAATGTCAGTAAACACATCCAATGTGGCTAAGGTTTCTGCCGTTGCACTACCAGCCGGGGTTGCCTCAGGAATAAAGCCCATGGCAACTAGAGTTGTGATTGCGTAACGAATTTCGATGTCTAATGTTTCAGCTGATAGACCGGTTTCTTTACACAGTAAATCAGTTAAAGCAGCAGTATACTGTCGAACTGAGCCAGTCAACGTTTCTGTTGTTCGGAACAAACAATCAGTAACCGTGGCGTGTAATTGATGGCCTTGAGCAATCCGAAAATGCCAAATGCCAAACTGATAATAGCAGGCTAGTTTGGCTGATTCGGGTAGTGTTTGTGACAAGGTGGCTAAAAAAGTTCCGAAGATTGCTTTGAGTTGTGGACGCTCTGCGACCGGAAAAGGTTTCTTGCGCAGCGTAGTAGTGGTAGACGATTTGGAACCCAAGTTGGCGTACGTCACGTTCATTCCCAATTAATTTTAAATCATCACTAATACTAATATCGAATTGTGCTAAGTTTTTAGCCAAATCGAGTTTAATTTCACGAACTGTAGAAATGCTGGTATTATGACGCTCAGCAAAATCTTACAAACTTGTTAGGCATTCAAAAAACAAATCGTTAAGAAACGCATTCCGCAAAGATTGGTCAAGATAGGGGGGATACAGGGCGTGTTCAACGGTTTCCAAAGCAGGATTAATTGAAAACACTTTTTTATGCTCGTCATATGCAATGAGTGTCGGTACGTCAGGCTGCAAGGCCTGTAGATCACGTACTAAGTCAATGCCATTGCTTTGGACCAGGTATCGTGATCAGCCCGCCCAATCCTTTCACAACTTGTTTGACGGCAACCGTGTTCGTATTCTGTTGTAGCAAATAGTTGTTTAACCAAATTTTTTCACGTTCTTTTTTCTGTAGCATCCAGTCTATATTGATGCCTGCTATATTGTTTTAATCATTAAGTTAATTCTCGCAAGTCTCGTTTCTGAATACGAAATGTCTTTTTTAGTTTTCATGAAATTTTCTAAATGCGGATTCTCACGGGGATTTCATTAAGTGAGAGCTGCGATTATGCTATAATGTAAGTACGTTTGGTCGTCGAAAAGGCCAACTAAAGGAGATTATGATGAAGAAAAAAGCGCCAGTGGTGAAGAACCAAGAATTTGACGCAACAGTCATCGACTTAACGTACGAAGGAAACGGAGTTGTTAAGGTAGATGATTTCCCAATCTTCGTAGCAAACGCTGTTCCGGGTGAAGAAATCCGGGTCGGTATTACGAAGGTTGCAGGAACATATGCATTTGGTCGCGTGATTAAGACGTTGAAGGAATCTACTGATCGTAATAAGGACGTTGATGTGGCTGCATTGACAACTGGTATTGCACCTTTGGCTCATTTGAACTATGACGCGCAATTGCGGTTCAAGCAAACGCAAATCCAAGAATTGTTCAAGAAGCAACACGTTGATGTTGAAGTTTCTGAGACACTCGGTATGGAAAACCCAACTGGTTACCGTAACAAGGCACAAATTCCAACACGTGAATTGCGTGGTGAGTTGACGACTGGTTTCTTCCGCCGTGGTTCACACAATTTGATGCCGATTGAAGATTTCTATATTCAAGATCCTGAAATTGATAAGGCAATCGTGGTGGTTCGTGATATTTTGCGTAAGTATCACATTCCAGCGTATAACGAGTTTGAGCATACTGGTGTTATCCGTAACATCGTGGTCCGTCGTGGTTACTACAGTCACGAAATGATGATTGTTTTGGTCACACGTTCAAAGAAGTTACCTGGAGCTGAAATGATTGTCGCGGATATTCGCGAAGCGTTGCCAGAAGTAAAGGCAATTATTCAAAACGTGAACCAAGAGAAGACGAATGTCATCTTGGGTGAAAAGAATAACACGCTTTGGGGTAAGGATGTGATTACCGACACGTTGTTCGGTAAGAAGTTCGTCATTGGACCAAACTCATTCTACCAAGTTAACCCACAAACAACGGAGACGTTGTACCAATTGGCTGCTGATAAGGCCGGTTTGACTGGTGATGAAGAAGTTATTGATGCCTACTCAGGTATCGGAACGATTTCATTGACCATCGCTGATCGTGTTAAGTCTGTTTTGGGTGTTGAAGTTGTGCCTGGTGCCGTAGATGACGCCAAGCGTAACGCCGACATTAACGGGGTTAACAATGCTAAGTTTGAACTTGGTAAGGCTGAAGAGAAGATGGTTGAATGGCACGAAGCTGGTATGCGACCAGACGTCATCTTCGTGGATCCGCCACGTAAGGGATTGACACCAGAATTGATTAATGCTGCAACTGGTATGGAACCAGAAAAGTTCGTGTATATTAGTTGCAACCCAGCAACTTTGGCACGCGATACGGTTCAAATTTTGGAGAACGGTTACCACATTCAAGGACCAGTTCAACCAATTGACCAATTCCCACAAACGACACACATTGAATCTGTTACTGTGTTCGTTAAGGACTAATTTAATAGAACTAAAAACTATCGATAACCCAATTAAACTCATTAGTCATTTCAAATGATTGATGAGCTTTTTTAGTTTTTGATGGTACAATAGCATTATTGAAAGCGCTTTAAAATCGGATATAGATTAACTAAGGAGTGAATGATGACGTTAAAGTTAGGAATTATTGGCACAAATTGGATTACGAAGATGTTGGTGGAAGCGGCGCATGAATCGCAAGCGTACCAACTGACAGCGGTTTACTCACGACGCGCCGAATCTGGTGAGGCGTTTGCCAAAGATTTTGGTGAAGTTGCGGTATATACAGATTTGGCTGCCTTTTATGAGAGTGGCATTGAAGTCGTTTATATTGCATCACCAAACAGTTTGCATTATGAGCAAACGCTGCAGGCGATTGCGCATGATCTTCATGTGATTGTTGAAAAGTCAGCCTTTTCAAATACTAAGGAATATGAAGCCATTTACTCAGCCTTGCGTGAGCACCCAAATGTCCGCTTATTTGAGGCTGCTCGGCATGTACATCAGGATAATTTTAAAGCGATTGAAGCGAAAGTTGCAGAGATGGCGCATATTTCGGGGGCAACGTTAGTGTACGAAAAGTATTCGTCACGCTTTGATGATTATTTGGCAGGCAAGGAGCCGAATGTCTTAACTCGTGAGTTTAGCGCAGGCGCATTGACTGATTTAGGCGTTTATCCACTATATGCCGCGATTAAGCTATTTGGGATGCCAAAAGAAAGTCACTACTTCGCAACGCCATTGCGTAATGGGGCAGACGGTCGCGGAATTGCCATTTTGCGTTATGCTGACTTTGATGTGACTATTCAATTCGGTAAGGGAGCCAACAGTTATTTGCATTCAGAAATTTTGGGGATGCGTGACACGATTGTGATTGATTCAATCGCTGAATTGGGTTCAGTCGTTTATAAAGATGGCGCTGGTAACAACACCGAAATTAGCACACCAGCACCAGAAAATCCAATGGTGCCAGAGATGCAAGTGTTCGCAGCGATTATTAATGACCCAGTTGGTCAAGATGCGACATATCGTGAATTGCTCACGTTGAGCCAACGCGTGAATATTGTGTTAACTAATTTGCGTCAAGACGCTGGCATTGTTTTCCCGGCAGATAAGTAATTCTTAAAAGCACGCTTCATAATCTGTTCGTGAACAGTTATGAAGCGTGCTTTTCTGTTACAATGAAAAGAACGAAAAGTAAACGAAATGACATGAGGAAAAAGAATGGATACTCGTTTTGAAGAACGTTTGGCATCAGTAGGCTTTACAACCCTAACGCCAATCCAAGAAGCCGTGGCTGAACCACTGGTAAATGGTGAATCAATCGATGCGCTGGCTCCAACAGGAACTGGTAAGACATTAGCCTTTACATGGCCCTTGTTACCGACTTTAGTGCCAGGGGATGGTGAGCAACTCCTTATTTTGGCACCATCACAAGAGTTGGCCATGCAGACGACACGGGTGGTCCGTGAGTGGGCGACACTATTAGACTTAAAGGTGTTGGCCTTAACAGGTGGCGCCAATGTTAAGCGTCAATTGGATGCCTTAAAGAAGCATCCTGAAGTGATCGTGGGGACACCAGGGCGTGTGGCTGAGCTTGTTGATAATGGTAAGTTAAAGTTGCGTCGTTTGCGCACATTGCTATTGGACGAAGCGGATGAACTCCTAACCGAAGATACGGCTAAGCAAATTGATGCCATTTGGGATACCGTCGATGAGCAAGATGTACAGGTGGCGTTATTTGGTGCCACGGAAGTCGATCGAACAATCGCGGCTGGGTTATTCAACCGTGAATTTAACCGCATTGACCAACGTAATGTGCCAATCCCAACCGCAATTGCCCATGAGTTCTGGCCAACAGCCCGTGAGCAACGCAATAAGCGGTTGCGTCAGTTAGCTGCCCGCAAGAATTTCCAAGCCATCGTGTTCTTTAACACGACGAAGCAATTGAAGATTACGGCTAGTTTCCTAGCCCACGAGCACGTCGCCATGGCAACGTTAGTTCGTGGTGATTCTAGTTCAACGCGTGCAAAGGCATTGGACAACTTCCGCAAGGGGACAGCAAAATTCTTACTGACGACTGATGTGGCAGCCCGCGGTTTGGACATTCCTGATTTGCCTGCAATTATTAACTTTGATTTGACGCGCACTGGTGAGACGTATACGCACCGCGCCGGCCGTACTGGACGCATGGGTAAGCATGGTTTGGTCATTTCGTTTGGAAATGACCATGATTTACGTGATTTGCGTCGTTTGGTTGCTGTTGACATCCAACTTGTAACGGGAGTTGAACAAGCGGCTAAACCTAAGTCATTTTCTGGCTCAACTGGCGCACCAACACCCGCGCCGGCAGAAGTGGTTGGTCAACAACCAAGTTTAGTAAAACCAAAGCAACCAGCAAAGCCCCGTCTAGGTAAGAAAGCGCCTAAGAAGCAAGCCGCAGAGGAAGTTGTGTCACGAACGGACCGCTTTGCAAAGGAGAAAAAGGCGAAGCGTAAGCACAGCAAAAACAAGGGTAAGCCAAAGCATTAATGAAAAAATATTGACTAAAAATCCGTTTGAAAAACGGCAATATTTAGGCATTGGGACCACTTTTTCGGACGAGTGGTCCATTTCTTTTGTGAAAAACAATTGTTATTTAGTTCACATAAGGGCGGTTATATGTTACTATTAACAAGGATAGAGAGTTCACAAGTGATAATTTATTTGTGAAATAACTTAGAGATAAAAAATAAAGAATAATGAGGACGGCTGACATGGCAGAACATGACATCCCACGTGCAACCGCAAAGCGATTGCCAATTTATTACCGTTATTTGAAGCTTTTGTTGGATGCGGGCACAACACGTGTTTCATCAAATGAGCTTTCTGATGCAGTAAAGTTTGACGCAGCAACAATTCGTCGTGATTTTTCATACTTCGGTGCTTTGGGAAAGCGCGGATATGGATACGACGTTAAGGCGTTGATGACTTTCTTTGGTGAAATTTTGAATCAAGATACTTTGGCTTCAGTTGCCCTAGTTGGAGTTGGAAATCTTGGTCAAGCTTTGTTGAACTTTAACTTCCACCAAAGTTCGAATGCACGAATTTCAGCAGCTTTTGATATCAATGAGGATATCGTAAATACGATTCAAGCTGGTGTGCCAGTTTATAGTCTTGATGATTTGGAAAAGCAGATTTCAGATCAACGGATTGATGTGGCTATTTTGACGGTGCCAGCGCCAGTTGCCCAAGATTTGGCTAACCGTTTGGCGAAGGCTGGTGTGCACGGAATTTTGAACTTCACGCCACTACGTTTGGATGTGCCAAGTGACGTTCGCGTGCAGAACGTTGACTTGACAAACGAGTTGCAAACATTGCTTTACTTCATCAACAATTTTGGTGGGACTGAAGCCTAAATGTACGTAAAACACTTTGTTTACCGGTACGCGCTGGTGAACAAAGTGTTTTTTACCAAAACCGGGAAACCAATTCAAAATGCGAGCGATAATTTCATAAAAAGTGTCCTATGATTGGGACATGGGCGACCTGTTTAATCACAAAAATGTTTGATATACTGCTAATAATGACTATAAAAAAGAAGTAGTGGCGTAATGAATGAGCATAGTGAACGTCTGTTACAGACCATGAAGGTGGTGCGGCTATTCAGGCTGAAATCTAACAATTGCAAGAGCAGACTTGATACCGCCGCTATGGTGGATGCTTTATTTCAGGCAAAACACAGTTCGCGAAGATGACAAGCAACGGCAAGCAATTGTGGTGTTTACAGAATTACTGGCTTTCCCTTTTTGACACGCTATGAATTGGAATTAACCCAATGTGCGCTACCGTATTTGTCACCGGAAATCACCGTGCCTGTACTTGAAGCAATCGTTAAAATTAATTTGCGTAGTCGTTTTTTCTCAACAAGACATCATGAATGAAAGATTAATGGGTTAATCTTTGATCTGTTACAGCAAGTTACGAGTGGTCATAATGCACGACTATTTGTTAGCGCCTTACGATCGATTGTGTAGCGGTTTACCTTTGCGACAAATTATTCGGCAGTGATTTATATCAAGTTTATTCAGCTATTGTTAGCCCGTTATAATGGTGAATGTGTTGAGACGGCGTATACAACCACGATGGCCGAATTATTGGCGGATATAGACTATTTTTATACAGACAGTGAAATCAAGACGTTCAAGTCGCAGTTTGCATGGTTCGAAAAAATGACATTTGCAGAGGAGTAATGGCACAACGTTTGTCAATTGTCTTATGATTTTGGCCACGTCTGCGTCTTATTTTGATGGTTTCAAATGGGTATAATGGGAAAAGAAAGGTGGGGGGACAATGACAGAAAAAAAGAAACGGCGCGTGGGAACCTGGCTACGAGCGGTCATATTTATTGTGTTGCTACTTATTTCTTTGCTGTTGATTTTTCATAATCAGATTGCTAATGTCGCGTTAAAGACCTACGAGCCAGAGGTCACAAAGACGTCGATTAAGAAAGGAGCAGCTGAAAAGAAAACTGCCAACTATGATTGGCAAAAGGTTGGGTCGTTAACGGCCCAACAAGTATTGGCTGCTCGAGTAAATGCTGGAAAGATTAATTTTATTGGCTTTGTCGCGATCCCTGAGATTGGCCTATCAGTGCCGATTTCAAATGGCACAACTGATTTAAATCTATCATTAGGGGCTGGCACGATGTTTCCAGATCAAACCATGGGTGAAGGTAACTATGCACTTGCTAGTCACTTCATTCAAGGCGACTCTGGCCGAGATGTTTTGTTCTCACCAATTTACTACAAGGGTGCAGTTGGTCAGAAAATTTATCTAACGGATATGACTCACGTTTACGAGTATCGGGCAGTTGACTTTAAAGTTATTAAACCAACTGATGTCGATTGGGTCTATCCAGTAGCTGGTAAGAAGTTGGTCACGTTGATTACATGTGATTATACGGCTGACCGTGGGCGTGTGATGATGCGTGGTGAACTTCAACGGACCACAACATGGGATAAGACGGCTAAGTCAATTCAAACAGCATTTACAGTAGATAATCGTTGGATTAAGTAAATTAAACAGAAAAAAGCGGATGAGTGTTAGTCTCATCCGCTTTTTCTATTAATCGTTAATAAAAATAAAGTCGGCAGCGTGTTGGGTGACTTGCACATCACGTGAACCGTCAGACAATACAAGTGGGCCATCGAATGGCAGACGTTCCTTAATTGTCCAAGTTGTTCCTAGTTCAAGGCCAACCGTTTCGACATATTGTAGTAGTTCCAAATCTTCAGTAAAACTGTTTAAAGTAACCGTTTCTGAATCCTTGGCCTCACGTAAAGTGCGGAACTTCTCTTGTTCATAGTTAAAGTTGACGTCAGGAATTGGTAGGCCATGAGGACTGTACTTCGGGAAATCTAAGAAACGTTCAAGGGCGTCAACAAATTCAACATCAGCATCGTGATCCAAATTGTCAGCGTTAAAGTGTGCTTCTGAAATCGACAAACCTAGCTTTGTTGCACCGAAAGTCTCAATCAAACGGTGTGATCGAATCAAGCGTAACGCTGTTTGTCGACCGGATACGGTAAGTGTTACCCCGTAGTAAGGCACAACGTCAACTTCGCCAGCTTCTTGTAACTTTGTCAGCATGTTTGATACTGAAGAAGGCGTTACATTCAAGTGTTCAGCGATTTGGTTATTTGAAATCTTAGTTGTTTCATCCCCACTGCTGAGCTCCAAAATAGTTTGGAGATACTGGGTTTTTGAAATTGATTCGCTCATAATAGCAGTCCTTTTTTGTTTGAAATGTTTCGTATGTCCATTATAACACGCGGGGTTTGATAATAGGGTTAACTGGTTGGTTAAAATATTTTTAATCGCCTTTAAAATAAAATTACATGTTATAATTAATTATAGATTAAGTCACTCTGACGTCCGTCAGATAACACGTTTTGGAGGCCCAAATGCGAGGAAACGAGATTCGCCAAGGAAACAAGTTAGTGGGTATGCAAAAGTTGCACACTCTAATGCAAAGCACCCGGGAAATGCCGGTGCAGACGGCAAAACTGCTGCAAGGAGCGGTTGAATCAACGATGACAAAGACCAGCCCAATATTTGTCGGGCGGGTCTATGACAGTTGTATCTACCGCATTGGTTGTGGCAGTATCTATGAAGAATTCGCACTTAAATTTGCGACAACCGATGAGCGAAACAAGTTTGCCAATCAGTTTGAAGCAGTTTGTCGTGAAATCGGCTTGGTCGTCCATCAAAGTTACTAAAACCTAACACAACTAATAAACCCCAGCTTTAGTGCAAAGCTGGGGTTTTTACTCAGTTGTTACTTAAATAATAGGCGTTCGCGCATCTGTTCAAGCGTGGGGTGATTCAAGAAAAAATACAAGATAATTGCTTGAATTGGCAAGAAAATAATTTGCTTAATCCCACGAACCCAAAGCAATGATGTAATCGCCTTTGGATCCGTCATCCCTCCCATAATCACAATCCATAGGGTATTCAAAACGACGTTAACCAAGAATAGGACCAAGATAACTGTGACAATGACCCGCAACCAACTAATGTGTTCGCGACCATAAAAAGCGAAACCATAAATGGCGGCGCCTACTAATGCTGAAACGGCGAATCCCCAAAAATAGCTATAACCGCTAATCATCGTTGATAGAAAGTCGTTAAAAAAGGCAACAATCATGCCCCAATAAGGCCCATACCACTTTGCGATCAAACCAACGACAATAAATGTGAAGCCCACCTTTACAGAAGCTGGGCCAAATGTAAAGCGACCGATAATAATTTCGAGGGCCATTAGAATGCCCAATAAGGCTAGCTGCGTCGTGCGTAGACGAGGTAATGCGTAACTTAATGTCTTCATATCGAAAACACCTCCTTTAGTATTTGGAGGGTTTCACTTCTTACAGTGAATGTGACAATGGTATCGCGAACACGTTGTTCTTCGTCCGTGGCCCACATTCCGTTTCCACGGCACTTAACGCACCACAGTCTACCCTGCATCTGTTACAGAATTTATTATAGCGCAATTTATGGACTGGTGACAGGAAAAGTGGGGTGATATTATAAGTAAAATGTTAAATGACGAAAATATTTTGATGTAAACGATTTAATTGTTAGTTTCATGTCCAATAATAGGCAGTGTAATGGGAAGTCTTGCACGGTTTTCTTAATAAATTAAGAACAAACTGTAGGTGAGGGGCTGTCATTTTTAGTAAAAATTGGTAAAATGTTTACAAAGTAATTTTACGAAGAAAGAGACCCGCATGATAACAATAAAAGTACCCGCAACATTAGGAGATTTTGGTCCCGGCGTCGCGTCAATTGGTATTGCGCTCGATCGCTATTTAACGCTTGAAGTTATTTCTGCCAATGATGTCTGGTTGGTAGAACACAATTTAGGTGAGACAATCCCGACCGATGCCACAAATTATATCGTCGCTGTTGCCCAAAACTTATATCCTAATATAACGCCACACCGAATCCGCGTAACGTCGGATATTCCGCTTCGTCAAGGATTGGGATCTTCAACGGCTGCATTGTTGGCTGCGATTGAGTTAGCTAACCAATTGGGTGAATTGGATTTAGACGACTATACGAAATTAACGTTGGCAGCACGGACTGAAGGTCAACCAGCCAACGTGACGGCCGCACTACTGGGAGGCGTGACGGTGAGTTATCTAGAGGCGGGGAATGTTTTTGCGAGTGGTGTTGTCGCACCAGCTTATCAAGCGGTTATTTACTTGCCTGAGTACCGTCGTGAGGTGACAACATATCGGTCGAATCAGTTTTCGCAAGAAGTGGCTATGGCGACAGCAGCAGCGGGAAACATGTTGCTAGCTGCGTGGCAGAATCAGCAAGTGGTTCTTGCTGGGCAATTATTGGAGACAGCTGGATTGGATACTGCCCGTCACGCTAAGGTACCCGAATTAGCCAAGATTCGACAAGCCTCACACGCGCTGGAGATTTATGGGACGGTATTAGCCGGTGCTGGGCCAGCGATTGTAACGTTGGTAGAGCCAGAAAAAGTCAACGATTTAGTGGATGTGTTGGCTTACTTGGCGTTGCCAGGTAAGTTTGAAGTGGTTGATATTGCAAACACGGGGATGAGTGTGAATTAAGAAGGAGACGGATAATGGGGAAGGCCTCAATTCGAGACGTTGCAAATTTGGCAGGCGTTTCAATTGCAACTGTGTCACAAGTGTTAAACGGTAAAGGGGAGCGTTTTTCGGATGCCACCAAGCAGAGGGTCTTTGCGGCACGTGATGAAGTCGGCTATGTGCCAAATGCCAGTGCCCGTAGTTTAAAGCGTGGGACGACAACGATGATTGGTGTGTTGGTACCAAGCTTGCGGAATCCTTACTTTGGGGATATTGTGCAACGTATGCAGGAAGGTTTACCGGATAATGTGTCACTATCGATTATGACTGCAGAAACGGCAACTGCTGATCAAACGGTTGAGACGTTAGTTGCTGCCGGGGTTCAAGGCATTGTGGTGGCGAGCCAGCTGTCAAATCCACCCGCCGTTGCTCGAAGTTTGAAGCGTCGCGGCATCGCGATGGTTGTCTTGGAAAATCATGATGAGCTGGCGGATGCCGACGCGGTTTATTCATCAGATACGCAGGGTGGCCGTAAAGCAGCTGAGCACTTAATTGCATTGGGACACAAACACGTGGTGTTGTTAGGTAACCAAGTGTATACCGATAATTTGTTGTATCGGACGGCAAGCTTCAAGGAAGCGATGGCCGAAGCGGGAGTCAAGGTGAGTGAAGTGGCCACTCGAAATTTGACGAAGCACGCTGGTAGGGCTGCGGCAATGGCTGTTTCGGTGACACATGCAACCGCTGCCTTTGCCCTTAATGATGAATTGGCAATTGGCTTGATTTCCGGGCTGAATGCGATTGGCATTAAGGTACCCACAGAAATATCAGTCATTGGTTATGATGATACAGACTATGCGGAATTTTTCCGTCCAGCGCTAACGACAATTGAACAACCGGTTTGGGATATTGCAAAGTCAGCATTAGATTTGGTGTTGCACCGTATTGCCCAACCTGCTGGTGAACGACAGGTGGCGGCGTTTGATGCGAACCTAATTGTCCGTGAATCAACTGCGCCATTTGCTTAATTATGGTAAGCTGGTGGGAAGAGGAGGTGTGCATATGCTTTTTAAGCGAACACGCGAACTGATAGAAAACCCTAAGGGCGTTGATGTCCACCGGGCTGCGATGTCAGCGGCACTTTTGGGCCAGGCTGAAGTACTTACGGCAGACGGGTGGTTACCAAAGGCGGTGGCGGCTTATGTTGAGGCTGTGGCAACTGCACCCGAACTAACGGATGATACGATGACGGGTGTCTTAACGCAAAAGTGGTATGAGGCGCACCGGATTGGGTCATCATTATTTACTAAAATGTTAATTTCAGGTTTCCACCGGGGTAGTGCAACGGCAACGGATCGGTTGGGAATGCTTTATCAAGTGTTGGGATTGCAACGTGATGACACGAATTTTGTCCAAATGACTCATTTGGGCGATTGGTCCAAGCGTGATATGACGCCGAACTTGTATTACCTACAGTTAGTGAATGAAACGGATTTGCAAGACTATTGGGATTTCGTTAACCGAGTTGCATTTTTGATGCGTCTGAAGTATCGGGCGTGGAACGGTATTCGGTCGCGATATGCCACGAGTAGGCAATTAACAGCAACGTTTGACAACCAGCTACGCTATTATCTAGGTAAGCCGGTGTCTGATTTTGTGCGCCACATGAGTTGGACGCGTGCCCAGTATGAGGCTAAGGTCTTGTTGTTTACCAGCAAAGAGGTTTTGCACCCAGGTGTGACTTTGCATAATCGGGGTGTAGCGGACCAAAGTAATGTTAAGGTCGTGACACCGGATTATCACGTTGAGCTAATTTTTGATCGGGATAATCACATTGTGTCGCTTTGGGATGCTTTGGAAGAGCAACAAATCGAAATGGCTGATGGTTCATTGCGATTTGTACAAGACCCTGCTGCGTACACTTTGACTCAATTGCAACAGATTGCCAACACCGAATCGGCTAATTACGCTGGTCAAGGCGGCGAAATTCACGAAGCACTGGATGTGAAGCCAGCTGCGCGGACGGCGGGTCTGGAATCAGGTCTACGCAACTATGCCAAAAATCAATTTTAATGAAAAAGACACCTGCAATGGTTGCAGGTGTCTTTTTTGGTAGCCAATAAGGACGTTAAAAGACCGCGTCATAAATCACCCGGACGGCATCTTTCACTTGTTCAGCGCGTACGCCAAGCATTAGAGAAATTTGGGAAGCGCCTTGGTTGATCATAGGTAACGTAATCCCAGCGTTGGATAATGGGGTGGCGATTTCTGAAAAGGCGCCGATACGATTATTCATTCCTTCGCCAACCACCATAATAATGGCAAAATCATCAATCCATTCCAAATGGTCTGGTTCTAAAGTAGCCTGAATTTCATCGCAAATCGCATCACGCATTGCTTCAGTAATTTGCGTCTTATCGAAAATGATGGTCATGTCATCGATACCAGATGGCATGTGTTCATAACTAACCCCATGCTTGGCTAAAATTTCTAGAATTCGCAAGGTAAAGCCGACTTCTTTATTGAGCAAATAGCGGTGTAGGTATAGGGCTGCAAAACGGATATCACTCGCAATGCCAGTCACGGGACGTGGGTTAGTAACTTGTTTGACGGGTACAATCATCGTGCCAGGCGCCGTGGGATTATTTGTGTTTTTGACGTTAATTGGAATATTAGCTTCAATTACTGGAATGATCGCTTCATCGTGGAACACCGCAAAGCCAGCATAAGCTAATTCTCGCATTTCACGGTAGGACATCGTGGTGATGGCGGCAGGATGATCAATGATGTGTGGATCGACAGCATAAATTGCTGAGACATCAGTGAAATTTTCATATAAATCTGCGCGCAATCCGCGCGCCAAAATAGCGCCGGTAATATCTGATCCACCACGTGAAAAGGTAGCCATTAACCCCTCATTGGTATAGGCAAGAAAACCGGGCACGATAATAATCTCATCAGCTGCAATTTGGAAGTTTGCTAGGCGGATATAGCTATCTTCGCGAAGACGTGCTGCGCGGGGTGTCCCGGTGACAATCATCCCCAAATCGGCTGGCGACACAAACCGGGCGTTATGACCAAGACCACGCATGACATAGGCAATCAGTTGGGCGTTTAGTAATTCACCATGGCCCATGAAGGCGGCGTATAAGTAGTCAAACGAGGGATAGTGGACCCGACTTAGCCTTGCCAGTTGTTCAGATAAGGTCCCAATAATCTCCGTTTCGTCAAGGTTGAAATACGTGACAATTTGACGGTATCGGTTAATAATTTCGGCCTGAATGGCGACGGTAGAGTCGCCAGCAATGGCTTGTTCTGCATAGCTGGCAAGTAGGTCGGTAACCTTGATGTCGTCCTTGAAACGCTTGCCTGGCGCAGACACGACTACAACTTGACGGGCGGTATCTGCGCTGATAATGGCAATAACTTTTTCTAATTGTGATCCCTCAGCTAAGGAAGAACCACCAAACTTGATTACATGCATACTAATTTCCTCTTGTGTATTCATTCATTTGTTGATGATAATTCAAAATTAAAAAATGGCAGATGTCAAGTGTTGACAGTTATAATTTTTAAGGGTATTCTAATGTTACGTTAATGATTGATAGAGGTTGCAATAGACATGAGTAACTTTGTTGAGCCGGCACAGGCGAAGATGCAAAGCGAAAGGGGACATTGCCGAAACGATTCAGCGCAACTGAATCGTTGGGCCTTTGGTTAAGAGCCAATGGACTGTCGCTGTGGAAGCAGCGGGGAGCTATCGTCACAGTCAATGAATGTTTTTTAGTGAGACGCTCAATTGATGGTGCGATGGTGCCGTTAATTGAGCGTCTTTTTTGCGGAAAAGCCTCACAATTAGCGTGACACTAATGAAAGTGAGGACACAAGTTATGGTAGTAGCAGTTACCCGACCAACCCGGTTAAACATTTCACAAGCAGCGGTGACACACAATATTCAAGAAGTGCGTCAGGCATCCCAAGCCTCGTTTATGTTCTTAGCAGTTAAGGCCAATGCCTATGGTTTCGGTTTGATTCCGATGAGTCAAGCGGCTGTTGCGGGGGGCATTGATGGCTTAGCGGTGGCTTTGTTAGATGAAGGTTTGGCGTTACGTCAAGCAGGGTTAACGGAACCAACGTTAATTTTAGGAATTACGTTACCGCAATATGCGCGGTTAATCGCGGAAAATAACTTGATTGCAACGGTCGGATCGGTGGCGTGGTTGGAAGCGGCATTACAATATCTGCCGGTTAACGGACAGCGTTTGCAAGTTAACCTAGCTGTTGATACCGGTATGGGACGCATTGGATTTCGTGAGCGCACTGAATTAAAAGCTGCGATTGCTTTTATGCATAAACATAGTGAGGCCTTCGCATATGCCAGTATCATGACCCACTTTGCCGAAGCCGATGCGCCGGAAGTTGATTATTTTCACCAACAATTAAAGCGGTGGCATGTGCTAACGGATGGTGTTGAAATGCCGCCCTTAGTGCACTTAGCAAATTCAGGGGCCGCGATGTATCACGCGGATGAAATGCCGACGGATGTGATTCGAGCAGGCACTGTGGTTTACGGTGTTGAACCGTCACGCGGTGAATTGCGATCAGATGATTACTTAGAGCCGGTCCTCACATTGGAAACGGAATTGGTGTTTGTTAAAAAATGCCATGAAGGTGAAGGTGTTAGCTATGGCCATACTTATTACGCCCATGAAGGTGAGTGGATTGGCACCGTGCCATTGGGATATGGCGATGGTCTGCCACGTAAATTGCAGGGCTTTGAGGTAATCGTTGACGGGGTGAAACGCCCGATTGTGGGTAAGCTGGCAATGGATCAAATGATGATTTCATTACCATATGAATTACCAATTGGCACTACCGTCACGATTATTGGTCGGCAAGGTGAACAAGAGAATACCTTGGAGGATGTCGGTCAATATACCGACCTGGCACCATGGGAAATTTCAACGAATTTACAAGAACGCATTTATCGACAAATTACAGATTAACGGGGAAGAGAATATGCAAACACCTTATCAAACAAATGCAGCAGGTCATTTGAGTATTGGCGGTGTTGATGCCAATGAATTAGCACAACGCTTTGGCACGCCACTATACGCGTATGATGTGGGGGCCATGCGCCAACAGATGCGCGATTTCAAGCGCGTATTTGAAGCGCGTCATTTGAATTATGCGGTGTCATATGCATCGAAGGCATTTGCAACGATTGCGATGTATGAAGTTGCTGCTCAAGAGGGGATGCACATTGATGTCGTATCCGGTGGCGAAATTTATACGGCTTTGCGGGCAAAATTTCCGATGGCGAATGTGTCGTTTAATGGTAATAACAAGTCGGTTGAAGAATTAACGATGGCGATTGAGAATGGCTTAGGCACGATTATTATTGATAACTTCTACGAATTACAGGTATTGCATGAGTTATTAGCGGAACGTCAGCAAACACAAGATATTCTCCTACGAATTACCCCTGGGGTTGAAGCGCACACCCATGATTACATCTCAACCGGTCAGACAGATAGTAAGTTTGGGTTTGATGTTAATAGTGGTCAAGCCGAAGCCGCGTTGCAACAAGCCTTGGCAGATCCTAATTTAAATGTTTTAGGGGTTCATGCACACATCGGTTCTCAAATTTTTGATGTGACAGGTTTCCAGATGGCCGCTGCAAAGTTGGTGGATTTGGTGCATGAATGGGATTTCGAGCCGCAAGTGATTAATGCCGGCGGTGGTTTTGGCATTCGGTACACCGCAGATGATGAACCATTACCAGCCGCAACATTCGTTGAAGCAATTATCGATACGATTGCTGAAAAGACGGCGGCGTATGGTATGCAGATGCCAGCCATTTGGATCGAACCAGGGCGTTCGATTGTTGGACCAGCGGGGTATAGTCTCTACACGATTGGATCGCGCAAGGACGTCCCAGGAATTCGTTCGTATCTCGCTGTCGATGGTGGTATGGGGGATAATATTCGTCCGGCGTTGTACCAGGCAAAGTATGAAGCAGTCTTAGCTACTCAGCCAGATGAACCGTCTAATGAGGTTGTCCGTGTGGCAGGTAAGTATTGTGAGTCGGGGGATGTGTTGGTTTGGGAGCAAGCTTTACCAAAGACAAAGCCAGGGGATGTCCTAGCAGTGTTGGCAACCGGAGCGTATGGCTACTCGATGGCGTCAAACTACAACCGAAATGGGCGACCAGCCGTGGTATTTGTTGAAAACGGTCAAGCTAAGGTCGTCGTGGAACGAGAAACATTGGCAGATTTGGTTCGCTTGGATCAACACTATTTATAGAAGGAAAAGTAAAAAATGGCAGAATTAGATGCACAAACGATTATTAATTTCATTGCAAATACGCCAAAGCAAACCCCAGCACGGGTGACATTGGCCGGCGAACTTGCTGATATCACCTGGCCCACGGACGTACAAGTATTTATTGAAACACGCACGGGCACAGTGATTGGTGACTATGTGCTGATTGCACCGGTTTTAACCGCAAATGCTGATAAAATTACGGCACAACATGTTGAGTTATTGGCCCGCAATTCAGGGGTACCATTGTTGAACTATGACGGTGTGAAGGCGCGAATCGAACCAGGTGCGGTTATTCGTGAGCAGGTAGAAATTGGTGATAATGCGGTCATAATGATGGGGGCCATCATTAATATCGGTGCCGAAATTGGTCCAGGGACCATGATTGATATGGGCGCTGTGCTAGGTGGCCGTGCGATTGTTGGCGCGCATAGTCACATTGGCGCGGGGGCCGTCTTGGCCGGGGTGGTTGAACCAGCCTCAGCGACCCCTGTGACGATTGGTGATAATGTCCTCATCGGTGCGAACGCAGTGGTGATTGAAGGGGTGCAAGTCGGCGAGGGTGCCGTTGTTGCAGCCGGCGCGATTGTCACCAAGGATGTGCCAGCGCATACGGTTGTGGCTGGCGTGCCGGCACGTGTCATTAAGGAAATTGATGCGCAGACTGAAGGCAAGACGGCTTTGGTTGACGCCTTGCGGAACTTAGATTAACGAGGTACTGACATGACGCCGATTGATTTAAAACAAGTCCGGCGTGACTTGCACCGCATCCCAGAACTGGCGTTACGCGAAACGCAGACACACCAGTATTTGAAACAGCTGGTCACACAATGGCAGCAATCCTGGGTCACAATACGTGAAATACCTGAACTACCAACGGCGTTGCTCGTTCGGGTTGCTGGAACCGATCCACAACGAACAATTGGGTATCGGGCGGATATTGATGCGTTGCCAATTACTGAGGCGACGGGGTTGCCATTTGCTTCAGAACATATAGGCCTGATGCATGCGTGCGGTCATGATATGCATATGACCGTGGGGTTAGGCATTTTAGCGTACTTTACCCAGCATCAACCGAAGGATAATTTGATTTTCTTTTTCCAACCAGCTGAGGAAGCCAATTATGGAGGTAAACGGGCGTACGATTTGGGTGTGTTTACCGATGAATGGCGCCCAGATGAGTTTTATGGCTTACATGATCATCCAGGTTTGCCAACTGGGCAAATTGCGACGCGTCAAGGGACATTGTTTGCGGGGACGACGGAGATTCATGTAACCTTTACAGGTAAAGGTGGTCACGCTGCTTACCCACATGAAGCTGTCGATGCGGTTGTTGCGGGTGCGATGTTTGTCAATCAAGTGCAAACGATTGTGTCACGTAATATTGACCCAGTCCGAGGTGGTGTGGTGACATTAGGCACTTTTCATGCTGGCACGGTCGGTAATGTGATTGCTGAAACAGCCCATTTAGATGGGACGATTCGGGCCTTCCGCCAGCAGGATATCGACATGATGCAGCAACGTGTGCGGGATATCGTGTCAGGGGTGGCATTGGCAACCGGTGTAACGGCTGACTTGCAGTTGATTCAAGGGGGGTACATGCCGGTTGAAAATAACAATACGACAACGGCCCACTTTATGGCTTATATGACGGAAGCACCGACTGTTAATTTTTCAGAAATTGCGCCGGCGATGACTGGCGAAGATTTTGGCTTCTTGCTACAAAAATTCCCAGGTACGATGTTTTGGTTAGGGGTTGGTGATCCAACTCATGCGCTACACAATGCCGGATTGTCACCTGATGAGGCCGCCTTGCAACCGGGTGTTGACGCAATGGTCGGCTACTTAAATTGGCGAATGATGCAATAAATAATAAGAAGAGGCAACTGTTATGTACGATGAAGTTGAGTTGATTACGGCGATTATTACGCCTTTTACAGCAGAAGATACGATTGATTATCCAGCGTTGGATTCGTTGACCGAAAGATTGTTGGCAGAAGGCACGCAAGGATTTGTCATCGGTGGTACCACTGGCGAGTCGCCAACCTTGACGCGTGAAGAAAAGCTAGCTTTATATGCTTACTTTGCCGCTAAGGTGGGAAACCGCGGGCCGGTGATTGCAAATGTCGGTGATAATAATACTGCCCAATCAGTCGCGTTGGTCACCGAGGTTAGTGCAATCCCTGGGATAGATGCTATTTTGGCTGTGACGCCTTACTACAATAAGCCAAGTCAGAAGGGGATGTTAGCCCACTTTACGGCGATTGCGGATGCATCAGCTGTACCAGTTATGCTGTATAACATCCCAGGCCGTTCAGCGGTTGGCTTGACAAATGATAGTGTGGTGACATTAGCACAGCATCCAAATATCAATGCCGTCAAGCAAGTCACAAGTATTGATGATTTGGCTTACTTGGTTGAACACACACCAGCAGATTTTGCAGTCTATACCGGTGAGGATGCCCAGACTTTAGCGGCAAAGGCAATTGGGGCGACAGGCACTATTTCAGTGGCGGCACACCTGTATAGTCCTGAAATGCGCGACTTGTTCTTGGCGTTCCATGATGGTGATTTAGGTAAGGCGGGGCAGCTGCAACGGTGGTTAACACCACGGATGAATACGCTATTTAGTTACCCTTCGCCAGCACCAGTTAAAGCAGTTTTGGCGGAAAAGGGTGAGGTGCAAAACCTAACGCGTTTGCCAATTTTGCCTTTGGATGAAAATGAAACGGCAGATGTCATCACACATCTTGCGTAAAGATGAGAGAGGAATTTTTATGACAACCGTATTTCTAGCGGGTGGATTTGGTAAAATGGGAGTAGCCATCCAAAATATGTTGACCGAACTGGCCGATTTGACGTTGGTTGGTATTCTAGGTCGGACACCACACGAGGCGACAGTGCCGGTTTTTACGGAATTAAACGAAATTGATGTCGTAGCAGACGTTTGGGTAGATGTGACGTTACCCGAATCAGCCTTTGATAATGCAACTTATGCGTTGTCACACGGCTTTGATTTAGTGGTTGGGACAAGTGGCTTGCCAGCTGATCAAGTTTCACAACTTCGCCATCTAGCTGAAAAGCATGCGTGCCATGCGATTATCGTACCTAATTTTTCGTTATCAGCGGTGTTGTTGATGCAATTTGCTGAAAAAGCAGCGCAATATTTCCCGGATGCGGAAGTGCTAGAAATTCATAACCCCAATAAGGTGGATTCACCGTCTGGGACAGCTCGGGTAACCGCCAGTCGCATTGCAGCGGCTCGTACGGCTAAACCAATTACCCAGTATCGGGCGGATGCTGCTCGTGGGGAAGCAATCGACCAGGTGCCGGTTCATGCGATGCGTTTACCTGGCTATGTGGCCGAGGAAGAAGTTATCTTCGGGGCACCCGGGGAAACATTACGACTCAAGCAAACATCATTCACCCGTGAATCGTTTATGGGGGGCGTTGCCTTAGCAATTCGTAACGTTACGCAGGTGGATGGCCTAGCGGTCGGCCTAGATCAACTATTGTAAAGCCGCGACAAAGTCCGGTGAGACTTGATAAGATGGCCAGTGAGCTAAAGGAGAAAAACATGCCAGAATTAAATGCTGCCCTTGCTGATCGCTTTAACACACGATTGGCCCAGATTTTACCATCTCCAATTCGAGTGGTGGACCAAAAATTTTCTGCCATCGACGGCATTTTAAAGTTGACACTTGGTGAGCCTGATTTTGCTGTGCCAATGCACATAAAGGACGCTGCCAAAGTTGCGATTGACGAAGACGACTCACACTACGCAGCGCCACATGGGCATTTGGCTTTACGTGAAGCAATTAGTGACTACTTAGTTGAACGGTTTGATACACCACGTTACGAACCAAACGGTGAAGTAGTGGTTACTGTGGGCGCTTCGGAAGCCTTGTTCGCGACGATGAACGCGTTGTTTAATGCGGGGGATGAAATTATTATCCCGACACCGACTTTCCCAATGTATGAAGCAATTGCGAATATCATTGGCCTTAAAGTGATTGGTATCAATACAGCGCCTGATTTTGTCTTGACACCAGAAAAACTACAAGCGACTTTAGCTGAACATCCAAATGTGAAAGCTGTGTTGTTTAACTACCCATCAAATCCAACGGGTGTCACGTATACTGGTGCGCAAGTGCAAGTAATTGCTGATATTTTGGCTGAACACCAATTGTTGGTCTTGTCTGATGAAATTTATGCCGAGTTAGTTTACGATGGTGAACACGTTTCAATGGCGAAGTTGTTGCCAGAACAAACCATCTTGGTGAGCGGATTGTCAAAATCACATGCGATGACTGGCTACCGTGTGGGTTATGTGGCCGGACCGGCTGCGTTGATGACGCACGTTGGTAAAATGCACCAATTCTTGGTAACGACAGTGCCAGGGCCGATGATGGCAGCGGCAAATGAGGCGTTGCGTCATGGCCGTGCTGATGCGGCTGAGATGCGTGATATCTACAAGGAGCGCCGTGATTTGGTGATGGCAGGTTTGGCAGAAGCCGGTTTTACTGCCGCACAACCAGGGGGGGCCTTCTACATTTTCGCGAAGATTCCAGCAAACTTGAACACTGATGATATGGCGTTTGTATACGACTTAGCGGAAACGGTTAAGCTTGGAATCGCACCGGGATCAATTTTTGGTGCCGGTGGTGAAGGCTATGTGCGTCTATCATACGCAGCCTCAACGGAAGATTTGCAGACGGCGATGGTGCGCTTGAAGCATTACGTCGACCTCAGGGGTTAGTGAGAAAATACTAATAATTAATGGCACAACTGATTAATTTCAGCTTGTGCTTTTAATGTACCCAAATTTCGGGTTTTTATTAAAATTTAAGGAGAAAATATTATGTCAGAACGTGAGTACACAGTTGCGATTTTAGGAGCTACCGGAGCGGTTGGTACCCGCTTGATTCAACAATTGGAACAATCAACGATTTCGGTTAAGTCGTTGAAGTTGTTGGCTTCGTCTCGTTCAGCTGGTCAAAACCGCCAATTCCGTGGCTCAGATATCGTGATTGAAGAAGCCAAACCCGAATCATTTGAGGGGGTTGATTTAGTCTTGTCATCAGCCGGCGGTTCTGTGTCAGCCCGCTTGTTGCCTGAAGCGGTTAAGCGTGGGGCGGTGGCCGTGGATAACACGTCATTTTGGCGGATGAACGATAACGTGCCGCTGGTGGTGCCCGAGGTTAATGAACAGGCTCTTTATCAACACAATGGAATCGTTGCTAACCCGAACTGCTCAACGATTCAAATGGTGGTCGCACTTGAACCAATCCGTCAAAATTTCGGTTTGAAGCAAGTCGTTGTCTCAACCTACCAAGCTGCCTCTGGGGCAGGGCAATCTGCTTGGAACGAACTATTAAACCAGGCGCAACAACACTTGAATGGTGAGACCGAAACGGCTGAAATTTTGCCAACCAAGGGTGACAAGAAGCATTACCCATTGGCCTTTAACTTGTTGCCTCAAATTGACGTCTTTGAAGATGAAGGCTACACGCATGAAGAGTACAAGATGATTCATGAGACGAAGAAGATTATGTTGGGTGATAAGAATGCGCCAGACATCAAGGTGACGGCCACGGCTGTTCGTGTACCAGTACCAGTTGGCCACGGTGAGACGGTTTACTTTGAAGTCACAGACAAGGACGGTACTAGCACAAAGGGCATCCAACAAGCATTGTCGGATGCGCCTGGCGTTGTCTTGGAAGATGATCCGGATCACCAAATTTACCCACAACCAATTAACGCTGAAGGAAAGCGGGATACATTTGTTGGTCGTGTCCGTCCTGATTTAGAAAATAATGGCAACTACCACATGTGGGTGGTTTCTGATAACTTGTTGAAAGGTGCCGCTTGGAATGCCGTGCAAATTGCTGAACGTTTGGTGGCACTTGATTTGGTCCGAGTACCAGCTGGTTCGGCTGAATTGTTTATGGGCTAAATCTAATGGGAAGTCTGGAGATGAACTCAGGCTTTTTTCTTATGGTGAATTGTCAATTCAACCGGAACACTTGAGATAAATAATATTCTTTAGCCGATCTCCAGCCGAAAAGCTTTCGAGGTCGGCTATTAATTTGCTCAACCATTTGTTCAATGTATTCGTCTGAATAATCTTCGATTGCAGTCCCTTTAGGGACGTACTCACGGATTAGCCCATTTGTATTTTCGTTGGTCCCGCGTTGCCATGGAGCGTGGGGATCAGGAAAGTAAAACTGGACATCGAATTTCTTTGTTATCTCATCTTGCGCACTGAATTCATTTCCGCGGTCTGGAGTTAAAGTCTGTATCTGACTGGTTGGAAGGGAATCTAGCATTGAACCTATGATTCTCATAACATCGACGGTCTTCTTTGATGCCGCTCGTTTTGAAAGTAATATTCTGGTCTTCCTATCAACCATTGTGACCAATACTTGACCGCCTTTACGGCCAATAACAGTGTCCAGTTCCCAATCTCCAATTCGAGAGCGACAACCTGCTTCTGCAGGTCGCTCGTCAATCGTATTTGGAATTCTAATCTTACCTCGACGTTCGACATGACCTTTAGTATGTCGAGTTTTTCCTCTATGCCGAAGCGCACGAGCAATGCCCCGAGCTTTGTGACTTTTCACCGGCTGGCCCAAGTTATCTCTATAAATCGCTCGGTAGATTGTATTTGCGCTAATAATCGTATGACCTCTTGAAATCTTTAGTCGACCAGCTATCTGTTCAGGCGACCAATGTTTTTGATTGATTCCATATATAACTAGTTCTCGCAGTTCAGTGTTATCTAACTTTCGGCGTTTATGCGACTTCGTTCGAGCAAGCATGTGCTTTTGATCGGCATCCTCAGCTTCATAAGTTGAGCCAACACAGCGGGCAATCTCACGAGAGATTGTCGAAGCGCTTCTACCAATTTCTTTTGCAATGCTACGCATTGACAACCCTTCTCTGAGTAAAACTTCTATACGTCCGCGATCAAATGCGGTAAGCTGATGATAATGACTCATAATGTTTCCTCGCGTTCTGTATGTTCTAGACAAACTACATTTTACGCTGGTTCATTATGAGTCAGTTTTTATTTAGCTTAGTGTTGCACTTGAATTGTAAATTCAAGAACAAAAAAACCCCTCAATTCGGCCAAACCAAATTGAGAGGATTTTATATTTTATGCGATTGGCGGGGGTCGAACCCGCACGGTATCTCTACCACAGGATCCTTAATCCTGCGCGTCTGCCAATTCCGCCACAACCGCATGTCTGTGCCAAAACTACCAGCACAGATTATATTATCAGATATACCGATGATATGCAAGTCGCTTAAATCTCGTCATCCTTGTGTTGACGCGGTTGCAAGACTTCTGGTTGCTTATCTGGTTCTGCAACGTCCTCATACTTTAGTACGATATCCTCATCAGCCGGTGTGACGTCCTTACGTTCTTTTGGTTCAACTGGTTCTTCCGCTTGTTGTTCTGTCTTGTCCTTCGCGAACAGACCAGTCACCTTATCCTTGATTTCATCAACTTTTGCATTAATTTTAGCTTGATTCTCAGGATCAGCGAGATACTCCCCACCCTTTTGTGCCTGTGCGCCAATTTCCGACACCACGTTACCGGTTGCTTTCGCGACCTTACTTAATCCGTCTAAAAATGCCATGTTTTCATTCCTCCTCATTGTTGCTATTATACCCGCTTGCATCAAAAAAGAGCGAACAATTCTGCTCACTCTTTTGCTTAATTTTCCTTTGGTGCAACCATCGACAGACCGATACGTTCACGTTTTACATCCACGTCAACGACCCAAACTGTCACAATATCACCAACGGCCACAATCTCATGAGGTTTTTTGACCATCCGCTTGGCCATCCGTGAAATATGGACCAGGCCATCTTCGTGGACACCCAAGTCGACAAAGGCACCGAAGTCAACCACGTTTCGAACGGTTCCTTGCAACTGCATCCCCGGCTTCAAATCCTTTAATGACAACACATCTGAACGCAACACCGCTCCTGGTGCATCGTCACGTAAATCACGTCCTGGATTACCCAGCGAGGCAATCACGTCCTGCAAGGTTGGTAACCCAATCCCAAGTCGATCAGCTGTGACCTGGTTATTAAAGCGACGCAACGCTTGACCAGCTTCCGCTCCTGGCGTTGTCACACCAGCCTCTTTTAACAGAGCTTCAGCGATTTTGTATGACTCAGGGTGAATATCTGTGTTATCCAATGCGTTCTTAGCATCTGGTAAACGCAAGAAACCAGCAGCCTGTTCAAACGCCTTAGGGCCAAGCTTTGGCACCTTCTTTAATTGCGCTCGCGATGTAAACTGACCATTTTCATCACGATACGTCACAATGTTAGTCGCCGTGGTTTTCGTCAAACCAGCGATATGGGTCAATAATTGTGGTGAAGCTGTATTCAAGTTAACCCCAACTTGGTTAACGGTCGTTTCCAGTACCGCATCCAGTTCAGCATCGAGCTCTTTGGTTGGCAAATCGTGCTGATATTGCCCCACACCAACCGCCTGCGGATCAATTTTAATAAGTTCTGCCATTGGGTCTTGCAAACGACGGGCAATTGAAATTGCTGAACGCTGCTCAACCTGCAGGTCTGGGAACTCTTCTCGCGCCACATCGCTAGCTGAATAAACAGACGCCCCAGACTCATTAACCACTACGTATTGCAAATCAGGTAAGTCTGACTTGATAATGTCCGCAATAAACGTTTGTGACTCACGCGATGCCGTTCCATTACCAATCGCTACCAGTGAAACACCGTACTGTTTAACTAGCTTGATAATCGTCTCTTTGGCACTTTGCGGATCGTACTTGGCAGCGCGATGTGGATAGATAATCGCCTTTTCCAGGAATTTACCGTTTTCATCAACCACAGCCAACTTTGAACCAGTTCGAATCCCTGGGTCGAATCCTAGTACCACCCGGCCGCGCAACGGTGCTGCCATAAGTAGGTGATACAAATTCGTACCAAAGACCTTGATTGCATCCCCAGCTGCCCGTTCGAAAAGCTCTTTACGCAATTCGCGTTCGATAGCGGGACCAATAAAGCGCTTGTACGCGTCATTGGCAGCCGCAACCAACATGCCGGCTGCCTCACCCGTTTTTGAACCAACCAAACGGAACTTCAAATAACGGGCAATCGCTTCAGCGTCCGCTTCGATACTACCCGACAAAACGCCTTCATTCTCACCGCGGTTAATAGCCAAAATTTGGTGATTTGCTACCTTACTGACTGGCATACTGAACTCATAGTACAACTTAAAGACTTCTTGGGTATCCTTGTCACCCGCACCACGCTTCAGCTTTGAGACTAGGTGACCATTATCACGCGTGTACTTACGTGTCCAATTACGTAACCCCGCATTTTCACCAATCACTTCCGCAAAAATTTCATGCACGCCGGCCATAACGGCCGCGATATCGGGCAAGTCTTTCTCCGGGTTCACAAACTTTGCCGCCTCGGCTTGTAAGCCAGTCGTTGGAAACTTTTGCACCAATTGTGCCAATGGCATCAATCCGGCTTCCTTAGCAATTGTGGCCTTGGTACGGCGCTTTTGCTTATAAGGCAGATAAATATCTTCAACTGCTTGCATTGTTTCAGCCGCTGCCAAAGCTTTCAACAAGTTTGGCGTCATTGCCTTTTGTTCAGCAATTGCCTTTTGAACGGTTCGCTTACGTGCTTGCAAATCTTCTAAGCGCTTCGTAACCGCCTGGATATCACGAATCTGAACTTCATCCAAATTACCCGTGACTTCCTTACGGTAACGCGCCACGAATGGCACCGTATTCCCATCAGCTAATAATTCTGTTGTCGCCGTCACTTTCGTTAGTGGCAACGCTAATTCTTTTGCTACTGCACTAGCAATATCAATTGTCAGTGCGTCGTTATCCACCATCGTCATTACATTGCCGTCGTCAAAATACGACGTACTTGTACCAAGAACTTCTCCATCAATGAGTCTTGATCAGCCTCTGATTGCTTGAACTTGTCCATATCGATTGATTGGTCAGCAACGTTCAACGATTCGGCCATTGCTTCAGTCGCAGCAGCGTATTCCGTAAACGTCTTCTTCATTGATTGGTGCAAGCCCATCAAACGAACGGGTGCAGCCATGGCGTTAATCTTAGCTGATGCATCCTTGTACACTGCCACTGCTTCATCAAATTCAACTGAAATCTCTTGAAAATCAGCCTTTGGCATGTCCGCAACTTGGTCAGCCTTAATGGCATCATCAAGCTTCTCGAAGAATGGTGCAACCTTGTTACCAGCATCTTCAGTTGATTGAATAACTTGACCCAAGTTATTTGCATATTGTTGTGGTGACACGAACTTCATCTTAGCCATGAATAAATCTCCTCTTGCCATTTAGGCGGTTAACTTTTTAAACAATGCTTTTATTATACCAGTTCGCCACCACAAAATAAGCCCACCTCATACATCGGTGGGCAAACAATTATGATTCAGTTACTGCCCCCTGCAACGCCTGATCAAGATCAGCAATCAGGTCAGCCACGTCCTCAATCCCAACTGATAAACGGAGCGTTTCAGGACGTGTTCCTGATGCCAACAATTCTGCCGGACTTAATTGCGCATGTGAGGTTGAGGCCGGATGCAAAATTGATGATTTTCCTTCACCAGACGAAGCAAAATGCGTAAAGACTTGGACACTATCCAAGACTTTTTGACCAGCTGTCGCCCCACCAACAACCCCAAAGGTAAAGATTGATCCCGGCCCCTTTGGCAAGTATGTTTGCGCCAACTCATAGTACGGGCTATCAGGTAATCCCGCATAATTTACCCACTCCACAGCCGGATGTTGGGCTAAGAATTCAGCAATTTTCTGGGCATTGTCAACGTGGCGTTGTACACGCAATGACAACGTCTCTAGTCCCAACAGAATTAACCAGGCATTAAAAGGAGATAAGGTTGCCCCAGAATCCCGTAACAAATTATAACGAATCCGATTGACGTACGCAGCGGTGCCAAACTTTTCGGTATACACTAACCCGTGATAACTTTCGTCAGGTTCTGTTAGACCCGGGAATTTGTCATTTTGCGCCCAGTCAAAATGACCGCTATCGACCACGATACCACCCAACGCAGCCCCGTGACCCGATAGGAATTTCGTGGCAGAGTAAACGACAATATCAGCGCCAAAATCAAACACTCGATTGAGATATGCTGTTGCAAATGTATTATCCACAATCAATGGAATGCCAGATGCATGGGCGACTTCGGCTAAGGCGCGTAAATCTGCGATGTTTGAATTTGGATTACCAATTAACTCAATGTAGAGTGCCTTTGTATTAGGCTGAATGGCCGCCTTGACTGCTGCCAAATTATCGATATCCACAAATGTCGTGGTCACGCCGCGCCGAGGGTACGCTGTTGCCAACAAGTTGTGGGTCCCACCATATAGCGTATTCGCAGCAACCAAATGATCACCCGCAACCGTGATATTTTCCAGCGCATAATTAATTGCTGCCATTCCCGATGCCACTGCAACGGCCCCAACACCACCTTCAAGCTCAGCCAAACGTTTTTCAAGCACTTCGGTCGTTGGATTCGTAAAACGAGTGTACAGCTGTCCTGGCTTATCCAAAGCAAATTGTTCTGCAGCATCTTCTGCGCTGTCATAAACATACGAAGTGGTTTGATAAATTGGCACGCTGGTTGCGTGGGCCTCAGCGTCGGGCGTGTAGCCACCATGAAGTGCGATTGTATCAAAGTTTAGTGCCGTCATTTTAGATTCCTTTCTGTGCAAAAAGCCCGTTCCTACCCCGTTATTTACTGGAATAGAAACGAGATTGTCGTGTTACCATTCTATCTTTATTGTCCCAGTTACCCGGGACAACCTTACAACGTGCGGTCAGAGCGCGACATGATTTGATGAAGATACGCGTGTCCGTTAACGGAGACCAACCCGTAAACCGCTCATGAACTTGCCACTTACGATTTCCAATCACAGGCCATTTTCTTTGTCATCTCCCCAACTGTCTCACACCAACCAACAGCTCTCTGTTTGGCGAACGACAAATACTTTCCTGATCACTTTGTTTCTCATTGTTTTCTAACATTTTTGATTGTAAACTTTCACTTACTTAATGTCAACGTCTACACCAAACAAAAACCGCCAATCGATGCCCTATCATCAATCAGCAGTTTTGTTTTTAATGTGCTGTGTCCCATAACCACACCACTTTATTATAGGTTTTATGCGTAACGCCTAATCTCTTAGTAATTATGCTTCAGTGTCCAACAAGGCATACTTGCCATCGCGACGCTTGTATACGACAGCAGCCGTATCAGTTTCAGCATCTTGGAAAATGAAGAACTCGTGGCCCAGCAATTCCATTTGCAAAACTGCTTCTTCAGCGTCCATTGGCTTCAAAGCAACATGCTTTGTACGTACAATGTCCAATGCTTCAGACTCTTCTGCCTCAAGTTCTTCCGGTGCAGCTGCAAAGTCCAATTCTTCAATACCCTTGTAGCCCTTCTCACGTGACTTACGGTTGACCTTAGTCTTATACTTACGAATTTGACGCTCCAACTTTTCAGAAACGAAATCAACAGTTTGATACATGTCGGCTTGCGTATCTTCAGCTCGCAACAACAAGTATGGCAATTGAATCGTAACTTCCGTCTTGAACGTACCTTCCTTGTATGAACGAACGTTAACGTGGGCAACATACTTTGCGTCATCGTTCAAATAACGCTCCAAGCGTGACAAACGCTTCTCGATGTAGTCGGTCATTGCATCAGTGACCTCAATGTTTTCACCACGTACCTTAAATTCTAGCATAATCCTGTCTCCTGTCTGACTAGATTTGCGTGATGCTATGTCCCCATAACACGTAACCACGCAGTTCCCAAAGTATCTATCTAGATGCCCTTTCGGTAACTATATTGTAACACCAATATAACAATAAAAGAAAGCGTTTTCATCCTCTCTTCATGAACATATCATCTTGTTAACGTGACTGTGCATATTTGGGTCGCACCACTTTCATACAAACACGACGTCGCGTGACGTAACGTGCGTCCTGTCGTATAAACATCATCAACTATACAAATTCTTTGTCCAGTTAAATCAAGATTTTCTGTGACGAGACAGAACGGCTGCGTTGTCTGTAAACGCTCCCGCCGTGTTTTCCTAGATTGTACCGCCTTACTGGTTGAGACACAAGTTAAAATTTCATTTATTTCACATTTTTCTAACCATGCACTCACTTGGTTGAAACCACGTCGGCTTTGTGTTTCCGCTGTTACTGGGATTGGCACAATCATAGTCGGTGCAACTTTAGCCAACCTTTGCGCGAGGATCTCCTGAAATACATCCCTTAAATGATAACCACCGTGAAACTTATACTGCTTAAAGTACTGTTGCATCTGCTCATCATAGGCAAATAAAGCTTGATTATAAATGGCCGGGTATCCTGCTGCTAGCCAAAGCTCACACTCAGCACAAGGTGAAATTTGGCTTTGACACCCACATTCAGCACACACCGGTCCCGTAATCCGCGTGAACTGTTGTCGACACCCTTCGCAAATTGATAACATCTGCGGCTGATGAAAGATGAAAAAATCAGCTAAAGACCATTCTACTTGCTGTACCCGCCCGCACAATTCACACGTCATACTGTTTTCCTTTCATATTTAAATACCGAATCTCGTTCCGGGCTTGGATCACCGTTCGCGTTCGTTCCGTAACCCCGGTCCAAACTTTACCGGTTGGTCGAGAAGCGCTACGTCCACAACGTCCAGCAATTTGAATCAAGGCTGCTTGACTAAAAACAGGGTCGTCAGCACCTAAAATAATCACATCAATGCCTTTAAATGTCACCCCACGTTCCAAGATAGTTGTCGTAATCAACGCTTGCAACTCACTTGCTCGCATCGCCTGTACCTTCACCTGACGGTCAGGATCGCCAGCGTGTGTCGCCGCAATTTTAAGCGATGGTTGTAACCGTGTTATCTCGTTCAGTGTTGCAGTTAAATCAGCAACGTGGGGCACGAAAATTAAAAAGCGTTGTTTTGACATAACATACGTACGGAGAATACGCTGGATACGCCTCGCTAATTTTTTGCGCCAATTGCCAATCTTAATAATCGAAAAATTTGGCAGCGGTTGTCCATGATACCGGCGGGGCAATAAACTAATCAGCAATCGTTGTTTGCGAACTTCGCGCAAAAGTCGCCCACTGGGGGTTGCCGTAAGATAAAAATGACACCCTTGTGGCTTAGTTGCTCGCTGTACGGCACCTTCTAATTGCGCATTTTCAGCGTAAGGGAACGCATCCACTTCATCCACAACAATCACATCAAATGCTGCCTGAAAACGCAGCAACTGATGCGTAGAGGATAATACCAACTGTGTATAACGATACGTCTCTGGTGAATCGCCATAGAGAACCACGAAATCCGTTTTAAACGCATCACGCAAACGTGGTGCTAACTCTACAATCACATCCACGCGCGGGGATACTAAGGCAATGCGCTTTCCTTCCTGTAAAGCCGATGTCAACATTGGAAACAGCATTTCGGTCTTTCCTGCTCCGGTTACTGCGTAGGTTAAATGTGAACGCCCTGCTACGAGTGCCTGTACCTGTTCATCTGCCACCCGGCGTTGGGCCGGCGTTAACTCACCTTGCCACTGACACGGCGTTGCATTCCTTTCAAACACATTTGGCTCTGGTATAGTTGCCAAAAATTGGTCATCTGACAACCGACCTAAATTTGCACAAGCCCAACAGTAGGCGCTTGCTGGTGTGCGCCATATCGCATCAATTTTTGTGGCACACCGCTGGCATATCCCATCTTTAATGGCTGGTATCGTCACAGCTCCCGCAGGTAATGCTTCCATTTGGTCGCGTCGCACAGGTACCAAGCGACCATAGAAATCTGATTTATCCATTCTTGAACTACCACCTCCTCTGACTATAGACGGCTAACACACAAAAAATTCCAAACAAAAATGCCGACTCACTGGACGGCAATTATTTCATTTACTAATTTACTTTTCTTAACATCACCGTCAGCGTTCCTAACAACGTTCATATCAGAAACTGGAAAGTAACCAAGTTTCTTAATGGTCTTCTTCATTGCTGAAGATTTCACGAATTTAATGTAGACTTTGGTATTCTTGTCTGTCTTCTTTGCCGTATAAATATGCCCGTATGCCCAAATTTGCCACTTATTTGATCGGACATTTTTGTCAGTTGGAGAAACTTTATCAATTGATAGCGTTCGTAAGCCCTTGGCATTTGGCCCACTCGTATATGAGAAGGCCAGGTATGAGATAGCACCCGGTGTCTTGCTAACAATTTTTTGAACTGCTCCGTTATCGTCTTGTTCTTGGGCAGTTTTTGTATCCTCACCGTTCATGACTTCGCGTTCGAATGTGAACCGAGTACCCGAACCTTGTGCACGATTAATTAGGACAATCATTTCATCTTGACCACCAACGTCCTTCCAGTTCGTTATCTTACCTGAGAAGATATCACGTAACTGATTCATCGTTAACGACTTAACTTTAATATCTTCATTCACAACTGGTACGATACCGACAACAGCTACCTTATGGTCTTTCAGCTTCTTTGCATCAACACCAGCCTTTTGGCTAGCAAAAATATCTGAATTACCAATTGTGACACCGCCTTTACCAACCTGGCTTAGACCGGCACCCGATCCACCACCTTGAACAACGACATTTACACCGGCATGTTTCTCTCCAAACATTTCGGCAGCCTGCGTAGCTAGCGGTTGTAGGGCTGTTGACCCAACCGCCATGACGCGACTATCAGAGGCTGCATGAACAGCACCTCCACTCACCAATCCCCCGGCTAATACTAATGCAACAGAACTCCCCACAGCAAGATATAACTTACCCTTCATGACAATCTCCTAACGTTTGACTAGATATTATTCGAGTTAGGTCGCAGGTTCGAAGCTTAGTAGTAGCAGTTAGAGACGTTCTCCCCTACGACACTTATTAGTATAGAGGTAATTTGTAGCGGCTTTGCCGGGGTTCTGTTCAGATTAGATATTAGTTTTGTAAGATTATTCTTTACAAAACAAAAGCGTCGTAAATCTGCCAAGTTTGATTTAGCAAATTTACGCCTGGAATGATTTATTTGATTAGAAAGACAATGATCAACATAATTAAAATTTCTATAACACCCTTAATGACTAGTCCTCTGTATGCCTTATCATACTACTCAGCGTCAACGATAATTGTCTCGTACTCAGTCTGTGTATCCCGCGTCATTCCATTGTCTATCTCGAACACATAATCTTGGTTTTGATAGTTATCCGGATTTTTATTGCGCCACCGACTCAATGCCCAATACATGAATACCGTAATTAAAAAGCGAAAAATTGCCAGTGCCACTAAAGCAATCGCTAAATAGCCAATATACTTTAAGGCCGTATCTGATAACGGCGCAAATAAATCGATTACATGCGTTATCACAGCCAAAAAGACTGGAATCTCAACAGCCTGTTGATCATCACTAATCTGATTATGACCTTGTTTGACATGATATGAGACTTTCATCGCACCGTTCGATCTTTTCGTTTTTATCACAGCAGCTATTGGTCTAAAATCTCAGACATTCCCAGTCTGCTTTATTATGTATCATTGGTGGCTGTACTTTAATACATAACTTGGCTATTTTAGCACGAGATTAAGTCACCTGGGTGCATCGGCCTTCTTCACCAATGTTTTACTTTATTCTAGCCAAAAAGAAAACCACACCCGAGTTGGGTGTGGTTTCAAGTTG
>NZ_SDGK01000006.1 GCF_004521965.1 Weissella cibaria | reverse complement strand
GTGAACGGCGTTTTGAGTTCACAAGCCACTTTTTAAATGCGGTCTACATAATCGTCATGTTAACTAATTGATCAAAATAGATTAAATCAGGTGTGACGTCGATGCGGAATTCTTCGTTTTTGTAGAGCAGAATTCGCCAATCGCTGACTTTGTTGTCATGACGTTCATCGATAAATTGATTCATGGTGCCGTCGTGATTCAACAAGATATAACCAGCAAATTCGTCCAACACGGTGGCTAAGTCAGTGGTCCGACGTTCCGTTTTAGTCTGCCCGTTAGCTGGCAATAACGCGATTGTAAATTCACCAATTTCTGGCCTGGTGTTATCAAAATACCATTTGAAGGCCAAGAGATCATTCATGGTTAATCCGATATTCATTAAGTAGTCAACGCTAAGACGGAAATGAATCGGCTCAGTGTTATCCGGCAATGCGTCAACGTGAAACTTATCCGCATAGTATTCAGCAAAACGTTGCCACATCAAAATTTCCGGTTGCTTATGCCCGGATTCGTAGTCGTTAAGCTCTGCAACAGTAATTTGTAACGCTTGGCTAACTTCGGTTGCGCCAAGTTGGAAAAAGTCGCGTAAGGTTTTTAAATTATTCATGACATTATTATAACAAATACCGGACGAATGGGGTGTTACTAACAATTCGTCCGGTATTTGTCCGGTTTAACAGAATATTTTACAATTTGTACGGACAATGTGTATAATAAAGATGTTCTTGAAAACGTTTTCTTTTAACGAAAAGTCGTTTTGACAGAATGGCGTCAGTACAAATGGGCCGAGGGGTTAGATTTACTGTTCAATTGTACGGACAATTAGTTTTGTTGCGTTTACACATCATTTTTATACATTTGGAGGAATTGTTTCATGTCTGAGAAGAAAATCCCAAGCGGATTTATTTACTTCTTCGGCGCATTTGGGGGAATCCTATTCGGTTATGACATTGGGGTTATGACTGGTGCTTTGCCATTTTTGCAAAGTGATTGGAATTTGAACGATGCCGCAGTGGTTGGTTGGATTACATCATCTTTGATGTTGGGAGCTATTGCTGGAGGTGCCTTGGCGGGTCAATTGTCTGACAAGCTAGGTCGTCGTAAGATGGTGTTGCTATCAGCCGTCTTGTTTATGATCGGGTCAGTTTTGGCTGGATTATCACCACACGATGCTGTTGGTTATTTGATTGGAACGCGTGTGTTGCTTGGGTTGGCCGTTGGTGCTGCTTCAGCCTTGGTTCCTGCCTACATGTCAGAAATGGCACCTGCAGCATTGCGTGGCCGTTTGTCAGGAATTAATCAAGTCATGATTGTGTCTGGTATGTTGATTTCATACGTCATGGACTTCTTGTTGAAGGGATTGCCAGAACACATCGCTTGGCGTTTGATGTTGTCATTGGCGGCGGTACCGGCTTTGATCTTGTTCTTAGGTGTGTTACGTTTGCCTGAGTCACCACGTTTCTTGGTGAAGTTAGGTAAGATTGACGAAGCCCGTCAGGTGTTGTCATGGATTCGTAAGCCTGAAGAAGTTGATGACGAATTGACGTCAATTCAAGAAATGGCAGAAGTTGAGTCAGAAGCTTCAAAGAACACAACTTGGGGATCTTTGCTAGAAGGTCGTTACCGCAAGTTGGTGATCGCCGGTATCGGAGTCGCTGCATTCCAGCAATTCCAAGGTGCGAATGCCATCTTCTACTACATTCCTTTGATTGTGGAGAAGGCAACTGGCCAGGCTGCCAGTGATGCGTTGATGTGGCCAATTATTCAAGGAATTATCTTGGTAGCCGGATCATTGTTGTTCTTGGTCATCGCTGAAAAGTTTAACCGCCGTACATTGTTGATGGTCGGTGGAACGGTGATGGGATTGTCATTTATCTTCCCAGCCTTGATTAACTCATTCATGGATGCGCACCCAATGATGATTGTTGTCTTCTTGTGCATTTACGTGGCATTCTACGCTGTTACTTGGGCCCCATTGACTTGGGTTTTGGTCGGTGAGTTGTTCCCATTGGCTATTCGTGGTCGTGGTTCAGGATTGGCTTCATCATTCAACTGGATTGGTTCATTTGCAGTTGGGTTGTTGTTCCCAATCATGACCGCATCAATGCCGCAAGAAGCCGTCTTTGCTATCTTTGGTGTTATCTGCTTGCTCGGTGTTGCGTTCATTCGCTTTGCTGTTCCAGAAACACGTGGTCGTTCATTGGAAGAAATTGAAGTACTTGGTGCTGGTGAATCACCAGCTGAAGTATCTGGTAAGCCAGTTACGAACCACTAATAAAAAACACGCTAGCGTTGTAAACGCTAACGTGTCGTTAAACGACTGTTCCTATGGGAACGGTCGTTTTTTAATTAGAATTCATGTCCAAAATCGCGTCAAAGACTGCTTGGGGCAGTTCAATATCGCTTTTCTTTTGGCCTTGGCGACGTAATTGTTGTTGTTTCTTTGATACCTTCGTACCAGAGGCCTGTGCTTTACGTAGCGGCGGTACGTCGGCACGTGAAATAGCGCGACCTTCAACAATTGCCTGTACCGGCATTGATTGTAACTTGCGCGGAATCAAATCCTTCAGCTTTGAGACGATTTCGTTACCGACGCGATCAACCTTAGAACGGTGCATCACGAATGTGAGAGCATCGACTTTCGCGTAATCGACAGCGATATCAATTCGGACCAAGTCAGATTCTTGGTAAGAATCAAACTCGGTTGAGAGGGTTGCGAAACCGTGTGAAGCTGACTTGAGTTCGTTAAAGAAGTCGTAGGCGATTTCTGAAATTGGCATCCGGTACGTTACCATTAGCATCGAACCGATGGTAGCCAAATCAACTAATTCACCGCGGCGACCTTCAGCCAAACGCATAATGTCATTCAACATTTCGTTTGGTAGGGTCATTTTAGCAAGCATGAACGGCTCTTCAACCTTTACGATTTGCCCGTAGTCTGGGAATTGAATTGGATTTTCAACGTATAAGGGTTCGTCTTCATTCTTAACGGTCACGCGATACGTTGAATTGGGCATCGTCGTCAGGACATCTAGGCCAAATTCTTCTTGCAAACGCTCACGGATAATTTGCAAGTGGAAGATACCTAGGAAACCACCACGGAATCCCATACCGAGTGCTTCGGATTGTTCAGGTTCGTATTGGAAGGCCGCGTCGTTTAGACCGAGCTTTTCGATGCCAATCTTCAAATCCTTGAATTCGCTGCCGCGGGGGTAAAGTCCGGCGTAAACCATTGGCTCCACGTCTTCGTAACCAGGAAGGGGCGTTGCGACGGGATCGTTTGCTAACGTAATCGTATCACCAACACGGACAGCTCGAGCGTCTTTGATACCGGTAACGATGAAACCAACATCGCCGGCTTGGAGAGTGTCTAATGGGGTCATCAACGGTGAGAAGACACCCATCTCTTTAATTTGTGATTTGATGCTGTTGGCCATAAACAACACGTTGTCTGATGACTTTAGTTGACCATCGAACAAACGAACTTGCACGATAACACCCTTGTAGGGGTCGAACTTTGAGTCAAAGACTAGAGCTTTCAATTTACCACTCTCATCCCCAGCAGGTGCTGGAATTCGGTCGCGGATGGCTTCCAACACAGCGTCGACACCAAGACCGCTTTTAGCAGAAATCTTTAGAATGTCTTCTTCGCGGAATGAGTCATCTAAGTCAAGGAGTTCTTCAATTGTCTTGTCGACCTCAGCGGCCATATTATCAATTTTATTAACTATTGGGATAATCACCAGGTTAGCGGCTTTCGCAAGACGGTAGTTGGCAACAGTTTGGGCTTGAACTCCCTTTGTGGCATCGACCAAGAGCAACACACCGTCAGTGGCAGATAGGCTACGAGAGACCTCGTAATTAAAATCCACGTGACCAGGCGTGTCAATTAAATTGTATTGATACTCAGTACCAGTATTGTCAATATAGTAGTTACGAACGGTGCGGGACTTTACAGTGACACCGTGGGCCTTCTCAACGCTTAAATCGTCGAGTAATTGGGCTTCTGTTTCGCGTTCTGAGACAGTGTTCGTCATCTCCATGATGCGATCGGCCAAGGTAGACTTACCGTGGTCAATGTGGGCGATGATGGCAAAGTTTCGAATGAGTGCTTGTCGGTTTGACATGAGATCTCCTTCTAAAAAATAATATCCATCTAGTTTACCATTTATTTGCAGTTTCTAGGTTTATTTGTCATTTTTCCGAACGATAAAAATAATATAGGACATGTATGGGCTTACATGCTATAATTTTACATAATTTAGGCATAGAACATTGCCGAAATGTTTCTTTCTTTTGATTTGTAAGCATGTTATCATATTGTGCATATAGAGAAAGGGAGTCTATTGTCAATCACGGGGGATTAAAGATATGGACTATTCATCAGGTGAAATGGGGCCCAGCACGTTGCATTACAGCTTCGAAAAAGCAAAGGTTGAGGACTTTGCAGTGAATGGGACACAAACAGTTGCACAACCCAAGGTTAACGAAAAGTTAGTCGAACATTATTTGGCTTTGTATGAGCGCCACCCAACGTGGACTTTTGGTCAAATTGCCAGTGGGTTACACGTTGACGCTGCGACACTTCGTCAAATTGAGAGCGCGACACATAGTAAGTTGCGCTCAGCCAAAGTACGCTAAAAGTAAATGAAAGCCGGCCACTATGATGTGCCGGCTTTTTTGTTACAGGTTGATGTTAGTTTTACTGACATTTAAAAAGACAGCGGATGCGGAACCTGGTAAAATAATACAATATTGAAAAAGTTATGAATAAGGGGCAACTCATGAACGAGCAAAACAAATTGAATCGTACCATGACGTTACTACCAGCCGTGTCAACGGTTATGGGAACGGTGATTGGTGCGGGCGTGTTCTTTAAAGCGTCTAGTGTTGCATCAGCAACCGGTTCAACTAGTATGTCGATTTTTGTCTGGATATTAGGTGGGTTGATTAGTTTGGCTGCCGGATTAACTGGCGCTGAGCTAGCAGCAGCATTACCACAAACGGGTGGTATGTTGGTGTACATTGAGCGGGCTTACGGTAAGTTGCCAAGTTATTTACTTGGTTGGGCACAGATCATTGTTTACTTCCCGGCAAGTGTCGCTGCTAAGGGTGTCATCTTTGGTACGCAGGTTGCTAATTTATTTCACCTGTCAACGAATGCAATTATCCCGGCCGGTGTTTTGGCCGTTGCTTCTGTGTTCCTCATTAACTTGTTGGGCTCAAAAGTGGCAGGACAATTCCAATCGATTACATTATTCTTTAAGTTAATTCCATTAGCGTTAATCGTAATCTTTGGGTTGCTGCAACCAGGCGGGGTTGATGTTAGTCTATTCCCAGTGACACCAGGTGCACATACTGGTGGCTGGGCGACAGCAATTGGCGGTGGTTTGCTAGCAACGATGTACGCCTATGATGGGTGGATTCACGTTGGTAATATTGCCGGTGAAATGAAGAATCCAAGTCGTGACTTGCCACGTGCTATCACTGGTGGTTTGTTGGGTATTATGGTCATCTATGTGTTGGTTAACTTTGTGTACTTGCATTCATTGCCATTTGGCGCAATTGCTGGTAATGAGAATACTTCAATGGATGTTGCCTCGCATATCTTTGGTGGTTTCGGTGGTAAATTGATCACCATCGGTATCTTGGTTTCCATTTATGGCACATTGAACGGTTATACGATGACAGGAATGCGTTTGCCATATGCAATGGCTTTGGAAAATGAATTGCCATTTTCAAAGCAACTACGTCAATTGAACCGTTTCCAAATTCCATATGTTGCGGGTATCTTCCAATTGGTATTGGCAATTGCTTTGATGTTTGTTGGTGGGTTTGACACATTGACGGACATGCTAATCTTCGTGATTTGGCTATTTTATACGTTGGTCTTTGTCGCAGTTATCAAGTTGCGCATCACAGAACCAGATTTGCCACGACCATATAAGGTACCTTTGTATCCGGTTGTGCCAATTATCGGTATTCTAGGTGGTTTGTTCATCATTGTGATGACGTTAATCTCAGAATTCCAACTGGCAGTGATTGGATTGCTACTAACTTTGGCGGGATTGCCATTATATTTCTACATGCAAAAGCGTAAGCGTCAACTATAAACAAAAAAGCAGGTCTCGTTGAGGCTTGCTTTTTACTATATACTGGATATCTAAACTAGAAAGAATTAGGAATTATTATGCAAATTATCTGGAAACGATTACTTGCTGATCGGACATTGCAGTTAACTGGTGTTTTGGCGCTACTGGCTTTGGCTTTTGGTAACGTACATTGGTCTGATATTAATGCCCATACCATCATCGCCCTGGCAGCGTTAATGATGTTAGTGAGTGTTTATGAAACTGAAGGTCTGCTGGTTTATGTCGCTAGTACGGTTGTCAGCCACTTTCAAACCACTCGTCAGATTATTCGGGTGACGTTCCTGATGGCTTTTTTTGGATCGATGCTCTTCACAAATGATGTGGCCATTTTAACGTTGGTCCCCATTTTTGTTACAATTGCTCGTAAAATCCAACTTAAGATGATTTTACCGTTGGTCTTCATGACTATTTTTGCTAATTTGGGTAGTGCGGTGACACCGTTTGGCAATCCGCAGAACTTGTATTTGGCATCGTTTTATCAATTACCGGCACTAGACTTCTTTAAAATGTCATTGCCCTTAGGCATGGTAAGTCTTGGTTTGCTCTTCTTAGTAACGTATTTGTTTGCCAACGACACTGTTGGAGCAGTTGCGCTAGAGAAGCACCCCATCAATAAGCGACACATGGTAGTGGTGTTACTAGTCACGGTCGTTGTACTAGCTGCTATTCTGAACGCGTTACCGATTGGTGTTGCACTTATTGCAAGTGGGCTATTAGCGTTAGGTTATGACCGAACAACCTTTGTTAAAATTGACTATGGGGTGTTGCTGCTTTTTGTGGGATTTTTTGTCATTGTGGGGGCGCTGAGTCGAGTGCCAGTTTTAGCATCGGTGTTAACCCATTTGACGGATGGACCAATCAAAGTGTTTTTTGCAGGCATCTTGACGAGTCAAGTTATCAGTAACGTCCCCGGTGCGATTTTGTTATCAAAATTCACACATCTGGTTTACCCACTTTATTTAGGGGTCTCTATTGGTGGTTTAGGGACGATTATTGCCTCGTTGGCTAATTTACTAGCCTGGCGCCAATACCAACTTCAAACCGACGAACAGTCTTGGTCATTTCCGACGCGTTCTATGCTGATAAACGTTCTTTTGTTATTAATATTTATCCCACTTGGTCTGATTTTATTAAAATTAAATTAAAAAATAATTGACCGTTCAAAAGCCTTCTGCTAGCATAAAACAAATGCTTTGGTAGGGGGTTTTTACATTGGGTGAATTAAAAGCAAGATTGGCGAACTTAACGCAATTTGAATCAGAACGGTTAGTGATGCGACATGCGGTTGAAACGGATGCGGCTGATATGTATGAACTGTTTCATGATCCGGAAGTGACACGATGGATTCACGTACCGGTACCTGAGTCAGTGGCGGAAACGCTTGAATTTAGTATCCGACGGTATCACTTGGCTGATCCGCTGGGGAAATACGTTTTGATTGAAAAAGGCAGCGGCAAAATGATTGGCAGCATTGACATCCGTTTGACGGAAAAGAATGCGAGCGCCGAGACTGGGTATGCTTTGAATCACGATTATTGGGGATCTGGCTACATGACGGAAGCGTTAAAAGCAGTTATTCGGGTTGGTTTTGAACAACTCGGCCTCCATCGTATCGATAGTTATCACGCGCCGGATAATGCTGCCTCTGGTCGGGTTATGCAACGGGCGGGGATGACGTATGAAGGTCGTTTGCGCGACTATGAAAAATTACCAAATGGCACATTCGTGGATAGCAACGTTTACAGTATCTTAAAAACAGAGTATGACCACTAAAAAACCGGGTTAATTGGCATAGCCATTACCCGGTTTTTTAGTGTCGCTATTTATTCGTGAGGAGCCAGACTAGACCAGCCGCTAGCCATACGCCAATAATCAGACTACCACAGATACTAGCAAGTAGTGGTAGGTAGCAAGCCGCGTCTAATCGATATAGATAGCGCGACGACAAGATACATCCCCCGAAAGCAAGCAAAACCATGCAGGTGGTTCGCCAGCAAAAAATTGATTTCATGTTTCATCATAACGTCTTCCTTAAAAATAAGTCTAAGAAAGGTGTGTTGTGAAAGCTGGCGATAATTTCGACAAGATAATGGTGAATTTATGATGTTTTGCGTCCGTTCACTAATCTTTTTGCATAACTGACCTGAAGATGCGTACAATAGACGGTAAGGTTTCACTTCGAAAGGAAGATACGATGAAAACGACTTTAATTGTGACCCATACTGATTTAGATGGGGTCATGGCCGGCTTAACGGCAGCCCAAACTAGTCAATCAGACGCCACTATTCTGTACGCTGAAGCTGGGGCACCCGGTATTGATGCTGTCCTGCAGCAAGTGCTGGATGATATTGTAGCAGACAAGGTACGTAAACCGACACACGTGATACTGTTGGACAATACCCCATCAATGCAAATGTTACTGCAATTCAACCAAGTAACGGGTATCCAGCCAGTCGTTTATGACCACCACGTTTCGAATGCACCGGTGTGGGCTGAGGCGACGACGGTGGCTCGGTTTATTACTGACGATACGGGGACATCTTCGGCGACCGAGTTGGTATTTAAAGATCAACGAGCGTCCTTTACCGCATTGCCATTTTGGCAAACCCTAGTGACACTAACGAATTTATACGATACCTGGATGTGGCAGGATGCGGCATATGATGATGACGTAGCGACAGGCTCAACTGCGCAAGTTTTGAATGAGGTGTTGTACTTTTTGGGTCGCGAACGTTTTAGTACGCTCATTACGGCTGCTAAGGAAGCATCGATTTCATCAGATGAAAAGCCACGTGAGCTGCTGATTAAAATTTTCTCACCGGTCATCATGGGACTGGTAGATGACCGCATGGCAGCTAATGCAGCCTATGTCTTGAAAAAAGCGGAAGATGCGGAGTTTGGTGATTTGATGATTAGCGCCACTACCTACCACTATGCGTATGTGACAGCGTCAAAGCAAATGTCTGAAATTGGTAATGCATTGACATCATTACAAGACGTTGATTTCGGCTTAGTGATTAATAATGGTGCATTGTCATTCCGTGTCGCTAAGGAAAAGGATGTTGATGTATCGCTTGTGGCGGCCGCCTTTAATGGTGGTGGTCACGCCAAGGCATCCGGTGCCAAATTACGTCTTGACTGGCCGGACATCTTGCAACAGGCTGCGACGACTGAAAACTAAAGTGCTTGCTGAAAACGATCGACGTTGTTAAATGCCGGTCGTTTTTTTGATTTCGCAAAAAAGCGATAATTAAAGTCAAAAAACACCCCCTTTCAAATTGGAAAGCGCTTACAATGGAGATATAGCAAATGCAGTCATACGTATCGGGGGACATGACATGGGAATTAAGTTACAAGACGACTTTCTTTGGGGTGGTGCAATTGCTGCCCACCAAGCAGAAGGGGCCTGGCAAGCAGGTGGCAAGGGCGTATCTATCGCTGATATTTTGACAGCAGGTAGTCATACTGAGCCACGACAGATTACGAACGGCGTAGTAGATGGATTGAATTATCCAAATCATCATGGTATTGATTTCTACCATACCTATAAAGAAGATCTGGCGTTAATGGGTGAAATGGGGTTTAAGGCCTTCCGAACATCGATTGCCTGGACACGTATTTTCCCAAATGGTGATGATGCAGTACCCAACGAGGAAGGGTTGCAATTCTATGATGATTTGTTTGACGAGATGCATAAGCATGGCATTGAACCAGTCGTAACATTGAACCACTTTGAAATGCCGTATCATTTGGTCACTGAGTATGGCGGTTGGTCAGATCGCCGGGTGATTGATTTGTTCGTAAATTATGCCAAGGTAGTCTTTGAGCGTTATCGTGATAAGGTTACGTACTGGATGACGCACAATGAAATTTCAAATCAAGCCGCCGTCTCAGACAATCCATTTTTCGAGTTTATGGTGTGGACGAATTCGGGACTGAAATTTGATGACAAGGCAACACTGGCTGATAAGCAATCAGCTATGATGCAGGCCGGACACTATGAGTTGGTTGCCTCAGCAAAGGCGGTCCAAATTGGTCATGAGATTAATCCTGATTTCGTGATTGGGGGGATGGTCAACGTGGCCGCTCTCTATCCGGCTAGTCCAAAGCCTGCCGATATGCTGGCTTTCCAAAAGGCGCGTCAGGCACGTGACTGGTTTACTGATGTTCACGTTCGTGGTGCTTATCCAGCCGAGTTGGAGGCATTCTTTAGGCGGACTGGTATCCGACCAGATATTACAGATGAAGATCGGGCTGACTTATTGGCTGGTACCGTAGATTACATGGCCATTTCGTACTATAACTCGACAACCGTTCGCGCAACGTCGGAACAAGACGCCGAAATTGATCATCCAGCTGACGTTGAGGTTGTGAAGAACGATTTCGTGAAGGTGAATGATTGGGATTGGGCAGTTGATCCACAAGGCTTGCGTTACGCATTAAATGAACTAAATGATATGTATCCATATCTACCAATTATGATTGTTGAAAACGGGTTTGGTGCTTACGATGAGATCGTTGATGGTCAAGTACACGACCCATACCGTATTGATTATCTTAATGCTCACGTTGCTGAAGTTGAAAAAGCAATCGTCAATGATGGTATTCCGGTAATCGGTTACTTGTCATGGGGACCTATCGACATTGTTTCAGCAGGTACTGGTGAGATGAAGAAGCGTTATGGTTATATTTACGTTGATTTGGATGATATGGGTGAAGGATCTGGCGAACGGTTGCGCAAGGATTCATTCTACTGGTATAAGCAGGTCATCGCGACACAAGGGGAAGACTTAGGCGATTAGCGGATTGATGCCCGTCACGAAACAAACCACAACTACGCTACTTTAATTATTAAATCCTTACACTAATTGATGGGCATCAAGAAAACCACAGGTAGGTTGCTATCTGTGGTTTTTGTTTGCCAATAAACAGCGGATACCGTTAGAAAACTGTAAGAATTATGTCCGGTTTTTAGCACTCTATCACGATAGTCGTCGGATTGCGTTAGAATGTTGATAGATAAAAACAAAGGACGAAGCATCATGAAGTTAAAGTTTAGTGTTTTGGGTTTGGTAGTGGTCGTGATGAGTTTGCTAGTTGCTGGACAGGCAAAAGCTGACACAGTTACAACTGATGCGACGACGAACCAACCACTGTCAGGGTATGTGTTTACTGCTAATCGTGATTGGCGTTGGTATGAGAATGGCCAGCTATATACCGGGTTCCGTAATTATTTTGGGGCAAATTATTATTTTATAAATGGTGTTCGACAAACAAACACGTGGGCGACCGAATGGGGGAAGACCTATTATCTAGGTGCTGATGGTCGAAGCGTGGAAGGCCACCTGGTGACAATTAATGGGATCGCGTACGACTTTGGCAATGACCAGACGTTCTACCTGCGTGGTAAAGTTTCTGGTTATTTGAAAGATGGTTCAGCAGCAAATGATGGTTATCGTTGGTATGACAATGGTCAACTATATACCGGATTTAAGTTTTACATGGGCACATACTACTGGTTTGTCGATGGTGTGCGTCAGAATGCTGGTTGGCGGAGCGCGTGGGGGAAGACCTATTATACGGATGCAAATGGCCGAGCAGTGCAAGGCATGCAAACGATTGCTGGCAAGCAATACTATTTTGGTGATAATAACACGTACTACTTACGAGATAATCCAGTCAACACCCGTCAGAATAAAACTAAAGCAACTGCGAATGGCTATATTTACGATGGTTCAGCGTTGAATGGTGGTTATCGTTGGTATGAGAATGGGCAATTGTACACCGGCTTTAAGCATTATATGGGCACATACTACTGGTTTGTTGATGGTGTGCGCCAAAATGCCGGTTGGCGTCATGCTTGGGGTTATACGTACTACACGGACAATCAAGGACGTGCTGTGCAAGGATGGCAGACAATTAACGGCATCCGTTATTACTTTGGTGATAATGGCACATTCTTTATGCGTTATTATTTGAAATAATCACAACTAAAAAGTAGTCATCGTACAGTTTGCGCGATGACTACTTTTTAGTTGTGATTAACAATCGATGCAAACCCAGATGCAAGGGCTTGATTGTCAGTTGGCTTGAAATACAAGTAACCTTCAGGATTACCTTGATTTTGTTGCGTGACAAGAACTTCAGGTTTTCCCTTATGAAGGGTGAATAGGTACATTGTTAACACTGGATATCTGTCGTTCGAACTGGCACTGCCGCCATAGACGGCAACCAAGTTATAGTCATGATTACCAGTGCCATCGTCGGACCATTGCAAATCAATAGCATGATCATCTACTGGAGGGTGCATGTTCATGGTACCGTTCGTGAGGGGTGTTGGGAATATGACACCGTATAGATTAAAATCATGACCAGGGTAATATGACTCGTAGTGTTGACCCATTTGACTTGCCCAATTCAGCATAAATTTAGCCAGTTGTTGGCTTTTATTAGCTGACCATGGGGATGAAGTACTGGCTACTGCCGAATGCTTTGTAGCTGGTGAAGACGCCGGCGGATTATTTACCTGTTTTGCTGATGACGTACGATGATTTGTTGCAGGTGCCGTTTTCAATGAATTCGACCCAAGTTTGGCACCGATTAGGCCAGCAGCTAAGACTGTTGTCACAAGGGTGGTGCTTATTAGTATTTTAGAACACATACCTTTTCTCCTTAACGTGATTTATAAATATAGTCTAATTCCTGTGTATGCTTTTCATATGGTTTAAATAATATGTTTTAATGATTCATTACGAAGCGAACCGGCACTGTAAATTTTGTTACAAAATCCAGGAAACCGCGTATTTACTGATATAATTATTTCTGTTGTTTTTTTAACAAATAAAAAAATTAAAACTAGTATTTATTTCAGGAGACAAATATGGAAGTCTACGTACTAGCAGTTGTGGTGATTATCGTGGCCCTGATCTTTGATGGGGTTAACGGATTCCACGACGCAGCGAATGCAATCGCTACGGCTATTACAACAGGTGCTTTGAAGGCAAGGACAGCAATTATCATGGCTGCCGGGATGAACTTGATTGGGGCCTTGATGGGAACGGCCGTCGCTGCAGTTATTGCACGTGACATCGTTGATATGACGCAAGTGAGCGCTGAGCAGCAATTATTCTTGGTTATTGCCGCTTTGCTTGGTGCAATTGGGTGGAACTTGATTACGTGGTGGTTTGGTCTACCATCTTCATCAACTCACGCGATTATTGGTGGGTTGATGAAGATGGTTTGGCTGAACAAATTGCCGGTAATGATGTACACATTAAGTTAGCCAAAGTCGTTGAAAAGGTGATTGATCCCATGGTGTTGTCGCCAGTTGTCGGATTTGGTCTTGCACTTATAATCATGGTTATTTTGAATAAGATCATTAAAAAGGCTAATTTAAAGGAAACGGATAAGTTTTTCCGAAGTGCTCAAATTTTCACATCCGCTTCATTGGCTTTGGGACACGGTTTGCAAGACGCTCAAAAGTCAATGGGATTGATGTTTATGGCGGCTGCCCCGGTTGGTTTCTTTGGCATTAAGCCTGGACAAACGGAAATTCCGCTACAAATTATCTTGATGGCATCTTTGGCCATCTCAGCTGGAACAATGGCCGGTGGACAACGCATTATTCACACGTTGGGTAGCAAGATTACGGTATTGAGTCCACAAAAAGGATTCGTGGCAGAAGCCGTTTCATCAGCAGTGTTGTTCATTTCTGCGTACTTTGTTCACGCGCCAATTTCAACGACGCATACGGTTACGTCAGCAATTGCTGGAACGGGTGCATCTGATGATATTCGTGCCGTAAAATGGAGTACGTTAAAGAACATTGTGATGGCCTGGATTATTACGGTGCCATCAGCAGGATTGATCGGTTTCATGTTCGAAGAAATCTTCCGCATGTTGTTTATGTAATTTAACTTAAGTAAAAAACGCTACTTGCCAAAATTGTGGCCGGTAGCGTTTTTAATTTAATCATGACAATTGTAGCGGCTTATAGAACGATCATGTTTTGATTATAGGGCTTATAATTGACAATTAGTTTGAATCGTTTATCAATAATCAAATGCTTTGGGGGTCATTTACCTACTTTAGTTCAACTCACGATAATATATATTATGTAAACTAGAATAAGTGCGTTTTGTATAAGCAAGCCATTGCCTACCAAAATCATTTCAATCACGACTTTGCCACGTGCATGATGTGATTCAATACGTTCGTGTGCGGCTCGTACGCCGTCCGTTGTAAATGTAAGCTTTGAGTCAATGACGATCTTTAAGGCTTCGTTTTGATAATGCGTCGCTAGTTTGGCTAAATCCTGCCCATTTGGTTGTAACCACCCAGCCAGTAATGTCTGATCGTTGTCTGTAGCGACTGCTAATTGTTCAGGTGTTGGTTTTGCTGAAACCGTTACGATACGGCCGCCGTGCACTAAAACAGCTAATCCAGCATCAATGTCATCAACACTGTCTAAAACAGCATCATATTGACTAATAACGTCGGTGATGGCTTTTTGGTGATAATCAATGACAATATCTGCGCCCAAGTGACGTACAAACGCTGCGTTTTCAGGGCCGGCCGTTGTGGCAACAGTTGCACCAAGCGCTTTTGCAAGCTGAATGGCGACAACACCACCAGCCCCGGTCTGAATCAATACTTTAGAACCGGTCGTCACGTGTAGCTCGTTTAACATTTGCAAGGCTGTTTCACCTGCCAATGGTAACGCCGCAGCTTCCGCAAACGACATTGTTTCAGGCATCAACGCAACTTTGTCAGCTTTTACCGCCATTAATGTTGCGTAAGACCCAAATGTACCAGCATCATCCATGTCAGGACGCGCAGCAAATACACGATCACCAACGGTAAAATCAGTGACATCATCGCCAATTTCAACTACAATGCCGGCGATATCCCAGCCTAAAACGACGGGAAATGGCCATTTAAACGGGCTTTTCAATGTGCCTTGACGGGCTTTGTAGTCAAATTGGATTGACGCTTGTTGCATAGGTTTTAATTAATACCTGATCATTAGTTATGGTTGGATTAACATAATCGTCAACAACCAGTAATTCATTGCGATTCCCATATTGGTTAATAATTGCCGCTTTCATACCACACCTCCAGAAACTCATTATGACATAGTGTCTCCCAAGTGAATTGGAAGTTTAAGATATCTTTTCATTCCTTGGCGTTACCAACTACTACGACGCACCAACTTGCCACGCAGTGAGGGATCGGTTAAGACAGGTTCCTTTTGAGATAGATCCTTTAAACGGCGATATATCCATTGGCCTAACACAAAATAATCAAAACTAACCGTGCTTAAACCTGGTGTTACGATTTCGGCAGCCGGGGTATTGTCAAACGCGACGATTTTAGTGTCTGCAGGTACGGCGATGTGCTGTTCTTGCAATGCTGCTAGTGCTCCTAACGCAATCGTGTCAGTTGCTGCAATGATGTATTTGGGTGAACTATGTGTCGCAAGGTAGTTACGCATAATTGCAGCAGTTTCAGTACGATCAAATGTCGTATAAAGACGTTGCATGTTGTTGTCTAAAGATTGAATTATCGCGTTGAAACGTGTTTGTCCAACATTGTAGTCACTATTCGGATTGACACCAAGCAATAACACATCCGTTGGTTTAACAGTGGCAATTAGTGGTACGAGTAACTCGCCGGCATGTTGGTTATCAACGTTAACGGTTTCAAAGTGTCGTGACTGTTGACCCTGGACTACAACTGGTACGGATACTTGTTGTAGTGCAGCGGTCATCTCATTAGTAATTTGCCCAGTCATCACGACAATACCATCGACGTTTTGTTGGGCAAGCTGTTTAACTGCTTCAACTTGGCGCTTGGCATCGTGATAGGTGTTAATTGTCAAGAAAAAATCACCTTGATTGACATCGTCCATACCACGCATCATCTCCGTTAAAGCAAATGATGCAAATGTGGGAACCACAATCCCAATCATGCCACTGGATGTTTTTTTCAAACTTTGGGCAAATCGATTCGGTTCATAATCGTACTCTTTGACGACAGCATCTAGCTTAGCCCGTGTTTTTGCGCTAATTGACCCGTTATTTAAATAACGGGAGACGGTGCTTTTCCCGACGCCGGCTAGACGGGCGATATCATTTATTGTTATCCGTTCTTTTTCACTCATCTTGTTGCCCCTCCGTATCTTTCGTATTCATTTTAACAATAAAAAGTGGCGTTGTGCGCAACGCCACTAAATAATGCAATTATTACCATTCTTGTTGAATTTTAGCTAAGGTTTCGAATTGCATCTCTGTTAAATTGATAAATTCAAGAGCAACTTTATGGTCTTGGAACGCTTGCTCAAAATCTGAAATCTCGGACCACAAAGCGTCTGCAGAATTTCCTGATGCAATTTCTTCTGACTCGCCGGTATCGGTGTCATACCAAATGGCTGTATCAGCGCGTGGAAAATCTGGAATACGTACGTACCCTTTAGTGCCGGAAATTGTAATGGCCTTAGGTTGCTTAGCTTGCATTGATAATGTGATGGTCGCCATTTCATGATTTTTATTTGCTAGAATCGTCACTGATTGTTCATCAACCCGGGTTTCAAAAGGGAGTCATCGTCGAGTTTGCTTTGCTTGGCGTACTGTTCATAAAGTAGACAGTGGCCTGTGTTGCGTAACCACCAATATCAAGTAGTGCCCCACCTGCTAAGTCAGGATTAAAGAATCGATTATTTGGATCGTAAGGCTTATGACTGCCAAAGGTTGTGTTAATCACCTGAATCTGCCCCCAATGCTCCTTGATTACTGAGTTCACGAAGTCGCTTGAAAAGCAGCATGTGTGCTGGTGTCATCGCTTCTAAGAGGACTAATCCAGATTCTTGGTAATTTTCGAACGATAGTGTACTCTTCAGTGTACTCTTCATTAGAGACAGTTATCGCCTTTTCTGCTAACACATGTTTATGATGCGCCAAAGCCTGTTTGACAAAATCAAAGTGTATATTATGTGGCGCTGCAATATAGACAGCATCAATTGTTTCATCGGCTAATAAATCTGCGACTGTTTCGTAGGTTTTTGGAATTTGATACCGTTCGGCAAAAGCTGGTAATTTTGCTTGATCTCGAACCGTCACAGCCATAGCCAGTTGCTGGTGCGTTAATAAACTTGCTGCCATTTCGTTGGCAATCGTGCCAATACTAATAATTCCCCAATTTAAAGACATGATGATGTCCCCCATTCCTTTTTAATCCGCGTCAGGTACTTTTAGTAATCCGTAGATGACGCCCACAACGATTGCACCGATAGCTACGAAAAGCAAGTACAACACAAGTACAACAATAGTGAATTCGTTTCACTACCCCTTTGTCTGCTAACTTGTCCAAATATCGTCCACTAATAGCAGTTCTTGCAACTCACGAATTGATATGCGACCGCGTTTTTGAATCAATGCTAATATTTTGTCTTGTCGTTCTGAAATCATCATAATCGTTCACCTATACAAATGTATGCGTTTCCTTTTCGCCGGTAAATATAGTGTTATTTGGTGCTTTTGCAATGTTTTTCAGTCAAAACCTTTCATTCACAATCAAAAAAGAGATAGTCGTGTTGATGACTGTCTCTTTTAAAAGAATCATTTATTCCCAATGGGCCTTGTCAAATTCGGTTTTATCACCATGAACGTAGAAATGGCCACGTTCAGCTACGACGGATACTGCTTCTCTTAGCGTATCCGTCACGTCTTGGATTTGTGAAATATCCAGCAAAAACGACACAAGCTCATTCGACCACGTTAGCCGAGGGTCGGCACCAAATTGGAGCCAGATGCTGTCAGTATCTGGGTCGTCCCAGTCGCTTGCACCGTGATAAGGCCGGTCGTCCACTAATATGCCGCCACCAAAATGTGCGACAGCCTTATCGTGGGCTAAAATGATTCGTTTATAAATTGGACTACTGCTATCTTCCCCAAAATAATGTTGTAGCCAAATCAATTTATCCTGCCAAGCGCTTGGATTTTGCCAAGGCGCAGTTGATAAAATATAGATGTCATATTCAGCAGCTAGTTGCTTCACGGCTTCAATTGCACCAGGTATTGGTGGCAAATCTCGGAAAATACCAGGAATTTGATCTGGTTTTTCTACAGAATGTTGCCGCATGTCAATCTTGTTTAAAACGGATAATGTATCAACAAGAACATTATCCATATCTAGGAATAATTGTGGTTGTGTCATTTTATACTCCAATAGTTGTTGTGGCAAAGAAAGCGCATACATTGATTAGGCAACTTCATTATAACAAGATTTTTTAGCCCTTGTCGACGGCTCACGACTGCATTTAATATCATACAAACGTTTTGAAGGTTATAATGGCACATCGTAAAAGCGGTGCTAAATCACTAAGAATCAGCACCGCTTTTAACGGTTCTATTCTTTTTGGCGTTGGTGATTAATCACCAACGCTTTTTTTGCATTTATCAATCATTCTCAAAACAACAATAAAAAACACCAATAGCTCGGTGTATCCTAAAGTCGTCTAAAACTAAAATACAAGGAGAGCTATTGATGTCTTTAAATGATTCTATCCTACGTAGCGTCGGATTAACAGACCCAAATTTCGAATTTTTAATGGATGATAACGGTGAATTTAACCATATCTCATATCGTGGAAAAGATAATCATAAAACTATCGTTTATGAAGCTGCACTACACGGTGATATGGATCGATGCACGTTGTGTGGCCAAGAGAGTATATTAACCAAAAATGGTTTCAGCAAACCCACCGAAGTAAAGCTACCCGCAACTAACGGTTTCGACAACCGCCTACGCCTGCGTAAGCAGCGCTATTACTGCCATGAGTGCAACGCTTCCGTAGTTGTGTCATCACCCGATTTAGAAGAAGCCCGAAACATCTCTAAACCCCTACGCCTTCAAGTTATTCGACTGGCTATGGAGGATATTTCAGAGAAAGTTATCGGTTTTATTTTGCGTCTTTCACACTCAACAGTTCACCGTGTTATCAACGACGAACTCCAGGATTATCGTTATGACTACAGTCATTTACCAGCAGTTCTAAGCTTCGATGAAATTCGAATTAGCAGATCATACGCTTTCGTGTATGCATCACCTGACAACTTTATGGAGATATTGCCAAGTCGTGATTTAAACACAATCCGAAGTTATTTCTATGGCTTCTCTTTGAAGCAACGCCAGGCAGTCACGCACGTCGTCATGGACATGAACGCTAGCTACGCTACCCTCGTGCCGGAACTATTTCCTAATGCCCAAATTGTCATTGATCGATTCCATATCGTTCAACTAATGACCCGTGCCATCAACACTATTCGCACAGGCATTCAGCATCTACTTGATAAGCACTCTCGTGAATACAAAATAATGAAAAACGGCTGGCGCCTTTTCCTCAAAAAATACAGCAACTTAGAAACTACCCATCGTAAATATATGCGAGGCTTGAACGAATATATCACGGAAGAAGAAGCTCTCACGCTAGTGTTCAAATCATTTCCGGTTCTCGAGGCGGCTTATTTAGTGTACCAAGAAGCTTTAGAAGCAATGGACAAGCGTAGCCCCGAGCTAATTCATGCATTGATCAGCACTTACAAACCGGTGGGTTCCGCCATGGACGTGACCATCGGTACTTTTAAGCGCAATTTAAAAGGCATCCTCGAAAGTCTTCGTTGCCCATGGTCAAACGGTAAAATCGAAGGCATCAACCGTCGCCTTAAGCAAATAGCTCGTACCGCATACGGTTATCAAAACCTCGGTAATTACATGCGACGCATCCGTATCCAAATGAAGTATGGAAAATTCTAAAAAAAGTGGTGACAACATTTCTGTCATCACCACTTTTTGCGACTCTTCAAATCGCGTTAATTTTCAAATTCATTGTCGACCAACGCTATTTGGCATAGAGCCGCCTTTTTTAACATCATTAGTTTTCCAACTTAGAAGCTTCTTCATCGATAACAACGTTACCAGCTTCAATTTCTTCAAACGCTTGACCAATTGGCTTTACTGAATCGAAGTGAGACAAAGTAGGCAAACCACCTTGTTCTAATTCGTGGGCACGCTTAGCCCCCAAAGCGATCAACTTGTAGCGTGAGTCAACTCGTTCCAACAACTTATCAACTGATGGGTATAAAATCATGCTTCTAGCTCCTCAATCATTGTAATGTATTCTGGCAACACTCGGTTTACGCGCAAACGCTCCACCTTAATAATATCCTTAATACGATCAACTGCCAAAGGCACCTCATCGTTTACGACAGCGTAATCATAGTTAGCCATCATGCGAATTTCGGCTGTTGCAGCTGAAACGCGACGATCAATAACCTCCATGGCTTCAGTACCCCGCCCAATCAGGCGCTCTTTTAGGGCACCCAAGTCAGGTGGCGTCAAGAAAATATAAGCCCCTTCTGGCATCTTTTCCTTCACTTGCAACGCACCTTGCACATCGATTTCCAATAGGACATCACGTCCAGCCGCCAACGTCTTCTCGATGAAGCTCTTTGGCGTACCGTAGTAATTTCCCACGTACTCAGCGTATTCCAACATACCACCGTCAGCAATTTCTGCTTCAAACTCTTCTCGTGTGACGAAGAAATAATCTTCCCCATTCACTTCTCCCGTTCGGGGTTGTCGCGTGGTCATGGAAATTGAATATTGAAAGTCGATGTCTGATTCTTCAAACAACGCCTTTCGAACAGTCCCCTTACCGACGCCTGACGGACCCGATAGTACGATTAATACGCCACGCTTCATGGTAATCTTACTCCTATCTATTTATCTAGCTAATCATTTACTTATTCTACTCGTTTTTTCTGACTTAGACAACAAGTACAACACGCCAGTTAACACAACATCTAGATTTGCTAAGATGTACGCCCGCGTCAAGTGATGCGTCGGTGTCGGTAATGCTTGTCGGTTTGTGCGACCAGCTGCCACAATAGCTGCTACAAAGGTCGTCAAATCATACTCCTGCAGTTTATCAACTGCCAGCAAACGGGCTAATCGTTCTATCGTTGCTAAGCCTTGACCAGCTTTATCCCCAGTCGCATCGGGATCAATATCCCTAACTAACCATTGTTGCCAGGCTAACCAAACCGGTAGCTTCGTTAACGCATTTGCAATTGGTGCGGTCACAGAATCTGTTGCTAACCACTTCACCAGTTGCACACCACCCAACCAACTAACATCAACGTCAGCTGGCAATGCGTAATAGTAGCCACCTAATTCGCCCAACACTTGCTTCGTTCGTATTTCACCGAGCGTCACGTACTCGCCACTTAAATCAGGGAAAAAGTCCAGCAAGGGACCAAATTGCCAAGGCGTACGAATATAATGCACAACAGCATCATCTGGTCGTGTCCAATCTTCCGGTACGCCATCCATAATTGAGACTGCATAGATTTCCTTAGCACCATGAGCAGCGGCAATATTAATTGGCAAGTTATTACTATAACCACCATCAATATATTGTTTCCCATTAATCATGACTGGCGAAACGACAGGGTAAAAAGCACTAGAAGCCAGTATCCAATCTGTCAGTTCATCGACTGTAGTTTCGTCTGTCACCGAAAAGCTAGCCGGCCGAAGCAATGGCAATTCCGTAGCGACTAAAGTCATTTCAGCTATCCTTGGCGTCGCTAGTTCATGCGCAACCACTGGATAAATTAGCTGACGCAACGATTCTTTTTCAAAATAGTGTCGACCAACAAGATGTGTCGCAACTGTTTTACTAAAATCGACCCGAGATACACCAACTTCCGGCACTTCGTACACGACATCCGTTGTCAATATGTCCCAAGTAGCGTGTGATATTGTACTATCAAGGTGCATAAATGACATGGCATTAATCGATCCAACTGAGACACCCAGTACCTCATGCGGGATAATACCTCGACTCTTCAGAACATCAAAAACACCAACTTCAAATGACCCATGGGCCCCACCACCACCAAGGACCAGTGCCACCGGATATGAGAACGTGCGCCGATAGGTTAGTTCATCAACCCGGTCAAAACCATCTAATAGCGGACTGTTTGCTTGGTTTGGCGCTACTTCCATTTGCAAGGTTTTCACCCGATGCTTGCTAAAGTACGTCACAAGCTGTTCGAATAAGGTCAGTCGATCAACCGTTTTCCAAGCTAACGTGCTGACTAACACAATATGACCACCTTCGTTGCGATAGAGCACTGCACCTACCACTGTATCATTATCAACAAATAATAACCCTGCCGATATACTCTGTGCTTGCTGATAGTGCAATCGTGCTGCGGCAGCATCTGAAAACATATTTAATAACTGGCCAAACGGCGCCATCTGTCGGTTAGACAACTTGCCAACAATTATTTCCATGCCCCGTCCTCACTTTCAATCATGCGATTAATTTTAAGCTTGTTTCACCAAAAAAACGAGCATATTTGCCCGTTTTTAGGACTATTCAGTTCGTTTTGCAACAGCCCGCTGAATCAAATCGCGGGCATTTTCTTTAGCTGCATCCGTTAATTCATCACCCGACAACATGCGTGCAACCTCATCCACACGTTCTTCGTCCGTTAACTGTTGAATACTCGTCTCAGTGCGGTCACCAATTACTCGCTTTTGAATGAAGTAATGATGGTTTGCAACAGCCGCGACCTGTGGTAGGTGCGTAATCGTCAATACTTGTGAATAACGACCAATAACCGCAATTTTTTCCGCAATCGCCTGCGCGACACGACCAGAAACACCTGTGTCAACTTCATCAAAAATAATTGAGGTAATCCCTTGTTCCCGTGAAAAAATGGTTTTCATCGCCAACATCATACGTGACAGTTCACCCCCGGAAGCAATCTTCACCAGCGGCTTCGCACCTTCACCGGGGTTCGTTTGAATATAAAATTCCGCAATATCATAACCCGCCGCATGCAACGTGGTACTAGCTGTTAAGTGGACAGAAAAGACAGCTTTCTCCATATATAGATCTGCTAATTGCTCGTGAATCTTCTTGGCAAGCTGTTTGGCAGCCTTTTCACGTAGTTCATGTAGCTTATCCGCATATTGCCGTGCCACACGTTTCGCTTCCTCAACTTGTTCAGCTAACTCAGCGGCAGACTGTTGCCCACCGCCCATTTCAGCTAATTCACTATCAACATGTTCTTGGTGTGCCAAGACGTCTGCGATTGTCGCACCATATTTGCGTTCCAAATTACGAATCAAGTTCAAACGATCATCAACCTCACGTAACCGCTCAGTATCAAATTCCAATCCATCTCGGACAGACATAATTTCAGAAGCCACTTCTTGTAATTCATAGTAAGCCCCTCGCACTGCTTCTGTTAACTTACCATACTTCGGAGCCAGTTCCTCAATATCTTCCAACGACCACATTGCCGTCGAAATCGTCTCTAAACCGTTATTGTCCCAATCACCATCAAGTGCCTCATACGCTTTAGATAAGGCTTCTAAAACATCCTGAAAGTTCGTCAACTCTTGATATTCAGCTTCCAACGCCTCTTCTTCCCCATCAACCAAAGCGGCATCAGCTAGTTCTTTGCTTTGGAAACTCAGCATGTCTAACCGTTGGGCCCAAGCTTGTTCATCAGCCTGGCGCTTGTGAAAAGCCGTTTCTAAACTACGGTAATTTTCATATGCTTTTTGATACTTTTGCGCAACTGGTGCAATGGTCTTTTTTGCAAATTCATCTAATAAGCCCAAGTGACGTTCAACTTGCATTAACTCTTGATGCTCATTTTGTCCATGTATGTCAACCAGGTGCTGCCCAATTTCCTTAAGCGTAGCCGCATTAACTAAACTGCCATTAACCCGAATCACATTTCGTCCACTTCGCTGTAACTCACGATGAATTAACAGTTGGTTATCCTCTACCGGGAGGCCAAGCTCGTTCAAAACTGCAACAACTGGCTGATCAGGTTCTACGTCAATCAGCCCTTGCAAAACAGCTTTGTCAGCACCTTCGCGAATAAAGTCTTGCGAGCCACGGCCCCCGGTTAACAAACCAACCGCATCAATAATAATTGACTTACCGGCCCCGGTTTCACCGGTTAACACCGTCATCCCCGGTTGAAAACTAATATTCAGTTTCGGGATAATCGCAAAATTTTGAATTGATAATTCCTGTAACATTGCGTCCTCCTCCCTTTCCACTAAGCTTTCGCCATCAAGTCACTCGCAAATTGTTGCGCCCGTACGCCTTCGTTTAGGATGACTAACACGCCAGCGTCATCACCAATCAAACCAAATACATCAGTTAAATCAGCCTCTTCGAGTGCCGTTTTTAACGCTGGTCCAGTTCCTGGCGCAACACGAATCATCACCATGTTGGCTTGCGTCTTAATCTCCGTCGTGCTTTCTTTCAAAATACGTCCCAACTGCCCTAAGTAATCTGAACCAGACATCATGGCATACGCAAAACCACCTGTTGGCAATGGTACTTTTACCAACTGCATTTCAGTAATATCACGTGAGACGGTGGCTTGTGTTACTTCCCAACCACCCTCATTTAATTTTTGAACCAAATCTTCTTGCCGTTGAATCTGTTCATTAATAATCAACGTCTTAATTGCTTGCTGACGTTCTTGCTTACTTCGTCTCATCCGCATTTTCCTTACGACGCGCATTCAATTGCGCATGTGCGCGTGTCACAACCGCTTCACGTTCAGCTTCAGTCATGGTACTCTCGCCACCGTCCAATACCAAGTGCGCTAAGAACTCAATGTTACCCGAACCGCCCTTAATTGGTGAGTAATCAAGCGCCACAATACTAAAGCCAGCTGCTTGCGCATAACCGACCACTTTATCAAGAACAGCTAAGTGGGTTATAGCGTCCTTAACGATACCATGCTTACCAATTGCTTCCCGACCAGCCTCAAACTGTGGCTTAATCAACGTCGCAACCGAACCGCCTGGCGTCAAAATTTTGGCAAGCGGTGGCAAAATCAAGTTTAATGAAATAAACGATACGTCAATCGTTGCGACTGCCGGCTGACCGTGTGTAAAGTCAGTTGGTTCTGAATAGCGGAAGTTCGTGTTTTCCATCACCACCACACGTTCATCTGAACGTAACTTCCAAGCCAGTTGATTTGTGCCCACATCTAAAGCGTAGACCAACTTCGCCCCATTTTGTAGTGAGACATCTGTAAAGCCACCCGTTGATGAACCGATGTCCAAAACAACCTTGTCCTGCACTGAAATGTCAAAAAATTCGAGGGCTTTTTCTAATTTAAAGCCACCACGTGACACATATGGCATCGGCGCCCCTTTCAAATGAAGCTCCGTTGTTACCGGGATTTTCTCCCCCGCTTTATCCATGCGTTGCTCATTTTCGCCCAAGATTTCGCCAGCCATAATTGCTCGCTTCGCTTGTTCACGTGACGTAAACAGTCCTTGTTGTACTGCTAAAACATCAACACGCTCTTTTTCAATTGCCATCTACTTCTCCACAACCTCTTCAAAATAATCCAAAAACGACAACAACAAAGTTGTTTCGTTTCCCGTTAGTTCGCCAAACTTTACAATGGCATTTGACGCAATGCGAACCTGCTCCCGCAAGGCATCCTTCGCACCGTCAGCGCCCAAAATAGTTGGGTACGCATGCTTATCCGCAACATCATCTTGACCTAAATCATCTAAATCATCCTTGATTTGGAAAGCCAAACCATAGGCCATACCGAAGTTCCACAAGGTTTCTTTGACTTCATCAGACGCGTGGGCCATGATTCCCCCAGCAATTGCCGCGTATGCAATCAAGGCGCCGGTTTTTCGGTAGTGAATTGCTTTTGCTTGATCTAGTGAGATGGTCGCTGCGTTAGTTGCGGCCATATCCATGGCTTGTCCAGCAACCATCCCATCAGCACCAGAAGCCAAGGCAAGTTGTAGTGTCAATTCGGCTTTTTGCGGCGTTGTTAATAATGGGTCACTCGCTAACCATTGATAAGCCAATGGTTGCAACGCATCCCCTGCCAAAATCGCCACATCTTCACCAAAAGACTTGTGTGTTGTTGGCTTCCCACGTCGCATGTCGTCATTATCCATCGCCGGCAAGTCATCATGAATAAGACTGTAAGTATGAATTAACTCCAAAGCACTTGCTGCCCGAAGCAAACCATTGATGCCCAATTCATAAGACTGCGCCACAGCTAATGTTAGCAAAGGGCGTAGTCGCTTACCGCCTGCCATGACGGCATACGTCATGGCGTCACGCATCGTTTGGTTAGATGTACTGTGTGCTAACTCAGTAGCTAGTTTATCCTCAATTTGTGGGACAACGGTTGCTGAAAATTCTGATAATTTCATGTTAACCCTCTGGTTCAAAATCTGATGTCGTCCCGTCCGCATTCACAATTTTCGCCAAACTTTGTTCAGCGGTTTGCAGGGTCTGTTGTAGTTCTTGACTTAACTTAACGCCCACTTCGAATTGCTTAAGGGCTTCTTCTAGCGGTACGTCACCCTTTTCAAGTTGCGCAACAATTTGTTCCAGTGTTGCCAAATTTTCTTCAAATGTTTTTTCTGCCATTATTTTTCACTTTCCTTTGCTGAAACCGTGGCTTCTAGTTCACCAGTCGCCAACCGAATATGAACTGTATCACCAACAGCAACATCATCTACAGTCGTTAAAATGTGCGTGTCATGTTCAACAACACTATAACCACGGGCCAAGATAGCCAACGGGCTCACTAATTGCAGGCCGGCCACAGCGCGACCAACTCGTTCCTGGGAACGCTCAACCTGCCGGGTCATGGCATTTACTAACCGTGGTGCCAATAAGTCAAATTGATGCTGACGCTGAGTAACCGTCGTTGTGACAGCTTGTTGTAACCGTTGTTGCGCGATATCTAATCGTTGTAAATATCCTTCATATAAACGAGCTGGTTGGGTCAACACGTAACTATTTTGTAAACGGCTTAACCACTCTTGGTTGGCTACAACTTGACGCTGCATTTGGTTAACCAAACGTTGTTGCATTTGTTGAATGCCCAACCATAAGTCAGCCAATGGTACCGGTGTCGCTAATTCTGCTGCTGCCGTTGGTGTAGCGGCCCGCTGATCGGCCACAAAATCCGCGATCGTGGTATCTGTCTCGTGGCCAACCGAACTGATAATTGGCATTGGCATGGTCAGCATTTTTCGTGCCACCGCCTCCTCATTAAAGGCCCACAAGTCTTCAATCGATCCACCACCACGTCCCATGATCAAGACATCATAATCAGTTGCTTCCGCAACGGCCGTCATCTGCTTTGTTAATGAAGGTACCGCTCCGTCACCCTGAACAACTGCAGGGTACAAAACAATTTCCGCAATTGGATAACGGCGGCGAACCGTCGTCATAATATCGCGGATAACTGCTCCACTTGGCGAAGTAATCACAGCAATTTTCTTAGGGAAGCGTGGAATTGGCCGGCGAAGTTGGTCAAATAAACCTTCAACTGATAGCTTTGCTTTTAACTGTTCATATGCCTGATAAAGGGCCCCGACGCCATCCGGTTCTAACTTATCAATAATGAGACTGTACGACCCATTAGGCGCGTACAAATCCATGTGGCCAACAGCATTAACTTTCATCCCCGGCTCTAACTTAAATTGCAACTTTTGAAAAGCAAACTTAAACATCGTTGCATTAAGCACCGCCCCATCATCCTTCAAAGAAAAATATTGATGACCGGGTCGTTGACGATAATTAGAAATTTCACCCGTCACATAGACTTCTTTCAAATACGGATCAGCCGTAAATTTACGCTTTAGATAACTGGTTAGCGCTGAAACCGTTAAATAGTCTGCCATCCTGCCTCCAATGTTTCACCGTGATGTAATGCGGCCAACTCAACTGTCGTTTGCAATAATGTGGCAATGGTCATTGGCCCAACACCGCCAGGTACCGGCGTAATTAAGCCGGCGACAGGTTCCGCTGAAGCAAAGTCAACGTCGCCAACTAACGAACCGTCAGTCATTCGATTAATACCAACATCAATAACCGTTGCCCCCGCCTTTAAGTCGGCCCCTGTTACCAAACCAGCGACACCAGTTGCAACAATAACCACGTCGGCTTGTTGCAATAATTCATGGCGTAAGTTGTCTGGTGTATAACGGTGTAACAATGACACAGTTGCATCAGCCGCTTGCGCCAACGCGAACATTGGCCGGCCGACTAAAATAGAGCGACCAATAATCACAACATTCTTCCCCGCCAATGAGACGCCCTCATGAGCAAGCATCGTCATAATACCTCGAGGTGTATTGGCGATTGGGTAATAGCCTTCACGATTGGCATATAAGCGACCAATGTTCTCTGGGTGAAACCCATCTACGTCCTTAGTAGGGCTAATTGCTTCTTGGATTTTGTGTTCATCAATGTGACCTGGAACTGGGCTCTGTACCAGAATGGCATCAACGCTTGTATCAGCATTCAACTCGTCAATTTTTGCCAACAAAGTTTCTTCCGCCGTCTCTGCATCATAACGGATGGTTTGTGCATTAACGCCAACCTTACTAGCAGCACGCTCCTTGTTACGGACGTATATTTCACTTGCTGGATCATCACCAACCAAAATAACCGCTAATCCAGGCACAACAGCAGACTCTGATAAACGCGCGACTTGTTCCGCAACTGAAGCACGTAACGACTTGGCGATCGCCTTACCATCAATTAATTTTGCCATGGTACACCTCACTTTTTATTCATTACTAATGCATAAATTCTACCACACTAACTGAAAATAAACCATGAATCACGCCGACTAAAAATACAGGAAACCCTTGGTATATCAAGGGTTTCCTGTATTTTTAGTCATTATTCATTTTCAACCTGTAGCCGTAATAGAAAATGAATAAAGCTTAGTTTTGCTTAACAAAATAACGATTATAAACCGTAATCAAGGCTGTTCCAATGACAGCAATGACTACCGTATTCGCCAAAGCGGCTACCACCCCTTGCTGATATGATTCTGATAATGCCAAACCATAAATCCAGTGGTCACCTAAGGGCGCAATCACTAGCCAAGCCACCACATTAGCAATTAATTGCCAAACATTAAACAGCACTATCTTGCGGGCCGTTAATGACCCAATAAACAACCCAATTCGTTGCGTTGCCAAACCTAGGAATAGGCCGAACATACCATCAGTAATCGCCCATGTCCACCAAACTGTTCCTGATGCCAAGCCATCATTTAATGTGTGTCCAATAAAGGCAACAACCGCCCCGGCAATCGGACCGAAAATAGCCGTTATCAATGCCAACCAAGCTGGTGCTAATGTTATCTTCGTATTGGATACGCCGGCTGGTATGGCCACGTACTTAAATAACAACAAAAACACAATGATACCAACGATCGTACCAATGACCTTGTGGGCCGTTAAAATATTGTGCTTCATAATAATTAAATCCCCTTAATCATGATTATCATTCAAAACCACCAGATCATCTGGAATGTCTTGACCGTTTATTTGTTTGTAATACTTACGGAAGACATCATTATACGTGCCTTCATTAAGTGCCTCAGGATACATGGCCAAATAACGAATTGTCTTAACCTGCATGACTTCCGTTTCGTTTGGCTTACTTGAATCTTTAATCCCCACCATTGGTGACATTAAATCAAGTGCAGGCCCTTGGTGTTTAAGTGCTAGCGCATGACCATTCCGTGCCATGTCTCACTCAATCTTTCTCTAACCTTCAATTACTCTACTTCAGATTCATCAGCCTCGGCCGCTGCGACAGCCTCGTTGATGTTTTGCAATTCTTTGTCGAAAAAGGCCGCAATCTTACTTTCAACAGGTTCTGGGTCATCCGCAAAAGCCGCGACGGTTGCTGCCGTTTCGATTCGTAGACCCGACTTAGTAACCAACGGATGCTCCGCAATCATATATAACGTTACTTCTGTCTCTGGGTCATTAATCACAATCTTACTAATCGCGTTGGTATAACGAATGGGTAGATTAACTAGACCGGTTTCAACCCGTAAACTAATTGGTTCATCCCCACTAATCAGTAGTTCTGCGCTGAACAATTTCTCTTCTGATATCGCTTGTTCAACATAACCAAACAAATCATCCAAATTAATGGTTGCTTGATCAGCAGCAATAAAGCTTTTGATTTCATAGGTTTCATCTTTCAAAGCCGTAATGAAATCATTTCCTGTCATTTGCATGGTACATCTCACTTCTTCATTAATTATCCTTCCAGTGTAGCACAAAACAGGCGCCAGATTATCATCTAGCGCCCGTTAAACATGTTCCGAAAGTTTGAATCCGTCATCCAACGTGATTCCATGCATCTTTCGTCATACTCCCATTGTTTATATTGGCTCAAAAATGTGATTTTGCAACAGCAACTGTTCGTCCGCCCGACTTGCAACATCGCGATTGTGCGTTATTAAAATCACTGTCTTACCAAATTCGTGTGCCAGTTCAGCAAATAAGTCTACAATTTTTTGTGAGTTCTCGTGATCCAAATTACCAGTCGCCTCATCAGCGGCAACGATTGGTGTATCGACCAACAACGCCCGGACAATCGCCACTCGCTGTTGTTCACCACCAGATAAGCATTGCACGTTTTGATGAGCTTTTTCCTCATCAATGCCCACCCGTGCCAACTGATCCAGGATATACAACTTATCTTTCGCGTGAGCTGACCCTGTAATCGCTAGAGCCGTTTGCACATTTTGGAAAGCCGTCATCGTATTCAACAAATTGTAGGCCTGAAAAATTGTCGACACGTACTTCTGGCGAAATTTAGTCAACCCGATTTCCTTAATCGAGATCCCATCTACCAAAATATCTCCCTCACGAGGTGCATCAAGACTCGCTAAAAATGATAGTAACGTTGTCTTACCCGAGACGGATTCGCCAACAATCGCATAAAAACGACCAGACTCAAATGTTAGATTAACATCCTCATACAATTTATGATCTCGATCCGTATACCAGTGGGTTAAATGTTTAATTTCTAATGTCATCCTGTCTTCTCCATTAATCCGCCTGCAAAATTTGCTTTGGCCTCATGCGCAAAATACTGAATGCCGCTCCTGAAACTGACAACACTGCAATCAGGAAGGCCACGCCACCAAGTTCAGCCATTGCAACCGGCGTCATCGCTGTTTGTAGTTCGGCCGTTTTAGCCATACCACCCCGGGTACCCATTGGGCCGTCACCCATATTACCTGATAGCTTTTGACCAGCACCACCACCCGGCAGACCACCATTAGCACTTTGTATTTGTTGCTTCGTTTGTTGTTGTACTAACTGCTTACCAATCACACCTGAAACACCATTACCTGCAGCAGTGACAATGCCAAGGGCCACAATCAGAATAGCTAATAATTCAGTGAACAATTGCGCGACAACCTTAGGCTTTGATTCACCCAACGCCACCAGAATACCAATTTCACGACGACGTTCGCGTGTAATCAGGATAATAATCAAACCAAGAATCAAGATTCCTGCAATTGAAACCATCCAAACAATCTTTGATGCAAATGCAGCTACGTTCTTCATGTTTGCTGCTGCGGTCTTGTACTGCGAGGCATCTGATGTCAGCGTGAGCTTATCAGTATCAATATACTTCTTAGCAGCCTTAACAAAAGCCGATGTTTTAGCTGGTTCAGCCATCGTGAAGGTAACGTTAGATGCGACATTCTCAGTGCCATTGATTGTATTCGCTAAAGTATATGAACCGTAAATTGTATTCGATGGATTATTGCGTTGGAAGCCATCAGTCGCTGTCTTCGCCTTGTAAATTCCCACAACAGTTAGCTTAACCGTTTTCGCATCATCAGCAGTCGTCTTCACCGTAATCGTTTGACCAATCTTTACCTTATTGGCTGATGCTAATTCACTTTCAATGACCACATTGGTAGTACCGTGGTCAGACGCTTTGATACCACGACCGGATGTAATCTTGGCTGAGCCATCTACAAAAGACGACGTCGCTGATGTAAGCGAAACACCATTCACTTGAATATCACCGCTGTTACTCTCGCCGCCCATTGGACCACCGCCCATCGCATTTGATGTCGATGTCGTCGTAACTGCCTTAAAACTATTTGCATTCACTGCCGCATTATTGGTGATATTATACGATGAAATATTTGGCAGCGCTGCAATCTTTTTAACCTGCTTCACGGTCGCCGTTGGCTTTGTAATCGCCGTTGGCTTCGTCTCACTGTTTGATGTTGAACTAGCACTTGACTGGCTTGCTTTCATCTGTTCGAATATCTTTTCACGATTAGCTGATAAGCTGACTGTTGAGCCAACTGCATTAGCGGCGTTATTAGCTGCCGTTAATGCAGCATTCTGAATAATCAAACCCGCCATGACGAAAACTAAAATCACTGTTAACGTCAAGACTAGTAACAAAGAACGACCTTTTCGGGCCCACAGCGTAATGCCTGCTCGTTTCACAAAATTCATTTTAATCTCCTATCACTGGGTTGTCGTACCGTTACTTGCGGCTTCATCTACTGAATTCGTTGCTCCCGAGGATGTGTTACCATTCAAACCCGCTTGATTATTTTCCATTGGGACATGGCCACCGAAACCACCGGATTGTTGGGTCATAGTGGGCCGACTAGTGTCTGATCCGATACCAAACGGATGAAAGGCAGTGATGAGGCTGAACACCATTGCTAAGCTAGCAACACTTAAGGTCACCCATTGCAACCACGGCCGTTGGACTTTATTTTGATTACGATCTGTCATATCGCGTTCCTCCAAGTGTTTTTGACGAGGATTATCATATGACGCTTAGCTTAGCGCTATCTTCACGTCAGCTAAAACAAAACCTAAATTTTGTGAGCAAACTTGGATAGTCCAATAATACAAAAAACGCCACATTAGCAAATGCTAACGTGGCGTTTTAAACGTAACGATTAAATTACTTGTTAACGGCTTCCTTGAAGTCCTTACCAGCCTTGAAGGCAGGTGCCTTTGCGGCTGCGATTTCAATTTCTGCACCAGTTTGTGGGTTGCGACCCTTACGTGCAGCGCGCTCGCGAACTTCGAAAGTACCAAAGCCAACCAAGGCAACCTTCTCGCCTTGTGCCAATTGGTCCTTAATAACGTCCAACAATGCGTTAACCGTCTTAGCCGTTTCTGACTTAGCTTGTCCAGTCTTTGCTGCAACCAAGTCAATCAATTCAGTCTTTGAAGCCATGTTTCAATACCTCTTTAATAGTTATTACTCGAATAGTATACGCTATGCATGCATGAGAATACTAGACTTTTGTGCCAATTAGTTACCCACTCTTAGGGAAATCTAAAGAATATATGTAAAATGTATACTCAAATGCCCCTTTACAAAGAGAATGCCGCTATAACTGGCAAGTTACAGCGGCTAAGAGAGAGAAAGAGAATTGGTTGTGTAAGGCATTACTACCTTACGCTTACAAATATAACATGCTCGTTATACCTTTGCAACCAATCACCGGTTTAATTTCCTAAAGGTCGGACTTTCTACACAAACGGCACAATTTCTTTACGGTTCGTGAGTTTTTCCGCTGCTGCAGCGTCGACAATCACCGTCACATTAGGGTGGCGTTGCAACACACTCGCTGGCATATCTTCCGTTACTGGGCCCTCTATCATGGTAGCGACTGCGTCTGCCTTGTTATCGCCGTAGGCTACCAACAAGATCTGCTTAGCCTTCATGATGCTGCCAATTCCCATTGAGTACGCATAACGTGGGACATCATTTTCATCCGCAAAGAAACGTGCATTGGCATCAATCGTTGATTGGGTCAATGCCACTTCGTGGGTCAATGAATCAAAGGGTGTACCTGGCTCATTGAACCCAATGTGTCCATTTTGCCCTAAGCCAAGAATTTGTAAATCAATAGGGTTGTCGTTAATAATGCGCTCATAGCGGGCTGTTTCTGTAGCCGTATCCGCCATGCCATCAGGCACATAGCTTTCCTTAAATGGCTTCTTATTAAACAGGTGCTCATTCATAAAATAACGATAACTTTGTTCGTGGGTCCCTGGCAATCCCTTGTACTCATCCAAGTTAATTGAGACAGCGTTGCTAAAATCTAAATCACTTGCTGTAAGCGCATCATAGATTGAAATAGGGGTTGAACCGGTTGCCAACCCAAACACCGTGGCACCATTTGCTAACGCCTCTGAAAAGACGTTGTAGCCTGCCTGGCCGCCGATTTTTTGATCACTCACTTGTAGAATTTTCATGTTATTCTCCCCTTAATAAAATGTCTAGCAATTCCTTTGGTATAGACCAATTATAAACCATGGTCTATACCGTTTGCAAGTCATGAGAGATAAAAAAATTGACAGCCATTAAAGGCCGCCAATCATGTTTATACTATTTAACTTTTGTACCATTCATTTGTGTGACTAAATGAATCGCGAATTTCCTTTGGGGCATCATGCCAGGTATAAACCTGTTTCAAATCGTCTTGCATTGCAACGTGGCCACGCTCTGCTGTGTAATCACACGTAATCAAAGTGATTTGGTTTTTATTTGGCTGATTATAAGTCACTTCTACAGCTGTCGGTTGCACGACCTTTACTGACGTTGCTTGATGGCTTTATATTTTTGACATGTCTGTCAAATACATATGCTGACCCGTCTTGCCCTCGTAGTAAATCGGACTAAAGAGAATCTTCTTATTACTGCTGCTTTGAACAAAATGACTCGCCAACGAGTAATTGTTCTTCCCCATCTCCTGATCGGGATAAAGCGTTCCCACGCCAAAAGTGAGTGCTATACCATTAACGCCCTTACTAATCGGCAAACTCAACCCAATCCTCGGTACAGAAACCATCCTGATGTAACGCAACTTTCCTGCGTATAAGCGCGCATTAATCATTTCTTAGGCGGTCAGTGTTTTAACGCTTTTCCAGTCATAATTGGCCTTCGCTGTTTTCGTTTTTGCAACCATTTTTTGTGTCACTGTTGGTTTTATACGTCTTAATCATTAATGTGCCAATTTGATTGTGAAAAATTAGCCCTAACGATGCCGTTACCCCCCCAACAGTGTGTATTAAACCGCTTTACTCTTCATTGTTTTCCTCACAAATTTCTTTCATGTATATTCTAGAGGAAAATGACGCAAAACATGGCGAAAAAGGGTATAAAAAATCTCAGTTACGCAACAAGCATAACTGAGATTTTAATTTATTGGTTACCCCTTAACAGCCTTTTCCAATGTCTCTATTGCACGTGAATGACGTGCAATATCAGCCAGCAATTGTGCCTCAAAGGCGTCAACAGACTTTGACTTTGTGTCCGTTGAACCAAAGCGACGAATCGTAACAGTGTTGTTGTTAACTTCTTCATCACCGATAACCAACGTGTAAGGAACCTTAGACGTTTGAGCATCGCGAATCAAGTAACCCAACTTCTCATTACGGTCTTCGTATTCAGCACGAATACCTTGCTTAATCAAACGGTCTGCCAAGTCCTTAGCGAACTTACCGTGCGCATCGCGGTTAACCGGAATGATACGTACTTGGTGTGGTGCCAACCAAGTTGGGAACGCACCCTTGTACATTTCAGTCAAGTAAGCTGTGAAACGCTCCATCGTTGAGATGATACCACGGTGAATCATAACTGGACGGTGCAATTCGCCATCAGGTCCGACGTAGTTAACATCAAATCGCTCAGGCAACAAGAAGTCCAATTGAATCGTTGACAACGTTTCTTCACCACCCAAAGCCGTCTTGATTTGGACGTCCAACTTTGGTCCGTAGAACGCAGCTTCACCTTCAGCTTCGAAGTAATCCAACTCCATGTCATCCATGGCCTTCTTCAACATCGTTTGGGCCTTGTCCCACATGTCATCGTCATCGTAGTACTTTTCCGTGTTTTCAGGATCACGGTATGACAAACGGAAACGGTAGTCCGTGATATCAAAGTCAGCGTAAACGTCGATCATCAAGCCCAAAATCTTCTTGAACTCATCCTCGATTTGGTCTGGCATAACGAACGTGTGACCGTCGTTCAACGTCATTTCACGCACACGTGACAAACCAGTCAACGCACCTGACTTCTCGTAACGGTGCATCATTCCCAATTCCGCAATACGGAATGGCAATTCACGGTATGAACGTGGCTTGTGCTTGAACACCATGATGTGAGATGGGCAGTTCATTGGACGCAATTCCAAGAATTCGCCATCCCCCATGTCCATAGGTGGGAACATGTCATCGTGGTAGTGATCCCAGTGACCAGATTGCTTGTACAAGTTTAAGTTAGACATGATTGGTGTGTAAACGTGTTGGTAACCGTCTTGCACTTCACGGTCAACGATGTAACGTTCCAACGTACGACGAACTGCCGCACCGTTTGGCATCCAAACAGCCAAACCTGCACCAACTTCTTGTGACGTGAAGAATAAGTCTTGCTCAGCACCAATCTTACGGTGATCGCGTTCCTTAGCCTCTTCACGACGTTTCAATTCAGCATCCAACTCTTCAGCCGTCCAAAATGCCGTTCCGTAAATACGTTGCAACATTGGATTTGAAGACTTTCCACGCCAGTAAGCACCCGCAACAGAAGTCAACTTAAAGTGCTTAATCCAGTTCGTTGATGGTACCAAACCACCACGATCCAATTCTACGTGCTCACCTTGCACAGCAATTGAGATGTGCTCATCAGCAGGCAAATCGTTAATCAATTCAATCTTGTAAGGATCGTTCTTGAACATTTCCAAAGCTTCATCACGCGTAATCTCGCGAGAAACGATTGGCAAGTTTTCTGAAGCAATTTGCTTCATCATCTTTTCAATCTCTGGGAACTGTTCTGCTGAAATTTGGCTACCATCGACCTTATCAGTATCGTAGTAGAAACCATTTTCAATGGCTGGACCTACACCATAGTGAATTTGATCTGGATACAAACGGTTCAATGCTTGTGCCAACAAGTGTGAAACAGAGTGACGCAAAAGTTGCGTCCCTTCCGCATCATCCTTGGTAATCAATGAAAATTCACCGTCTTCGTTGATGCCATCGTTCATGCCAACGTAGTGGCCGTTCAACTTTCCTGACACTGACTTCTTAGCCAATGACTTTGAAATGCCGCTCGCAATTTCCAATGGCGTAACGCCAGCAGGAAATTCCTTCACCGCACCATCTGGGAATGTAATCTTTACATCTGCCATGTGTCTTATCTCCTATAATGACTATTCATCGACCTAACGCGTGGCAACAAAAAACGTCCCGCCACAACAATCATACTTGTTGTAACGGGACGTTTGCACGCGGTACCACCCGAGTTCGCGAAAGTTGCCCTTCGCCTCATCGTCCCCTTAACGCGGGATACGGAATTGGTTCCCCAATCCACTCGGAAGTAGTATCGCGTAACGATCATTATCTGCCTCCCACCACTAGCAAACTCTCTTAAAACGATCTTGTTATCCGACGTGTCTTCATCAACGTTTTATACTGACGTAATTATAGCACATGTCAGGTTAAACTGAAAATACATGTTTTTGTCCCAAGTTTGGCACTTTTGTTGGTCTTGACTGATAACTTACGTAAAATAAGAATCATCGAGAAATGGGAAAAGATTTTAATTTTATTGAGGGTATTTTTCATGACGTTTATTGTATTTTTGATGGTTGTAACCGCCATTTTGATTGGGATTACCGGCCATCTATTTTACGTTTACTCCCTACAACCAACGATCAGTAATCTTGTGTTGGCACATTAGTGTTCGTCTTTATGGGGAGTGTCCCTTATTTGTTGGCTTTTCAAGCCGGTGTTTAACACCTATATTTAATTAGCATCGTGTTGGCCTGTCGCAGGGACAATTGTCGATGCTTTTTAGCCAAAAAAAGAGAGCAAAGTGGTTATCCTTGCTCTCCTGCCGTCACAAAATCCTTACAGAGAAAAATCATAATGTGACTTGTGGTTATAGGTTCTACAGGTTAGCCTGTTAAGAAGGCAAACTCGGGTAATTCGCTTTCTCATGAACAGTCTCATTTTAAGCTGTCTTATCAGAATTTGCTTATTTTTTATTAGTGATTTTTTTGAAAAATTTTAATTTAAAAACCGTAACCCTTTTAGCAAGTGTTATTACGCATTTACCTTGGCAATCAAAGCCTTCGTGAATGCTTGTAATTTTTCAGTTACTTCAACGTCTGGGCTCAAGTTAACCTTTACACCGTCCGCACCCTTGGTAGCACCCGACTTTTCGAATTGCGCCTCGAACTTGTCGATAGCCACCGCAAAGTCCTTACCGTAGAAGTCATCCCCTGAACCTGAAACACCGTAAACGATACCTGATAGGTCAGTATCTTCCAAGTCTTCGAAGAAGTCCAAAGACTCGTCAGGGACCGTTCCCTTATCGAACGTGTATGGTACAACCACAACGATATCAGTTTCATCAGCTGAGATGTCGTGAGGGTCAACCATTTGGATATCTTCCTTAGTTACTTCAACACCTTCTGCCTCGAATGTATCAATGATTACATCTGCGACGTCTTCGTTGTTTCCGGTGATAGTTGCGTAAAATACACGTGCCTTCATGATAAATTACCTCTGTTAAAGTTTTTAATTTCTTAATCGATGACTTTAGTTTATAGCTAAATTAGACCACTTTCAAATTAAAAGGGGTGATTATCATACTCAACCCAAGGTTCGTGTGAATCTTGGATACGCTTGAACATCTTTTGCATGTCCAACGTTGAGAACGTCACCAAGACGGGACGACCGTGTGGGCAATTGTAAGGGTTCTCTGTATGTGATAATTGATCAAGTAACCCCTTAGCTTCAAAATCGTTTATTGACCAGTTAGCCTTGATTGAGCGCTTGCATGCCATCATAATTGCCGTTCGCTCACGGAATTGTGCAACCGTTAAGCTACCATTCCGCAGAATCCAATCAACCATTTCACGAATCGTATCTTCTTCTTGTCCCTTTTCGAACCAGCCAGGATGCTCGCGAACGATGACCACATCATCCCCGAACGGTTCCAAATGCAGGCCAACTTGGGCTAACTCAGCTTCATGTGATTGAATCTTCAAAATATCAATTTTGGGGTAATTCAACACGATTGGCACTAGCAACTTTTGCATTTCTAAGCCAACCTTACCAATCTCTTCACGGTAATACTCATACTTAACACGTTCCTGAGCTGCGTGTTGGTCAATTAGGTACAGGCCTTCTTCAGATTGTGCAAACAAGAACGTCCCGTGCATTTGCCCAATATAGTCTAACTTAGGGAATGTTTGTCCATGTTCATCAACAGCTTGAATACTGTCATCTGCCAAATCTAGTGACTTCTGCTCAGCCACCATCGCTGTCCCACCTTCGTCAAAGGGGTTTATATCCGCACCATCTTGATACTTATTCGTAAATTCACTCACAGCAGTGCCTTGCAGTTCCTCGGCATTGTGGACTACGACTGGGGTCACATCAGACACCGAGAAGTTATCCGCCAACTTTTCATAGTCAGCTGGTGTCATTGGTATCGGATGATCTGGTGTCGACTCCGGCGTATATGAACTAACGTATGACTGTGACGCATCGTTTAGTTGGGCAATAAAAGCTGCATCATTTTCAGCCGCGTTTTGCTCCTCACCCAAATAATTCTCATAGGCACTCGGAATCAAATTCTCATTAACAAACCGATCCTTCACAGCTTGTTCAATCAACGCCATCAACTGGCTTTCTTTTGACAATCGGACCTCATGCTTTTGTGGGTGTACGTTCACATCGACTAACAATGGATCCATTGTAATTTGTAACACCGCAATTGGGAAGCGACCAACCATTAACTTAGAACCATAGCCTTTAATCAACGCTTTGGTGAGATTGTAATTTTTAATATAGCGCCCATTAATCAGCACTGAGATATATGAACGACTTGCCCGTGTTAATTCTGGTAATGAAATGTAACCTGACACCCCAAAGTCATTATCTTCAGCTTGAATGGCTTGCATCTTACGCGCTTGTTGGACACCGTAAATGGCGGCGATAACTTGTTGCAAATTACCATTTCCCGCTGTTCGCATTACCTCATTACCTTTGTGCGACAAGCGGAAGCTAATCTCTGGATAACTCAGTGCCAACCGATTAATAACATCTACAATCTGAGCCAACTCGGTTGATTGTGACTTCAAATATTTCAAGCGGGCGGGCGTATTGAAGAAAATATCCGACACTGTAATGTCTGTTCCCTTACGTGCACCAGTCCCAATTTCTTCGAGCAGTTCGCCCCCCTTGTAGTGAACTCGCTTACCTTGTTCTACCCCGGCTGTGGCTGTTTCCAGCACAACATCCGCAACTGACGCAATTGATGGGAGCGCTTCACCGCGGAATCCAAGTGAATGTACACGAAACAGATCGTTACGTGATGTAATCTTTGACGTTGCGTGACGCAAAAATGCCTCCGTTACCTGATCAGCGTCGATTCCATCTCCATCATCGATAATCCGAATTGATTTTACCCCTGCTTCTTCCACCAAAATATCAATTTGCTGGGAATTAGCATCAATCGCATTTTCAACCAACTCTTTAACCACAGACGCAGGTCGCTCAATCACCTCACCGGCCGCAATCTGGTTCGCTAAAATATCAGAAAGCTCATGAATCTCAGCCATCTCTTAATCCTCTTTTACTTCATTTGCTTTTGCCACCCATTTAACTTCATCATGGCATCTAATGGCGTCATTGTTGCAATATTTGTTGCTTTAATTTCATCCAAAACGGCTTGCGTGGCTGGATCAATTTCTGGTCCAACTGCAAACAAGTCTAACTGCGTATCTGCTGGTTCAGTCGTCGTGACCTCGGGTTCCGGCTCAGCCACCGGCGCCTGATATGTGGCAACTGGTTCAGCTAGCTTAGCAGATTGTGTTGGCGCTGTCGCTTCCAATGACACATCCTGAGCCTCCAAGTTGGCCAAAATATCAGCCGCCCGGTCAATCAAACTATCTGGTAAACCCGCCAATTTGGCAACGTTAATCCCGTAACTTTGATCTGCAGGACCTGTTAAGACCTTGTGTGAAAAGACCAGCTCACCATTCTCTTCTGTCGCACCAACGTGAACATTTCGCAAATTAGGCAACTCATCAGCTAGCGCCGTTAACTCGTGATAGTGAGTTGAGAATAATGTTTTCGCCTTCGTGTTATTGTGTACGTGTTCAATAATCGCTTGCGCCAACGCCATCCCATCATAGGTTGCTGTTCCGCGTCCAAGTTCATCAAACAAAATTAATGATCGCTTTGTGGCGTTCTGAATGGCTGTATTTGCCTCAGACATTTCCACCATGAAAGTTGAATTACCTGAAATCAAGTCATCCGCCGCCCCGATGCGGGTAAAGATTTGATCAAAAATAGGCAACTCAGCTTCGCTAGCTGGCACGTACGAACCGATTTGAGCCATCACAACCGTCAAAGCTAATTGACGCATATAAGTTGACTTACCGGACATATTCGGTCCAGTAATCAACATGATGGTCTCATCCTCATCCATAAACACATCATTGGCCACATAAGATTGGTGACCCAACACTTTTTCAACAACCGGGTGGCGACCGTCTTTAATCACTAACCGTTGCTTATCCGTCAACTCAGGCCGCGTAAACTTATAGTCTTCTGCCACGGTTGCCAATGATTGTAGCACATCCAACTCAGCCAACGTGGCAGCGAGCTTTTGAATACGGGTAATGTTATTTTTAATTTGCTCACGCACTTCCGTAAATAACAGGTATTCCAAGTCACTCGACTTTGTTTCGGCTTCCAGAATCATTTGCTCACGATCCTTTAGTTCGGGTGTGATAAAACGTTCCGCATTGACCAATGTTTGCTTACGCGTATAACGATCTGGGTCGAGTTTATCAATGTTCGCTTTAGTGACTTCGATGTAGTAGCCAAACACCTTGTTAAAACCGATTTTCAACGAACTAATACCAGTTTCGCTACGTTCCTTCGCCTCTAATTCAGCCAACCATTGCTTACCATTCTTCATAACACTGCGATATTCATCTAGGCGTGTGTTATACCCAGCTCGAATCACACCACCATCAGTGACCGAAATTGGTGGTTCTTCAGCGATAGCCGTGGAAATTAACTTTTCAATGTCTGCAACAGGGTCAATTCGACGTAGTAAATCACCGAAAACGGCAGGATCTAAATCTCCCAGCGTTACCATGATATCTGGCACTTGTCGCAACGAATTACGCAACTGCAATAAGTCACGGCCGTTTGCTGTACCATACGCCACGCGTCCAGCCAAACGTTCCAAATCGTAGACTGACTTCAATGTTTCTTGCAATGCCGCCCGCGAGAAGAAATCTTTGAGTAACTCACCAATCTTGTCATAGCGTTGCTCAATCGTTTCCCGATCCAGTAATGGTTGTTCCAACCATTGCTTTAAGGCACGACCACCCATTGCAGTTTTCGTGTTGTCCAGCAACCATAAGAGGGTACCAGGCCGTTGTTGGGTGCGTAAATTAACCGTTAATTCCAAATTAGCGCGTGAGTTACGATCTAACTTCAAATATTGGGCGATTTCGTATGATGCCGCCATTTGCAAATGATCAAGTGACCGCTTTTGTGTCGCAAACAGATAGGCCAATAACACATCGGCGGCCTCTTTTTGTTCTGGCACCGTCAGTTGTTGCGTCAAATACGACGTTTCCGCGTTGGCCGCTTCTTCATCCTGATGTGACACCAAAATTCCCAAACTGGTTAAATTGGCCGTCAAATCATCTGACAACGTTGCGTTTGTGACAATTTCCTTAGTTTCCAGGCGACTGATTTCATTAAGTACGCCCCCAGTTGCAGTCACCGTGGTCGCTTTAACTTCACCCGTCGATAGATCAGCGTATGCCAAGCCGAAGCCACCCGTTGGGGTCATTGATAGACTAACTAGATAGTTATTTTCTTTCGCCGCATCAGCACTCGTGCGCATCCGGGTACCAGGTGTCACCAGTTGGACAACCTCGCGCTTAACCATTCCTTCTACTTCAGCCGGATTTTCCATCTGTTCAACAACCGCAACTTTATATCCCTTATCGACCAAAATATCGATATAATTCTGGGCGGCGTGATGTGGTACGCCAGCCATCGGAATCGGTTCAGCGGAATTCTTATTCCGTTGGGTTAACGTTAATTCCAATAATTGTGAGCCCAAAACGGCATCGTCATTAAACAGTTCATAAAAATCTCCCAGACGATAAAACAAAAATGCATCTGGATATTGCTCCTTGATTTCGTTGTACTGCTTCATCATCGGCGTTTCTTTCGGCTTAGCCATTATGCAAGTATTCCTTCCGTTTAAAATGTGGAAAAACGCTCACCGGTTCAACGCCGGTAAGCGCCTTTGTTTAACTAATCTTCATCCTTGAACAAGTCAGCCAAACCAGCCAGTGGCGTATTTGCTTGTACTGGCTCTTCTTCCTTTTTCTTGTCAAAGTCATCTTCAGAAATCACTGCCCAACCATTTCCTTCAGGCATTGGTTGATTTTGTTCTTCTTCAGTCAACACTTGCAATGGTACTGACAATGCCACATACTCAGCCAATGCCTGGTTGAAATCGATCACACCATCTTCAACTAAGATGACTGAATCTTCAATTTCATAACGGTCAGCGTGCGCTTCATTTTGCAAGTAAACTTCGTCAATGTCAAAATCAATTGGCATTTCAACAGGTTCCAATGAACGTGTTGACGGTGTCACTAGTTGTCCCTTCACATTCGCGTGAACGATGATGTCTTCACGATCTGCTTGTGCAAAACCCGTCACTGTCAACGGGGTAACATCTAAAATGACATCCCCAAACGTTGTTGTAATTTCATCCTTCAAATCCACAACTTCATTGAACTGGAGTGCTTCTGTCTTATACTTCTGGAGTTCCACAAATTGCCACTTCATGATCTATCCTCTTTCTATAAAAACTGGAATGCGACCGGTGTCCTGCGCCTTTGCAAGATCGGCTGGTCGTTGTGAGAAAAGTTGATACAATCGACCAGCTCGATAATCAAGCGCTAAAATGCCGGTTAAATCATCCTTTTCAACTTTATGTATCACCGGCAACGAAAACTCATCACGCTGTTGCTTGAGATAACGACGACCAAGGGTCGTGACCCCAAGCATACGTAAATAAGGGGTTGCCATCGCGGTTTGCATTTCCGCGCTTGTAATATTTAAAACAGTGTACAGTAACGTGCGTTGTAGGCGCGCTTGTGTATATCGTTTCGACTTATACGCTGCCATAAATGACGTAAAATCAGTCGCTAAGTGTTGCGCCACCTGCTCTTGCAATCGATACGCTAAACCATCCGTTAACTGATAAATTTGTTCAAGCTCAGCAATTGGCGTCGTCATCACTTTCGTTTGCAACGCGTGGTACCAAGTCGTTGACCAAGGTGCGGTTTGAGCCCCTTGGGCTAACAACTCAGCAGCTTGCTGTCCAACGTACGGTAAGAAAGACGTTGTTGGTGCTTGTTTGTCCATTAATTCTCGGATTGCAGTTGCACTGGCAATATGATCATCAACCAAACGTGTTTCATGATAGCCCGCTTTAATCCGTTGGATTGGTTGCAGCGTGATTGTCCCTATTAAGTTCAATTCGATGACAGCGGTCGCATACGCAAACCCTAACATATCATTTGGATCAGTTAATCGAAAGCCAACAACGTCCGCCAGCACATCATTAAATGCCGTGGCATAAGTTTGGCTATAGTCAGTTGAAAACTGTTTGTCAGCCATTAACCGTTGATGGGCCTGTTGCGCTAGCGCTAGAAAGTCTAAGTCGCCGTGTTCAGCACCAAAGACAATCGTTTTCACACCCGCATTGGCAAGCAATTGCACTGCACCACGCGCAAAAATATGCGCCGGCTGTACCGCAAATGCGAACGGCAATTCAAAAACTAAATCAACCCCGCCTAGTAATGCCAGTTCCGCCCGCTGCCACTTATCAAAGCTAGCTGGTACCCCACGTTGCACGTAGTTACCACTCATGACAGCGACCACGACGTCAGCACCGGTTAGTGCTTTCGCTTGTGCCACATGGTAAGCGTGTCCATTGTGGAACGGATTATATTCGGTTATTAGCCCAACAGCCTCCATTACCAGCTCACTCCTTTTTAAGCTTTCGTTGCGTTAAAGAACCAACGTGGCGATTCAACCGTTACTGTTTCGCGCCCAAAGTCGGCCAATACCTCAATGTTGGTAAAACCAGCTTCAGTCAACAAGCGCTTATATGTTTCTAACTCGTACGTGCGCTCTGTGTGCACTTCTTGAATTTGTTGGAAGCCATCAATTTCTTCATTGTAAACAAAGAACGTTAACTCGTGTTCTACTGTGTGAGCTTGCTCCTCAACACCATATGATGACCACATAAATGCCGTCTCATCATCGTGCCAATTGTACATATAACCCGGATAGTACACATCGGTCTGCCAAGGCGAAATCACGTCAAACAAAAATTGACCATCATCTTCCAAGTGAGCTGCAACTTGCTTAAAGGCTTGCAGCGTTTCTTCTTCAGACGCCAGATAATTGAAAGAATCCGCAAACGACGTAATGGTTGCAAACTTTTGCTCGTAATCTGACCATTCACGCATATCACCTTCAATTAGTGGCAACATCACATCTGCTTCCTGTGCGTGTTGTGCTGCCAAAGCCAACATTTCAGTTGATAAATCAAAGACCGTGACTTCTTCGTACCCAGCCTGCTTTAATTGGATAGCCAATCGACCTGCACCACCCGCTAATTCTAATAACTTACCATCTTTGTTCTTAATGAACCTAGTAGCGTATTGGAACCAATCAGCGTATGCATCCTCATCGAACAGGTCGTCATACAACTTCGCAAAAGTTTGATAATTCATTAGAACTCTTCCTTAACAATCCAGTGGTCGATATCAATTTCGGGTGCAGCGCCCCACAACTTTTCCAAGTTGTAGAATTGACGCATCTCATCCTTGAATACGTGGACGAACAAGTCACCAAAGTCCATCAAGACCCATTCACCTTCACGACGGCCTTCGTGGCGTTGCAACTCGAATCCTGCTTCAGCCATCTTGTCTTCGATTTCATCAACAATTGCCAAAACTTGGCGTTGCGTTGGGGCATCCAAAATAAGGTAGGCATCTGCCACCAAGCTAATTTCGTGAATGTCCAAAGCCATCAAGTTTTCAGCGCGCTTTTGATCGGCGGCCTTAACAGCTACTTCCAACATTTCGTTTACTTTGTTTTCCATTACTTCTCTACACTCCATGCGTTGTAAGTCAAAAGCGTTCCCGGATAAACCGGCACGCGCTTTTCAATGAGGTACGCTAATGTGTGGCCCGTTTGCCATCCCACACTAGCCGCAAGGTCATCAAACGCCAAAACTCGAACTTCTTCGACCCTTGGGAAGTCACGCCCTGCTTCAATATAATCTGCCATATAAATGATTTGACTCAGCGTCGTCATATAAGGGGCACCTGTTGTGTGCTGACGAATTGCCGTTAGGATATCTTCGTTTTGAATGCCCAGCTCATCCTTGATCATTTCTGCGCCAACGATACCGTGCCAAACGTTGTTACCCCAATTAACCAAATCCGGATCCAATTGCTTTTCCGCAATCTTCGCCAAGAAGTCAGCATCTGAGCGTTCCTTGGCGTAATCGTGCGTCAAAGCTGCCACAGAAGCCAACTCTGCATCAATGCCCCACTTGTCTGCTAGCCGAACTGCCATTTCCTCCACACGTAGGACGTGCTGGAAACGGTAATCAGACATAGCAGCTTGTGCAGCTGCAACTAAACTTGCTCGTGACCCGTTATAGTACCGGCCCCGATAAATCATCTCGTTTGTCATCCATGTATAACCCGTTTTCTACAATGTAGGCCGCCACCATATCTGGTAGCAAGTAACGAACCGACTGCTTGGTCGCAATTCGCTTTCGAATATCCGTTGAACTGATTTCAAGGTTTGGCACCTCAACCCATTTCACTGGATAATCCGATTCTCGTGGTTGTCCTGGTCGATTAACCCCGACAAAATTCACTAACTTCAACAAGTCATCAATGCGATACCATGTTTTCAGATAAGCGACTTCATCACCGCCGATGATGAAATAGTATTCATAATTAGGGTGCTCAATTTTTAATTGCAACATGGTGTTGTACGTATAACTCTTACCACCTCGCTGCACTTCCAGCAGTTCCAAACCAAAATGGCTGTTACCTGCAATGGCTGCTTGCACCATTTTGGCACGATGCAAGGGATCGATTGCCCCCTTAGGATCAACATGCGGCGGCTTAGCATTTGGCATAAAGTAAACTTTATCTAAGCCGAGCTGTTCAGCGACTTGTTCGCCAATCATCAAATGTCCCAAGTGGGGTGGATTAAATGTGCCACCTAAAATACCAATTTTCTTTGTCTCACCGACAAAACTACGCTCAGCTCGTGCCTGCGTCATTGTCTTCTCGATTGTATTATTCATGCCCGAACCCCCGCTCCGAGAGTGATGTTAAATTTTTTGAACGGCGACAGAGTAGCGACGGTTCTCTTTGTCAGCTGACTCTCCGAACAATACTAGCGTGTGTCCAATCGTTTGAACAACTTGAATATCCGTGTTCTCTTCGATAAATTCCTTCAAATCGGCAACTTCAACATCTGAGTTTGCCAAGATATTAACCTTGAACAACTCGCGCTTGTTAATTGCATCTGAAAGTTGGTCCAACCAGTTTTGTGTCAATCCTTGCTTACCAATACTAAAGAGTGGTCGCATGTCGTGCGCTGAGGCACGTAGGTAACGCTTTTGCTTACCGCGTAGTGAAATCATATTAAATCATTGCCCTTCGTGTTAATACTGAAACACCCTCGGGTGCCCAGCCTGCTACTACCGTGTTGGCTGGAACTGTAATCCAGCCCAATCCATCAATCACGATATCCGTCTTCTCAGTCACCTTAAACTCGTGACGCTGCAATGGTGGCAACATGTCTAAGTTTTCCGTTGTTGGTGGCATCAATAGTTCACCGGCGTGCTTTCTGTAGAACTCATCCGCCTTTTCCAACTTCGTCCGGTGAATCATCAAATTATTTTCAAAGTAAGCCGTAATGCCGGCCCTATCACCTTGAATGAAATCAAAACGGGCCAAGGCCCCCATGAACAACGTTTGTTCTGGGTTCAATTGATACGTCTTTGGCTTCAATTCCTTTTGTGGTGAAACGTACTTCAAATCCTTCGGCGCCAAGTAGTGCGCCATTTGATCTTGGTGAATGATTCCTGGTGTATCAATAATGAATGTGTCATCATCAAGTGGAATTTCAATACGATCCAACGTTGTTCCTGGGAAACGTGACGTTGTGATGACATCCTTTGAATCACCAGTTGCATCCTTAATGATTTGGTTGATCAACGTTGACTTACCAACGTTCGTCACACCAACGACGTAAACTGAACGGCCTTCACGATACTTTTCAATCATATCCAACAGTTCAGGAACATCATCACCGCTCTTACCTGAAGTCAACATCACATCAATTGGACGCAACCCAGCTACATTAGCTTGTTGACGCATCCAATCCTTAATCTTTGAACGCTTCAAAGACTTTGGCAAAACATCAACCTTGTTGCCAACCAACAAAACCGGGTTCTTGCCAACAAAGCGGTGCAAGCCTGGAATCAATGACCCTGAGAAGTCAAAGACGTCCATCACGTAAACAACCAAAGAGTCAGTCGTTGAAATCTCATTCAATAACAAACGGAAATCATCATCCGTCAAATCAACGGGTTGAATTTCGTTATAGTGACGCAAACGGAAGCAACGTTGGCACAATACTTCTTCATTTTCAAAGCCCTTAAGCAAGGCTGACATTGGGGCATAACCCAATTCGCCCTTACGCTCAGTTTGAATCAGAGCGCCACAACCAATGCAGCGCAAACCATCGTCCAAGTAACCTTGTACTTCTGTTTCACTAATCAAGAGTAGTCCTCCATTGTAGTTCTGGGTGGGCATTCAACATGCGCTTCTTAACACCCTTTTCAAAAAAACGATTAATCTTTGTATTCCACTGGTCAGTCTCAATTAGCGGCTTAACCAAAATGCTTCGAACGCCATAATTATTAGATGACCAGACGTCAGTTAATAATTGATCGCCGACCATGACAACTTCTTGCTTTGCCAAGCCAAACGTTGTTGTGGCTTCGTTTAGACCACGGGTCAGTGGCTTCAAAGCACGTGAGACAAATGGCAACTTCAAAGGTTCAGCAACGCGTGCGATACGGGGTGCTGAATTATTTGAAACGATCATTACGGGGATTCCTGCCTCGTTCATTTGTTCAAGCCAGTCATGCAATTCCGTTGTGCCGTCTGGGTTATTCCAAGCAATCAACGTGTTGTCCAAGTCAGTCAGCACTGCCTTGATTCCTTGAGCCTTTAATTGTTCAGGCGTCAAACGGTAGATTGCATCAATCATCCAAGTTGGTGTAAATGATTCAGTCATTTTAAGTCCTTTTCTACAAATTGTCTTACTATAAATTATACGCTAAATAATGGCGTTTATAAAGTGGCGATAGCTAGTTAAGCATCGCGCGTTGCCACATGCCACCAAATAAAAAAACCAGCAACAACACTGTTACTGATTGTTTTTAAATCCATATTACTTAGCGCGCTCGGCGTTGTACTTCTTTTCACCAACGTGCTCTTCACCCAATGACACGAAGTCGTATGACAACTTGGCATTGCGTTCGAATTCAGCCAAACCGTAGTTGATAATTTCATCAATCAAGTTCGTGTAGCTGATACCTGAAACTTCCCACATTTGTGGATATAATGAGATATTCGTAAAGCCAGGCAATGTGTTTGGCTCACCCAAGTATGGTGTGCCATCAGCGTCAATCATAAAGTCCATACGAGTCAACCCAACAAGTCCCAATGCCTTGTAAGCGTTTAAGGCCATGTCAGTGATTTCCTTTTCAAGGTCATCCCCTAACTCAACTGGCAATTCAAAAACCATGCCTGACGCATCAACGAACTTGTTGTTGTAGTCGTACCAAATATCTTGTTCAGGCAAAACAATACCACCCAAACGAGATGCACGTGGTTGTTCATTACCCAAGATTGAAATGAATACTTCGCGTGGCTTGGTCAACGCTGCTTCAACCAAAACCTTGTAGTCGTATTGCAAAGCGTCCTTAACACCAACTTCGAATTCTGCAGCGTTTGTGACGCGTGAAATACCAACTGATGAGCCTTGCTTGGCAGCCTTAACGAATAGTACTTCCGTACCAAGTTCCTTAACCAGACCCTCGTACGTGTAGTCTTGGAAGTTTTGATCCGTCAACAACACATACTTCGTGTTACGGATACCAGCTTGGTTCAAGATACGCTTCGTCAAATCCTTGTCAAATGACATTGCTGAAGCTGCAGTACCGGGTCCGATGTATGGCTTTTGCAACAAGCGGAACAACGCCTGCAACGTACCGTCTTCACCCAAGTTACCGTGCACGACTGGGTAGAACAAGTCAATTTCTGGCATCTCACCCAAAACTGCGATTGGTGCCAGCGGGTTCTTCAAGTCCATCTTTGACTTTGCTGCTGCCACAATCGTGTCTTCGTCTTCACCATCAAATACGCGCTTTGAATCAGCGGCATTGATCATGATTCCGTCCTTAGAAATCAAGAAAACCGTTACGTTGTACTTTTCCTTGTCCATTGCATCGTAAATGTTGCGTGCTGAACGCTTTGAAACGTCGTGTTCTGATGAATTACCACCAAAGAACATCGCAATGTTTAGCTTTTCTGACATGTCCATCTCCCTGTCAAACTGATTTATTTGGAACCCTCAGTATAACACGTTCCTGAATTCTTGATAAGTTACGCTAGAAAGTTTCGCGCTTCGTTAAGATAATTATAAATTTCTTTAGGTAACTTTTCGCGTAATAGTAACCCTTGCAGTAAACGTTGTTGGTTGTACATGCGATGCCAATCAGCCTCAACTTCTGGCTGCATCTGACGGGTCATTTCTTGACGCCATTGCTTTAATTGCTTCAAGAAGTAATCGCGATACAGCGGATTCATGTTCACTAACATCACGATATAGCTATCAATTCGACGGTTTTCACCCATGACCAATGGCGTGTCCAAACGCTTAATCCGTTCAATCAACACCGTCAATAAGAAAATCTTGTCTGCACGGGTCACAGCATCGTCGTTTGATAAATCATCCAACATATTACCAATGTGTAAGAATGTGTGAGCCCAACCCTTACCTTCAACAAAGCCCCGTGTGTCGTGTTCCAGCGCAATATAAGTCGCTAAGTTATCAATCATCATTTCATGCAAATCATCCGTAAACAAATCAAAGTCGTTCGTTCGATTAGCATAATTCAACATTGATAGAATAAACACAGCAAATGATCGGAAGAAAATACCATCATTATTTGTTTCAGTAATGTGTGAAAACAAGACAGAATCCTGTAAGAGGTAGCGTGTCATCATAACAACTTGGTTATCACTGAAAATATGATTCTGTAAGCCATCACTGACAAAGAAAAACACACCACGATCACGTACTTCAGGGTCAGTCTGACGCAAACCCGTCATCATGTCCAATACGTCTTGATCTGTAACCACCACCGGTTCACCTGCAATCAACGCCGTCTGCCAATCAGACAATTTTTCTTGCAACGCACTAGCTGTGGCTGCATCTAATTGCTCAACGGTTGTTGGTGCATCATAATCAAACTGATCAATCAAGCGACCAATCTCAGCTCCCATCGAATCGAATAATTCGCCATGGTGCACTCGTTCACGGATGGCTTGTAATTCTTGTCGGACTTCATCAACGGTATAATCCATTATCTCTATCCCTTTATTTTCTCTAAATTTTTTTGCTTTCAAAATAAAAGCTATCATCAATAGGTTAACACAACCTCCTGATGATAGCAGATGAAAATATTCGTTTTTAACAACTATTCCTTTAGGTGGAAGTAGTACGTCGATACCGTGACATCACGTGAGGCCAACGCCGTACGCAAACGCAAACTATTTTGATTGTGTAAAGCATTTTGCCAACCGTGACGTGGTACGAATTGCGGAATCAAGATGGTCAAGGAATGATTACGTTCCTTAGCACCCTTCGCAATTTCATCCACGAAACGTAATGACGGCTCTGTAATTGAGCGATATGACGAGTGAATATCCACGTAGCGGACATCCGGGAATTCACGCTTGAATTCCACGCCCAAACGATGTTCCTTTTCCGGGTTTGAATCAAACGAAACGTGCATCGCCAAAACCCGATCACCCACTGATTGGGCATAGTCAATCGCATCAGCCGTTGCCTTCGTCAAGTTTGAGACCAAGACAATCACAGTCGCACCATCGTAATGATGACGCTTGACCGGTTCCTTAGACAAAACACGCAATTGCTTCGCGACAGCGCGGTAGTGCTTGTTTACAGTCCAGAACATCTTAATGAGCACAGGCATGATAATCAAGTAAGGCCAAACTGACTTGAAGTGCATCCAGAATAAGATAACCACCAAGGCAAATGAAATGGCCGCACCAACGAAATTGATTGATGCTTTACCCAGCCAGACACCTTCACGTTCACGGAACCAGTGAATAATCATTCCTGATTGTGACAACGTAAATGGAATGAACACACCCACAGCATACAATGGAATCAGCGCTTCCGTCGAACCGTTAAAGATTAACAGCAAGACGATGGCGCCAATGGCCAATGACATAATACCGTTTGAGTAGCCTAGACGATCACCCTTGTCCATGTAAATGTGCGGCATGAACTTATCCTTAGCCAAATTAAAGGCCAATTGTGGGAACGCTGAGAAGCCGGTGTTGGCAGCAACCGCCAAAATCAAAGCTGTGGCAATTTGCAACAAATAGAACAGTACGCCATGACCAAAGGTTGCTTGACCAATTTGGGCCAAAACCGTGACGTGATCATTTGGACGAATACCGTACCAATATGACAAGAACGTAATCCCGGCAAAGAAGAAGGCCAAAATCAAGGCCATAATTGACAACGTTGCCGCTGCATTACGAGGCTTTGGTTCTTTAAAGTTTGGTACGGCATTTGAAATTGCTTCAACACCAGTCAATGAAGATGAACCACTTGAGAACGCCTTCAAGAACAAGATGATACCGATATTTGATCCCGTCGTACCGATAGCCGAAGCAGCGTGGAACGCTACCTGGCCAGTAGCGATGTTATACAAACCATATAGCACCATCCCCGTAATCATCAAGATAAAGAAGTAAACCGGCACCATCAAGAAACCGGCTGACTCTCGGACACCACGCAAGTTGATTCCCATCAAAATCAAGATAATCACGACACCAATCCCAACTGCATAGGGATGTAAGGCTGGAATTGCTGAAGTAATGGCTTCTGTACCTGCCGCAACAGATACGGCCACGGTCAGCATGTAGTCAACCAACAATGAACCACCCGCGACAAGTCCTGCGTTACGTCCCCAGTTAGTTGACGTTACGACATACGCACCACCACCTGATGGGTACGCATGAATGATTTGGCGATATGACAATGTAATCGCTGCCAACAGCACCAAAACCAGAATTGCGATCGGAATCTGCATCCAAAGGGCCGCAGCACTCGCAGCGATCAACGCCGTCGTAATTTGCTCCGTACCATAGGCAACTGATGACAACGCATCAGAAGACAACAATGCCAATGCCTTGGTTCGACTCAAATGTTGCGAGCCTTCTTCCAGGGTCTTCAATGGCTTTCCAATCAACAACCGCTTTAAAAAGCGCCACATGATTAATTCGCTCCTATTAAATTAGATTTAGCTGTTACACCAATTTGTAAGACAATTTAAAATTTCTACAACGACTTATTTTAGTGCTATTTACACCCGTTGTCTATCATTGATATTTAGATAATTTTTCACAAACAAATAACCACCGCCAAGAGCATGACGGTGGTTCATTAGTTTGTATTAAATTACATCATCCCCGGCATCCCTTGAGCAGGCATTGCAGGGGCTGCGTCTTCCTTAGGTTGCTCCGCAACAACAGCTTCAGTTGTCAACAACAAAGCTGACACTGAGGCAGCGTTTTGCAAAGCTGAACGCGTCACCTTCGTTGGATCCACGATACCAGCAGCAACCATATCAACCCATTCATTAGTCGCAGCGTTGTAACCAATACCAGGCTTTTCGGCCTTCAATTGGTTCACAATCACTGATCCTTCCAAACCAGCATTTTCAGCGATTTGACGAACTGGCTCTTCCAAGGCACGACGCACAATGTTGATACCCGTTTGCACATCCCCATCCTCAGACAAGGCAGCAACCGCAGGGATTGCGTTAACCAAGGCAGTTCCACCACCAGCAACGAATCCTTCTTCAACAGCGGCACGTGTGGCATTCAAGGCGTCTTCAATACGGTACTTGCGTTCCTTCAACTCAGTTTCAGTTGCAGCACCGACGTTGATAACAGCAACACCACCGGCCAACTTAGCCAAACGCTCTTGCAACTTCTCACGATCAAAATCAGACGTTGTCTCAGCAATTTGACCCTTAATCAAGTTAACACGTTCAGCGATGGCATCCTTGTTACCAGCACCTTCAACAATCGTCGTGTTATCCTTTGAAACCGTAACCTTAGCAGCTTGACCAAGTTGGGCAATCGTAACGTCCTTCAAGTTCAAACCGAGGTCTTCGGTAATCACGGTACCACCCGTCAAGATGGCAATGTCTTCCAATTGGGCCTTACGACGGTCACCGAAGCCAGGGGCCTTAACAGCAACCACGTTAAACGTACCACGCATCTTGTTCAAGACCAATGTTGGCAAAGCTTCACCCGTAATGTCGTCAGCGATGATCAACAAAGCACGACCTTGCTCGACAACATTTTGCAACATTGGCAAGATTTCTTGAATGTTAGCAATCTTCTTATCTGTAATCAAAATGTATGGGTTGTCCAAAGATGCTTCCATCTTGTCTGTATCCGTGACCATGTATTGTGACATGTAACCGCGGTCAAATTGCATACCCTCAACAACATCCAACGTCGTTTCGATACCCTTTGACTCTTCGATGGTGATAACACCGTCGTTACCAACCTTCTCCATCGCCTCAGCAATCAACTCACCCACTTCTGAGTTGGCAGCTGAAATTGACGCAATTTGCGCAATTTCTTCCTTCGTTGATACCGTCTTTGATATGTCGTGCAATGACTTAACTGCTGCGTCCGTTGCCAATTCAATTCCACGACGCACACCAACAGGGTTAGCGCCAGCTGTCACATTCTTCAAACCTTCGTTAATGATAGCTTGTGTCAAAACAGTGGCCGTCGTCGTACCATCACCAGCGATATCGTTAGTCTTCGAGGCAACTTCAGCAACCAACTTTGCCCCCATGTCTTCAAAATGGTCTTCCAGCTCGATTGACTTGGCAATTGTCACACCATCATTCGTAATAGTTGGTGCGCCGTAGCTTTGTTCAATCACAACGTTACGTCCCTTAGGACCAATTGTCGTCTTAACCGTATTTGCAAGCTTATCAACGCCGGCTTGCATCTTAGCGCGTGCATCTTCAGCAAACTTAATGTCCTTAGCCATGATTTATTCACCCTCTATTTAATAATTTTGATTAATTGTGTTTTGTAAATTAAAGAACCGCAACAATATCCTTTTCGTGTACGACCAAGTAGTCGACACCGTCAACCGTTACTTCAGAGCCAGCATACTTATCAAAGATGACCTGGTCACCTTCCTTGACCGCAGCTGGGGCCGTCAAGTCACCAACTGATTGCGTTGAAACAGCAACAACTGTTCCGGTAACTGACTTTTCTTGAGCGTTTGACGCAAGCAAAATACCACCAACTGATTGCTCAGGTGCTTCTTCAACTTGCAAAACAACACGATCTCCCAAAGGCTTCAACATGTTATATGACCTCCATAGGCAATTATAATTTTTAGCACTCTCTTTTGTTAAGTGCTAATCAACATAAATAATAATAGCACACTGAGATATTTTTGCAACAAATTTTGTGCAATTATTTACCCGGATAAGACAAAAGCCTCGACGTTTCCTGCCGAGACTTTTGTCTTAATCATTAAATGCTTCCAGTGCCATACTTGCTTCAGTCCATTGTTCCTCGACTGTTGCTAATTGTGCATCCAACACGGCGATTTCCTTAGACAAGTCCGTCAACTTACCCAAGTCAGCACCGTTGGCTGGATCATTTAACTCCGCATTCAGTGCATCTCGCTTGGTATTCAGCGTTTCCATCTCTTCTTCAGCTGCTGACACTGCCCGTTCAATCTTACGTTGTTCTTTCTGACGTTCCTTCCGTTCTTCACGACTCACGTTCTCAATCAGCGTGGCTGATGCTTCTTTGAACTCTTCCGTCGTCTCAAAGCTAGCCTTGGCCCGGTGTGACGTCGCTTGTTCGCCAGCTGTCTTCTCCAAGTAGTAATCATAGTCACCATCGAAGAAGCGCGTGCCGTTTGGTGATAACTCAACTACCTCGGTTGCCACGGCGTTAATGAAGTAACGGTCGTGCGAAACAAAGAAAATCGTACCGTTAAACTCATTTAACGCTGTCTCAAGCACTTCACGTGAATCAATATCCAAGTGGTTGGTAGGTTCGTCAAGAATCAAAAAATTTGCGTGTTGCAATGACAACTTTGTTAGCAACAAACGTGCGCGTTCACCACCCGAAAGTGCCGACACAATCTTATCCACTGATTCACCTGAGAACATAAATGAACCTAAAATTGAGCGCACATCACGTTCTGGCATTGTTGGGTGTTCATCCCAAATTGTGTCTAAGACAGACTTCTTTGGATCCAAGGTTTGTTGCTCTTGGTCATAATAACCAACCTCAACATTCGCACCCATTTTGATTGTGCCTGCAATCAAAGGTAGCTTCCCCAAAATCGTCTTAATCAACGTTGACTTACCAATCCCGTTTGGTCCGACCAATGCCACTGCGTGTTGCTTGTCCACATCAATATTGACGTGCTCAGCCAAAATATTCGTCAAGTCGTAGCCTAGCTTCACTTCATTGACACGCATCACTTCATTACCAGACTCTTCGTCAGTCGAAAATTGGATATGAGCAACACCCGTTTCATTCTTGGGGGCTTCTAAACGCTCCATACGCTCCAACTGCTTACGGCGTGACTGAGCCCGCTTCGTCGTTGACGCGCGAACAATGTTACGGTTCACAAAGTCCTCCAGCTTCGCAATCTCTTCTTGTTGCTTGTCAAACGCCTTCTGTTCTTGCAGCACCTTAGCGGCCTTTAGCTCCATAAAGCGTGAGTAATTACCCGTGTAGTGATCCAACACACCTGAGTGCATGTCATAAATTTCGTTCACGACACGATCCAAGAAGTAACGGTCGTGGGAAACAATCAACAATGCCCCTTGGTAGTTTTGCAGATATTGCTCTAACCAAGACAGCGTTTGCATATCCAAGTGGTTCGTTGGCTCATCCAAGATTAGCAAATCAGGCGTCTCCAGCAACTGCTTTGCAATCGCCAAACGTGTGCGCTGACCACCAGATAGTGATGAAATTTTTTGATCATAGAATGATTCATCAAAACCAAATCCATGCAGCACCGATCGAATAGTTGCTTCATATCCGTAACCATTCATTTCATTGAAATCATGTTGTGCCTGATCATAAGCCGACAACAAGCTCGTGTACTCATCGCTTTCGTAATCCGTCGCTGATGCGATTTTGGCTTCCATATCACGCATCTTCTTTTCCAACGAAATCAAGCGGTCGAACGCCGTTAACATCTCATTGTAAACCGATAGATCTGAATCTAAGCCTGAATTTTGTGCCAAATAAGCGAGCTTAATGCCCTTTTTCATCGAAACGGTCCCCTCATCAGGTTGTGTTTCGCCAATTAGCATCTTCAAAAGCGTTGATTTACCGGCACCATTACGTCCGACCAAACCAACCCGACCTTTATCTTGAATCTGCATTGATATGTTTTCAAAGAACGTTACACCGCTAAAACGGCGGGCAACATTACTTGCTTGTAAAATAATCATGATTATATATCTCCGTCTCAACACCCCGCGTCCAGGGCATTGCCTAAATCTTTCTATCTAGTGTAACAGAAAACGCAAAAAATTCCGCGATAGTCAAAAGACTACCCCGAAACTATCCTTGCTATTTTAGCCTGCCCGTCTGATTTCCCGTCGCGGCGGTTGCCAGACTAAGCCGCCAATCGTCGTGACAGCAACCACCACCAGACAGAGCCATGTGTAACTCGGTAACGTATGATTGGTTTGATTACCGGCCTTCATTGCCCGCACTTCATCAGGCGCTTGATATTGGACCACCGTGCCACCGTCAAGTTGCGCACCGGTCGCGTTTGCGCCATTGGTAGTCACCCGACTAACCGTCGTTTCATCAGAAACGCCGTGCCACCCACCAAACTCAAACCGAATACAATCAACGCAACCACTATTAAGCGCTTTATGATATTCTAACCCCTTTCTCTGTTTGACTAACTTACCCATGTTAGTCGAACAGAGAAAGTCTATAACATATTACGTTAAAAAGAGCAGATTACTGGAAAACGACACCTTGCTTCTGCTTTTCATGCTGAATAAAGTACCCCCAGGCATGCATTTCGCTCTCAAACCAGAGATGCTTCCCATCGTAGTCCATAACTTCCAATGATGTTTGGACAAGTGGCCATTCATTATTCGGCTTACCTTCAATGTGTTGCCACATAAATGAGGCTCGTGCGGCAACCTCCCCAGTCGTGGTATAGAAAATAATGTTTGAGATATTCCCATTCATTTGGTAATAACGAGTTGCTGACTTAAACCCACGCCAGTCCCAAATATCCGTTACAGCAACATTGTCCAATCTATCAATGTAATGCAACATTGATGAACGGCCAGCTGGGTTGCCGGCAAATAATTCTACATCAATCACATTGCGACCGTAAGTCGTCCCAAACCGACGAGCCTGCGCCATCCCCCAATCAATGCCGTCTAAGTGATAGCGTGTCTTATCAATTTGCGGATTGTGTCGATAGTGGACCATTTTAGGATCCACTTCAGTTGCCTTTTGAAACACATCATACATATTCAACAAGTCTTGATCCGTTAAACCATGATTAGCCAAGTTCATATGCTGATCCGGATAGTACCCACGCACAACAATTTTTGCGTCATTGTCCGCTACCCGATCATCTTTTACCCGTGCAGCCACGTTGACATCAAGCGTTGGTAAATCTGAATTATCTATATATAAGTTCATCGCTAATCTCCTTAATTCGCTGCAAAGTAAGTGACACCTGCAACACCATTAATCGTCACTTCATCCGCTCGTTGACCGAGGGTGTACGCCGTCATCGTTGTACCGCCTTCTCCAACCCCAACGTTTGATAATGCAGGATCTTGAGCTGCCATCGCTGGCCAGCGCTTGTTTGCATCGTCTAGCAAACCTTGCCAAGCTTGCCACACATTTCCCTCGTAATAACGGTCACTGTGGTCATAAGCAGCATCTGAGAATGCTTGTAACTTTTGTGGATCGTTGAATAATTCAAGGAATCGATCGGCCATTTCAGAGACAAATTCATTTTCTTGACCTTCCGGTGCCCAGGCTGTCAAATAGCCATTCTCACCATTGATAATCAAGTCTTTTGGACCGTAGTTCACATTCGTCGATACACCCGGCACCCCATTTGACATGGCTTCCATCATTGAAATGTTAAACCCTTCCATCATTGACGCCAGACTATACACTTGGTGTGAATGGTGAATAGCATATAGCTCATCACGATCCGTCACGTAGTCATGCAAAGTCACAACTGGTGAATCCAAACGGCGGCCTTCATTAATATCAGTCGTCTCTTCGTCCTTCTCATCTAACATCGTTGGTTTTGGTAGCCCGTACTTATCGAACAAGTTAATCAAGTCCTTGTTGGTCTTATTGTTGCCAGTGTTGTCAAAGTAACCATAAACATCTAAGTGTGCATTTAGCCCTGGTTGCTTTTGGTTCGCGATCATCAAAGCTTCTGCTACCGCGGCAGGTCACTTGTCTGGGGCGCGACGTACAATCATCAAAACTGAATTTGGCTCGCGATCAGCCATTGGCACACGGTTCGCCTCACGAATTTCAGCTGGCACAACCCCCACCGGAATCGTAAACGGTGTTGCCTTAGGTGCATAACGCGCTACCACATCAGCCGTTTGACGTGGCATTGCAGAGATAATCGCCTGATAGTCATTCATGTGCATGAAATCAAACTCGTAGTTGTTATTTTCATCTGTTGTCATGACATCACGGGTGTCCGACGCATGTAAGTTGTGCAAATGGAACCCGATATAAGCTGGTCGATCCATGTGCAACAAGCCTTCATCAGCCGCCATCGTTCGATCCACAAACACTTCCACCATCGTGACACGATTTTCGTGCTCTAAGTCTACGTGAATCCGCCCCAAAAAACGTGTCCGTTCACTATCTTCAAACGCCATAAACGTCTCAGGCTTATCAGCCATTGGCTCCACCAATGCAACTGGGCGACCACCCCATTTAACATCTTCAGCCGTCACGATACGATCGGGCACATATTCTGTTCCTGCATAGTAATCATACATATTAATTACTTCAGCATCGTTTAGTTGCCATGCCAGCAAATCTCGATGACCATTGGCATTGTAAACCCGGGTCACGATTTTAAATGACTGACCATGCTTACGAAATAACTTACCGCGTTGCACTTGGGCGTGTTCAATCCCCGAGCCCTGTGCTGCGAGTCCCTCATTTACGAAAAAATTCATCGCACTTACCTCTTATTATCCAATTTAATAGAGTAGCCAATCAAACTTGTGATGCGAAGACACCGTTATTTCCAATCGCCACTGTCTTGATTTAAAAGTATACCAAAAAACGCCCGCAGATTAGTGCAGGCGTGTATGCATATTTATAGATTAGCGCGAACTTCTGACACAAAATATAATGACCCTGTGAACAAAATCATATCATTTTGCTTCGCGAGTGCTTTAACAGCCTGATAGGCTGTTTGCCAATCCTGGTGAACAGTGACTGTGTGTCCAGTCACTTGAGCGGCCGCCTCACTCGGATCTAGTACCGTCCGACTACCCGGGGTTCGGAAACCAACGACGTGCAGATCCACATTAGGCAAGTCAGCCAGTGCGTGGAGCATTTCCGGGTAAGCTTTATCTGCTAACGCCCCGAACAAGATATGGACTGTTCGTTGTTTAAAACGTCGTGCCAGTGTCGTAGCTAGTGCACCTACGCCGTGCTGATTATGCGCACCATCCAGAACAGTTAGTGGTGTGTTTGATACGCGTTCAAACCGAACCGGCCAAGTAACAATCGCCAAGGCCGTCTCAATCATCTCAGATGTAAGCTCACGGCCAAGCAACTTTGCAGCTAGCTTGGCTGTTTGGACGGCCACGGCAGCATTTTCTATTTGGTAATCACCCATTAAATCCACGAAAACATTTTGCTGTGTTACGGTACCAGACAAATTAAAGTGTTCACCCCATTCGGCATCACCGGGTTCCATGGCAACCTCAAATTCATGACCAAGCTCGTAAAGCGGAGCACCTGCGGCCTTAGCAACCGTTATTACGACTCGACGAGCTTCTTCTGGTAAACGTCCTGTCACTGCCGGACGTTGCCGTTGAATAATGCCCGCCTTTTGTGTGGCAATTTCAGCTAATGAATTGCCTAACACCTGCATGTGATCTAACCCAACCGTTGTAATTACCGATAGCAGTTTATCAGGAATTACCTCAGTCGTGTCCCAGGTTCCCCCGACCCCAACTTCTAGCACGACCACATCAACTGGATGCTCTGCAAAGTACACAAACATCATGGCTGTTAACGTTTCAAACTCAGTTGGACCGCCGTCAGGCAATTCTCGGTCCAACGCTTCCGTAATTGGTGCAATTCGCTGCATAATCGCCAATAAGTCCGCGTCCGGAATGTTACCGTCATTTCCTTGAACACGTTCATTGAACGTCATAATAAAAGGCGACGTAAACATCCCCACCGTCAAGCCCGTTTGACGCAATAATTGCGCAATCATCTTACTAGTCGACCCTTTGCCGTTCGTCCCAGTAATATGGATAAACTTAGAAGCCCGTTCCGGATGGTCTAATCGATCAAGGAGTGCTTCAATTCTGGCAAAACTAGGTGTTTTCTTCCACTTATGACGCCCGTGAATATAGGCAATGGCGTCAGCTGCCGTTTCAATTGTAATCATCTCTAAACGAGCCTCCCTTTTCATCTCTACAATCCTAACACACCGTATATCTTGTAGCGATTTTTTGGTGCAAAAAACGAGGCACCTAGGGTTAGATGCCTCGTCATACTCGTTTTACTGTTTTTAATCAGCGGGCCCGCCGATTATAAATCATCGTGCTAACCGCAGTGAGCATAAGTGCGCCACCAAAACTCAACGCCGCAATTTCTAAACTATGTGGTCGCTTAAACGTTTTCACAACCAATTCTGTCAGCATTGTAACCAACGACGGGGCGCAAACCAGGCACGATCTTGCTTTGCTAATTCCTGCTGTACACCATTGCGAACAGCAAACGGCAACTGGCGAACATCCTCGGCGGTAATGTGTTGCGTTGGTCCCAGTGTCATTGGATATATCACATCATGTGCGCTCGCACTATGCGCCAAGCCCATCGTATGGCCTAATTCGTGCAACATAATCGTCCGCAGTTGTTGTCCCTGCGTGGCAAAGCCATCTTGCTTTAACGCCCGATTGATATCCCACTTATACAACACAATCTCAAAGGCCGGTTTCGTTGGGGTCCCCGTACTTTTCGTCACGGCCACAGCATCATCTTTCGCAGTTCTGGCGTCGTGCGTTCTATCCAAAACAACCGTTACGTTCGTCCGCGTCGCTTCCGCAGCATCAAACAAATCATCATCATTTAAAACAGTTTGCCATTCTTGAGCTGCCTCAAAAACGGCTGTTCGACCTTATCAGGCATTCTAGCATTCCCTGAAACACTAAAGCCCCAGCAGCCGACACATCATTTATTGTGCCCACGGCGAGCAGTATTGTTAGGCTGGCCATCACCCATTGGCCCATTCATTTGCTCCGTCGCCACATAGTTCTCACTCTCTCTTACGCTTTCACTGTTCGATAAACCAACATAATGTATGTATACCGGTTATCGCTTCCGTTTGCACGGACAATTTATGATTTAACTGTTGCAAAAACGCACAGAAATAGTAAAAGCGCCATTCACAAATGCGAACAGCGCTTTTACAGGTGTAATTTACTAACATTGTAACAACGAACAGCTTAAATTCGTTATTAACAATATATAAGATAATACTCTAAAAGCCGACGACCTGCAAGCCTTTAGAAGTAACAATCTCGTTTCAGAGCGCCTGGCGCAACTTCAGGAATCTCTACGATAAGCAAATAAATTTTGGCACACTGATAGCGCACCAAGCATTTATTCACCTATCTCCGGACACTTGATTTTTGACTTTCAGCCAAAAAAACATTGCTCTATGCTCTGTCCTACTTCGCAGCCTGCAATTCGGCCAAACGAAACTCGGTTGCTGCCAACTTAGCTTGCCAGTCAGTTAGCTTCTCACGTTCTTCTGCAACCACGGCTTCAGGTGCGTTGTTCACGAACTTTTCATTACCCAACTTACCTTCTGCACGCTTTACTTCACCAGCAAACTTCTTAACATCACCTTGCAAACGGGCAATTTCTTCATCCAAGTCAATCAACTCTTCCAAAGGCACATAAACTTCAGCACCAGAAATAATTTGCGTCATGGCCAACTTTGGTGCAGCCACATCAGCAGAAATTTTAAGTGACTTTGGCTTTACAAAGCGGTTGATGTAATCTGAGTTTTCAGCAAAGATGCGCGCCAAGTTTTCATCTGACGTCTTAATCAAAACGTCGATTTCAGTTGACATTGGGGCATTGGCTTCCGTACGGATTGTACGAACCGCCTTGATCAAATCCGTCAAGCTTTGGAAGTCAGCTTCAGCGGTTGGGTTATCCAATTCTGCCTTCTCTTCTGGGTATACAGCAACCACGATTGACTCACCGTCGTGTGGCATCTCTTGCCAGATAGCTTCGGTTACGAATGGCATGATTGGGTGTAGCAAACGCAATGTGTTGTCCAAAACGTAAGCCAAAACAGCTTGCACATTCTTCTTGGCAGCTTCATCATTTCCGTTCAACGTTTCCTTGGTCATTTCGATGTACCAGTCAGCGAAGTCGTTCCAGATGAAGTTGTACAATGAACGACCCGCCTCGCCAAACTCAAATTTATCAAAGTTCTTTTTTACTGAAGCAATCGTTTCATTCAAACGTGACAAAATCCACTTGTCAGCCAACGTCAAAACTGACAAGTCAGCAGGCAATTCAACTTTCGTCTCGTCGTCCAAGTTCATAATAACGTAACGTGAAGCGTTCCAAATCTTGTTGATGAAGTTCCAAGCTGAGTCCATCTTCGTGTATGAGAAACGAACATCCAAACCCGGCGTGGAACCAGTTGCCAAGAACCAGCGCAATGCATCAGCACCGTACTTCTCGATGACATCCATTGGGTCAATTCCGTTACCCAAAGACTTTGACATCTTGCGTCCTTGTTCGTCACGAATCAAACCGTGAATCAAAACGTTCTTAAATGGGCGACGACCCGTGAACTCCTTTGATTGGAACATCATACGCGCAACCCAGAAGAAGATGATGTCATATCCCGTAACCAACGTGTTGGTTGGGAAGTAACGCTTGAAGTCTGCAGCCTCTTCATCAGGCCAACCCATCGTTGAGAACGGCCACAAAGCTGATGAGAACCACGTATCCAAAACGTCAGAGTCTTGCTCCCAGTTTTCGATATCTTCAGGCGCTTCCATACCAACATACATCTCGCCCGTTTGCTTGTGGTACCAAGCTGGGATTTGGTGCCCCCACCATAGTTGACGTGAGATAACCCAGTCGTGGATGTTGTCCATCCAACGCGTGAAGGTATCTTCGAAACGTGGTGGGTAGAAGTTAACACGGTCATCTGATTTTTGCATGTCCAAAGCTTGCTCAGCCAATGGTTGCATCTTAACGAACCATTGCGTTGACAAACGTGACTCAACTGGAACACCAGTACGCTCTGAGTGACCAACTGAGTGCACGATTGGCTCGATCTCCAGGATCCAACCTTCGGCTTGCAGGTCTGCAACGATTGCCTTACGGGCATCAAAGCGATCCATACCAACATACTTGCCGGCACGCTCGTTCATTGACGCATCTTCGTTCATCGTATTGATACGTTCCAAGTCGTGACGGTTACCAACCCCAAAGTCGTTAGAATCGTGGGCTGGTGTAATCTTCACCATTCCTGATCCAAATTCTGGGTCAACGTATTCGTCTGCGATAATTGGAATCTCGCGACCAACAAGTGGGACGCGCACCATCTTACCAACCAAATCCTTGTAGCGTTCGTCTGATGGGTGAACGGCAACCGCAACGTCACCAAACATCGTTTCAGGACGCGTCGTAGCAATTTCAATATAGTCCTTACCGTCGTAAGTCACACCCGCTTCAACAAATGGGTACTTCACGTGGTAGAAAGCCCCTTCGTCGTCTTGGTGGATAACTTCGATATCTGACAAAGCCGTACGAGCCTTAGGATCCCAGTTGATGATGTACTCACCACGGTAAATCAAACCCCTTTCATACAACGTCACAAAGACCTTGCGAACAGCTTCTGACAATCCTTCGTCCAACGTGAAACGCTCACGTGAGTAGTCCAAAGAAAGTCCCATCTTACCCCATTGTGACTTGATGGTCGCCGCATATTCGTTCTTCCAGTCCCAAACTTGATCAACAAACTTTTCGCGACCCAAGTCGTAACGTGACACACCTTGTTCAGCCAAACGTTGTTCAACCTTCGCTTGCGTCGCGATACCAGCGTGGTCCATTCCTGGCAACCACAACGTGTCAAAACCTTGCATACGCTTTTGGCGGATAATCATATCTTGCAATGTCGTGTCCCAAGCGTGACCCAAGTGCAACTTACCTGTAACGTTTGGTGGTGGGATAACGATTGAGTAAGGACGAGCCTTATCGTTTCCTGATGGCTTAAAGCGGTTCTCTTGCACCCACTTGTCATAACGGCCAGCTTCGACAGCAGTGGCGTCATACTTTCCAGGCATATCAATTTCGCGCATGTGAAATTCTCCTTATAAATAATAGCTATCTTAATAACAGATGGTCGCAAATAAAAAACACCCTAACCATACTAACTTGTATGATCAGGGCGACTTAATCGCGGTACCACCTGATTTAACGGGACTGCTCCCGCTATCTCGTTAGAACTTAACGCGTTTCTCACGGCATCGACTACTCACGTTCACCGGTGCGGCCCACTAACTACTTTCACCTAAACTGATTGATGCACTTCTCATCACCTGTGCACTCGCTGGACAATCGCCGTTTAACTTACTTTTTAGTGAATTGCTATAAAAGGTATTTTACGTTTATTTAGTTAGAAAAGCAAGGCATGATGCTCAAATAAAGTGTGACACCAAGCGCTCAATAAATGGTGCTAAAACCACTAGTACAAAGACATACTTGTACCAATTCAGCGATGTGACGATGCCATCAACTCGTTGTGTCAGAACCTTCAAGTCGCCACGTAATTCTGTCAGTTCGATGCGACTTTCCTTCAAATCAATTCGAATTTCCCTTACGTCACTACGTAAGCCTTTAACACCTCGCTTTAATTCTTGAAAATCATGGCGCTTAAAGTCATTGAATTCTTCATATGTCACGTAGCGTTCTTTTGTCTCTGACATAATGCCCCCTGTTAATTGTTAATGGTATCGTTATATCTCCTTAAAGCAGGAAAGAGGTACCTGACGATTGCCAGATACCTCTTTCGTTAATATATTTATCATAACAGAAATAACTTTTAGTCACAATGTAATTCTATAAGTCGCCCGTCAAGAATTGTGCCTTACCTAACCCAAAGCTCCAATCCTCATCCGTGTTTGAGACCAGATTAATCATCACATCCTGTGGATCAATTCCCAGCTCACTATGAATGCGCGCCACCAGCTTACGATAGAAGTTTTCCTTCTGTTCCGTTGTGCGTGGACGCGTACGAACTGACAAAGAAATAAATTGATTCGTTCGCGTAAATCCAAGCCCCGTGTCTGCCATAATGAAATCTTCCGGCTCGTGGTAGCTTACGATTTGGTAACGATCCCCTTCAGGCGCATCAAACGTTTCACGCATCACCTCATATGACAAGTCCAACAATTGCTTCACGCGTGACTTATCTTCCCAACCTGTCTTATATAAATCAAATCGTAGTAATGGCATTTTTTCGCCTCATTTCTTAAATTAACATGCTAATCGCTTCTACCAATAAGTAGACCCCGTATCCCAGTACAATGACCGCAGAAAGGATATTGACCCAAACCAATACTCGTTTCGGTAAGCGATCTTTTAGCAAATTCATCGTAATCGTGATGCCACTAAACCAAATAAATGTCGCCATAATAACACCGATAATAAACGGCCACACTTGCGAATCCGCCAAAGTTCCCCGTAGTGCACCAAGCATCAAACTACCGTCAATTAACGCCTGTGGATTAGCCCACGACACAATCACCGCTGTTACTAGTGCCTTTTTCAGTGACATGGCGTTCTGTTGCGTATTCAGTTGCACCGAATTGGCTCCTCGTAGAATGCCGTAACCAATCCACATCACTAACAAGCCTCCCAACAGCATCACAATTAGTTTGAGCGTATCATGAGAACTAATCAACGCTCCCATCCCGAAGAACGCGGCCATCGAAAACGCTGAATCGGCAATCCACACAAACAAGACGTACAAAAACGCACGCCGCAAGTGGTTATTCATCGCGTTATTAAACACATACAAATTTTGCATGCCAATTGGTGCAACGAATGCAAAACCAATCATCATGCCCTTCAACAAGGTCATCATTATTTTTCACCCCCAACATTTTCACTACCGATACAGTATACAGAAAATGACCGTCAGTAACCATTTAAAGTCAAAATTCAGTTCATCTAGTTTACAACACCAGATGTTGGCGTTACGATAGTTACAACAATAAAAAACGAAAACACGGAGGTGTGCATCATGCCTGTCTTAACAAATGAGAATCGCCGTTACTTAATTACCTATGAAACATTAAACGCCGTCACCCACGGACTTGGCGTATTAGCTGCCGTTGGTGGCGCCACATTGCTACTTTGGGAAAGTATGCACGCTGACTTTGATGGCTTTACAATGGTCGCCCTTTGGATTTACGCGCTTTCAATCATCACTTTTCTGCTCGCTTCAACCCTCTTTCATGCGTTGGTCTTTACCAAAGCTGGTAAGATATTTCAGTTCTTAGATCACTCTGGTATCTACCTGGTGATTTTAGGAAGTTACACGCCTTACACTTGGTTGTTCTTACCACATAATGTTGGCTGGCCAATTTGGGGCACAATTCTTGGACTAACAATTGCTGGCATCATCTACGACCTATTCTTTGTCGGTCGCTGGCCTTGGGTGTCAGTCCTCATTTATGTTGTCATGGGCTGGCTAATCATCTTAGCCTTTCCATCATTACACCATTCATTAACACCGCTTGCATTTAACCTGCTATTAGCGGGTGGTATTACCTACACATTAGGTGCCGGCGTATACTTAATTCCAAAGTTGCCAATGAGTCACGTCTATTGGCACCTATTCGTCCTCGGCGGTGCCGCCTTAATGTACGTCTCAATCTTCAGCATGTTGTTTTAATAGCATAGTCAAAATATTTAAAGCACCCCACTATCACGAAACATAGTAGTTGGGGTGCTTTTCCGTGCGCCAAATTAAAAATCCCGCAGACAAAATAATCTGCAGGCTCTTCAATACTATTGTTTCGTCGTACCTGACGTCACCCACTTGGTAAAGTCTTGATTATCACCAATTTGACCACCTTGTTGGTGATTCGTGTAATCATTCTTCTGTTGTTGTGAGAACGTACCCCAGACCGAGCCACCGATATAGTAACGACTTGCATTGACCAACAAATCCTTCATCGATGTATTGTCTGCCAAGTTCCCGGCATTCTTCAATTGATCACCCGTCCAATAACCGGCAATCGCGAACTCAGTCCCGTCTTCCAACTTAACTTGGCGTGCCACATAAATGTCCGTCATCTTGCCAGTCTTGGCTGCTGCCTTCAAAATCGCAACAGCTGACTTTGCATAAGCTCCTGTGTAGGCATCAAAATCCTGAGTAGCATTGTCAGCCAGGACGACTTGTGCTGATGTCGCCCCAATATTCGTTGACAATACTGCAGGTGCGCCGTCAACGCCCTTCAAGGCTGCCGTCACATCAAACTTGTCGGTAGCGCTACTTGATGAACTAGCACTCGCTGAACTTGATGATGAACTCGAATCCTTGTTAGAACTGCTTGATGACTTATCTTGATCTTGCTTACTTGAAGTCTTCGCCGACTTGGCAACACTTGCCGACTTTTCAGATAATGACTTCGATGACTTCTTCACTGTTTTAGAAGTCTCCTTCGCACGGTTTGATTCACTGCCTTTTGTGCCATTCGTGACAATCGCAAATACGACTGCAATTGCCGCCAAAATCATAATGGCCGCAACAAGTACTCGTTTATCCTTAAACATACGGTATCCTCGTCTTCTCTTAAACTTATCTTTATTATTTTAACATAACCTCTTGCACAATTTTGGTGGCTTGTGCATAATAATAACTGTATTGACGCCTCCTTAGCTCAGCTGGTTAGAGCAACGGACTTTTAATCCGCGGGTCCAGGGTTCGAATCCCTGAGGGGGTATAAACCGTCAATTAGAAAAACGACATTTAGAGCACATGCTCTGAATGTCGTTTTTGTTTTTGATTACTTGCCAAATAGCTTTGAGAAAAAACCACGAAGACCGGTTCGCTTCTCTTGTTGACGCGTGGCAGGCGCCTCATCAACAACTTCTTCTGGAATATCAACTGGTGCTGTTTCCGCTGCCGGTTGAAACGGACGTGGCGTCTTTTCAGCCGCAGCCTGCTGTTCCTTTTCCTTAGCGACATATTCGGCAATCATGTCATCTGTTAATGCTGGCATGACAAGCGTCTTAGTCGTAACGCCTAACCCAACCTTAGTAGTTGCTGTCTTGCCAGTAATACGGCTCTTAGCAATCACTTCAACTTGCGCTGGTGTCGTGTTTTCAGGTAGTACCAGCTCAAATTCGTGGCTATTATCAACTAATAAAAAGACAGGGTCATCTTCTTCATTAAGTTTAACGGTTACATCGACATCTGGCTGATTAACCCGACCTTCCAGCAAGCGTTGATTATCTTGTGTTGAAATAATCGCCGTCACAACTGGCGCTGGAATATCAATCGTTAACGTAACCGCTTCCTTTGACGCGACATCACCAGGCAACTGAGCCTCCACCAAAATTTTTCCATCAATAACGCCAGCTGGCGCCTTGATCACAAAATCACCTTGGTTGTCTGAAACGACCGTATCATATTTACCATTTGGATACTTCACATTGATCACAGCTGCCGGTACCCCAACGTGTCCAATGACCGTCGTCCCTAAGCTATTTGTCAAAGTTGAAGCAACTAAATTTACTTTTGTTTCATTCATTATGAGATCCTCATCTCTTTAACTGTTTATCTTTACCTTCTATTGTAACAGAAAAACCATGGGTAGTACCCATGGTTTCGCTGACCCACCAGTAAGAGATTACCCTAGTAGGTCTGTATGGTTATATGAGGTAAAGGAACAGACCATTGGTTAGATGGCTAAAAAGATAAACTGTCCTTTACGTACCTCTAATTATACCCTTTTCCACCACCCCAAACGAAAAATCCCTAAAAAAGGAACGTTCTTAACTTGTTGTCGTCCCGGGCAGATTATTAAACTACCACGTCAATGAACCAGCGTACGTTGTGCCAGCGTGAACCCCCGTAATGTTCCTCATATAACGCTTTTTCATAACGTCACATCCCCTTCCTGACTACTAAACTAACGCACTTTTAATCAGCTAAATGCGGTGTCCCACACTCCCCTCAAACCCCTGTCTGAGGGCACCACAAGCATTTAGACCAGTCGTTCACCCGTCCCGGATAACCCAAAAAGGGATATCTCATTCACAAGGTGTCCCTTTTGTTACTATTGTTGTGTGGCACTCTGCGTATTGCTGAGTTACCAATTGATTGTGCCAGTGTATGCTTGACCAGCTAAAGCTTGTTCAAATTCTGTCATTTTAATCGATCCCATCCGCACATCAAAGGCTTGCGCGTCAGATGCATTACTAACCAACAGTTTTGCACGGCCGTCCGATGATAATTTAATTGCCTCTAACGCTTTGTTATTGGTTTTATCCTGCACGGTATCAAATGTCAACGTTGGTTCGAATTTATGTTGGCCATCCGCTGTTTGCCAAGGCATTGCCAACACGGCCAAAGACCAAGATTTTGGTACTGTCCCCGACACCTCGATGGCCGATGGTGAGGTTGAAGTTTTTGTCGTGCCTAGGTTTGCATGGTCAAAATCAATATTACCACCAGATACTGCAACAGGTCCTGCTTGTGATGAATTATCAGGCGTGTCCGTTTCTTACTGCATTGCCGGTTTCATTGCTTCTGATTTTGGTACAGCAGTTGGATCTGCCACAATGTCGCCGACCTTGTCCGCCCCACCGGCCGCCTCAACAACTTTTTACTTATCATCATCTGGCAAGTTTGTCAGTGCGTCCGGATTCGTTTTATCCGTATTTGCGAGAGTTTCTGAATCAAACGTGCCCGCATTATTAGCCGTCACCACGGCCAAAGAATCTGACGTAATCGTATTGGCGTTTTTATCAGTCAAACTAGTCAACGTATTCGCGTTGATAGCATCAGCGTTAGTTGTCGCCAACGTTTCCGACACATTTGACGTTACAGCCATGGCATTCTTGTCAACAATGTTAGAAACCGTGTCACCCGTTAGCTGTGGCGCAATTGATTGGAGTTCGGACGAACTAACCCCCGGCCAAGCACTTTGGTTCGCTAATTGGTTTGCAGCCAAGTCGTTCGCTGTCTTATCATCCAGCGTCAAAGAAGCACAACCAGAATTCAAAGCCGACGCAATAACGTAGGCCGTGTTACCAGAAACATCCAAGTTTTCACTACCAGCTAAGTTTAAGGATGAAATTTGTGAGCCAATTCCCGACAAGATATTACCATCCAGCGTTGTAAAATCATTATTTGATAAATCCAAATTGGTGACCGATCTCGATGTCAGAGTATTTGAACAGAATAGATAGTAGGCTGAGCCATCAACTGCAGCTGAACCCTACTTATCTACACCTAATTGATTACCATCAAGGTTCAGTGTTTTGAGGGCCGTTAACTTATTTATCTGGGCCAATGCCAGCGTGGCCATGTGGACCGTGTTGTAATTACTTTGAGCCGGCACCTTAGATAGAATTCCTGTCAAATCAAAGGTTGTTGTATTTGTGGCTGAATTTATGACCGCCATCAGCACATTTAAAATAGGCGTTGGTGAGTAATATTGATCACCGGCACCCCATTATCCAAAATACTACTTGCAGACGTTTGACCGGTTGACAAATAATCAGCTCCTAGCACAACATCCGCTGTCACAACAGGGCATCCACCACCATTAGTTGCACTATAATTCAAACCGCCCAACCAATTTGCGACGGCTTCATTGGTTTTAGATGTATAAGTACCATTAGCATTTTTCACGCGCGTTGCCAACGACAACGTCTTCAGCTTTTGGATGTCACCGCCTGTAAAGTTCGTCACAGTTTTACCGGCTGCTGTTGGCGTTTTGCCATCACTCATCAAACTGTTATCCAGCATGGCCTGAATGACCGCCTTGGGGATGCCCAAACTAAGCACTGTTTTAGTAGTTGCATCGGCTTGTACAAGATGTGCAGGTTGGTTCAGCACCACGTCATAACCCACTGCACCAGCTGAGCCAAGCATCACTAACGACAAAAAGGCGACAACTACCCGTAACCGTGTTTGTTGCTTACGATTAATCATGTCAGTTGCCCCTTTCCCTCTAATTATTTTTGGTTGGCCTTTAATTTAGCCAATTCGGCTTCCAAGTCAGCCATACGACTATCCGCGTGCTTACGACGCTTCATCATCAAGAAAATCATGCCAAGCACGGCCGCAACAAGTACGACAATTGCTGAAATTCCAGCAATAATACTCGTTGGTACCCCACCAGCTGCTTGCTTAATATCAGCGTTCAAATTTTTTGGCTTGCTGGTCAGACAGTGTGACGGAATTTGTCAACGTCTTCTTGTAACGATAACGTTGGCCCGTACCATCCTGGTACTGACCAGCGCCTATCCTTAACGTAGTAAGCTATTGCCTTAACCGCGTATTTACCAGTCGTTGCATTATCCTTCAACGGCATCATATAACCAAAGTTCGAATTTTGTGCCATTTTCATATCTCGCTGCTTACGGCTGTATGGCTTACCATCCTTCGTGACCGTCGCTTCAACCGCAAGTTGGTTCAAATATGCGCCCGTTGTGTTACGTATGTTAATGGCAATGTTCGTCGTTCCGGTCTCACTTTTCGTTGCTACCCCTGCAAACGTCAAATCAGGTTCCCATGTCCGATTTTCTTTATGTGCCAAAATACCAACAGTGTATTAGAATTTATTGACAATCCCCATAATTCCTTGACCGGTGGTTGATTTTTCACCCGTTTCGGGCTCAAAAATCAACGCCCCAGAAACCATACCGGGTAACGTTGCGCCAGGCATGGTTAGCTTAGCCGTATATGTCACCGTTTGGCCGGCCGGAATCGTCACTTTGTCCGGTGTTTGCACCAACTTGTTCACGTTATACACCAACGATGGATCCAATTTGGCATGGTTATCGTACTGGACGATACCGCTATTACTGGTTGATGCAGGTGCTGCCTGAGCGTCCACCACCATATCTTTCCTGGCCGTATTTTGTACCTTAACGACCAAGTTTTCAGTCTGGTTCGGTTGCAAGACCACATCAAAGAAACTTTCGCTCTTATCACGTTGGCTTGCCGCCTGGACAGGTGTCACATTCAAATCAACCTGAACCGCGTGGATGGTCGTACCGGACAATGTCACCGCCCCGACCCCGACAGCAAATGCCAACCATGTCATTTTTTATTCATTATGTATATAACCTCTTACAGAAATACTCTCTTTTTACCAAGCCAAATGATGGGAAATCAAAGATGGTTTAAAAAGTTTTACTTCGTTGTGTTACCAGCAATGTTAGACAATGACCAAGTCAACATGTTCGTGTACGTACCACTGTTAACGTTCGTTCCCGCTGCGACGTTCAAGGCGTACGCACCCAAATCAATAGCCTTACCGTTGTTGGCTGCATTACCCGTAGCGACATTAGTACCATCAGTCCCCTTAACCCAGCCACCTTGCTTAACCTCCAACGTCCATTGACCGTTATCAGCTAAGAAATTCATCAACATTGACTGATGTGGCAACCGTTGCAGCCAAAACAGCAGCCCCAAGTACAGCAGATGCAAAAGTCTTAAACATCATATTTGTTTCCTCGTTTCTCTAATGAGACAAGTCTCTCCTCAAGTCCCACCATTTCTCTACTTCAAAAGTTCATTATCAACTTGATTTCCCGTCATTTGGCTTGATAACTTCTCATAGGTCAAAAAATTCTTTTAACCTACTTATATTAGGTAATAAAACACCCCAAATATTTCACTTATTCCCATTCCCTCGCAACCCAACAGTATGCCTAATTCATCACCATTTGTAAACGCTACCAGTATTCCCAAATACTCGTATGCCAGTCGATTCATCGATCATTAGCCGAGATTTTGCTGATAAGTAAAAAACGCTCCGAAGCGCAATTGCTTCAGAGCGTTTTGATTTATTACTTTGCACGAACAATCAATGTATCGACATTGGCTGTACGCGTTACGTATTCTGTTACTGACCCGATTAGCAAACGCTCAATTGCGTTCAAACCAGTTGCCCCGATCATAATCAAATCAGCGTTCAACTTCTCTGGCGCTTGGTGAGCAATAATGTCCTTTGGTGAACCATACTCAATTGTGTAGTCCACGTTTTGCACACCAGCATCCTTAGCTTGTTGCAAGTATGCATCCAACGTCTTCTTTGCAGTTTCAGCAACTTGTTCAACCATTGTCGTCTTAAAATCAGTCACATTTTGGAAAGCACGTGTATCAATAACGTGCAAAATGTGCAAATTAGCATCCTCCCCATTACGGATTGCCACTTGAATTGCCTTGCCCAAAGCGGCTTCCGCTTCCTTTGAGCCATCGACTGGTACCAAAATGTTCTTGTAGTTTACGTTTACATCTGCCATGATAAGTCCTCCTCTAATAGGCTCTTTCCCTATATGTTTATTATACGCTATTAGAAAACGATTTCATTAATAAATGTCATGCAAACCATGCGAAAGGTATAAAGATTTCATTATTGCGCAAATCACTTAAACAAACGGCGCACGACAGTTAGCGCTAATGCCGTTGTCATAATTGTTGCGAGGATAATAAAAATGCCAGCTGGTAGTGGTGCATCCCGATAAATCGCCACGCTAATGAGCAGCAAAACGGCATCAACCGTGAAAAACCAACCAAAGACTGTCGCTGGCATTTTGGCTTGGGTTGCATCGATGTCCATAAAGCCAGTTCGGTGGCGCAATAAGTAAATTCCCATCGCCCCGATGAGCAAAGCAAAGACAACAAAGGTAATCATAATCATCATGATAAAAATTTCTCTCTTTTTCGTTTCAAATAAAAAAGCACCACCAGGGCGAACCGTAGTAGTGCACGAACACTTGATTGGCGCCGTTAATGATTCACAATGAGTTGGCTCCAGATTATAGGTAAGTGGGTGAATAAGTCAGCGTTCGCGGCTACTGAGTGAAACAGCTGGCCTCGCCGGCTTCCCGACATCCCCGAGCAATATGTTTGTAAAGCAACTACATATAGTAGGAATCACGCGTACGTCCAAGGAATTCGCGTAACCTTATTATACGCCTGTTACATAAAATAAACAGTCTTGACAGGCTACTTTTTTAATCCCTTACGTTGGGCGTCAGTCAATTTTTGATATTGATCTTTATACGCCACTTCGACCTTTGAGTTTCCCGCTGGATCAAAGTAGTGTTTACCAACTAATTTATCAGGTAAGTATTGTTGCGGTACCCAATCGCCAGGATACCCGTGTGGATAAACGTAATCCACCCCATGCCCCAGTTTTTCGGCGCCTTTATAATGTGCATCCTTCAAGTGGTCTGGCACATCACCCGTGCCACCCTTGCGTACATCTGCTAGTGCCGCATCGATTGCCGTGTACGCTGAATTCGACTTTGGCGATAATGCCAATTCAGTCACGGCATTCGCCAACGGAATCCGCGCTTCCGGAAAGCCCAGCTTTTCAGCTGTATCGATTGCCGTAATCGCTCGAGCTGCTACTGCTGGATTGGCCAGGCCAATATCTTCATACGCGATTACCCGCAGGCGCCGTGAAATAATTGGCAAATCACCCGCTTCGATCAAGCGCGCCAAGTAATGCAACGCCGCATCAGTATCACTACCACGAATCGACTTTTGAAGCGCCGAAATAACGTCATAATGGCCATCCCCATCTTTGTCCGCTGTTAACGCCTTGCGTTGGACAGTTTCCTCAATAATAGGCAACGTAATATGAATTTGGCCATCTTCACTTGGTAACGTTGATTTAACAGCAAGTTCGAGCCCATTCAAAGCCGAACGTAAATCACCATTTGTTGCGTAAACCAATTGACGTTCAGCATCTTCATCAAGCACCGCATCAAAATTACCAAGCCCGCGGTCCTTATCGGTTAACGCACGTTGAATGGCAATCTTCATGTCATCCTCTGACAATGGCTTTACTTCAAAAATTTGTGACCTTGATCGAATGGCCGGTAAAATTGAGAGATACGGATTTTCCGTCGTAGCACCAATCAAAACGATGCGACCACTTTCCAAATGTGGCAACAAAAAGTCCTGTTTTGTTTTGTCTAACCGATGAATCTCATCAAGCAACAAAACGACGGCACCTGACATTTTAGCTTCCTCTGCCACAATTTGTAGGTCTTTTTTACTATCCGTTGCGGCGTTTAAAATGCGAAAGGCATATTTCGTCGAACCGGCAATGGCACTCGCAATACTTGTCTTACCCGTGCCGGGCGGTCCATATAAAATCATCGACGACAACATTTTCGCCGTGACCATGCGATGAATAATTTTCCCTTCACCGACTAAGTGCTGCTGACCAACAACTTCCTCAATCGTCCGAGGGCGCATTCTAAATGCTAAAGGTTGTTGCATGTCAACCGCCTTCTTTCTTACTTTATTTTTGGCTACTTACCAAGTGCTTGTAAAATTGCGCGATAACGCAGCATCATAGCAAAATTACCTGTTAGCGTTTGATAGTCGATGACAAAATTACGCAACATTGAGACTAATGCTGTCGGATCATCAAAGAACCATTCATAGTACTCTAATATTGTCCAGCGCCACTGCAACCGCAAACTGCCGTCACGGACTTGTTCCCGACCTAGGTCACGTGCCAGCTGTGTAATAGGCAACCAGCTCACGGTTGCCTATTAACGTTGCTCTAAATGTTGCTAAGTCAAGCGCCTCTAAAATGTTTTCAATCAAGCGATAAGGTTCATAGTTTTTTTCATAGACTTGTCGCATGAGTTTGGCCCAAATATCAATCATATCCAGTGAATCAATGTCCAGTAAACCAAACTTCACCAAGCGTACTTCGTGATCATGCCACACATCAATGTTTATCAACTCATCTATGATTTCCCGACCTAACTGATTGGCCACCGGACTTGATAGCCAACCAGGAAAACGGGCCATACCATCTAGTCCGCGATGTTCAAAGGAAGCTTCCAAATTACGCCGAGAACCTAGTCGTTCGTAATTCTTCAGGGCAACCTCGGCCATCACATGATCCATGGTGGGATCGGTCAATTCTGGCACATACTCCACCCAAGCTGTATGCGTGGTATCAATGTATTGACTGTAAACCACTGCATCTAAATAGGCCGGCAATAGGCGCAGGCCCCGCATCAAAACCGTCATATCATCAGCCCGTAATAGGTCCTAATCCTTGTAGGCCCGGTATAACTTATAAGTCGACACGTCAGATCGATCAATCGTTGCCGTCGTAATATGCTTCCCTTGCACTCCCCATTGAAACAGCTTCCCAAAGTGTTCAAAGTATGGCACTTCAGTTCCGGCTGCATAAACCGGGAAATTATTTGGTGTTTCAGCTAGTTGCCAGAAGCTCTCACGTTCGGCGCGATAGGTTTGCCAGATTAATGTCAGGTTTAAATCACTTGGTGCAATGCCAATGACACTCGCCTGTTCGCGTTCAGCTGCTGCCAAAAACGAAGCAACTAAATCATCCAAAGCGGGATTTAACATCATCTTATCGTCACGAACCAGCATCGCCAACCGTCGCAAAATTTTCAATTAAACCATATCAACCGTGGCTGGTTGGTTAATAATCGCTTCTAGAATAAACCGCGGATTTTCGCGATTACGATTCTTAGGATCAATCAAAAACTTTTTGATAGCTTGCACGTGCATCTGCATGGCAATCCCCCAGACGTCAATTGGCAAGAACGTGTTAAACATCGTGATAGAACGGTCAAAATGTTGGTACACAACCATAAACTCTTCGGGCGTCAAACCATACGCCAACAAACCAGCCACATTCAGCTCGAAGATGGTGTAACAATAACTCTTTTAACGACTCAAACAGCGTCGGATTATACGTACCGTTTTCACTAATGTACAGGACCATCTGAGCCAGTTGATGGCCATAATCGTCAGGACCCGCCACTGCCACAGTATTTTCAGTCTCAATCACATCGGTTTTTAACTGGTCAAGTAACAGTGCAAACATCGAGACCGTGCTAAACAGCCGAAATAATGGGACTTTGGCTGCCATAGCCAATTCAAAAAAAGTCATGGTTAAACAATGTTAGTACATCAATTAATTCTTTTAACGATAACTCTGCCTTGCCAGCAACAAAGCGATACCAGCGTGACTTACTGATGCCAAACCGTTCAATCCCACTGATACTCACGTTTTTATCAGCTCGAATATCATTCAGCACTTCACCATATGGTCTCATTTTCTCTCTCCCTTTAAGCAACTATTTAACCAAACAATCGCTTATACCAAGGCTTTTTCCCCACCGGCTGGCTCTCTCCTTCCACCGTTGGTGCCTTAGTTAACTTAACAATATCAATTTGATCGATATTGACAGCCTCTTTTGCTGCGAAAACCGCAACGATATCTGAACGATCAAACACATCATCTGACTTCAGCGTAAACCCAATGCTATACTTCGAGGCTAATTGCATATATGGGGATAAATCATCTAATTCTAAATGGCCATTTAAGAACAACGTGCCATCCGGATGCGCCTTAAATTGCGCCTCCCATGTTGGCATGTAGGCCGCCTGACCAAATGTGTCACGTGTTTGCGCCGCATAAACTCGCTCTCTAAACGTGCCTAAATAGTGGTTACGTTCATCCGGGTTAATTTGTGGTGTGCCGTAAACGGCTGCTTGCATATGTGGATCCATATCAGACATAGACGGGTCCTCAACTTTCATTTTCATAGTTGTTTCACCCCTAAGTTTACCATAATGACAGCACAAAAAAAGAGACGGAAATCCCGTCTCACTCAATCTTCTATCTAAAGAAGAATCATTTTGAAGCCTACCTGATACGACTCAGGCTTGATGTTAAATTTGGGAAAAACACCAAACAACTTCATATAGGAGTTCAACTAGTTTTGACACTAGTAGCTCGTGAGAAATTGGGTAAAAGCCACGGGCTTTAAGAACAAAAAATATTATACCCCAAGCCTTACAAAACACATGCATTTTACGCATGTTCTATATCCCGTTTTCGGTACACTAAAACGCAAAAAAACGGCTCTATACTTTCTGGTGTTGGTGGAAGAAATGCCATCAACACCTTTTTGTGTT
>NZ_SDGK01000044.1 GCF_004521965.1 Weissella cibaria | reverse complement strand
CATGGCATCTCAACCAACTATTTCCAGATTTCTATCACATCTCACGAACGAAGACACTGATGAGCTACAAGAATTAAATCGTCGTATTGTCTCTTTAATTGATGAAAGATCAGCCAATACTGAACTGGTGCTAGATTTGGATTCAACCTACTTTGAGACCTTTGGTCATCAAGAAAAAATTGGTTTTAATTATCACTACTTGAACATCGGGTACCATCCGCTTATCATGACTGATGCTTTAACTGGAACCGTGCGTCAGGTATCGTTGCGAAGTGGCAACACCTATACCGGTAATGGTGCAACTGAATTTGTGCAAGGGTATCTGTCAACTAGTCTATCCGATCAACATCAGACAATTATTTTGCGTGGTGACAGTGGCTTCGCCACGCCAGACTTGATGAAAACATTAGAAGGCAACAATATTTTTTATACCATCCGATTGAAGTCAAATCCTCGATTGAAGCGTATGGCACTTGAAGGATGATATGTTAATCTCGACAATCTTTTGATGATTGAAGGTCAGTTGACGACCGATGAATTTAAGTATTGCTCTTATGCTAGATTTACGGACAGATTTTTCTCTGCCCTGTAAACTAATA
>NZ_SDGK01000043.1 GCF_004521965.1 Weissella cibaria | reverse complement strand
TGCTTGATGACCCTACACATTTGTTTCATCGAAACGATATTCAGTTTTCAATGACCCACTTAGTCGCCTTGACGACCAAATCTATATTACAGAAGATGATTTCAATTGTCAACAACCAATTTCATTTCTGTTTCACATCGTTTTCGCAGATATTTCATATCTCTGTTGACGACTTGATATATACTACACGCTTCTTTTGTAATCGTCAACACTTTCTTTAAAACAAATTTTACAAACAAAAAACGATGACAATCGTCACCGTTTTAACCAGCTATTTTTACAATGTCTAATAAATAGGAGGACTTGTCTGATAATAACTGGTGTGACCAACCATGTTCTCTCCGGCTCTCCTATATACGTACTCTATCACGACTAGTAGGTCCCTGCAAATAACGCATTACTTACCGTAATGTAAATCACGTGCGATAGTCCGCTGAACCTTGGCAATCGTTTCACTATGAAAGTCGCGATGATCCAACACCATCCGCTTAGTCATCTCACGTGGCGCTTGGTAGAACATCCAGGGCCACTCAGATTGCATCTCAAACGACACTTGCCCCACTTGGAACCGATCACGAATTTCCGTAGCATTTCGCCATTCATCGACTAAAGCAAAAACAAATGGGCCAAACTCCCCTTGACTATCATGCAGATAGGACTCCCAGTCACCAACCACTAAAGTTTCTGGGTCATGATCAACTGCATTTCGAACCAAAACCTGGTCATCCCCGGTCGTCACCGCATAATAAGTCCGGTCATCCTCATCTGTTAATCGTGGCAACGATTCATAATTCAATCCTAACCGTTTCGCTAACTTTTGCGACAACGCCACGCGAACGTGCTGCGCAGGTACGTCACTATCTTGCGCGACAATATGTAATTCAGCTAACCCGTCTGCAATTGTAACTGTCGTAAATTCGTAGTACATCAATGTTCTCACTTTCTGATTTAGTTCGCCAGTGATGTAAAAATACGTCCCACCATCATCATTTTTCTATCACTCCCTTTAAGTCTCTCTATTATATCAACAGATTAAAGCATAAAAAATAGGCAACTCGATTACCAATCAAACTGCCTCATCATCCTTATTTCACTTTTGCGGCGTAATAACCTAATAGCAGTGCCACAAACACAATCAACGCCATCCGTCGATTATCATGGTACAAAAACATATCACCTAACGCATAGACAAACAGCGCGACCGACGTAACAGTCATGCCTAACTTTAACGTACTCTTTTTCATCTCGTCTCGTTTACCCTTCCTCAGCATAGCGAATTGTTGCATCACGAAGGTAGCTGACAAATTGTCGATGACCCACTTCATGCTCAAACGCATCTTTAAAATCCGCAATATAACTTTGCCGAATCGTTGGGTGACCCCAAGTTGGACGCCAGTCTAACCGGTAGACACCATCCATTAGTAGCACGTCGTAACCCGGAAACGCCATCCGCAACACTGATAACGTTTTGTTAGTCACCGGAAACCGCTTCACAAGGAGCGGATGCGCATTGGTGGCAGGGTCAACCGCTTCAGTCATCGCAACCGCACTATCAGATGAGCCAATAAACACCAGTCGGCGCGACGCATCGGTCATAAACGTACCGTCCGTTAACGAAATACCGTCAAAGACAGCCGTCTTCAACAATTCCGGTCCCCAAAATTCAATCACCTGTTGTTCATCCTGCATACCAAGTGTGCCTCCTAACGCAAAAAACCTGACCATTGTTGATCAGGTTTTCATTATAGCGTGAATTTAAACTAATGTCTTGGCCAAGTAGAAGCTACCTAAAATACCAGCGTCATCCCCATTACCAGCTCGGACCAAGTAGTCGTCTAAGTTCGGCAACGCCAAATAATCTGACAGTTGTGCCGCAAACGACTTGCGGACAAGCGACATTAAAACATCGCGATGTGGCACACCACCACCAAAAATGATTTTTTCTGGTCGCAAAATCGTAGTATACGTCACGGCCGCCTGAGCCAGGTAAAACGCCTCAAGTTGCCAGGCTGTGCTGTCATCATCTAACAAATTAGCAGGTTGACCCCATCGTTCAGCCATTGCCGGTCCAGACGCGACGCCTTCTAAACAATGATCGCCGTGGAATGGGCAATGTCCTTTATACGTGTCCATTGGGTGCTTATTCACCATAATGTGGCCCGCTTCCGGATGCGAAATACCTTGCAGTAACTGTCCATTGGCCACAATGCCGGCGCCAATACCCGTACCGACCGTCAAATACAGAATGTTGTCGTTTTCCTGACCAGCACCTGATACGAATTCGCCCCACGCCGAACCGTTCACATCCGTTGTCCAATAGTATGGTATATCGCGCCATTCGGTCATGGCGCCCAAAAAGTTATACCCCGACCAACCACGCTTGGGCGTTGCCAGCACATAACCATATGTGCGACTGGCTGGATTAACATCGATTGGTCCAAACATTGAAATACCAATCGCAACAATATCCTGATATTGATCGAAAAACGCTTGAATCTGACTCATCGTCTCAGCTGCGCACGCCGTCGGAAAACTTTCCTGTGCAACGACCGTCTCTGGATGTGTCGCATCGGCCACGGCCACCACAAATTTGGTACCACCGCCTTCAATTGCCCCTAATAGTGTCATGATTATCCCCCAAATTGATATCATTTTTACCTGTTAAGCATGGCACAAATCGCCCCCTTGGTGTAAGCGCTTTCTTTGTATAGTGAAAAGAAAGGCTGTCTCGGTAGCGTTGCCACCAAAACAGCCAAATCATCACATTTATTTTGTCTGGGCCGTAACTTCAGCCCACGTGATGCCCTGCCCGTACAAGTCATCATAATCAATTGTCTTGGCATCGGCTAAATCAACCCAACGTGCTTGGTAATTTGTAGTTCGTTTGCCAGAAGTTGCACATCGGCAAGTTTCGTAAAGTCCGCCGAGTGGTATGGCATCTTAAGTGCGTTTGCGACAGCCGCCGTCTTCGTCGGATTCCGTCCAACAATGACAACCTGATGTCCTAAATCAACTAACGATTGCGCCGCCGCAACACCAATGCCACCACTACCGCCAGTAATTACGATTGTTTTCATGAGTATCCCCTATCGTTTTGAACGCTTCGCCTCGTCAATAGCTTCTTCAATTGCCGTAACCAAGACGGCTTTTTTCATATTAATCTGCTTTGACGAGTGCACCCGTTTGATCTTAATTTGCTTGGTCAAGTGCCAGCGCTCCGTTATCGCTGTATAGAGACGCTTACCGGTATTATCCGTAATTCGATAACTAGTTGCGAATAAATGGAATGGATTCCGTCGCGATTGGCCAACGATATCCCCCGATTTATCCAAAAACTGGTACTGATGGAAAAACAAAGCCCACACCTGTTCGCGAAGTGCGCCATCATACGTACCGTCGGCCGTCGCAAAGACACCGCCGCGTGCGATTGAAAAAGCTAATAGTCGGCGGGATTGGTGTTCGCGGTAAGCCACATCACCAGCTGTCGTTTCAAGCGCCAACGTATCACCAAACGGGTGCCAAAAATCGCCCGTCAACGTCCCAACTGATTTACCAGCTACCCGAACATCGTAAGACGTCGATAATCGAAAGAATTTCTGTACCAGCGTCACTTCCTGGGCTTCTTCCAACGTTGTGTCTAATTGTTTATTCCGTTCGCTTGACCGATCAGCCGCCTGAACGTTGATAGTCGTGAACAGTATCATCGCTGTCACAACTGCCAAACTTAATCCTAGTCTTTTCAATTGCCTCCCTCACAATCTGATTCGCCCACCAGTATAAGCATTTGCAAATAAAAACACCATAACAAACGCTATGGTGTTACCGGTTATTTAATCTTGCTGATCTGTTGCTTCATCAATCAACTCAGTCATTGGCAACAATTTCAAACCTGGATCGGCCACTTGTAGACTAGCCTTGAAGGCTTCAACTTGTTCTGCCACTTGTTGCAGAACGCTATCATATTCGCCTTGTAAGCCTGACACTTTAAATTGTTTACGGGCCATCAATTGTTGCTGAATCGTTTCGGCAGCCATACCAATACCAGCAACAGCGGCATCAACCGCTAAACCCTTTGCAACGCCCGAACCCCGTTTCGTCGTTCCCGTGTTGTTAGTTTTCTTACGTAACTTAGCTGCTTGTGAAATTGCCATTTGCCCCGCTTGCAACACAACTGCTCGCTTAGTTGCGTTGCTAATCGACTTTCCGGCCGGATTAGCTGCCAACTTCACGTAGTTAGTTGGCGTCACCACTGATAACTGTACGTCATGGACCAATGACGCATCAAATTCAAATTGTTGCGTCGCTTCATCGGTCATAAACGCCACGACCATATTACGCATGGCTTCATTAACATCTGCCACCAATTGTGTTTCAAACCGGTGCGCCATAATGTTGAATTCACTCGTCGAAATTGTGTTTGCTTTATACAATTCTGCTAGCTGTGCAATCGCGGCCCGCCGACTTTGTTTCATCGTTTTAAACGGCAGGGCCAATTTACGATTAATCGTCATGTTTAACCGTGTATCCGTCGCCCGCTGTTTCACATCATCACCCAAACGCTGAGCGCCTCGTTTTATTGCCTGCAGATTTTCTGTCAACTTTGCCATGTTCAATTCCCCCAAATTGCTTTACGTTCATTATACCGGAAATTTGGTGGCGACCATACATTCTTCACCCAAACTTGTTACAATGAAGTCACTACGAAACGAGGTACCGTTATGATTATCAAAGCAACGTTAGCTGACCCTACATTACCTGAAATTTCACGATTAATTCGGATTCCCGAATTCCGCCAAATGGCCCAACTACACAAAGCGCTACAGCTAGCGTTTGGGTTAACTGATTCGCACCTGTATAAGTTCGACGGTGGCATTTACTACATCACCAACGACAAACTTGGCATTGCCGACGACAAACTTAAGCAAAAGCAGCAACTGAAGCACTGGGATGAGCTGTCTCAATTTGAACAACAACCTGATTTCCGCCACAAAACGTTAAAGATGCCCGCCGTTTTATTGATGGACTTCTTTTCTAATTTAACCCACGCAACGTATGTCTACGATTTTGGGGATGACTGGCGGTTTGACTTAGAGGTTGTCGACATGGAGGATCCCTATGAAGGACATCCAGCGATTAAGGTGCTGGATGTCCAGGGACCCGACCTGTTAGAAGACGGGCACATCGAGTTCCCAGCCTTGGTGATGGCTGCTTATGAGGAACCCGAAACGATTCTTGACGGGAGTGCCCAGCTGGCTTTCACAACCCCGGAAACAGCCAATTACAAGCTCTTTCTCGCAAAACTTTATGATTATAGTTACTAATGACTCCCAACCGCGCCGTTTATCAATGGCGCGGTTTTTATTATGACGGTCTTCTTTCGCCAATGTCGTCACCATTTAGGCCCCCTCCGAAACTGTTAACCCTGTTGCAATTCCTCTATAAACGACAAATGAGGCACCGGCGCACCGGTACCTCACAAGATAGTTTTATTGTAGCATGAAAAATTTTGTTCAGCAATTAATTTTCGGCCATTTGCCAAAATGTCAGCTCATGCTGATACGACGTCGCGTAAATGCCCGCATAGTCAATTGTTGCTGACTGGCTTTGCTGTAAGAGTTGCGCTACGGTTGCCCAGCTCCAAGTAACCGCACTTTGATAAGCATCCCCCACATAATATGCCACCCAGTCTGCGTATCCGCTGGGGGCTACACCCGCTTGGGCTAATTTTTGCGCAACCAGGCCGTACGATTCCGTACAGGGTAATAACGCTAACATGCTAGCTAACGGATCACCTAGTTGCACCGTCTGATCAAGATGCGCCAAATATGCCAAATTATGGGGTGCCGGATCAATCTGCTGAAAACGCTCACTAGGTTGCAACCCTAAATGAGCATCTGCCTCATCGGCTGTAACAGCGGCTCGACGCCGTAACGTCGGTGGCAATTGTTGCATCGTTTGCGCAAACAATGCCTCAAAGTGCCCGACATAATGGGCATCTTGGGCAACATAGTAATCCCGGCTCGCCTGGCTTAAGTCACCCGTGCGAATGCCTTGCACGAACGGGGTCGCCATAATCTCCGTCAACCATTTCGTTTGAATTCGTTCGAGCTCTGTTTGCTTCATTCTGCCATCCCCCATAAGCTGGCCATCTCCTGTACGACCGTCGTGGCATCAGGCGCCTGACTTAGCAAACTGACCACCGCAACACCATCTAGGCCCGTCCGAGCCAGCGCTGGTAACGTTGCTAGACTGATACCACCAATCCCGACGGTTGGCAAATGGTGTTCATTATGGGCTAACACGGTCGTTAAACCGGTCAAGCCCAACGGCTCGGCAGCATCCGCTTTCGTCGTCGTGGCAAAAATTGGGCCGACCCCCAGATAATCCAGCCCGACCACTGCTTGTGCGGCCTGCATTTCAGCCACATTACGCACCGACAGACCGACAATCATCTCGGGTGGCGTCTCCGCAATCACCGTCCGAATATCACGGTCATCTTGGCCAACGTGGATGCCATCCGCCCCAATTGTCAGCGCAAGATCGACATCATCATCAATAAAAAATCGGACATTAGCAGCCTTGGCGGCAGCTTGTAATCGACGCGCTAACGCCAAACGGGTGGCCGATTCTGTCAGCCCAGCCCCTTTTTCCCGGAACTGATAGGCAGTAATCCCGGTTTGCATCATCGCCACAATTTTGGCTTCATATTCCGACAAAGTCAATGTTGGAAAGTCCTGTGAGCCAGCTACAAAATAGCGTTGTAAGTTATCTTTATTCATCCCGTCACCCAAAGATTCAATGGTCCGTGTCCATGACCGACAGCAATTGTTTCTGAAATCGCTGCTGTCATAAACCGCTTGGCATCTGACATCAACGCTGCTAGTGTTTCACCTTTAGCCAAATGCGCAGTGATATACGCCGACAACGTGTCACCGGTGCCGTGAGTGCGGTTAGTTGCCACCCTTGGCGCACGAAGCCAGAACCCCGTCCCGTCAGCTAACGCAACATAGTCCGCCACTTCATCCGAGCGACTGTCAGCCAAATGACCACCCTTTAGGACGACATTCGCTGGTCCGAGGGCCCGCAAATCATGCGCCGCTGCCACCATCGCGGTTTCCGACGTAATTGGCCGGTCAAGTAATACACTCGCTTCAGCTAAATTAGGTGTCATCACCGTCGCCAGTGGCAGTAATTTGGCAACCAACACTGCCACTGCGTCATCTGTCAGTAACGGTGCCCCACCTTTAGCGACCATGACTGGGTCAACCACCACAAATGGGATTTGGGCTTTTACCAAATTATCCGCCACCGTTTGGACCCGTTCCGTATCAAACAAAGCGCCCGTTTTCACCGCTTGAATCGATAAATCAGCTAATACACTATCAAACTGGGCAGTCACAAAGTCGGCTGGGGTGGGCAAAACGGCTTGTACGCCCAACGTATTTTGCGCGGTTAAACCCGTGATAATCGACGCTGCGTACACGCCTTGGTTATGAAAGGTTTTCAAATCGGCATTTGTACCAGCGCCGCCACTGGCATCAATGCCCGCAACTGTCATGACTTGTGGTACGTCAATCATGCGATCACCTCCGCTTGGGCCATTTGGTACAGTACATCAAACAAGGTCGCAACAAACGTGCCGGGTTGATTAGGTCCCTGTGCAGTTGCTTGCTCACCAGCCTGGCCCAGCACTTGCGCGGCCGTCTCACCAGCCAAAAGATAATCATCGGTCACGGCGACAAACGCGCCAACTATGCCACTTAACATATCGCCGGCACCAACATTCACCGCCAGCAGTGGTGAATTGGTTGTCACTTGGCGGGTTGATTGGCCATCGGTAATCACATCAATAACGCCTGTTTGCACAATCGTGGCGCCCGTTTGTTGGGCTGCGTTCACGGCATTTGCCACGTGGGCGTCAGTCTCATGGGCATCAATCCCTTGACCCGCCACAGTCACCCCAGCAAACCAACCGATTTCAGCAGCATTACCTCGAATAACATCGACTGTAATCATCTCTAGTAAACGCGTCACAAACTGTGCGCGGTACGGCATCCCCACCGCTACCGGATCCAACACGACGGGTTTGTGTTGCCGGTTGGCCGCTTGCCCAACCGCAACAAATAGTGGCCAGTGTGCTTCCGATAAGGTACCGGTATTCAACACGACAGTATCTGCGATGGCCACAAGCTCTTCGGCTTCAGCCACCTCATCGGTCATTAAGGGAGATGCCCCTAATACATTAATTGCATCGGCAACCCGTTGCATGGTTACCAAGTTCGCCACATTTAATACCAGTGGCTGTTGTTCACGGATATTGGTCAATAACGTTGTCATCATTCCTCCTAGAAACTAAAAAATCGACCAACCCGCGTAACAAAAAACGGATCGATCGATTTGAAAGACATTCTAGTCGGTCTACCATCTTCCCTACGCAAGTCTTAACTCAACAGGTTCAAAGGGTCCGGTTTCCCGTCTCAGCCAAATGGCTCCCCTAGTGGTGAATATTTAATTCTTCTTTAGTCTAGCAGAAGTTGCGCAAAAAACAACCAACGCTTTGCTGTTGTACCAACTGATTTTTTGCTAGATGCTAGACTGAGCATAAGGAGGCGGTATCATGACATTATTATTGGGGATTATCATGCTCGGACTCGGATTATTAGAAATCGTGCTGTCAAAGCGTTCAGTCAAAACTTACGAGAAGGTGGCCCGCCCGACTGACTCACCATTTAAACTATTGGGGTTTGGTTACGGTTTTTACATTGGCATCGTCATTGCACTTTTGTCACTCGGTCCCATCATCACCGGGATTACGCAACTCATTTAACAATTAACAGGCTGACCTAGCGTCAGTCTTTTTTACGCAATAAAAACCCGTCAGCCACCACAGCCAACGGGTATCCCGACGTATCACGGCGCACACTAATCCCAAATTAGTGTGACGCAGCCATTCCATTGTTTGCATCGTGCTTATGCGATGCCACCTTTGCTGACACCACGTCAGCAACATCTTCATCATTCTCTTCAATCTTAAAGATTGTCTTGTAACCAGCAAATGAAACTGCTGCGGCAATCAAGCTAAACAAACTAAATAGAAATGTCATCATGATACGAACCCCCTTAATATCGATGCGTTCCTTTTTTCCCCTTGTCATTATAATAACCCCCTGGCCCCTGTATTAGCAGAAACAGTTGCAAATTGGCCTAGTTTGCGACAGTTTTAACAATCACTGGCCATTCTCAGCCAAAACAAGCCAAATTCAGCTCAATTCCGGGACATTCCCTACTTTTTAGCATAAAAAGTAGCGACCTAACACAACCTTTGTGTCGGATTGCTTCATCATGTGCCAAATTTTCCGGATTTACTTCAAATTCCAAGCGGGATACTGTGAATTGCCAAACAACTTTTTAATTTCAGCCTTGGTTTCGGCCGTTTGGTATACCTTCACAATTTGCTTATATACCTTCTTACTAGCTTCCGTCTTTCGAACTGCAATCAAGTTAATGTACGGATCAACATTTTTCTTCAAATTTTGCGTTAACAAAATATCCTTGTCCGCTAACTTGGCATCGTGGGCAAAGTTACCGTTAATCACCGCTGCATCCGTAGTCTTCAAGGCTGAAACAGCTTGACCAGCGTCTACTTCCTTGATGCACAACTTCTTGGGATTCCAGGTAATATCCTTCGCCGTTGGATCGGTCACCTTGGTGTTGTACTTGATCAACTTGGCTTGCACCAGGACATTCAAGGCACGTTGCTCATTCGTCGCATCGTTTGGCACCGCGATTGTAGCCCCAGACTTGATGTCACTCAGCTTATCGGCTTTCAACGAGTACAACCGCATTGGCACAATCACCGTCTTACCAATTGACGTCAACTTGCTACCCATTTTCTTATTCTGATCATCGAAGAAAATCTTGGTTTGGAAGGCGTTCAAATCCAAACTCCCATCGACCAACGCCTGATTTGGCTTCACATAGTCATTGAATTCCTTCAACTTAATCGTGATGCCATACTCTTTCTTGGCGCGTTGCCCGATATTTTCCCACAACTCGCGGGCTGTATCCCCGACCACACCCACCGTGACCGTCTTATTATCGGCTGCCAACACACCTTGTTCTTGCGCGACGATGCTAACCCAAGCTGTGACCAACGCACCAGCCACCAACAAACCCAACTTCACTTTATGCATAAAATGTCCCCTATTAACTGTTTACTTCAACGTAATATTCCAAGCAGGTAGCTCGGCTTGACCCCATTCAGACTTTAAGTAAGCCTTAGTGGCCTTGGTTTGGTAAGCCTTCACCACTTCCTTGTAAATCTTCTTATTTGCGTGCTTCTTTGACGCCGCAATCACATTAATCCATTCAGCTGACTTCTTGTTAACCGGCTCAACATAAATGGCCGAGCTCAACTTAATCTTAGCTTGTTGGGCGTAGTTGGTATTAATGACTGCGCCAGCCTCAGACTTCAAAGCCGTTGGTGTTTGCGCAGCATCGACTTCCTTAATCTGCAAGTTCAACTTGTTCGTCGCAATATCCTTCACCGTTGGCAAGGCCACATCCTTCAAGTTGATTAATCCAGCTGATTGCAACAGAATCAATGCGCGAGCTTCATTCGTGGCATCATTTGGCACCGCAATACTGTCGCCCTTTTGGAAGTCCTTAGGTGACTTGTGCTTCTCAGAATGCAAGCGAATTGGCGTGATAATCGTCTTACCAATTGCCTTCACTGAATTACCGTTAGAATGGTTCCAGTTATCAAGGAAGTAGTAGTGTTGGAACGCGTTCAAGTCCAATGAACCATCTGCCACCGCCTTGTTTGGTTGGTTATAATCCGAGAATACCTTTGTCTTTAGCGTAATACCGTATTTCTTCTTAGCCGTCTTGGCGACCGTCTTCCACAACCCAGCATCTTGGGTTCCCACAATTCCGACAGTGACAGTCTTTGAATCTGCACTGGCCGTTACGGCTGGCAAGGCCACCGATCCGGCCAAAACGGTTGCTGCAATCGCTACCCCAAACTTCAATCTATTTGTCGTCATAATAATTTTCTCCTAGCTCCTAATAACCAATTAATCTGCTAATTCAGCGTAAACATCATCAAAGCGTTGCTTAATGTAAGCCGCCGACTCAATTAACTTTTGTTGCTCACTGTCTGTCAATTGCAGTGGCGCCTTATGCAATACCCCAGCACGTCCCACGACTACGGGGTAAGACAAGTACGTTTCCAAATCCGTTTGATAGGTAGAAACCGGCAAAACTTCATGTGAGTCTGAGAGCACCGCTTCCACCAAATGGATCGTGGCACTTGCAATGCCGTAACTGGTAAATTCTTTCCCCGCATAAACGGTGTACCCACCCCGGCGCGCTTCATCTTCCAAGGCATTCAAATCCAAATTGGCGTCATCACCGACTAATTCACCATGGACGCGAACCGTTGACCAAGCCGTGAACTGCGAATTACCGTGTTCACCCAAGTTACAACCGCTCACTGACTTGGGATTCACGCCCAACGCGACGCCAACTGCCCGTTGCATCCGCGCCGTATCCAGCAAAGTCCCGCTACCGATAACTCGATTAGCTGGAAAACCAGTAAAGCGTTGGTACAAGGCCGTGATGACATCGACTGGGTTCGTCACCACTACTAGCACGTCATGGAACCCAGACGCCACAATCTTATCGGCAACTCCGCGCACCTGTTGTTTAGTAAATTGCAGTTCCACAAAGCGATCACCAGTCGCTTGCCCGGTCTTTTGTAATGAAATTTGACCTAACGTTGAAATGACAATATCGGCATCATTCAACCCTTGCCAGTCATTCACCACAATATGAACGTCATACTTCAAATTCGCTGCCGCATCTTGAAAGTCCAAGGCCTCTGCTTCAGCTTTAGCGCTGTTAGTATCGATGAAAATCAATTCATCCGCGCCACCCGTGGTTACCAACCCGTGCGCAATGGCGGCCCCAACGTGTCCTAACCCAATAATTGCAATCTTACGTGCCATATGAATATCCTCCTAAAAATAAACTAGTTTAATCTGTGATAAATGCAGCAATCCGCGCGACGGCCGTTTGCAAATCAGCTAACGAAGCCGCATAACTCAACCGAATGTAGCCAGCCCCGCCAATCCCAAAGGCGGAGCCTGGAATAACCGCGACCTTACCTTCTTGGGCAAGCGCCAAACTAAAGGCCGCGTCATCTTGCGCCAAACCATCTGGAATCTGCGCAAAGACATAAAAGGCCCCGGCTGGTTGCGGAATCGCAAAACCAAGTTCGCGTAACGCCTTTACCAAATAATTGCGCCGGGCTGCATATTCAGCCTTCATCGCCAACGTATCTTGGCGCCCCGCTTCGGTACCCAGTGCTTCCGCAGCCCCGGCCATCGCTGGATTCGAGGCTGACGTCACCGCAAATTGGTGAATCAATCCGACTGCACGAATTAATTTCGTTGGGCCCACCACAAACCCAATGCGGTAACCCGTCATTGCGTGTGACTTCGATACCCCGTTCAAGACCAACGTTTGGTCGGGCAAGTACTGGGCAATTGAGGTGTGTTGTCCGTCGTAAACTAACTCTGAATAAATTTCATCTGCAATCACCGTGATGTCCGTCTCACGTAAGACATCCGCCAACGCCGATAATTGTTCCAACGTGTAGGTTGCTCCAGTTGGATTTGATGGATAATTCAGCACAACCGCCACTAGTTGATCGCCATAGGTATCAATTGCACCCTGTAATTGGTCCGGCGTGAGCAAGAAGCCAGTCGCCGATGTATCCACATAGGTTGGTATGCCACCAGCCAAGGCCACCGTTGGGTCATACAACGGGAAGTTTGGAGCTGGAATTAAGACGCGGTCCCCACGATTAACAACGGCGGTAATCGTGTCGTAGATCCCTTCCGTGGCCCCCAACGTCACAATCACTTGTGAGTCAGCATCATATTGCAAGTTGTACCGGTCAGATAAGAAGTGCACCGCCGCTTCCCGCAACGCTTGTGTCCCAGCAGCCGGTGCGTAGTGCGAATCATCTGCCAGAATGCTGTCGATTGCTGCTTGTTTAATGTGGGTAGGCACATTGAAATCTGGTTCGCCTAATGTCAGTTTCAAAATATCAGCCACATCACTAATCTGTGCATCGAATACTCGAATCGCATTGGGTTGAATCTGTGTTAAGCGTTCATTTAAACTCATCGTCTACCTCCCTAAAACTTACGACCAGGGTTCAAAATACCGGTCGGATCAAAAACGGCTTTAATTTCTCGTTGTAGCGTTTGGGCTGTGGGTGACAATTGCTGTGGCACCCACTTCTTTTTAATCGTGCCAATCCCGTGTTCCGCACTGACCGTGCCACCGATGCTAATCACAAAGGGCAGTAGCTCATCAATATAGGCCTGCGTTTCCGCGGGTAAAGTCCCCTCTTTACTTTCTAAAATGATATCGGGATGCAAGTTACCGTCGCCAGCGTGGCCGAGCAACAATAATCGTTGACCGTGCTTAGCGGCAATCGCTTCCGCGCGATCGGCGACAATTGCTAGCTGCCCTAATGGCACAGCAATGTCTTCCACAATCAAACGACCATATTGTGCGCCGGCCGCAAAGATGTCTTGGCGAATTTTGATAATAGTCGCGGTACGGTCCGGGTCCGACGTGACATCAATTGTCTGAGCACCAGCCTTACGGAGCAGGTCATCAACCAAATCCAATGCACCGGCTACAGCGACATCAAGTTGGAAAATCAGCAAGGCTTGTTCGCCACGCCCGCCTAAATCAATGCCTTCGTACTCATCAAGTGCTTCAATCGACACCCGATTTAGAACTTCTAACATTGACGGATTAACACCACTAGCTTGCAGTACTTGCACGGCATGCGTTAATGCGTGCACAGCCGCAAAGGTCGCTAAGCCCGTCACAGTATCGCCAAACGGAATTGGTCGGAGACGCACGGTGGCTTCAACGACCACCCCAAGCGTACCTTCAGAGCCAATGAACAAGTCGGTTAAGTCGTAACTGGCATTGTTTTTAAATGTGGCTCCGCCCAGTTCTAACAAACGGCCATCGGCGAGGACAACCTTGAGACCCAAGACATTTTCACGGGTTGTGTCGTACTTCAACGATGCCATTCCACCCGCGTTCGTTGCAATATTGCCACCGATGGTACTAATTGGCTTCGAACCGGGGTCTGGCGCGTAAAAGTAACCGACTTTACGAGCGGCTTGATCAAGGTCGCCGTTCAACACGCCAGCCTCGACCACCGCCGTTTGATTTTCTGGTTGCAACGCCACAATGTGGTTGAGGCGGGATAGATTCAGAAGAATACCACCATCCAAACCGGCTGCCCCATTCGCAATCGACGTGCGGGCACCTTGAGTCACAACCGGGATATGATGCGTCGTCGCAAATTGCAAAGTGGCTTGGACGTCCGCCACCGAAGTAGCGAATACCACCGCAAGCGGTTGCCTATCAGCTGCTGTTTCTTGGGTGTAGGGATTCAGCCGGTACTCTGCAAGCACAGACGGCTCGGTGACCAACTCACCCTCTGGTAATACTAATGTTGTTAAATCTGTGCTCATACTTTCCTCCAAATAAAAAACGTCCCGTCGCAGCACAATTGTCTGCAACGGGACGACTCATCATCGTGTTACCACCCGAATTCTGCCCAAAATCGCCTTTGGACACTTATCAAGTACGCGCTAAAAAGCGGTGATACTCTAGCGCGATAACGGGCGCACCCGGAAATGACATTCATCATCATTGTTTCAACCCACTCCAAGGCCATATTCACCAACTAAGTTGATTGCTTCACACCTTACGCAACTCTCTGAACAACTTAGGCTTGGTTACTCACCTCTTCTTCGTTGCACTTATTTTAGTCACGTTAAAATGAAAAGTCAATAAGTTTATTAGAATTATTCTCATTTAAATTTCAAACACCCTTCCGGATGCTCTTTTCAGGCCACTAATACCGGACTTTATGCTAATATAGGTCAGTTTCTATTTGGCAGCCACCGCGCTGCAACACGTTCAATCCCTGGTCCACGTTAATCCCGGCGGGAGGACAGACATTGACAGGTGCTTTTAACAGTGCTGATATCGCAGCGAAGAAACAAGAATTGGGTCACCCCGCTGATATACATCAAATTTAGCTTACATTCAAGCCAGCCACAAATTAGAGGACGTCATTGTGGCGTTCAACTCATTCAAAGGTAAGAACTACGTGGTCAGCTTTGAGCCAACTGGGTTGTTGTTCATGGGGTTGACGCCACTAAATCAATCTAACGGCAATGATCAATTCGTGGTACTAAATGAAATTGGCGCCATCGCGACCGCGACGAATCAGTTTTCAACGGTCACGAAATTAGCGACGCCGAAACGTTGGTCTTAGATTCGCTAACTAGTAAACACACGGAGCACCAATTGTATACGTCATTGTCGATGGCCGACTGGGTTGCTGCGGATGTAGCGAACGTTAATGCGATTATTGATGGGTATAACCAGGTTGGTTAATTGTTTTGGGTATAGTTAAGGGGATGCATCTTATGGTGCATCCCCTTTTTGGGCTATCTACAGCCTACTAAAATGCCACAGATAAAAAGGCATACGCACCTTAATGCATACGCCCAATTCTAACTAGAATTTGTAAATCAATAGTTCCCGATATTTAACGTGACTTCACATAAGCATCAACTGCCACAAGTGCATTTGCAACATCTTCAGCCGTGACTACGAATGGCATTTGGTGGATCGTTTCCCCTTCTGCCGTCGCTTGGACACCAATCTTCAATAGATCTTCACGAGAAGCATTCTCTAAATGCATTTCCGACAAGGTTGTGGGCAAGCCTAACTTCTGATAGAAATCAATGTACTTATTCAATGTCTCAGCCGTTTCATTTTGCAAAACCAACTGCGTCAACGTACCGTATGCTACCTTTTCACCGTGGGTCAAGTGGTGAATATCACCCGTCAATGCTGTGAAACCATTGTGAATTGCGTGCGCTGCGGCTAAACCACCTGATTCAAAGCCTAACCCTGATAATAGGGTGTTCGCTTCAACAACTGATTCAAGCGATGCCGTAACGACCCCTTGCCGGTTGGCTTCAATTGCTTGAAGTCCGTAGTTAAATAGCGTTTCTTCCGCTTTTTCTGCAATCGCGACAGCGGCCAACGTTTGCTTGCCGCCAGCCATCGTGTCACCATGCTTTTCACTCACGGCCTTTACCTCAATCAAAGTTGCCATTGCATCCGCAATGCCTGATGCCAGATAACGAACCGGTGACTTAGCGATAACATCCGTATCAACCATCACTAATTCTGGATTCTTTTTGTAGAATAGGTAACTCTCAAACGCCCCATCATCCGTGTAGATAACAGACAAAGCTGAAGTTGGTGCATCCGTTGACGCCAGTGTTGGCAAGATGGCCACTGGCAAGTCCGCTTCATCTGCGATTGCTTTAGCAGAATCAATCGCCTTACCGCCACCTAAACCAAGTACAACATCACTCTGGTTTTCACGGGCAATCTCAACCGCACGGGCAATTTCTGAGCGTGATGCTTCTCCTTGAAAGGCAACCCGAGTATATGACATGCCGGCTGCTTCCAAATTTTTAGCAAATGTTTCGCCAACAGCCGACCACGTGTGATTACCAGCTAGTAACAATGCATTTGATCCCAACTCTTTAATGTGTGTAATCCCCGTTTCCAAAACATGTGCCCCTTGCACATAACGTGATGGACTTGCAAAAACTCGTTCCATAGTTATTCCCTCCAAAGTTTAACTTGTGATTTTGTTCACATTTATTATAGCACTTAAAACACTAATTAAGTTAGTCAAATTACAGTACAAAATAACTCCATTTTATCAAACTGGAAATTCCAAATAGAACAATTAGTTCATTTTTTGTCAACCCTTTCGTCCAAAATACAGTAGACTAAATATTAGGTTTAACTGTTAAAAAAGAAAAGAGATGACTCCTGCAAAAACGATATCGAACACATCTAACATTTCAGTCAATTTTCTAAGGAGATACTAAATGGCATTAACAGAAGAAGACGTGCGTATTGCTTATGCTGCAAGTAAGATTACAACTGGTAACAACCGTTCAAACTCTGAACGTGTTGCACTTTGGCTAGAAGCCTCAATTGATGATGTGAACCAGATTATTGATCAATATTCACTCCCTATCAAGAAGACGGCGGTAATTTCGCACTTTTAGCTTCTGATTTTTCTCAGAAATAAGTACTTGATGACAAATAAAGCGGTCAGACGAATCTGGCCGCATATTTTGGGTCGGTGGTGAGAAATCATCACCGCTTTTTCTACGCTCTTTTTCAATAAATTTTATAAAAAATCCTTATCAAATAATAAACGCCAAATAAATGACGGTGTGAATCACACATATTAAGTTTGGTTTCAATTATCTAATCATACAAATTTTCTTCATATTCCCGATCGATCGTTCTTTCTATGTCGCGACGCATACTATCAACTCTTTCAGAAAACAGTTCAAACAACTGTATATTTTCCACGGCGCTGATGTCAAGATTATGGACAGGTTTTTTCGGCACCGCAAGGTGCCGCTA
>NZ_SDGK01000042.1 GCF_004521965.1 Weissella cibaria | reverse complement strand
TCGATATGATGGAACTTGTCCTTGGGTTAGCCACATAGCTACTTTATTTTCATCCGCAAATCGTTCAATCATACGATCTGATCGAATGTCTCGAGCGTATGCGAAAAGGACCAACTTAAGTAATAGACATGGGTGATAAGGATATCTTCTCGTCGTGTACTCATCCGTAAAATCCAATGATTCTACAAGTTGGTTAATCTGATATGTCTGATATGCTGGGTGATTTTCTTCAGGTTCATATGCAGTTGGGATATCCAACATTAGCTGATTCATGCTATAATTTTTATACATTGTTTGGTTCAGTCCTTTCGAGGCAGAAACCGTAGACGCTGAGTGGCCACTCAACGTCTTTTTCTTTGCCTTTATTACTACTATTATACGAGAAAACAGGCGCAAACCCTTGATATACATGGGTTTGCGCCTGATTTTATTCAAAATATTCAGCTGAGTTTTGTCCCAGCCTCGTCATTTTTTATGGGTTAATTTTCAAAATCAGCAATTAGCACGCGGTTACTTGCTGCATCATCATTTGGTTTAGCCGCGCCAAATGCGGCTTGCATTGTTCGCAGGTTGGCCGTTTCCACTCCGAAATAATCGCGAATCAAATCTTGCATGAACGCCATTAACGCTGTACCATCCAGTTCCGTTTCACTATGGAGCACCTTTGCCTCATTCCGGTAGACACCAGCATTGCGCAACGCATCAACCTTCACTTCTAACGCGGGCAACCCGCCAACCAAGTGATAGAGGGTATGGTTTTCATAGGTCCACTTGGTCAAATGCACCACATGGCGTAAATCCTGCAGTCCAAATGGCAGCACCAAATCAGCAGCGACACCTGCTAGCACAACCGGCTCACCTGTTAATTTTTGAATGGCCGCCCGTAACTCGGTGGTTGGTAACGTAAAGTGACCATTGTAATCTAACGCAGCTTGTCCCAGTAACAGTTCCGAACGCGTCATAAATCCAATGCGATCAAACTGAGCATCACCCGCCATGGCCGTGGCTAATGCCTGTTTAAACATTTCCGGTGCGCGCCAATCAAAGCGCAAAAATGCCCGGTCCAAGCGAATGTCATCCCCAACCGCATGAAATGGAATTGGGGTATAGCCCATCGTCCCAGGTACACTATCCACCAGTTGTTGCCGCGCTTCTTCAAAGTATTGACTATGATAAATGGCCATTTTTAATCCTCCAGCAATGTCAATAATGTCGCTAAATCCAGTTGACCCGGTGCAGAAGCTGCCCCGAGTGTTGCAAATGTTAATTGTGAGCCATTACGACCACCAATTGTGCGGGTGCGTTGTCCGAGTTCACCCATTGCCATCGTAATCAACAGTTTGCCTTCCGTGGCAAACTGTTGGGTTGTCGCAAGTAGGCGATCAACATCGGCATCAGTTTGCGGCATCGTCGCGACTTTAATCACGTCCGCTGCGGTCATAAGTGCCTGTCCAAACACCTGGTCTAAATTCATCGGTGTATCAGCAAAAAAATGTTGCGAGTTGATAATTGGTACCTGGGCAATGTGGGCATCGGCTACCAAATCGACTACCTGGGTAAATAATTGATGCTCGATATCAATTGCCGCGACACCGGTTTTAATCGCTAACCGGTAGACTAATTCATACAAAGCAATGTCGAATGGGCGTTGGCCGCCCTCGGCCGCAGTACGCCACGTAAAAATAACGGGTTTGTCCGCATTAAATAAAATCGTTTGTACATCAGCGGCTCGCAAGTTTACCAAATCCGTTAAGTAATCTACGCGCCACTCAATCACATCAGCTCGTGACTCGTTGATTTGTTCAACTTGTCCAAGCACCGCCGAAATGGTTGTTCCGGTAACCGGCACCGCAATCAATGGGCGATGTTGTCCAGCCGTAGCCGTACCCAATGTTAATGTCGTCATATGTTAACCCTCAAATGCAATCTGAATCAGACGGGCAATGTCACGCGGCGTTTTCCCATCGGTTTGCACAGTAGTTGTTGCGGCTGCATCATACTTTGGCAACCGACTGCGCCATAATGCGGCCACCTCTAGTAATGTCTTTGTACGCAAAATGGGCCGGGTATCATCATCTGCCAGGCGTTCTAATGTCTGACCAAACGAACCTGATAAATAGTAAACCGGCACGCCAGCTTCGGACAGTAGCTGAATATTGCCAGGTGTTTCGACAATCCCGCCACCGGTCGCAATCACACCACCCTTGTGAATGACATCTTGCAAGACGGTGTATTCTAATTTACGAAAACTTGCTTCGCCAGCCGTCGCAAAAATTTCGCCAGGCGTCTGACCCGTTCGACGAATAATTTCTTTGTCGGTATCAATTAAGGGCAATCCTAGCAATTCAGCCAGCTCACGGCCAACTGTGGTCTTGCCGGCCCCCATAAACCCAATTAAAACTGCTGTTTTCATTCTGCCACAACTCTTTCTAGGTCTGCAAAAAAGCTTGGATACGAGACACTCACTGCCTCCGCCTTCGCTAAAGTGACTTCGCCATCAGTGATTAAGGCTGCAATTGCCAACATCATCCCAATTCGGTGATCGCCACATGAATCAACCGTAGTTGGCTCAGCAACGCGCAATGGCGTCCCACCATGTACCACAAAGCCATCTTCACGAGCTTCAATATTCGCCCCTAATTTATTTAATTGCGTGGTCACCGTTGCAATCCGATCCGTTTCTTTCACGTGCAACTCTTGGGCGCCGGTTATCACCGTGTCACCCAACGCTTGTGTTGCCGCTAAGACTAATAGTGGAATTTCATCGACCGCGGTTGGCACGTCATCCCCGTTAATATGGATACCCTGAAGCCCCTGAGTGGTGACTGTTAAGTCAGCATATGGTTCACCACCATCAGCTACCACATTAGCCATCGTAATCACCGCCCCCATGCGTTGCAATAATCGCAAAATGCCGGTGCGGGTGTCGTTGATACCAACTTTGGTTAAAGTCAATTGGCTATTTGGCACAATTAAACCAGCAATCAGCCAAAAGGCGGCTGATGAAATATCACCGGGCACCTGAATCGTGGTTGCATGAATCTTTGTCGTAGGGTTCACAATAATATCTGGCCCATCGCGAGTGATTATCACCCCAAATTGTTGCAACATGCGCTCAGTATGGTCGCGTGTCGCCAATGGTTCTGTAATCACTGTCTGTCCCTCAGCTTGCAGACCGGCCAAAATCAAAGCACTCTTTACCTGCGCCGAGGCAACCGGTAACCGATAGTGAATCCCCTGTAAGCCTTGGGACGGCACTTTAGTTGCCGGCAAGCGCTGGTTTGTGGCCACATAACGGGCGCCCATCTTCCCTAATGGATCAATAACGCGACCCAGCGGACGAGTACTTAGACTGGCATCCCCACTATACGTAATTGGGAACGGTTGGTTGGCCAACAAGCCCATGAGCAACCGCGTCGAAGTCCCCGAATTACCCATATTTAACGCATGACTGGGCTCCTCTAAAGCTGTCAGCGGGCGTCCATGAACAATGACGTCTTGATTATGCCACTCCGCTTCAACTCCCATATCAGCCATGGCCCCCAAAGTACTGCGCACATCATCTGAATCTAAAATCCCTTTAATATATGTATCACCGTCAGCAATGCTTCCCAGCATGACCGCACGGTGTGAAATACTTTTATCACCAGGCACTTCGAGACGGCCACGTACGCCTTGGACTGCAGTTTGCAATTTTCGGTCTGTCATTTTTCGTCTCCCTTTCTGTCTTTTGTGTTTGTTAACTTAAAAACGCTTAATTTCTTCGCGATAAGCAGCTAGTTGTTCCTGCAAACGGTCCATATTATCGGCATCAAACTTATCCAAAACGGCCTTTGCTAGCTCAATCGCCACCATTGCCTCAGCAATGACAGCCGCTGCAGTTACGGCAGTCGTATCCGAACGTTCAATTGACGCCCGGTGATTCTCATGGGTATCAATATCAACACTTTGCATCGCGCGGTACAAGGTTGGAATCGGCTTCACGACTCCTTTTACCACAATCATTTCACCAGTGGTCATGCCACCTTCAAAGCCACCCAAATTGTTTGAGCCACGATAAAAGCCACGATCAGCATCCCAGTAAATTTCGTCCATAACTTCGCTACCGTACTTTTCGGCATTTTCAAAGCCACCACCAAATTCAACCCCTTTGAACGCATTAATCCCAACTATTGCGCGGGCAATCTTAGCATCAAGTTTCTCGTCAGCTGACACATATGAGCCAAGCCCAACTGGCACACCTGTCACCATCACTTGCACGGTCCCGCCAACCGTATTCGCCTCCCGCTTCGTTTGATCAATCACTTCGCGAATCTTCGCATCCGTGTCAGCGTCTAAGGTACGGGTTGGAAAACTTTCAGTTACTTCGCGTAACTCTTGCAGTGTCCGGTAATTCGTTAACACACTTGTATCTGCTCGGGCTGGTCCAACATTCAAGACAAAGCCGTGCACATCCACACCGATTTCAGCCAATAACTTTTTGACAACAGCCCCAACCGCAACACGCATGACCGTTTCACGCGCTGATGAGCGTTCCAAAACATTCCGCAAATCAGCTTGGTGACGGTACTTCATGCCACCAACCAAATCTGCGTGCCCGGGCCGTGGTCGCATCACCTTGCGCATTGTGTTTTCAGCATCAGCTGGCACGTTAGGGTCCATAATTTTGGTCCAGTGGTTGTGGTCATCATTATGGACATTCAACGCGATTGGCGATCCTAATGTCACCTGATGACGAACACCCGCCATAATGGTCACTTTATCTGTTTCAATCACTTGACGTTGGCCACGACCATAGGCGTGCTGTCGACGTGCCAATTGTTCATCAATATCGGCTTGTGTCAACATTAAACCAGCCGGAATCCCCTCAATAATGGCGACTTCTTCTGGCCCATGACTCTCACCTGCTGTCATATAACGCATAATTGCTACCTGCTTTCTACAAAGGCTGGCATATCAGCTAAGGCTTTCTGAACAATGGTCGGTTGACCAGGAACTGAAATGGCAACGAGCTGAAGCGTACCGGCCGCGTTCTTCTTATCATTTTTTAAGTGGTCATAAAAGGCAGCTTGCCCAATCAAAGGTGATGTTACTGGTAAACCCACGGGTACCAAGCGGTCGCGTAGCAACGCTGTTATGCCCGATTTGGTAATGCCTGCATTTTCAAACCGTTCTGAAATGGCGACCATGCCAACGGCAACCGCTTCACCGTGGCGCAACTCACCATGCGCCATCAGCTCAATCGCATGCCCCAACGTATGGCCGAAGTTCAAATACTTCCGGACGCCACCTTCTTTTTCGTCAGCCACCACAATGTCGCGTTTATACGACACCGACTTCGTGATTAACACCTCTGCCCGTTCCCGAATCGCGTCCACCGTTTTAATCTCACCTGTCAAACGCCAAAAATCGCCACCTGCCAAGGCGCTCGTTTTAACAACTTCAGCGTACCCCTCAACTAAGTCACGATCAGACAACGTTTGCAAAAAATCCGGGTCAATCAGCACCATATCCGGCTGATAGAACGATCCCATGATATTTTTAACAGTTGCCATATTAACGGCCGTTTTACCACCAACACTTGCATCAACCTGCGCGGTTAATGATGTCGCAATTTGAGCGAAGGCAATCCCGCGCATGTACAACGATGCGATGACCCCTGTTAAATCACCCACCACACCACCCCCGAGGGCAACAATGGCATCCTGCCGGGTAAAGCCATCCTCTGCCATTTTACCAACGATTTGTTCAACCATCTGCAATGACTTTGATGTCTCGCTCGCGGGCACTGTTGTCGTGTGAACTGTAAAACCATGCTGAGCCAGAGTAGCACTGACATCAGCTAAATACAAGGGGCCCACGTGCTCGTCTGTCACAATCATCACCTGACGCGGTTGCCAAATTGTGGCAAGTCGTTCACCCACTTCATGACGAACGCCACTAGCAATGACCACATCATAGGCTTTCGAAGCCAGTTCTACATGAATCATCCGAAATTAACCACCTCTCGAATGGCCACCGCTTTTTGAGCCAACTCCGCAAACTGCGTTGGTGTCAACGCCTGGGCTCCATCAACAAATGCAGTCGCAGGATTGTCGTGGATTTCAACCATTAAACCTTGCGCACCTGCGGCCACTGCGGCTAAGCCAACAGACGCCACGTGGTGCGCAACGCCGGCCGCGTGAGATGGATCCGCCAACACGGGATAGTGCGTCAATTCCTGTAGCACTGGGATTGCACTTACATCCATCGTATTACGCGTGTACTTGTTATCGAAAGTTCGGATACCACGTTCGATTAAGATAATCTGATCGTTACCACCAGCCGCAATATATTCCGCGGCGCTCAACAACTCATCAATGGTTGCACTCATACCACGCTTCAATGCAACCGGTTTGTTCTGAGCTCCCAGCGTCTTCAATAAACTAAAGTTCTGCATATTACGGGTACCAACCTGGAAGATATCCGTATATTGGCCAACAATTTCAACATCCCGTGTATCCATAATTTCCGTAATCATATCCATACTGAGGGCATCTGCGGCCGCACGATGCATCCGCAACCCCGCTTCTCCCAACCCCTGGAAACTATAGGGACTCGTTCGTGGTTTGTATGAACCACCACGGAGTAATGTTGCGCCAGCTGCTTGCACCGTTTCACCCATAAGTTGGATATGTTCAGCCGACTCAATTGAATCTGGACCGGCCATCAAGATGAAATTATCACCACCAATTTGCGAATGCGGTGTGGTAATAATAGTATCGGCTGGGTGGAACAAACGGGAACTCTTCAAGGCTGTCGGATGTTTTGTAATCGTTTCAACAACTGCCGTTTCATCAACAAACGGTACTTCCGCCAGTGTCTTCACGGTCGCAAATCCCACACGATTTTCATTCAAAAAAACATGTTCAAGCCCAACTGCAGTGGCTGATGCTAACGTTTTTTGGGCCGCTGCCACATCTTTCATGACGAGAATCATCTTTGCTTGCCTCTCTAATCTTCTTTATTTAATCGCACGTTTCATCACTTGCACATTTGGGAGTTCGCCCCGCCATTGCTCAAAGCTCAATGCACCTTGACCGACTAACATGGCTAACCCATCATCAGCTTGGCGATTTGCGGCCCGAGCTGCCGCCACAAACGGCGTTGGTTCAGGCTTATAGATAATATCAACCACTTGTACATCGGGCTGCGTGTCATAAAATTGCTCAGTTGATAGCACCGAACGATTATCACGCATCCCCACATTCGTCGCATTCACAATCAAATCAGCATAAGGTAGATAAATATCAATCTCATTTAAATCATGCAATTCAACCTGCGCCAAATCTTGAACCTTAGCGGATTTTTCCGCAAAATGTTCGCCCATGCGATTGAACACATGTAAGGTCACTGATTTAGGCGTCGTCGCCATAATGGCACGTGCCGCACCCCCGGTTCCAATTAAAATGACCGAGTCAACCGGATTGCGCAGTGTTCGCCAAAAGCCCATCCCGTCGGTCGAATCACCAATCGTCCGACCATCTTTGACCATAATGGTGTTAACTGACTCCAAGCGGGTTGCTAATGGCGTCACTTCATCCAGATACATCATGATTTGTTGCTTAAAGGGCATGGTCACATTGAACCCTTTGACCCCCGAGGCAACCAAACTCTTAAATGTCGCTGCCAAAGCCATTGGCGCTACTTCAAACGCTTGGTAATTGGCATCGATACCTGCTGCCTCAAAAGCAGCATTGTGCATCGCCGGCGACTTTGAATGGCGCGCCGGATACCCCAGTAGTCCGTATTGATCTGTCACTGTCTTGGCCTCCGACCTTTGGTACTAGCTTACCAAATTTCAGTAGTCTTTAATACCGTATCCGCCTACATAAAAAAGCTGAGATAAACTCAGCTTTTGCTTTAACCTATTCTACTCGTCTTAGAAGAACAAACCAATACCATAGTGGATGGCAATGGTCAGCAGGCCAATCACGACATTTCGATTGATGGCTTTTTTAGTGAACCCATGGCCAATCTTCGCACTTAGAAAACCCGTTAAGGCAACTGCCACAACGGTTGCGGCAATCGTCGCTTCAAACTGCCACTGAACTGGTGAAAAGTACAGTGCCAACAGGGGAAATGCCCCACCAACAGCCGCGCAAATCAACGATGAAATTGCAGCCGACCACGGTCCAACATAGTGCCCTAATTGAACGTCATACTTCGTTGCTAAGATAGTCCTGAGTGGCGCCTTTTCCATCAACTCCGCCACAATCTTATCCGCTGTTGCTTCAGTGACACCACGGTCCAGGTAGAATTCTCGAATATCTGCTGCGACACCAGCCGGATTAACACGTAGTCGTTGGGTCTCCCGGTCAACAACAACCTTTTCCGCATCTGCCTGCGAGCTAACCGAAGCGTACTCACCTGACGCCATCGATAGCGCACAAGCAAACAAATCTGCCAGGCCAGCAATTAAAATTGTGAATTGATGGTTAGTGGCAGCCCCAACTGAGAAGAGCACGCCAACCACCGTTAGAATCCCATCATTCGACCCTAATACGCCGGCACGGATGGCATTCAACCGTTCTTCCATCGTTTGATGTTCTTTTGCTTGCATACCTCAGCCCCCCCTAATGACCAATTAACGACCCAATCAAGTAGGTCACAATCATTGTAAAGATACCAGCCACTACATTCCGGACAGTCGCTCGGCGTTCATTTGCGCCAGACAAGTGTGCGGCCGCGTAACCCGTAAACGCCAACGCAATTAAAACAGCAACCGCCGTTGCTGGTACGCGGACGTGTGGTGGCAGCAACGTAATCGCCAACATCGGCAAGACTGAACCTAGTGGAAAGGCAATCATTGAGGCCACCGCTGCCCCAATCGCCGACACTTCATGATGGAGCGTAAAGCCATGGCGTTCACGAACAGTTGTTCCTAGGGCATCTTTTGCCATCATTTCGTGGGTTGCTTGGGCGGCCAAATCAGTTGAAATGCCTTGATTCATATACTTTTGTTGCACAAACGCAAACTCGGCCGCGTAGTCCGTCTTTAAAGCTTGGGTTTGCGTCTCTTCGGCTTTCACTTGGGCATCATTTTGTGAGTGGACAGACACGTATTCCCCCATCGCCATCGACACCGTGCCCGCGAGTGTCCCCGCAAAACCAGCAATAAAAATAGCAAACGAATTCGTGGTCGCCCCGGCTACTCCAATTACAATCCCTGAAACAGACAAAATACCATCATTTGCCCCCATGACGGCTGCACGAATTAAATTGTTTCGTTGGGCCAGTGTTTGTTTATCTGTCATCTACTCTTCCCCTTGTTCAGAATGTCACTTATAAGTTTACACCACCGCGTAGAATTTGTTCATATGACTTAAAGTAAGGAACACAATTAAAATCCGCCAGTCCTCCGATTTTGAATCGGGAGATTGGCGGCTTTTGAGGCTGAGACAGAGACTGCTGTCCCAGCCTCGCTAGTCAGTGTTTAACATTACTGTTGGGTACGCCGATTAAACGCAGTTAGCACCGGAATACCAATCAGCGGTACTAAGATAGCACCGACAATCATTTCAAAAATACCATTAAAACCAGCGATTGAAATAATTAACCAATTTGCCAAGCCTGAGTTAGGAATACCAGTAAATGACGTATTCATCACTTTGAACCCGATCCAGGTTAGACTCAAAACTAGCGCGGTATTAATGAAAGCCGACAGTGCCCCCAGGCCAACCAACCAGGCTGATTGTTGCGCAATGGGACGTTCCTTTACAAAACGCCAGTAAAGATAACCAATAATGATCCCCACTAGCATGCGGGGTGCGATGGCGGTAATTGGATTACGGAAGATTAGTGCCCCGATACTAGGCACTGAAGTCCAGGCATGCCACAACGAATAAGCTCCCCAGATAAATCCAAGTAGTGCCCCGGTCTTAGGCCCCAAGACCATTGCCCCAATGGCTACCGTAAAGGTAATAATCGTCACGGCTGCCCCGATTGCAAAGGCCCCTAATGGGAGCGTACCTAGCCAAGGTACAATCGACTGCAACAAGATAATGGCAATAAACAACGCCGTCAATACCAAATGACGGCTCGAAGTTTGACGTGTCTTCATGAATTTGTCCTCTATAAAATATGAAAATAACAGAATAATTGCTTACTACAAATTATAAGTGTTCGTTTACGTAATGTCATTACCCACTCACTTTTAAAAAGCAGAACACGACGAATCACGTTCTGCTTAAATGGCTATTTATTTACCGCGACGTTCAGCAAAATATGCCGTCATACGCTTCATGGCTTCTGCCAAATCCTCATCTGACGCTGCGTACGAAATTCGCACATACTCTGGCGTGTATTCTGAAAAAGCATCCCCTGGAATAATCGCAACCTTCGCCTTTTCAGCCAAATCGACTGCAAAGTCAAAACCACTCAACCCCATGTCCACTGGAATTTTTGCGAAAATATAGAACGCCCCTTCCGGGTTCACCACTTCGAAGCCTAATTCTTGTAGTTGTGGCGTCAACCAATCACGACGACGCTTGTATACATCCCGCATTTCATCAGCCACTTCGGCCGCATCGGTCACCGCCACCAAGGCACCATCCTGAAGTACCTTTGGCAACGAGAACGTCAACGCCCCGTGTACCTTTTGGGCTTCATCGATAAATGCCTTTTCACCCAAGATGAACCCAATGCGATAACCGGTCATGGCATGCGACTTAGAAAGTCCCGTAATCAACACTGTTTGATCAGGAATCAAGCTGGCTAATGAAACGTGCGCTTGATCATACGTCAATTGTGAGTAAATTTCATCTGAAATCACCCACAGACGGTGCTTTTTAAAGACCACTGCCAAGTCTCGCAATTCATCTTCTGAATACGTTACCCCAGTTGGATTTGATGGATAGTTAAACAGGATTGCCTTAACCGGCACCTTAGCTTTTTCCATCACTTCGTCAACCTGATCCGGTGTCAGCTTAAAATTAGTTGGGCGCGTATTGATTGAAACCTTCGTACCATGGGCCAAATCGAGCGAGGCAAAATATGGTGGATACGCAGGTTCTGGTACGATAACCCCTTCGTTATTGTTTAATAGTGTTAAGAAAACCACATTAATTGCTTCTGACACACCAATTGTTACAATGATATTGTCTTCACCACTATAGTTCAAATCGTACTTCTTGTTGAAGTACGTAACAGCGGCGTTTCGCAAATCACGTTCACCCTGTGAGTCGGCGTAATGTGAGTTATCTTCTTGAACTGACTGAATGATGCGGGCCTTGATGGCGTCATCAACATTAAAGCCAGGCTCTCCAAACGTTAATCGTACCAAATCCGGAATATCCCGGACAGCAAGTTGGAAATCCAATAAGCCATCTGGTGCCAAATTAGTTACAATTGGATTAAGCGGTTGGATGAAATCTTTTTTAATCATACTAATTATTCTCACATTCTTCCCAAAGTAACTTATATTATAGCAGTAATTGGGTGGAATGCCAGTTGCGATTTTTGAATAAAATGTGAACTTACATGCCCTATCAATACGGAGGAACTACACATGCTAGAATTTACCGGTATTGCAATCGAAACCCCACTGCAAACGTGGCGCTGGGATGATATTCAGGCGATCCCGATTAAAGCGGTTGCTGAACCCCTCGTCTCGCTCAGTTATTTGCCAGAAAAGATGGTCATCAGTCCCCAATATTTCATGCAGCAGTTGCCTGGTGCGAAAGCAGACTTATTCGCCCGTGAAACCGTGCAACGCAAGCTCAACGAAGCAGCCGATTTGCTCCCATATGGTTATAAATTTATCATTTTCGACGCCTGGCGCGACATGGCTACCCAGCAAGCCCTCTTTGATCAAATGCAAGCATTTGTCAAACGTGATCATCCTGATTTTGATGACCATCAGGTGACCCAGGCCGCCTTGCGGATTGTCGCATTACCATCAACAAATCCGGCCAAACCGTCACCACACAATACCGGCGGTTCAATTGATTTATCAATTGTTGATGAGAAAGGCCGACTCTTGCCAATGGGTAGTCCGTTTGACGACATCAGCGAACGGGCCCGGACGGATTATTATGAAAAAGCACTTGACAGCGACGACACCATCACGTATCGCGAAAATCGGCGTCTGCTCTATCATGTGATGACACAAGCCGGCTTCACGAATTATATCGAAGAGTGGTGGCATTTTGACTACGGCAACCAAAACTGGGCCACTGTATCAAAGCGTGACTTTGCCGTTTACGGGGCAACTAATCCTGAGTTTCCTTGGATTTAACGTTCATTTTTATCACAATGTTCGTGCACTAGCATGGCACTCAATCATAATAACTTATTAGTCTAAAAAAAGGCCCCAACACGCCGTCATCACTGCATGTCGGGCCGTTTTTCAGCTCATATTTACTTCACAACAGCTGCAATGTCGGCTAACCAGGCTGACATCGTCTCAAAGACGCCGTTGTCACTTTCTGTAATACCCGTAGGCAAAACTGTTCCCATATAGTGTTGTGCCAACAATTGCGATAACACCAAACCACCGATAACATCTAGAGTGTACGTGTCATTTAGTGTGCGGAACGTCAATACATTGTCCGTATTAAACGCAATGTGGAAACGTGCTCTTATGCTGGATTTACGGACAGATTTTTCTCTGCCCTGTAAACTAATAGCAGAGGAGCATTTTTT
>NZ_SDGK01000005.1 GCF_004521965.1 Weissella cibaria | reverse complement strand
CAACTTGAAACCACACCCAACTCGGGTGTGGTTTTCTTTTTGGCTAGAATAAAGTAGACTGAAAATGCACTTACAAAACATAGGGTGCACTAACTAACAATTTGAACAGAAATACAGTTAAAGAGATATAGAAAAATGAGCAAGATTGATTTAAAAAATGCGATTGACTACCGTAACTTGGGTGATGATTTTAAAGGCATGACGAACGAAGATATCATGCAAGCGTTAGACCAACGACGTGGCTATATGATTACAGCGCTTCAAAATTTAACCCACGATTTCAATAAGGCAACAGCTGTCCGTAACCACAACGCATTTTCAGGGCGTGAAATTGTTTTCTTAAATCCTGAAAATCCAATGGATCCGGAAAATGAAGAAGGCGCTAAGAAGTGGAATAAGACCGGAGCTGTTGGTGCGCAACACTACGAGCACATTTTGCATCACAAAATTACTGATTATCAAAAACTATTTGATCGATGGCATGCGGAAGGTTATACCATCTATGCGGTTGATAATACGCCTGGCTATGAATTACACAACGTGTTTGAAACAGTCTTGCCGGAGAAAAGTGTTTTCTTGTTTGGTGAAGAACAGATTGGTTTGGCTGATGAATTGATTCAAGCTGCGGATGCGATGATTTACATTCCACAAACTGGCTCAGTTCGTTCACTCAACGTATCTGTTGCACATGGTATTATTGCTGCTTTGTATACGGCCCAGCATCCAGTTCCTGAAACACCGGCCAATTAGCTTTTCGGATGCAATAAAATACGGTATATAAACTGATCACGACAACATGACGTGGTCAGTTTTTGTTATTGACTGAAAATCAAATCACAAATAAGCATAAAATCAGTGGATTTGGTAGAATGAAATGGTTAAGGGGGACAACATGACAGATAACGTTACAAAATATTGGGAACAATTTAAGACGGAAATGAATGAACCAACGGCTGTGTTTGGTTCAGCTTGGGCATTTGGTAAAGGGTCACAGCAAGCTGATGACTTGGCACGTTTGACATTAGCAGGCATTAAGACTGCAACGGCAAGCGCATATGAGTTATATCAACTTGAGAATGAACCAATCCCGGTTGCTAAGCAGGGTTATGATGTTTTGCTTAACGGGGCAGGAGAACCAGTGGCAATTATTTGTACGACTAATGTTGAAGTACGCAAGTATGCTGATGTTGATGAGCGCCATGCTTATGCAGAAGGTGAAGGTGATCGCAGTTTGGCGTACTGGCGACAAGTTCATGAACCATTTTTTAGAGCAGAGTTTGCAGACGCTGGTGAGTTGCTAGACTTAACGCGTTTGCATGTTGTTTTGGAAGAGCTGACTGTTATTTATAGTGAGTCCTTGCGCTAGCAAAAATAAAGACCCCACTGACACAGCAGGCGTTGGTGGGGTCTTTATTTAGGTACAACGTTTATTTGCAGAAACGTTTTAAGCCGATCGAAGGCAGTTCGACGAGCATCACTTAAATAGATTTCAGTATGCGTTTTGGAAGTTCGCTGTAACTGCTGGTCTTCTAAGAACATTGTTAAGTAATCAAATGTTCTTTGTTCTTCTTCATAAGAACCAACGTGTAACATTTGCACAACCTCTTGTGACGGCAGACTAATGACAGTAACCTTTCTTCGTAATGTATAAACAAAATCTGTCTTGGCCCAGTTTCCGTGGTTAATTGCCACTTCAGAGATGGGCCAATCGCCACAGAGCGATGGCACAACATAGTCAGTATAGTGACTATCATGAGAGGACATTTGTTTATAAGCCATTTTGATTGGATAAGCAATTGCATAGAGCGCGGCGATGCGATCACCAAAGTTCACGGTGTTTGGATCGCCGGTGCCAACGATTGCTAAATAACAGTGACTAGGTACAGTTAGTAAGTCCGGACGCCGGGTTTTGTTTAGTTCTGGCTTACCATCTTTTTTCAAATCATATTTCATCAGTTTGCCTCATCAGAAAATCATAAATATCACGCTTGACTGAGGAGTTCAGGGTTAGTGACCAAATTGGATGGGCATGTGGTAATCCTTCTCCTTCAATGTAAGTCACATTTGCAGCAATTTTTTTGGCAAAGAGTTGGTTTACAGATTAGTTAAATCCCGTGTACCACTAATAACTAAGATACGTTGGTTATCAAAATTACCATATAGCGGTGATACTACGGCATCTTGTAGGCTATGATGTTCACTAATGACTTTAATGACATCAGGCATCGCAGGTAAGGATAGGACCGGATCATGTTTGGCAATTGTTGTGATGTCAGGATTAGACAAGGTCATATCAACCATAGGACTGATAGCAACGATTTTCTTAATAGGCAAAACTTCAAATAATTCGTATATCCTAAGGCTAGTTGCTCGCCGGAGTTATCATCAATTAAACTAATGTTAGCCTCAGGAAAGTCATGATGTAATTCCCAAATAGCGTCTTCCATGCGTTCGTAAATGTCATCCAAATTTGCTTTTGGCACGAGAGGATAGTCTAAGACTGCAACCCGCATATTAGTATGACTGACGATATCACTGATAAAATGCTAGTGGTAGGTAGTAATCGGTTCGATGAATCTACCGCCGCGTAGATAAAGACCAATATCTGTTGTTGTTTTAATATCGCAACGACGGGAGCCATAATATCTAGGTAGTCGTGGTGGCTGATATTGTAGTCACGGTGCATTTTCGCACTCGGCTCGGCTGCAATAGCAGGTTTTTCGGCCGACTCTGCCCAGAATGCTTGGCCAGATAACTGCCAAACATGATTGAGACCAAGTAACCGACTACCGAAAACAAAGAATTGCTTATACATGGGTAAGTGTCCTTTCTCTGATTTGTGTTCAGCGTACCAACCTAAAAAGAGGATTACGCGGGAAAAAGCCCCCAGTTATTGAATAACTAGGGGCTTTTATAAGATTAGAGCAAAAGTTCAAACTCTAGGTTATTGTACTGATCGCGTTCGCGAATTTGACGATAACCGAATTCTTGATCTTCACGTACCAATAAATCGGTGTGCCAAGTAATCTTATCAGCGAAAGAAGCAAACATGTCTTCCTTCAATTGATTGATTAACGCGAGGAACTTTGTTGCTTCGTCGGCGGTCATTGATGCATATAGACGTTCGTCGTTACCGTACTTCTTTGAGTTACGCTTCAACATGACACTCATTACCTGACGTGTGTATGCGGGGTTACGATTCAAACGAACATTAACGTTGATGTGATTATAGTGGAAGTCACGACTGTATTGTAGCAACATTGCTAAGAATTCAGCTGCGTCCACCTTTTCTGCTTTATTTGCCATATATATTTCCTTACTTCGTTTATAACTGTTACCAGTATATCACGGTATAGAAAATGCGTAAGGCAAAGTTCTGAAAATTGAGGGTTGCATTCATGCTATGAACGAGGTATTATATTTAAGTTATCTTTTGAAAGAAAGCAACAAAAAATATGATTCAACAAAGTTGTTGACATATTGAAAAGCATTCTGTATTATATATTAAGTCGTGTCAGATATAT
>NZ_SDGK01000041.1 GCF_004521965.1 Weissella cibaria | reverse complement strand
AGTGGTGAATAGCCGACAAGAATATCAGAGAATTTTTGTATATTTTGCTCGTGCATTGCTTCTAAAACGGCCTGGTATGTGAGCCAAGTGGCGTGAAGTGTTGGGAATGATCGGAAAACAAGGTCCAATGCTTCCTCTTCAGTCATCAATTCTTTTACGCCAGCTAAATAGGCACGAGTGTTTTTGTTCAGCTTGTCGTATGACTTCATAAACAAACGCCACTGACTCTTCATGATGGCGTATTCGCGAGAATACCGCTTATCCTCAATGCTGCGCTGGTCAGCCACGCGTTGTCCCGTGAGAGCTTGCGCTACG
>NZ_SDGK01000040.1 GCF_004521965.1 Weissella cibaria | reverse complement strand
CCCACAACGGTCAATGACAAAGATCAGATGCCAAATCTTATCGGCAATCTGGATGATCTAAGTCACGTGCTTACAACTGATATTACGTATATTCAGTTAAAAATGAGCCGAAATCTGTACGAAATCAGGCCATTTTGAAAAATTTTCGGGGCACGAGCCCTAGCGGGCTCGAAAAAAGTCCGGAGTCTTGACATCAGAACCGGATCATAGTCTTCCTCATATCATTCTCCATTATTTCTCCTTACAGCAAATAAGTATACTCGTATTTAGGTCTAATTTGTATGAGATTTGCGTTGTTTAGCATTAGTTTCCTAGAATCAATACAAAAAAGCACGAGTGAACCGTTCTCTCGTGCTTTTTAAAACTATTTCAATTCAAACAACGCCCAATTCTTTGGCTTACCCGCCAGCAATTGATAGCCAGTATCAATCAATCGGTAATTTTTCACCAATGGCGCCTTGTTGTACGGGTGTACCCCGTTCAAAGCATTCCGCATATCAATCGCCAGTGGCTGATTACCAGGTACAAATACCACAACATATTGGACACGCCGATGCGTCATTGTATCTGAAAATGAATGATACATTTCAGGGAACTCATCATACGTCATGTTCATTAAGTGGAAGTATCGCGTCACTGGACGCGTATCGGCTGCCAAGAAGAACCCGGAATCTAATGAATTAACCATCAAGATGCTTGGGTGCTTGGATTTTTTATGCATATCCGCCGCAAAACGTTCTTGCACGCTTTGATCAGTCGGCTGCCCATGGCGAGCCAAAAATGGTTGATGGGCATCACGTGGGGTTGCCGTTTTAATGTAAGAATTACCATAAAACGGTATGACAAAAATGCCAATCATGACCAACAACATAACCGGTCGCAATAATTCTTTCTGCCAATTAATCAACCAGGCAAATAGTTGGAATAATGCCACCACAAAGAATGGCATCAGTAATAAGACATAGTACTCTCGCACAAAATGCGTCAAGACTAACATCGCCACCGTGCCGAAGAACATCATGAACAACATACTCCGTTGGCGACCAATCTTTGTCAGTACCAAGCCAATTGCTGTAATCGATGTAATAAGCCAGTGCTGATTAATCGGTTCCGCAAACAAGCAAAGTGAGTTAACTAACTGTGAGATTATGCCATTTTGATTTTCACCATACGCCATCATATTCATTTTGAAATACACATCAATCAACGATTGTAAGGCATGGTGTCGGTAAAAAACACCCATCATCACCGCCGATGGCACAAGGAAGCCAAGTAACGACAGACCAATTGCCGTCAGTAGGCCACGCCAATTTCGATCAGCCAACAAACCAAATCCTATATATAGAAAGAAAATAATTAATGCACCAATCATGGCGTACTTGACCCAAAAGACATAAAACAAACCAAAGCCGGCCATCAGGTACAGCCATGGGCGCAATTGCTTGTTTTGGCGTTGCCACAAGAACGCTAAATAAATGAAGCCCATGATAACCGGGAAAGCAAACTCTTCCGGAGCGCCGCCTAATTCAAAGGCGTGTGTACCCACCATCACCCCTGGACCTAACAAGCCCAGTACGCTAGCAACATTCTTATTATCAAAATAAAACATAGCGATTTTGCTTGCAAAGAAGTACACAACTAAAGCGTTAACCACTTCGATAACAAACACGCCAATAAAACTCGTTTTTGAAATAAATGACGCGATAGCAAACAAGCCAAACATCAACGGACCACGTTGCTCGACAATATCGCGATATGGCACCATCCCCGAAGCCAACGCCCGGCCCATTGAAAACATTGCATTCGTATCCACCCACTGATTGGTACGATACAGTGGCGAAGCCGACATCGTCACCAGCGACAAGCCGATCACCAACATTATCATCACCATGATCAGAATGATACGTCCGATTTTTTTAGTCACGATTCTCTTCTCTCCTGAATAAAACTAACTCTAAAATTTTGCACTTTCACTGAGATTTAGTCAAGTGATTGTAACACTTGGGCAAAGGCTGCACGACCATCCTTACCAGTATAGTAAGCGAAGTCCCATGCAAAATGCCACCCAATCCATGAGGAAGATATCCCCATGATTAATGTAATTCCAATTACTTCCCTGGCCTAAATTCACTTCTGAGTACGTAAAGACTGTGCGATAATCTCCTAGCTCAACGCCTGCACTTGCCTACGCCCAGTGCACAAGTGATGGGCAATCAAATTGACATAGCGCAATCGATTGCGGTGTGCGGCCACAATCCCAGTTATACGGTGACTTACCAACAATGGTTGAACCGGTCGCAATCACCGTTTCAATTTGGGGATTACCTGATGTCACGACACCATTTTTGTCGGCCCAGTAACAGTTACCATTTTCATAAACGTACTGGTTCGTTGCTTTCTCGTACGTCCCCGGCTTGAAGTAGAACAACTGACCATACCAATACTTGTAACCACTAAAGTCCTTACCATCCCCGCCAAATATGTACCATGTGCCCCGACGTGACTTATCGTACGTATTTTTGTGCATCAAATAAGTTTTGTAATCGAAGTAGTAATATATGCCATTCATCCGAACCACATCAGTGCCAATTTTTCCGTCAGCCCCAAAGAAATAGTAGTTACCCCATTGCGACTTAACGTACTTATTCTTGACCATCGCCCCATTACGGAACAGATAGGTTGTCTGACCAACCGTCATTTTGTCGGCCTTCAAACCACTAAAGGCAGTCCTATTCCTATAAAGAATTCCCATAACAGTTGTGTTGGCTAATTTACCAGCAACATAAGTCTTTTTTGTTAGTTGGGTTCATGCCATTAAACGCCATGCTTGCCTTATAAAGCACACCGTTCATCGTCGTTTTGGCCAACTTTCCGGCTACGTACGTCTTTTACTCCTCTCTGAATGGCTGGGGCTGATTGTGCCACAATAACTTGATCTGATGCAGGTTATTGTGCATCAGCTGAAGTACTAGCAGCTACTTCATCCAATGCATACGCCTTATCTTCCGTACCATCTGGTTTAACTTCATCTGTCACTTTCACAGCGTCAGATGGCACTTGCACGTCACTAGCAGCACTTGACTCAACGCTTACGTATGACGTGACTGATGAACTGGCATCTGGTACAACACAGACGACGATTTAGACGTAGATGCACTCGCCACGTTACTCGTGCCAACCAAACTACTTGATTCAGATGTGATAGTCAGGGCCGAACTGCTGGCCACCACATTCGTATACTCATCTTGGCTGATCGTTGCCACCGAAGCAACTGGTGTTTGACTAATTGACGTGACCGCTTCTACTTCAACTTGCTCAGTCTGAACAGCTGGCACGACATCACCATCTGCTGAAGCACCCGTTGTTAATCCCGCGTCATGCCAAAAAAGGCAATCCCCGCAACCACCCAATGTTTACCGGACTTATACAATTTTTTACGTAACTTCACTTTCTGCTCACTAATAATCCTTACCCATCTCTCTTTATTAAAAATCTTATTTATTATAACCGATTTCCATAACAGCGATTATCGCCTTGCTAGCTGTCTTGGCATAACCAAAACCAACCTTATTGGTAAATGGTGACACTTCCGTTAAGTAGTGGTCATAGCCTTGTGACCCATCCTGTAACTCACTCGCCCACATATTAATCGGGTTCTGTGTGCCACCAGACCATATAGCAAGTACTTCTGGACCATTAACTTGCTTACTGAAATCGAATGTCGGTGATAAGAACATGGCCCCTTCAATCTGTCCACTATTAACTGTCCAAGTTGGCGCGCCATTCTTCATGTCGGCGTGTGAAATCGACCCTTGTGCAGCCAACTCTTCCGCACGCATTTGGGACCACTTCGTCCATTCGGCATCTTGCGTCAACGAGTCAAGTGACTTACCTTCATCAGAACCTGCTCCACCCTTATCTGACGCCATATCAGAAGTCAACGGTGTTCGTTCCTTCGCACGCAATACATTCAAATCATTCAACCATTGGCTAGTAACAGCTAAACTGTTCGCAACACTTGAAAAAGCAACCAAACTTGATGACGTAACTGATGAACTAGCCACTGAGCTTGAAGATACCGCAGACGAACTGCTTGATGGCTTCACACTAGCACTCGATACTACTGATGAACTTGCCACACTGCTGTGACTAGATGACACACTATATTGCGACTCCCCAGCAGCTTGACTCGCCGTGCATGACATGTACGAATTTGTCGCCGCGTTAGACATAACAGAGGCAAAATTCTTTTCCGCCTGTTGCTCTGCCCAGTACATGTCACCCTTTGACTCACCATACCACATGTAATATTCTGAACCGGCACTCGCCCAAGTTTCAAGTTGATCATTTGAAGACATCCAATTTGAATGTTCGTAAATACCCGTCGTCGTTGGTAGCTTAACATTGACCTTCTTATAATAGTCCGCTGATGTTGGTAGATAAATCACCTTCATTGTTTGGTCAGACTTAGTGTAGTTATAGTAACCTGGCTTCGTCTTTTCTAATGCAAAAATTGTTATTTTAGCCTAATACCGCAGAATATCCTGTTTTCGCTGGTACTGTGTAATTAATCTTATCCGCATAATAGACCGACTTTTTCACATCCGTTCCGGCTGACTTACCATCACGATACTGGTACTCAATTGTCGTCGTGTACTTTAATCAGCTACTTGTAATTGTGCATACGCCATCGCCGACTTTATTGATGCATTCGCGTATGACTTTGTAGCGGTCAGCGTCAATTTTGAACCCGGCACTAAAGCGTACTTATAATCATTTCCCGTTTTGTACGTCAATGAGTAGTAATCTTCCAATCGCCACTTACCCTTGGCAGTTGGTGTGTAGTATTTGCCGGCTGCACTAGCTTAGGATGCTGGCGTTTGACCTCCGTAAAATGAATAAGCCCCGTATGCCCGACTAGCAAATGCCGTTAACTTAACTGCTGATCCGTTACTAAATGAATTGAATACCGTTGCATTTTTAGCTGACGTCTTAACCGTAATCCGCTTTTCATTGAAGCGCCATTGATCAGTTCAGTTAAGGCGTATGATGTGTAATATTGTCCCTGCTTATAAGACAGTGCGCTTAACTTCTTAATATCTGGCTTCTTCGTTGTCATCTAATCATTGATGATAACCAAATTACCGTTGTACCCCTTGGTAACACCGCGGTAAACTGCCACCTTCTTACTACTAACATTAACGTACGCACGTTAGATGTAAACCTTGTGACCGTTACTATCAGTACGTAAAGCGATATTACTAAATGTCACACTAACAATCTTGCTGTCTGAAAATGATGTGTTTTCGAATCAAACACATTCAAATACATGCGGCTGCCAGCATATTGGAACGTATCTGCCTTGCCATCTTGCTGCAGTGAAATGGTATTCTTTCCCACAGTCCAAGACGTATTGGCAAAAATCATCGGTCCAGCGACTGCATCAGCGCTCTGTGGGACAGCCAACAAGGCACCGCCTGTTACCAAAGCCGTCGCAACCCACATTTTGCCGGACTTATACAACTTTTTGTGAACTTTAACTTGATCACCCTTATCAAAACTCCTCTAACTTCTTATAACCTACTCGCAATCCGTGATGATTTTAGCAAAGGAAATTAGCAATTTATGATTTTGTCTTAAAAGTGAGTAGCTAAGCTGCCTTTTCGACAAAAAGTAAGTAAACAGTGCAAAAGCATGCTACGTTAGCTCACTATTGGGAATAATCTTGATTTTAGGGCAAAAAATAGCGTGGCCACGATGTTAAACATCACGGACACGCTAGTCGACAATTTATCCATTTTTTATCAGAACAGACGCTTTGACACATACTTAAGACCATTACCTTTCTTTAGCAAAATAATTATAAACCTGACTCTGCAAGGGATCACCTGACCAAACGATTTGTTCACCGTGTTCACGTAGGAACATCGCAAAAGAACGACCGAAAACGGTTACTGTCTGGCCGTTGTCACCACCACTTGCCTCAGCAGCCACCGTTTGGACAGCCATGGGCCAAGTTCGAAAACGTTCAGGTACCTTTGAATGCAACTCGTGTTGATGAATATCAGCATGATACAACTCAAGTTCATTCGCCAAATACTCCACACTATGCTCTTCAGCAATCAGATGCCCTACTTGTATGACGTGTTCAAAGTACGCCGTCCAAAAATCGCCAATTTCAGTTTTAATAAATCGTTGAATGGCTGTATTCGCAACAGTGGTCCAATATGGATTAAATTCCTCTTGCCCATGGGACGTTGTCGTATAGATCCCTATAAGCATGCGTACTGGGCCTTCCGCGAGGGTTAATGATAATCCCACAAACCATCGAAACGACTCACCCGAGCGTAAAACAATGGTATCAACACCGATTTTGGGGCCATAACTGCCAATCCGAAACGACATTTTAAAATTTTGATAGCCTTCCGCCAGCAAATGCTGGACAACAGCTACCGCTTTATCAATAATCATTTTTGCTCCTATTCTATTTTCAGCAAGAGACATACCCTTGTTATTCTACATCATCATTATCGCGACATAAAAACATTTGAAAAATCGTCTGATTTCCAGGATACAAAAAGCACTTTGTGCGATGTATACGATCAATCACAAAGTGCTTTTCAAGGCCTGCTACTCGCCCCAACTACCTGACATGTCATTGAACGCGTATTGCAATACCATTGCCGTCAACATTTTTTCTAATTGTTTCTCTGTTTTAACATGCTTGGCAGCCGGCATCACTACGGTTTGACCCGCTTGACGTGTGCCCACAACCGAGGCTTTGACATAACTTGCTTGATCCGAAGTGGCACGTAAAGATAACTTATGGGCATCCTTCGCGACGGTCACAATGACTTCCGGCTTCTTCATATCATTGATTTCATCACGAAGTTTGTCCCAACCGTCGACCTTTAACTGTTTAGCAGTTTCTGTTTGACCAACAACTGTTACCAAACGCTTCAAGTCTGCCCGGTTGAGCTTAACTTGATAACCCGCACCAACTTTACTGAATTTTTGCCCATCTAAGTCGGTAAACCACTTAGCAATTTGCTTAGCATCAGTCTGAACCTGTTCTGATTCAACCTTGGCATATCTCTTATTATCCCCTTTCATCCACACATTTTGTAGTACCGTTGAAAAATCAGGGACATCCTTAACATCAGCCGATTGAAACATATCACTCAGGAATCCTGCTGACACATAGGTTGTCTTGCCATTCTTCTTGATGTCATATGTTAATTTGGTATCGTCATCAGCGACCGTTGTTGATAACATCACTTTTTGACGATCCTTAGCGTCTAGCTTGGCCAATCCGTTAATACGGTACTGACTGTTGTCTGGCATCGATGCTGTATATTGATAACGATTATCGTCTGCTTTGACCATTGCCAATAAATGCGTTCCAAATTGGACCTTTGGCGTGTGCAGTACGGCATAACTGGCACCGCCAGCCACGACAATAGCTGCTGCAACACTCCCAATAATTACTTTCTTATTCATCCCCGTCACCTTTCCTTTGCTTCCAGTGTATCATGGCAACACACAGAAAAACTGTGGTCAACATTGACCACGGTTACCAGAAGCTAGTAGCCCATATTCACTTGCCATTCTAGCTGTGTTCGATACTCTCTAGGTTGATTTGTGCTGCCATCAACATGCAAGTGCAAACCTTCATTTTGTTGCCAAACCACGTCTGCCCGGCTTTAACCATCTAAAGTTTTTTCTAATTGCCAATGTTGCCCATTTGCAGCCGTAATCGTTGCATGATAATGATAGCTGCCGGCTTTATTTTGTGTCCATGCCAATTATTAGCGTATTTAAACGTTGAATTTGGTGCGACACTCATACCCCTCGTATCAGCTGTCTTTTCCATCACTTGACCGGTTTGTCGATTAGTTATTTTGGCATGCAAGGCCATATAACTAATGATGGCCGGTTTATTATTTTTATAGATGGTCTTAATCTTAATGTCATTGCCAACGATTTTAGGTTGGATTTTGCCCAGCGTTAACTTCGGCACAGCTGTTTGACCAAACTCCTTCAAGACAACTCCCATGGCATAGACAAACTTATTTTTAACTGAGACCTCTTTCTTTGCAAAGGGTGATGTTTGGTCATCACTCTTCACCAGTACGACGACGATCCCATCGAAGGCCTTATTGGTTACCTTAATTGGCATCTCGACCATGGCAATTTCACCGGCTGGTGCAGTCACGGATCTGTTTTCGATCATGTTTTGTGACTAGCATGCGAGAATCCACTCGACGAGATTTATTTTTAGATACCGTCACATGGTCCAATGCCATCGTTCCGGCATTGTTGGTGTAGGCAGTGGTCGGTTGCACAATCAATTTTGGGGTCTCGTGAGAAAGATTCGCAATCTTTAGTTTTAGCGTTTCCACCTGGCCTGTTTTCACTTTCAAGTCAAAAATGCCGTTTGTGGTAATTTGATTGTCGGGATAGACCTGAGAAATACCAATATTCATTTTCCATTCCTCTCAACGAAAAAGGAGCCTCTTGCAAGGATCCAAAAACAGTATCGTTTTTAGTTTACTGATACATCAGGAGTCGCATTCAACGTCCACGTAATTGTTGCTGAGTACTTACCTTCTGGCACATTAGCGCCCATATCTAGGGCAGCGTCTTTAGCCTTGCTGTAATAAACTGTTGTGCTACCGTAACCCGTGCCTTGTGCTGATTGCATCACCCGGTGTTGCGTGTTGTCAGCTGACATCAACTTAGTTTGGTTCAAGTGAATTTCCCAATCCTTTGAAGAAGTTAACGTGGCACCGTCAGTCGATGTAAATCGCCCAACGTAGCCGTCAATTGCCAAGGCATTGTCGTTGTTTCGGCAGCCATTGGCGTCTTACCATCATCTTTTGGACGCTGCAGCCGTACGTGAATCAGTCACCTTTAACAAGCCTGAATCATTACCGTTGTCATCAATCAAACCAGCGTTATTAATCAAAGGCAAGTTTTCATTAGCCGTCTTTGCTTGTGCTGCCATCCCAGAGTTCATGTCTGGCACACCATCTAGTGTCAAGTAACCTTGCTCAACTTGCACAATTTCTTCTGAAACCCCAGATACAGATTCGCTTGCGTTGTTTTCTGTTGTGTCGGTTGCTGCGGGCAACGTTACGTTGTCAGCGCTAACTGCCATTGCTGGCATCCAAATCCCCACCATCGTTGCCAAAACGGCAGCATTGCTTAGAAGTGACTTCGTCTTCATTACTCAATACCTCATGAAAAATATTTTATTTTCACATCCCTGTGAACATTTACTATTATTAGGTAGTTCAGCCTTATGAGCGGTCAAAACATTTTGCTGTTTCAAAATTTAAGCTTCACCGACAACACACTAATCAGAAAAAAATTAGTTACCACCTTTTTAAACGCTACAATAAAACCCTCAGCATGACCGTTTCATCACACTGAGGATTGCTCTCACTCTTAACCACTACTACTCACTTTGTTAACCAGGTCTTATCATGAAGCACCCAATCACTTGCCTCATCATACTGATAAAATCTTAAAACCACCGTCGCATGTGCCAAATGCCAGGTTTGTGTGCGACGGGAAATCGTATTTGATTGGCTCAATTTAATGCGCTCATCTTTCACCAAATCCGGTTGAACAATTGTTGCTGCAATATTGTTATATTGCTCATCTGACGCTGCGTCCCAATCCAGCGTCTGAAGTCCATCAAAATCTTGTTTCGTCCATTGTCGATGTCCTGTGCTGGTACGTATCGTACGAGCTTGCGGATTAATTGAAAAACCGCCGCCCTGGCCGATGATTAGCACGGTCCCCCAGGCAACTACAATCACACCAAGCAAAGACCCAATCCAAATTAACACCTTTTTCATGTCACACTACCTTAATCAAGGTTCGTCAAGATATATGACCGTGTTGGTCCTTCACTCACTTCTAATTTTTCCAACATAACATGCGCCCCAATTAATTCTGGGTGAACACGTAATCGTTGAAAAATTTCAGTCGCAAAATTTTCAACGGTCGGATTAATCTTATCGAATGGTGGTACATCATTTAAAACCTGGCCATCATATTGCGCTAAAAAGGTACCAATCTTCTTTTCATAGTCTGTAAAGGGCACCTCTTCATCCGCCAAGCTAGAGAAGTCACTCACGATTTCCCAGGTATGCGGGTGCACCGCGCCATCATGACCTTGCCAACGAATAAAGTGGTACGCATTGATATAGAATTTTAATCGATAACGTGCTTCAATCATTTCATTTCCTTTCCGAAAAACAACCAGACGCTTTGCTGTCCAAGTCGATTCAATGCCTGCCACGCAATATCAGCATTGCTCCCTGCCAACAAAAAGAACAGCGGTAAAAATTGAATCACATACCGGCTACGTCCACCCTCGAATAGGAGCAAATACATAAATGCGCCAATCAGCCCGAGTTGCAGTAATCGTTGCCAATCGGTCTGGCGACGCAACCCAACGCAGATTATTAACAGTAAAAACAACCACCAAATTTGCGCCAAAAATTGAAAATCTTTTAGATGACGTCCGCTTGGCGTCAACCATGCCGCAAGACCGCGCCAGGACTGTACATCATGCGGCTTTGCAAAAAAATGACCCTCTCGCAACCAGGCGAACGAACCGTCAGCGGTATTTAACCCTTGCTTACGAACTAAGAATGTTACATAGCCTAAAACTCCACGTTGGCGCAAACGCTTCAACAACTGTGCCTTCGAATAAGCGACTTTATCAGCTCGCTTGGGTAGTGTGGCCATTTTTAATGCATCCCGTTCATTGTAACCACCATCCCCAGCAACACCCATGCTCATAAAATGAATTGGTGGAATTGCCAAGCCTTTATTAACCCGAATGACTGTTTGCTGATCAATTTGGAGTTGTCCCCACTGCACAGTTCCCACAACGGTTACAACGCAGACAATCACCAACAATAGCCCTTGTCCTATTTTTCGCCAATCACGCCAAAGTTGCGTTTGAACAATTCTTCGCACAATAATTAAGGCCACTGCAATCGCTGGTATCATAGCTGATGGTTTGATGAAATAAGCCAACACACCCGCAAAGACCAGCGTAAGGGACCAGATAGCCCGTAAAGACCAACGGCGACTATTTAATAACCCAGCCGCCGCTAGTAGCAAAACGGCCACCACTGGCATCACAACCGTGTCTGTGTATGGGACTAAAATCCATGGAAAGACAGTCATAAATACTGTTTCTAACCAAAGTAGCCGTCGCCAGTTATCGCTTTGGACCAGTGCCATCGTGCCGACATTGATTAGTAAAGCGAGATCAACACATACAATACTCACAAGATCAAAGAAGAACCAACTCTTCGTGTGGAATAGGTCAGCTAGCGCATCAAAAAGCATCAGGATTGGCAAATTGTTAATATTCTGACTAAAATAACCAATCAAGTTAACGTCATCCGCATGGCGTAATGCATCGTGAACCGCACCAGCATCGAACCCAATTGCCGGGTGAAACTGATAAGCAACAACGACTTGCCCGACAATCGCCGCAATAAACAGGCTCCAACTGACAACCAACTGGCGTGTACCTGGTGAGAGCCACAAATTAGTTTGCGTCAGAACGTATGACCCGCCCCCGATAAGCAACACAACCACTGATCCCAGCGTGACATCCGTTAATTTCAAATTAACAGATAACCCCGCTGAAATGACAGTAATACCAAATAATAGGCTGAATAGTACCAAGGCACTCCAATCAACGCCGGTTAAAATTTTTTGTCTCATGATTTCTCCCGTTTTAACGTCGTCCGTAACTTTCGCGCATCCGCAGTGACCAGCTGACGAAACTTCACCAATTCATCACTCAAACCCTGTCCTTGCCATTTTCGTTCAGTTGCTCTATTTAACAAAGCAAACAACAACACCCACGACAACACAAACTTATAGGCGGGCATCAGTAACGTGATGTACCAGGTTTTCACATACATGCGATAAGCCGGTCGAAAAGGCTTTAAATACACCTGTGCCAACAAGAAAAATAAACCACTAACAAATACGTACAACCCGTACATGGCCAGGTAAATCAAACCCAGCATCTGCCAGGAGAATCCTTGAGCCACCAATACAAGTGGCGCAAAAAACCAAATTAGGCGTGGAAACAAGAACGTATGGTCAATTAATAAACGGCGAATCATAAAATTGGTGAGCAAGTGGCGCATTGAGAGCATCGCTTGGTTCTCAAAAATGTGCACAACTTCCATTTCCCCAATTTGCCACCGCTGACGTTGCCGATACAAGGTATTAAAATCAGTGATTGATTCAACGTAGAAAATGGCATTACGGGCTAATTTGACTTGGCCTTTGGCACGCATTTGAAAGGTCATATGTGCATCTTCACCAACTGTCTCACTACTGAACATAAAGGTTTCTGCTAGCTGGGCACGTCGGAAGCCTGAGAAAGCCCCTGACATGGTAAACATGTTATTTGCACCAGCTTCAGCGTTCCGGCCAACCAAAAAGGCCGCTGCATACTCGTGATATTCTAGCAATTGCAAAATCCGTAACCGCCATGATTGGGCAATTTGACTGATTTGCGTCAAAATAATCCCCGTCAACGCAACTGTTTGTGGTTCTGCCTCGAATTGTTGCACCATATTCAGCAACGCATTTTTATCGAGCAAACCATCACTGTCAATATGCACAAAATATTTATTAGACGTATTGTAAAGGGCCATATTAAGGGCGTTCGATTTTCCCTGGGCGGCATCCAACCAGATGATACGCGCTGTCGGAAATTCATGTTGGAGCTTTTGAAAGATTTGGAAGCTCTGATCCGTGCTTTCGTTATTCACCAATGTAATAATGATTTTTTCAAGCGGATAAGTACCAGTAATGACCGAGGTCACACACCGGGCCAACGTCTCCGCGGAGTTATAAACGGGAATCACAACGTCGATCATGGGCAAAAAATCCTGATTTGTTATTCGGCTTCGACGATGAAAATGTCGCTTTAACCAGTTGATGACAATTTTAAAACTCAACTTTACATAAATTGCAAAAATGGGAATCACTTCCACTAAAATCGGCAATAAAAGCCATACGCCAATAAATAGAAACTGGTTTGCAATCGCTGTTAACAAACCTCGCATCAAGCACCTCCAGTCTTGAAATCAAAGCGTCCAATCTTAATATGTAACACTTGCGAACGGGTAAACACATAAAAATAAAGGATGATGGTCAATATATAAAATATTAAACGGCCAACAATTACATGCGCCCAAATCAATGATGACAATCCTAAGAAATGAATAATCAAGGCAGTTACTGTCAAGCGCAACATATTCGTAAGTAACAAATAAACCACCCCAAATCCTAACAGCTTTAAGCGCTGTTGCAAATTTTTAAAAAAAGGAAAAAACAGTACCAGCGCGATGTAAGCTGCTAATTCGATTAGTGCTGAACATTCATAGGTGATGAAAAGATTAATAGCGCCTTGACCGCTCACAATGTGAATAATGCCTAACGTTGGCGCTACGGTGTAAAAACCAGTTAACATGCCAACAACGCCCGCCCCACTTGTATTGAGACGCATTAAAAAACTAATGACGTTATTATTCGCCAACGAAATAATAATAAAAAATGTTCCCACAACACCTAGCACCACGTATGCTGCCGACCAGCCAATTCTTTTGAGGACACTTAGCACATAAAGCCACGCACCCCCGAGTACTACTATTAACCAAAACATATAACTTACCTTCTATGTGATTGGAAAATTAGAATTCCAAGCACTAACACAATTACACCGCCGAGCGTTGCCGCAACTATTGGTTCAGTTGATGCACCCGATACAACTACTGATTGACTACCTAAATTCCCATTTGTTAATTCAATATCACCAACTAACGCCGGGTTACTCACCATATCCGCAATTGGTATTTCAATCATCAAAATCTGGGTCGTATTATTATTAGGTGCGTCACGGACCACAATTTTACCGGTTACTTGGTGGTTCAGGCCTGTGGTCGCGTTATATAAATTAAACGTTACTGAAGCAGATTCGCCCAGCTTTGTTGGGGCTGAATTACCAGACGCCATATCCATGTAAACAACCTGATCCGCCAATTTGAACTGGTACCCCGAACCTTGGAAACCATACCCTTGCCCGGTGCCCTTTGGATTCATGTTCAACACGAGCGCGATTTTATCGTCATCCATGACCATACCCCATTGATGTACGTTAAAACCATCATATGGAAAACGCAACTCGCTTAATGGAATACTATCAAAATCAACGGTTGCATAAGCCGGTTGGTTAATCCCAACCCCTAACCCAATTAGCACGGCTGATATTACCATCAATAGCCACTTCTTAATCATAGTTCTCCCCTACATTTGTCGGTTGATTAACTGTCAACCGGTCTTTTCCTTGTCGTTTTGATTCATACAAACTTTGGTCAGCCCGCTTCAAAACATCGTCAACGTTGGCTTCAATTGGACACATCGGTGCCACCCCAACAGAAATGGTAACCGTCAAATAATGGTTTCCAAACTCGAAATTATAATCACGAATCACATCCATTACCGTAGCTAAATGCTCCGCTGCAACGTCTGCCGTTACCCCGCGAAAAACAATTACGAATTCTTCCCCGCCGTAACGAAAAACCTGACCGTCGGCGTTTCGTTGTTGCAACGTATCGTTAACCAAATTTGCAACGCGAGTTAGCACATAGTCACCCATATCATGACCGTAGGTATCATTAAATTGTTTGAACGAATCAATGTCGAACATTCCTAGCGTCAACGGTAATTGCTTAACTCGGAAGTACGGCACCATTTCATTCAGCACCTTATCCAACAAACGCCGATTTTTCATATTTGTTAACGGGTCTGTGTTCACTTCAATTTCATAATTGTTAAAACGTGTCACCAAGTCGCGCACAAAGACACTACCATAATACACTATCGTCATTAAAATCATGAACTTTACGACGAACACAATTGCGAAGCTATGTGGCATATCGCGGCGCACTGCTAAAACGATTAACCAAGCTGCCGCACTAAAAATAAATGTGGCCAGTTCATATTCAACAAACTTGTCAATAATACGGTGACGATTTTTACTCAGGTAATAACTCACACCCAAAAATATAATTGTACCGGTGACTAACAAACCGATTCGAACATTAAAATGACTTGATACCAATAACACTGTATCGAATAACAACGTGCTAATTGTAATTGGAATAATCGTATAACGTTGCGTATCAATCATGACAAAATAAAACATGATAATCAAAATCAACGAGACGTCATTCACGTAGGGATTAATCACTACGACGTCCTGTAAATCATTAAACACAATTTTGGCAATCACTAGCCAGGCCAAGAAATTCAAGGTATACGTAACCAGATACATTTTTTGGTTATTCATAAAACGCCGTTGCAAACCAAATTGTATGATAAAAATGGCACCAATAATCGATGGTAAACATAGCAATTTGGCAATCATATGATCACCAATAAATTCGTAAATCAACGTTTCCATATGCTAAGTACCTCCAAATTAATACGTAATTGGCTCAATGTTGACCGGACTTGAGTAATAGAAAGATTGCTGCCGCCATGAAGTTGGCAAATCTTTTATCAAATCACTATCTTCAACCCCTTCAATAACCACCTCTAAGGTCATGTCATCAATGGCTGTCACAATTACATTAATAATGTCAATGATGGTATCGAGCGGTAAGAAACGCTTGAGATGCAAGACAGAAATCTTAATCCGACTAATCAGGTGTGGCATCTCGAACAAACCAGCCAATGAATTGACGCCCGTTAAAAAATCATCGAGCACCAACTCATAACCAAGCGCAGCTAATCGTTCTAACTGCACTTTGGGTAAAAATTCATCATACGCATTCGTTCGGCAAAGCGGTAACCGTTCTGTGAGTTCAAGCTTTAAACGTGACCGCAAAACTGGATCAATCTGCTCAAATAGCGCAAAGGTTTCCTCATAAAATAATTCCTGATAATCCAAATTAAACGAAAATGTGTAGTTGGGGTTATGGCTCAAAACCTTTGGCAGAATGACTGCAAGCTCTGTAACATATTGCTTATGCTGGTCATGATGCGTCATCGCTGTAATAAATTCTTGATAAGGGAATCTTGACACCCCATCAATATCGCGGCGTATCAATAGTTCATATTCCTTACTTGCATTTCCTTCCAAGGCAATAATTTGCTGTGCTTGGAAATATAACTTACTTTGTACTGTGACAGTCATACATGACTCCTATGTTACTTTCGCTCAAGTGTACCTGTATTTTGGAATGCTAACTGGTTTATTTTTACGTCGAAATTGTTGCGAATTTGCAACATTATTTTTTTAAAATAGGGTTCTAAAATATTTGGTACTGATGACCACTCGCACGCGCGATTGGTTGTTGGTATCTTTTTTTGGTGTAAAAATAAAAAGGACTTACCGGCTGCAACCGGTCTGCCCAAAATACCCTCGCAAGGATATCCCAACATGGATAACAATATCAGAATTTTACTCGGATTAACAAATTTAAATCTAACGTTTGATTTAAATGCAGAACAACATTTCAGCGAAACGAACCACAATGGTACTGACACGGTCACGTGGAACCTTCCTCTAACGTACGCTACTACCTGTGACAAATGTGGTAATCCAATGGTTAATAATGGTACCAAAACAGTCATTCATAAAGGACCACACAGCGCCTTCAAGTTTTAAAACTTTAGAATCCGAAAGCAAAAATTTCTATGCAAGAAGTTCGGACACACGTCCATTACACAACTCAGCGACATTAAACCAAACAATCATATCATCGATAAGGTTAAACAAGTCGTAGTAATGGAACTGAGTGAA
>NZ_SDGK01000039.1 GCF_004521965.1 Weissella cibaria | reverse complement strand
ATCGGCTAAAGAATATTATTTATCTCAAGTGTTCCGGTTGAATTGACAATTCACCTGACTAAAATTTCAAAACAAACAAAGCTCAAGGCTATTCGGGAGTATCCTTCAGGAACAGATGGTAAAGGCGCTGTAGCGAAACGTTATGGTATTAATCCGAGGGCGTTCAGAGCTCTGATTGCCGCGTATGTAATGCACGGACCAGACGTGTTATTCAATACGCCAAAGGTTAATGCGGAGTTTCGGATTGTGCTGGCTTCTTGGGCAATCATAAATCACGCTTCATATACAGAAATAGCCGCCAAATTTGGTTACACCGGCATGGCCCAAATGCGTGCGTGGACAGAAATATATTCCAAACTAGGCCCAAATGGGTTATTGACTATTAAAAAGGGACGAAAACCTAAAATGCCAAATAAGAAGCCTAAGTCAGTTAAAAAATTACCGGAGCAAGAAAATCGACTTTCTCAACTCGAAGACGAAGTTCTTCGACTAAAGATTGAAAATGAAGCGTTAAAATTATTGGCCTCGATTCAGCAACGAAACGACAACTCGGAGAAGTAGCTTGCCGGCTCAAGGCGCAATTTAAGATAGTAGATATTCTAAAGGTTCTTCCGATTGCAGAAAGTACAGTACATTACTGGAAACGAAAGTTTAAAAAGGAAGACCCCGATGAGCCACTTCGCGTGGCTATCAGGACAATTTGGGAAGCGGATAATCACTATGGTGTGCGTCGAGTTTATTTAGAGTTGTGAAAGCAACCTGATTTCACAGAGGTAAATCACAAGAAGGTTCAACGACTCATGCATGAGATGGGGTTAAAAGGCGTTGGATATAATAAGCAATCACGCAAGTATGATTCATCTAAAGGTCCTGAAGGAAAGCGAGTGAAGAACAAGATTCACCGTCGTTTCAAGATTGATCGACCACTGCAAAAACTATCTAGCGATGTTACGAAATTCAAAATCCCAGCCACTGGAGAAAAAAGTATATTTAGAGCCAATTCTTGATATGTACAACAATGAGATTCTTACACATTCTATTAGCACTCGTCCAAATATCGAATTTACCTTACAACCACTTAATCAGCTCGTAGAGCAACTGCCAAAACTTACTTATCGAACAACCATTCACACTGATCAAGGCTGGCAATATCGTCACAGTGCATGGCGTAATACACTAAAGCAAAACCGCATCATCTAAAGCATGTCGCGTCGTGCGACCGCTCTAGACAATGCGGTTATGGAAAGTTTCTTTAATAAGTTGAAGATCGAAATCGGCCCATTGAACAATTATTCATCAGCAAAAGAGTTGATTGATGCAATTAACTCTTGGATACTGTATTACAACAACACACGAATTTAAGTAAAATTAAACGGCCACTCACCGGTAGAATACCGACAAATGGCCGCTTAATCAGCTAAAATATTTTACTTTAACTTTTTGGGTAC
>NZ_SDGK01000038.1 GCF_004521965.1 Weissella cibaria | reverse complement strand
GATGTTTTGTGGTAGGTAATGGCAATTTGTTTTGTTGTAAACGAATAAGCCTTCAGCTGCGCGCATGACGGTTTGCGTTGATACGTTGTTGTCTAAAGCGATGTGCTGTTGACTAACGCTTTCACTCAGTTTCATTGCTATGACTTGTTTAACCTTATCGATGACATGGTTATTTGGTTGAATGTCAGTGAGGTGCGCAATGGACGTGTGTCCACATTTCTTGCATAGAAATTTTTGCTTTCGGATTCTATAGTTTTGAAACTTAAATACGCTACGTGGCCCTTTATGAATAACCGTTTTGGTACCATTATTAACCATTGGATTATCACATTTGTCACAGGTAGTAGCATACGTTAGAAGAAGCTTCCACGTGACCGTGTCAGTACCATTGTGGTTCATTTCGCTGAAATATTGTTCTGTATTTGGATCAACCGTTGGATTTAAATCTGTTAATCTGAGTAAATTTCTGATATCGTTATTTATGTTGGGATATCCTTTCGAGGACATTTTTGGACAGACTGGTTGCAGCCGGGCTTTCCTTATTTATTTTTACACCCAATAAACCAAAAAAAGGTACCAACAACCAATCGCGTTAGCGAGTGGTCATCAGCACCAAATATTTTAGAACCTCACCTTTATCAACTACTTGACCGGCTGGTTGAAGACGAGTAAAAATGCCACGCTTGATGATGCCGTCAAGGTAAGCATCACGTAATGACGTCTTAATCAAAGTTAGAATGTTACGGGCATACTTCTTTGAATGGGTTACACCAAATACGTTTAGCTCCTTTTGTAGGCTCAACATTGTCAGCTTCTCCATGATTATACCAGTGAATACCTGATCAATTAGGTTAGCAGTAGTTGTGTATCGAGTGTAGGTAGATGCACGGACAGTGCCTTGCTTGGTTGTTTCAATCCAATTCCTGAAATAAGCTGGAAAGGTGAGCTTTCCTGCGTTGACGTCAGCGCCGTCAATGATTTGTGTTTCGAGCTTGGCAGCCCATTCAGTAGCTTCACGCTCTGTATCGAACGTCTTACTGGGGTCTTGGCGTTCTCCTTTGGCATCAATATAAGATGCACGAGCGCGCCACTTGTTGCCGTTTAGTTATACTTGCCATTAGTTTAAACCTAACCTTTGCATAGAAATTTTAGACAGTTTAAAGACATGCCTAGGTCTGATACAATTAAATACGTAAATAGGACAGTGATGTTCTGTTTTGGATAACGCGCACATTTCCTTGTTTGGTCGCAGGATGTGCGCATTTTTTGTTGTAACAAAATATTGTTAACGATATTCTGGCTGATGGAGATATTTGAAGTATGAAATTTGGTATGCGGAAGCCAAGCCCCATGCGTTCTATTAAAGTTAGGACTACTGGTAAGGCTAAACGAGCAGTTAAGAAGGCAATTATTCCAGGGTAGGGGCAGAAGGGCATGGGCTGGTTAACAGACCCTAAGCAGGCATCTTATAACAAAGTCTATAAGAAGACCACTTTTAGTATTTCCGATCTATTCAAATAATTTATCAAAACTGTGCCACCGTAACAGGTGGCTATTTTATTCTGTGGCATCTGACCAAACAGTGTTATCGTCACTTGGTTGGGTACCTTTGTCAGTATTTTCTTGTACGTCACCGCTGTTTTGAGCATCTTGGTAAGCTTGAACGGGGTCTTGTCCTTGATCATACATGTACTCATCTTGAATTTCACCAGAAGTTTGCATGTTGTTAGGCGTAGCAGCTAGAGCATCTTTAACTGACATACCTTTATTTTGTACTAGCCAGCCAGCAGGTGTAGTACCGTACTTGTTGATAAATGAGTGAATATCCGTGTTAGGATCACCATTATCATAAGGGACATTTGAACCGTCATTCTGTGAATCGACAGTTACTTGTGTATCTGCTGTATTGGTTTGTGCTGGCTGTTGGTTAATTTGTGTATCTGCTGTATCGGTTTGTGCTGGCTGTTGGTTAATTTGTGTATCTGTTGTATCAGTTATATCTGTTTGTGTATCAGTATTGCCAGTGGGTAAAGCAGATGATGCAATCTCAGAGCTAACAGCGGAATCCAACGAACTGTCAGGGGAAGTGCTTGTTTGTTGTTTGACACTACTTGATAATGTTTTATTACTGGTTGATGATTGTTTAGTTGAAGCAGATTTTTCAGTGCTGTGATACTTGATTTTCGCGCTAGAAGTTTCCTCTTGATGGCCATTATGGAATACTACCAAAGCACCATCAGTACCAATCACTGCAATCGCAAGAACAACAATAACATGTTTACCATATTTCATTGAACCAATACTCCTTAAGCTTTTAACGTGATTCCTATCTGCACGTATTGTATGCCAGCTTAACTGGTGGCTTTTTTATGCATTCATAACGGCTTCGCGAGCCACATCTTTAAAGCAGGAAGGTAGTCCCAATACTTCCATAAAATTAACGTAGTTTCGATATTCGACGGGGTATCTTGGAAGACGTACTTAACAATCATGTGCATCGCTTGTTCGTGTGCAATTCGTTCTGATGATTTCGTTGCCCCGATAGAAAAGGCATAAACACGATTTTGCTCAACACTACCAAATAAAATGTGCGATAACTCATGAGCTAATCTAAATGCCACTGACACGTTGTTATTACTCTTTCTATTGATAATAATCTTACGTTGTGATGGAACACTTAGATCGGGTGTATAGGCGTCCAACTCTTGGCTATAAACTACCTTAATATCATTTCTATTAGAAATGATATTAAGGTAGTTTATAAGGTCAATCATCAATATCCTTCAAAATTCGGCGGATAATACGCATTTCTGCCTCTGGTATATCCTTACAATCGTATTTAAGGATGGGATAGAATCAATAAAATCTTTTAAATCATCTGGGGTATCCTTCTTATTACTGTGCATCTCATCAGTGTTACCTAATAGGCAATCTACTGATACGCCGAGGACGTCTGCCACGGCTTGCAACTAGTTTGTAGAAGGGGAGCTTACTTGACCATCTGTATGTTGAATTTATTCCAATTACGGCTTCCGTAGCAACTTTTTGCAATGACCAGTCACGTTTTTTGGCTAGTTCTTTAACGCTGTCGAGTGGTTTCATTAGTGATTCTCCTAATAAAGAGAAAATAAATCAGCACGAATGGTCGATAAACACTTGCGTTTTTATCACCAGTGATTTATTGATTAACTCATCAAGTAATTTAAGCCCTAAAAAACGAGCTACATTATTAACAATCTTTGGCGAGAAACGTTAATGTAACGGGGCTTTATTAGGAGTTTTCTTTCTGCTTACAGTTTATCACACGTGATAAATAAAGCGACTTGTACTTGATAAATAAACAGACAGGAGGTTGTGAAGATGGATGAATTAAAAAAGTCTCTTCGCTTAAAAGTGAAGTTCTCAAAGTAATTTGGGTATTAAGTTTTGAATTTCTTAAAAGAGCTAACCTATCTGGGGTGGCTCTTTTTTGCGGTGAAATGGTTATAGTCGCGTTACGAATTGGGGCTAGTGTTTGCATTTTGTGACTGAGATGACTATCATTGCGTATTGAAAGTAGACGCTTAATGTCTATTAACCTTAATAGAAAGAAGCTAAACGTTCATGGAAGTTAGTTTATGGATCTGGGTCGCATTTTTTGCCTTTGTGGTGGTCATGCTGGCGCTGGATTTGGGTGTCTTTAATAAAGAAAACGTGACACCAACGTTCAAAAAGTCGTTATTAATGACTGGTATCTGGGTAGGGTTAGCCTTTGTCTTTGCAGCCGGTATTTGGTTATTTGCTGGGGTTGACCATGCGATAGATTTCGTAACAGGATATCTATTGGAAGAATCACTAAGTGTCGATAATTTATTTATCTTCATTTTGGTCTTTAGCTTTTTTGGCATTGCATCAAAGTACCAACACCGGATTTTGTTCTGGGGTGTCTTCGGTGCCTTAGTGATGCGTGTGCTCTTTATTTTAGGTGGGGCAGCCTTGCTACACCGTTTTGAGTGGCTGATGTATATTTTCGGTGTTTTCTTGGTTTATACAGGTCTGAAAATGCTATTCGAAAAAGAGACCAATCGAAATTTGGATGATAGCCCGATTATCAAGTGGCTACGCAAAGTTTTGCCGATTAAGGATGACGTTACCGAGCCACATTTTATCGTGAAGGAAAATGGCAAACGTTATGCAACACAATTTTTAATCGCTTTGATTTTTATTGAGGCCTCAGATTTATTGTTTGCCGTTGATTCGATTCCAGCAGTCTTAGCAGTGACGACGGATACGTTTATCGTCGTGACGTCGAATATTTTCGCCATTATGGGGTTACGTTCGCTATACTTTGCCTTGTCAAAATTATTACCGATGTTTCGCTACATCAAGTATGCGTTGGCAATTGTCCTGGCATTTATCGGTGCGAAGATGTTGATAAATGAAGGGGGTAATATGTTTGGTTGGTCATTTGAAATCTCAAACATGGCTTCGTTAATTGTCATCGTGAGTTTATTAGTGGTGGCGATTGCAGCCTCGGTCATTGTCGCGCGGGTGCAAGCACGCCATGAATTTAAAAAGTAACAAGATGAAGTCGTTATAGCCAATTTGGTTGTAACGACTTATTTTTTTGCCTTTATTCAGGATTGCGAAAGTACGATAAACTATTTCTTGTGACTAAAAATTTCTTTTATCATAAATAATACGGGGGGGTTCATAAGTAAACAGGTTAAGCTTATTGGATTAGTGTTGTTGTCATTTGAGCTATCTTGGGTGGGTTTAAGTTTTTTGACCGCGTTGAAAATGGAAATGTCGGGATTCGGTATGCAATTTCTGGTGGTATCCGCGATAAGGCATGTCACAAGGAATTCACTTCGTGGGATTAGACTATGTCAAGCAGTATCCCATTAAGACGCAGCCGATTAAGCAGGGGTTGTGGTGGCGACATCGAATGGTAAGAAAACAGATGTAAAAATTAGTTATTCATATCACGTCGATCCATCGAAAGCGGTTGCGATCATTATTGTGGGTTATTTGAGCTATAAAGCGTATCAAGCATATAAAGCAGACCAAGCGCAACCCAAGTATCGTGATGACGATGATATTTAAGCATAAAAAAGAAGCACCGCAGTGCTTCTTTTTTATTACCATTCGGTGGTTGTATCATTAAAGGTTTCTAGGTGCAAACCGTTTTCGTTAAGTTGCCAAGTCGTAATTGACCCGTTTTCTGGTTCAATACCTTTGTAAGCCTCCCCCGCAAAGCGATTAACCAAATTAATCAGCAAGATACCATGGACAACTAGTAGCACGCGATCACCATCTTGATGCTTTGTTAGTAGGGTATCTAACCCGTTGTTTAGGCGCGTCCAGAACATCTGGCTATCTTCAGCATCCCCGGCTGGGTCAGCTTGGTGAAAGGCATCCATTAGTTGATCACCGTCAAGTGATCCGATTAAATCGCCATAGGTTGTATCGGCAGGTAAACCAAGTACGCCGGCGAGGGCTTCGCCAGCTTCGACACCTGTCAGACCGTCGAACGAGCCGAAAAATTGTTCCCGGAAGTCGGGTAACTCGACTAAGTCTTGGGTGTCTGAGGTGAGGTTCGCGTCTAAAACAAACCGCGCTGTCTCAGCGGCACGCGCTAAATCAGACGAATAGGCGCCAGCAAAGTGCACATAGCGTAACCGTTCGCCGGCTGCCAGGGCATCCGTAATTCCTTTTTCAGTTAGCGGTGCATTTGTCCAGCCTTGCATGCGTCGATATTTGTTTAGATATGTTTGCCCGTGTCGAACCATATAGACAGTAATACTCATGTCTTTATCCCCCAATCTTGATGCCTTAAGTGTATCAAAGTTACTCAGATAATTCTTGTTTAGTTGGGACAATATTTACGGTATACTAGGAGTTATCAAATTAACTGAAATTTTTCACGATACGCGTGAAACTGAATAAAATTTAGAGGATACAAAAAATATGGCTTTGTATAAAGTAGGCACAATTGTGAACACCCACGGTATTCGTGGTGAAGTCCGTGTCATTGCCACGACTGACTTTCCAGAAGAGCGTTTTGCAAAGGGAAATAAGTTGATTATTGATGGCAAGTCACCTGTTGAAGTTGAGATTGCAACAGTCCGCAATCACAAGCAATTTGTGCTGTTGTCATTTAAGGATTTGCAAAATATCAATTTGGTCGAGCAATACAAGACACACGATTTAATGGTGCCGGAAGAGGCGCTACAAGATTTAGCAGACGACGAATTCTACTACCATGAAATTGTGGGCTTAGATGTCATTGATAATGCAACTGGTCAAGTTTTGGGCAAGGTTGCTGAAATTATGGAATTGCCCGCCAATGATGTGTGGGTGGTTAAGGCTAAGGGCCAGGATGATTTGTTTATCCCATATATTGAAAATGTTGTCACGGAAATCGACTTGGATGCTGGGGTAGCCAAGGTTGATATGTTAGAGGAAATTTAACCATGCGCATTGATGTATTGAGTCTATTCCCAAATATGTTTACGCCTATGCGTGAATCAATTATTGGTAAAACGATTGAGCGCGGCCTAGTTGACTTTCAGGTAACTGATTTTCGCGATTATACTGACAATAAGCACAACAAGGTTGATGATGAAATTTACGGTGGCGGCCAGGGCATGTTGCTGATGCCACAACCAATCTTTGATGCGATGGGCGCGATTGAGGCAGAAGCTGGTTCACGTGGTCGCGTGATTCTAATGGATCCGGCTGGTAAAACATTCAGTCAAGCGATGGCTGAAGAATTAGCACAAGAAGAACACTTGACCTTTATTGCTGGTCACTACGAGGGCTATGATGAACGAATCCGTAACCTTGTGACTGATGAAATTTCGTTGGGTGACTTTGTACTTACCGGCGGTGAACTGGGGGCGATGGTCGTAATTGATGCGACAGTACGCTTACTTGATGAGGCATTGGGTGACCAAATGTCAGCTGTTGATGATTCGTTTTCAACGGGACTATTGGAGTATCCACAGTATACGCGGCCAGCTGATTTCCGGGGGATGAGGGTACCAGATGTTTTGATGTCAGGGCACCACGCTAACATTGCGACATGGAAGCGTAAGGAAGCGTTACGTCGGACATACTTGCGCCGTCCTGATTTACTAACTGATTACGACTTTACCAAAGAAGAACGTCAGTTATTAAAGGAAATCAAAGCGGAAGAAGCAAACGAAATATAAAGACTTGTTTATAAACGCCAGAGATGATAATATTATTCCTGGTGTTTTATTCACCCAAAAATAAACCCGATAATCCGCTGGCCGGGTGGTGTACCGATTATCGACTAGGAGATTTGATATGCGTCAAAACGCTTTGCTAGAAAAGTTGGTTGCTGATCAATTGCGTACGGACATTCCTGAGTTCCGTGCCGGTGATTCAGTTCGTGTATACGCTCGAATCGTTGAAGGTTCACGTGAGCGTGTGCAATTGTTTGAAGGTGTTGTTATCAAGCGTAAGGGTACTGGTATCCAAGCTACTTACACCGTTCGTAAGATTTCTAACGGTGTTGGTGTTGAGCGTACTTTCCCATTGCACTCACCACGTGTTGATAAGATTGAAGTGACTCGTCACGGTCGTGTACGTCGCGCTAAGTTGTACTACTTGCGTGCATTGCACGGTAAGGCTGCTCGTATCCGCGAAGCACGCCGTGCCTAATGACATTCCGTCATTAAGCTTCTAAAAGGCTGATTCCATTTGGAGTCAGCCTTTTTCTGTTATCTGGGTAAAACGTTTCATTAGATAATGATTAATTTATGAGCGTTCGACTCATAAATAAGTCTTTTTTTTATTATGAAATAGTGTAAACTAGAACAAGTGTTATTTTTAAAAGTTAGGGATAGGTAGAGTATTCATGGTTGAAAAAAAAACCAAGAAAGAAAAGCATAGTGTTGGTCTCGGTTGGCGCATTTTGTTTGGACTTGTTGTTGGTATTATTTTGGGTGTTATCTTCTATCAAAATAAGACGGCAATTACCGCGATGCAAAATATCGGGACGATGTTCATTGGTCTCATTCAAATGGTCGTGTTACCAATTGTTTTGACGAGTCTGACCGCTGGAATTGCGAAGATGGGTGACATGCATAAATTAGGCCGCATCGGTGGTAAAACAATTATCTACTTTGAATTGTTATCAACGGTGGCGATTTTAATTGGTATGATTGCCGGAAATGTGTTCCAACCGGGGGCACATGTGGATATTCATAATTTGCAAGCATCTAATATCAGTTCATACTTGTCGACGGCCAAAGCGGCGGGTGACCATGGCGTCTGGTCGACAGTTATGGACATTATTCCAACGAACTTTTTCGGATCGTTGGCCAATGATAAGATGCTGCAGGTTATTTTCTTCTCTGTTTTCTTTGGCTTAGGCACGGCGGCCATCGGGCCAAAGGGACAAATCATTATCGACTTCTTAGATGCGGTTGCTGAAGTGATGTTCAAAGTTACAAACTGGGTGATGCAAGTTGCACCAATTGGCGTCGGGGCATTGATTGGGGCGACTGTTGCCCAGATGGGAGTTAGCTCACTAGGGTCGTTAGGCTTCTTTATCTTTATTGCCTACGCAACAATGATTTTCTTTATTTTGGTTATTTTGGGTGCGGTGTTACACATCTTTGGTGTCAATGTCTTTACCTTGATCAAGGTATTAAAAGAAGAGATTATCTTGGCTTTTACAACGGCATCATCAGAAGCAACGTTGCCACGTATTGTGTCAAAGATGGAAAAATTCGGGGTTAGCCAAGGGGTTGTATCATTTGTTGTGCCAACGGGGTACACGTTTAACCTAGATGGATCGGCCATTTATCAAGCGTTGGGTGCGTTGTTCATGGCACAGGCTTATGGCATTCACTTAACGATTGAACATCAGTTGACCTTGTTGGTTGTCTTGATGATCACCTCAAAGGGAATGGCTGGTGTACCAGGTGCATCATTTGTTGTTTTGTTGGCCACTGTGTCAACGATTGGCGTGCCGGTACAAGGATTGGCGTTCATCGCTGGTATTGACCGGTTGGTTGATATGGGCCGAACGGTTGTTAACGTTGTTGGCAATTCAGCCGCATCAATCGTTATTTCGAAGTCTGAAAAGGACTTTGATGAGGAAAAGAGTATTCGCTACTTAGCATCATTAAATGATTAAATAATAAGCTCCCATCTGTTTGGTTCATGACTGGATAGATGGGAGTTTTTTGATTGATTAGGGGTTGCTTACTTGTTGTGCGTATCTAGTGAGAAAACCTGACATTTGCTGTGGTGTAAGTGTAAAATGTGTGTGATAATATAGGGACGAAATAAAGTGGAAATTTGGGTATCCAACGCCGCTTTGAAAAGACATAAAAGGAGGCGTCACTTGTGACATTAACACGTGTACGTGAGTATGGTTTGAAGGCCATTGTATTTGTAACGGCATCAGTATTGGTGGCGATTTCAATGAATAATTTCTTCATTCCAAATAACATCTTCTCTGGTGGATTTAATGGAGTTGCGCAACTGCTTAGTTTATTCTTTAAAGCAGTTTTCGGCATTCATGTTGAAGTTGGTGCGATTATCATGGCGGTTAATATTCCGCTTGCAATTGCTGGATGGATTTATGCAGGACGCGAATTTACGATCCTATCATTTTTGAATAATTTCTTCGCGTCGTTTATGCAGATTGTCTTACCGAAACAGACGTTAGTGGCACATGAGCCAATTCTGGCTGGCTTGTTTGGTGGTTTGCTGTTGGGTGTGGCGATTGGTATCACTTTTAAGTTGGGCTTCTCAACTGGTGGTATGGATATCGTTGCCATGATTGTCCAGAAGACAACCGGAAAGTCGATTGGATTTATTAATCTCTTTATTAATGGATTTGTCGTGGTTATTGCGGGTTCATTTATCGGTTGGCAAAATGCCATGTACACAATCATTGGCATCTACGCAACGTCAGTGGCTGTTGATTCGATTCACACCCGTCACCAAAAGCTGACGGCCTTTATCGTCACCCGTCGAGCAGACGAAGTGACCAAGGCTTTGCAAGAAGATTTAATTCGCGGTATTACGATTTTGCCATCTGTTGGTGCGTACACACGTGAGCCGAACTCAACGTTGATGATGGTGTTGTCACGTTATGAGTTAACTGAAATGGAGCGTTTGACGAAATCAGTAGACCCGGATGCCTTTATTAATATTGTTAACACGGTTAACGTATCAAATAATTTCTGGAACGAAGATTTGCAAAGTCAGATTAGGCGTGAACGTTTAGCCGCACAGGCACAAATTACGGATGCATTGAATTTGGACGCTGAGGCTGATAAGCTACTAAATAAGTAATAAAGAAAGACGAGGAAAGAATAATGCCTTTTGTACACGTAGAACTGGTTGAAGGTCGCTCGGATGAGCAACTAAAGGGAATGATGGCTGATATTACGGCAGCAGTTGAAAAGAATACTGGAGCCCCACGTGAGGCAATCAAGGTGATTGTAAACGAAATGCGTGCGGACCGTTTTATGGACGGCGGTACTTTGCGTTCTGAAAAGTAATTGCGTACAATGAGAGGAGTGGTATTTTAATACCACTCCTCTTTTTTCGCATATTGTTGGGAATATGTGAGATATAAAACGATAATTAGGAGCTATGTATGGCTGATCAATATATTATGGCGTTGGATCAAGGGACGACAAGTACTCGCGCGATTTTGTTTGACGCAGATGGTAAGGCCGTGGCAACGGCACAAAAAGAGTTGCCACAAATTTTTAAGCAACCAGGCTGGGTTGAACATGATGCGGAGATTATTTGGGACCATGCGCGTCAAGTGATGGCTGAAGTGGTAATTCAGGCTAATGTGCCACCTTATAAAGTTGCCGGTATCGGTCTAACGAACCAACGTGAAACAACGGTTATTTGGAATCGGTTTACGGGTGAACCAATTGCACCAGCCGTTGTGTGGCAATCGAAGCAAAGTGATGCGATTGCTGAATCGCTAAAAGTAGCTGGACTAACTGATTTTGTTTACGATAAGACGGGCTTGTGGATTGACGCCTATTTCTCAGCTACGAAGATTATGTGGTTACTCGACAATGTGCCGGGTGCGCGTGACCGTGCTGAAGCTGGTGATTTGTTGTTTGGCACAATCGATTCTTGGCTGCTGTATAAGCTGACGAATGGGGCTGTGCACGCAACTGACTATTCAAATGCCTCACGAACGATGTTGTTTAATATCCACACGCTAACATGGGATACGGAGTTGCTAGAGAAGTTTAATATCCCAGTAAGTATGTTGCCTGATGTGAAAGACTCTTCGGGATTGTTTGGTTATACGGCTGATTATGCATTCTTCGGTATTCAAGTGCCAATCGCCGGTATTGCCGGTGACCAACAGGCAGCGCTCTTTGGCCATAAGGCGTTTACACCAGGGGATGTGAAGAATACCTTTGGGACGGGGTCGTTTATTGTGATGAACACTGGCACGGACATTTCAACGTCGCAACATGGTTTGTTGACAACCATCGGCTACAGCTTGAACGGGGAAGTTACCTATGCATTAGAAGGGTCTGTTTTTATTGCCGGGGCGGCGATTCAATGGCTACGTGACGGCCTAGAATTGGTAAACAGTGCCAAGGAAACGGCTGACTTAGCGACGTTAGCACGTGAGCAACACCCGGAGCCGATTTTCTTAGTGCCAGCTTTCACGGGCCTTGGTGCACCTTATTGGGACCAGAAAACACGTGGCGCTATGTTTGGTTTGACTCGCGCAACGAGCAAGGGGGATGTTGTCCGTGCAACACTCGAGTCCTTAGCTTATCAAACGCGTGATGTGTTGGAAGCAATGGAGCAAGACACAAACTTAAAGGTCGCTAATTTGGTAATTGATGGTGGCGCGGCGGCTAATGATTATTTGCATCAATTCCAAGCTGATTTAATTAACGTACCCGTGCGACGACCAGAACAACTTGAAACAACTGCCCTTGGCGCAGCCTATTTGGCTGGTCTTGGGGTTGGTTTCTGGGATAATTTGGCACAGTTACCAGATGTTACTGCCTCCGATATCAAACAACCGGTGGCTGATCGGCAAACAGAAATGAAAACGGCTTACCAAGGGTGGCACCGCGCTGTGGAAGCCGCACGTATGTTCCCTTTGCCATAACGAATTAGCTTTCAAAAGTGATCTTTTTGTAAATTGTTAATAACCAAAAATATGTTAACTAATATTTAGTTGGTATATTGCTAAGCGTCCCCGAGTAAGTGATCCTGTGACAGGTTTTCTTAGATAGACGCTTTTTTATTGTGTTAATAAGCGCGGATGGGTGTGACAGATGTTACATAACGTCTGGTGAACTAAACAATATAAAGTGCACCCTGATAATGCCGGTTGGTGAAAATGGCGCTTGAAATAAAGTATGATAGACACTTACAAGAATTATTTTAGAGTTTCTTAATCGTTTTATTCTTAGTAAGTAAATAAGTCATTTTTCACGGGAGAAGTCATTTGTATGGGACAAACACCAACGAAAGTAAGTATTGCATGGGTCGCGCCTTGGGTGTGGTTGCGATGACACAAGTACTAATGGTTCAAGCGACCGTTGATCAATTAGCAAACATGATACAAGACACCAAGTACGTTAAGCAGTTTTCGACAGCCATGCAGAGGTCGCAGCAGCTAGCGAGCTGGACACGTTAACTTCCCTGTCTGTGGCAGATGAAGTTATGCAGTCAACGGCACCGGTAACTGCATCATACGTTTATACGGCACCAAGTGCCTATGAAACTAGCGCAATGGTAGCGACTGCACCAGCGACGTCAGCTGAGCAGGCTGTGGTTTCAGAAGCGACCAAGGCAATTGCCAGTCCAACTGATGCAACTCGCTATACAGTCCAAGACGGTGATACGTTGGGGATCATTTCGGCAGCAATCGGTGTTCAAACCGAGGCAAGTATCGCGCTTAATCCAAACGTTGATTTAACGATGCTGCAAGTCGGCCAAATAATTTTTGCCCCACGTGACATGGCTATTTTGTCCGAAGTGATGTCGCCGGTTAAGAGTGCTTCAGGTGAAGTAACATCGATATCAGAAGCGACAGCTAACGATTATCAGACGGTCGTAGCTGCAGATGTTGCAGATACCATGGGTGAGGATATTGACGTGGAGACCCCATCAATATCGTCTTCGGCGCCAACGATTGTAGTTTCGAGCGCGCCAGACACGTCGATATCAACTTCAGTTGCGACATCATCGTCTGTCACAGAATCTTCTTCAGACGCTAGTTCAGTTGCACCAACGGCACCGGTTGATACGGCGGTGGATAACACGGCCGCGAACACAACGCAAATGCCGTGTTGCCAGTCACCCCAGGCGACTAGACAGACGTAATTAGCGGTAGCTTAACGGAGACCCAGCGCCAAACAATTGTGACAGCTGCCTTGAAGTACGTGGGACAAGGTAGTCCTTATGTTTGGGGTGGTAAAACACCAGCCAGATCTGATTGATCTGGTTTAGCTGCCTGGGTATACCAAGATGCTGGCTTGTCATTACCTTTTTACATAGTTTCGGAAGAATCTCACGTGGCAACGATTGATGTTCGGACCAAGGTTAATGTGATGGCAGTTGCACAACCGGGTGATTTATTATTCTGGGGAGACCGTGGGCTTCATGGCACGTTGCGATTTACATTGACGGTGTTCAATATGTGGCAGTGACCGCACCAGGTAAGAATGTCCAGATTGAAACGGTTGATGAAATTAACTTTATGCCAAACTTCATTGGCTTATACAACATCTAACCAAAATCTAACCAAAAAACGCATCCACGTGGCTAATATCAGCCACGTGGATGCGTTTTTAGCGATTACTTAATAGTTGCATCAAGTTCAGCGAGACGTACGTCAATGATGTCTAAGACAGCTTGACGGTTGTCAGCTTCTTCCAAGTCGTATTGTTGCAAGTCAACTTTGATCTTAGGTGAAGCGTTGTACTCTTCGTACCACTTTTGGTAAGCGCTCCACATCTTGAAGTAGTAACTACGAAGTTCGTCGTTATCTTCAAATTGTTCGTAATCACGACCACGCTTCTTGATACGGTACAAAATCGTATCAAAGTCAGCGTCGGCGAAAACCATCAAATCAGGGCGCCCCTTTTGCATAGTTTGGATTTCAGACATCATGTTGTTTAACAAGGTCATATAGACATCCAACTCAGCATCAGAGATGTTTCCTTCGCGGTGGTTTTCTTGTGTGAAGAGGGCATCTTCATAAATTGAACGATCAAGGACATTGTTGTCGTCGGTCAAGGCCTTCTTAATCATCGCAAAGCGCTTGTTCAAGAAGTAAATTTGCAATAGGAATCCATATTGCTTTGGATCAGCGTAGTAAAGTGGTAACACTGGGTTTTCCCCAACGGGTTCAAAGAATGCTTGCGTCCCCAAATGCTTTGCAATCAAATCAGTCAATGTCGTCTTACCAACACCAATCATACCTGCCGTGATAATCACCATGGTAGTCCTTCTTCCTTCAGAATTTTGTATCTTTCTATTATCAAACCCCGTAATTGTGTTTGATTTGCTGATAACTATCTTAGCCAAATTTTGAAATTATATCAACGTCTTGACAAATAAAAAACGTCTACCATACCGGCTCAAACCGCGGTAGACAGGCGTTTGTTTTAAAGTTAAATGTATGTGTCTATTGTGTGACGAAATTCAACGTTCGGAATTAGTCCTTTTTTGTTGCTAAAGAATCACGGATTTCTTGCAAAACGCCCAATTCAGTTTCAAGAACCGTTTCCTCTTCTTCCTCAACTTCCTTGCTTGCCAAAGCTTGTGCCTTTCGAACACCCTGCAAGATGAGGAAGACAGCAAAGCTTGTCAACAAGAACGTAATCAAAGTTGAGATGAAGGCCCCAATCTTGATGTCTGCTGAGCCGATGTGCCAAACGACAGCGGAAAATGAAATTGATCCAGTTACGATACCGACAAGTGGCATAATCAAATCATTAACAACTGACTTAACAACAGTTTGGAAAGCAGCTCCCATAATGAAGGCAACTGCTAAATCCATCACATTTCCGCGCATGATAAAATCACGGAATTCGTTCATAAAACTACGCATAATATTCTCTCCTGTATTCTTTAATAAGATAATTATACCTGTACCGTATTTGGGACAGCAAGTAATAACGATTAACCACATAAACAAAATTTTGAGAAAAAGGCATATTTCTAATAAAACGGTCGAAATGCGGTCTTTCTTTGATACAATGACTATTGGAATAATAGGGGGGATTTACAGTGGTTTACAAAATGTTGGTTTCTGATTTAGATGAAACACTATTAAACGATGATGGTACGGTACACGCAGATAATTTGGCGGCAATCAAGATGGCTGTGACCCACGGCTTTAAGTTCGTGCCAAACACCGGTCGTTCGTTTAACTCGGTGCAGGAGTTGCTAAAGACGTTGGGGTTGTACGATCAAGCGGGTCAGTATGTAATCTCATATAATGGGGCAGCGATTGTTGAAAATAAGAATAATCAAGTGCTTTTGACGCGGGGCATGGACCGCGAATTAGCTGCGCGGATTTTCCAGGCGGGTTTGGTCAATGACCAAGTCGACGTTCATATTTATACGGTTGACACATTGTTTATTTACAATATTTCACCAACTGATAAACAATATATGGCTGAACGCGGTGTCCCTTACGAATTAATGGTAAGCGATGATTTGACATTCTTAGCGAACGAACTGCCTGTTATGAAAGTTATCTTTGAACATCCTGATCAAGCGTTGCGCGAACAGATTCGGGATGCAGTCCTAGCTGCGGTTGGTGCGGATGCCGTTGAAGCAACTTTTTCATCTTCACGGTATGTTGAATTTAATACGAAGGGCGTTGATAAGGGGTCAGCTTCGTTGTTGCTTGGTGAAAAATTGGGTATTCAGCGAGACGAGATTATCGCGGCTGGGGATAATAACAACGACCTCAAAATGTTGACAGCGGTTGGTTTGGGGGTTAGTGTTGCCAATGGTATTCCAGCGGTGCAAGAGGCCGCTGCGGCTGTCACTGAACGTACAAATAACGAAGGTGCAATTGCAGAAATTCTTGAAAAATACGTACTGAAGGACTTTAAGTAGAAATGGGATTAGCGATTCAGGTTGGTGCCAGTGCCGTTGTCATGGTACTGTTCATCGGGTTAGCATACATAGCGAAAACGTTTACGTGGCCACTTTGGCTGTCAATCATCGTGTTCATTTTGACCTTTGTGGCGGTGACAGTGTTGATGACGCTTTTAACAATGGCCTTGCGCCCGAAAAAGGAGGATGACGATTAGCATGAAAAAGGAAACACTTCGCAATATCGGTAACGGTTTAATTTGGATTGTGGCCGGTATCATCCTGGATTTTGCCATTCAAGTGTCGGGAATGTTTGCTAACCGTGGTGCCGCAAGTATGCTTCGCGTGTCAAAAAATAGTATCTTACCAATAGTGTTGATGCTGTTCTTTGTGGCTGTATTTACGACAATTACGGTGTTGGTGATGCTGTTTGCGGTTCGAAAAGAAGCGCCTAAAACGGGCTTTCATCCGTTTAGAAGTGAAAAGATCGGTTGGGTCGGTAAAGGCTACCTGATGATCTTGGGAGCTGGGGCTGTGTCAGCCCTGTTGCAATATGCATTTACGGGTGGTCGGGTGACGGCGACGAATCAGGCCGCGTTGGAATCGATGGCTAAGTCTGGTGGCGCCTCGCTACTATTTGTCATCCTGTTAGCTGTTGTAGTAGCGCCGTTGGTCGAGGAGCTGATTTTCCGTGGTGTCATCTTAAATTATTTCTTTAAAGATGGACCGTGGTGGCTGAATGTGGTGATTTCTGGTGTCCTTTTTGGGTACTTTCACGTCTTCCAACAATTCCAATTTTTACCAATGCTCCAGTATTCACTTATGGGGATTGCGTTGGCGGTTGTGTACAAAAAGACCAAGCAAATTCAGTATTCAATGCTGACACATATGCTAAATAATAGTATTGCGGCCATTAGCTTAATTAGCATGGCTTTGCATCATTAAGGTAAAACGGCATTTTGATGCCGTTTTTTGCATGTACTTGGTGTTTCGAAAACGCAACACAAAAGGTGTCTTTGACACTCCCTTTCTCAGTACAAGAAGCGGTACAATTATATAAACTAGTACTTGTAAATAGTAAGTATATTTAATATAAAAACGGACAAAAGAGGATTTTGCACATGGCATTCATGGTTAATTTAAAGGAAATTTACGTCGATCCAGCTGACGTTGAAGCATACTTGACAGAGACGGCAAACCTTTGGCAAGGGGAAGAAGATAACTACGAGAACGACGCTGTGACATCACAATTCATGGACTTTGTGTACAACAAGGATACGGATGACGCACACTTCGCTTTCGAGGCTGCTGAAAATGAATTGGTGATGCGTAAGGGTAAGGACTTCTACCAATTGATTCGTCAAATCCGTACGAAGGTAGACTCAGAAGTACCTGCTGATGTCACACCATTGGTCGCACAAACGATTAACCAAAACGTGCAACAAAACTTGCGTATGCGTATGCAAATGGTAAATGGACCTTTCGCACAAACAACTTCACGCGGCTACATCGCTCGTCAACAAGCTGAAGGTAACAACTAATGAAATCGGGCTGGCCATTGTTGACCGGCCTTTTTTTCACAGTTAGGCTGATAAATATTCTATGATGATAATAGAAAGGCGAGGTAAGTATGATGTATATTGAACTAGATAATTATGCGATGAATCGTTTGATGAGTAATTTTGATCCCAAGACACAAGTGGTTTTACTAGCAGCTGAAGACGGCATCAGTCCTTACAATGATCCGTTGGACATTACGATGGAAACCAGTTTCACGATTAACATTGTTAACAACGATGCGCCATATCAACGATGGTTTGACATGCCAGTTGAGACGAATGCAGGTACTTGGTATATCAAGGCTACGTCTAAGTCGTTGCTTGCTGATAAGATGCAATTACGCAAGAAAAATAACTTCGGCGGGTTGGCTTTGGACTCAGTAGAAGAAGGGCGTTTGGTCGAGAGTGTGGCAATTAAGGATGCAACCTCCGTTGACATTGCGGCATATGATGCTAATCAAAATGGACCCGAAATCCACTAAAAAACAATAGTTTGTCAGCGCATTCTTCATGATAAGTGACTATAATAGTAACTATACTAGGGGAACGATCATGGAGGATAAAAATATGACAGAGTATTTACATGTAACGTTTGGGTCTCGAACTGTTCTACAAGACGTCCGCAACCAACACCTTGATCACAAATTACTGCTAACCGTAGATGAAGAAGACAAGGAACGCTACCAGTTGCTTGAAAAGACCACTAATAAGAAGTCAATTTTTGCGATGCCAACTACGTATGAAATTCTGGCCGCACGTGGCGATACTAGCGACTTGCGTGGTTGGATGAATTTCACGTTTATCACGTTAAATGATATGGAGCGCGATAATTTTATTCGACGTTACAAGGCGTATGAAGAAGGCATGACAGAGCCAGGCTTTATTAGTTCTTATTTATTACAACGAAACGATAATTCACATCAAATTGTGATGTTGTCAACGTGGAACATGAAGACCGATTGGGAAAATTGGCAAGCTAAGAAAGATTTCCCACTACGTCAATATGAGAGTAGCAATTCACTATATGGTTTGATGCGCAAACAATATAGTTTTGCAGCTTTCTCAAAGCAAGTCTTTTAATAAAAGTATTCAATAAGGGCTAATAATCTGGTATAGTTATTACTGTTATTGATATGCCGTTGTGGCGGAACTGGCAGACGCGCACCGTTCAGGTCGGTGTGGGAGCAATCCCGTGCAGGTTCGATTCCTGTCAGCGGCATTCTTATTAATATTTAAAACCCCCGTTGTATCGGCTTAAACACTGATATAACGGGGTTTTCTTTGTTTATGTTTAGGTTGTTTTTACCGTGATTTACCGTAAATTTACTACAAATACCGACCCATTTGCTACAACAATACATCATCGAACGTTATTTTTCTAAATCGCAAAAATGGCAAAAAATAAGCACGCGGATAATTACTTAACCCCATATAATAGGTGTGGTATGAGGCATTTTAAGGGAGGATGCCAGGTAATGCAGTAGATGCTGGAGAAGCAAGAGAATGAAAAAATCGAGCTGTTAACGATTTTGAGAGAGCAAATGACAGCCGATATTTCAGTTAAAACGGTAGGACAAGCGCTTGGCTGGTCAAAGGACTTAACTATCACCGTTGCCCACCAGTTAGCTGAAGATTTAAAGACAATTTACGATGAGAAAGAAGAACCGTTGTTGTCAGTACAACAAGACGATAAAATGTTGCACGTGACGATATCGTGTTACGTTAATATGGACACTGTGATGTTGGCCTAATTACGTTAATCACTTTATTGGACGTTTATTAAAGAAGTGTTTTTGAAACGATTACGTCATACGAAGATTTTACGGAAAGCTTTCTGATAAAGGTTAGCACCACCCACAACATCAAACGCTATGTGGTGAAACATTTGGCGCCACTTGGTATTGGCATTGATGATGAGTACCGCTTTATTGGAGATGAATCGGCCTTTCGGGTCTTTTTTTATCGACCCGCGTTACGTTTTTTCGGTGATTGTGAGTTTCCGTATGTCAAGGACCTGAAAATCCATGCAGATGCCGGGATTGATCAGTTAGCCGCTGCGATTATGCCAAAGTCGTATATTCGTGATTCAAAACGAATTGCGTTACGCTTTTACTATACGATTGCGACATTACGTGTGCGTACCGGGCATTTTATCGATCCACACAATTTGGATAATGTCTTGCGACCAAATAATCAAATGGATGCGTTAACCCAATCGTTAATTCAAAAGATGGTTGCTGACTAATTAACGCACGATACGATTAATGAGGCTCAGACTTTCGATGAGGCTCGTGAAACCTTATTTTATTTGTTTGCGTTGAATATTGTTGGGGAAACTAATTGGTCCGGCAACCTGACACCGATGTTACAACGCCGATTGACCGACATTGTTGGTGTAATTGGGCAGTATCATGAGCAATATTTTAATGCGCCAATGTCGACAGTGAGTGCAGAAAAAATTAAACGTGATCTATTTGCGCTAGTCCTGACATTTGAATTGTATGCCCGTGATAGCGGTCATCGCCGCCGGCTTGATTTATGTGAAGCCTACCGGATGTATCCAGTCTTAGTTGAGATGGCGCTTAATGTCAGTCGTGAGATAGCGCCGATTGTTAAGCAACCGGTTCGTGAAGCAGAAGAGTTATTTTATAGTTATCTCTTTACAGCATTCGTGGCGCATTTTGATCCGGCAGTGATTTTCCCGTCGATTAAGGTTGATATTGATATTACGTATCGTCCAGGGTTAGAAGTCATTTTGCAGCGAATGATTGCCGGAATGGTCGAATTTAATATTGTCTTTACCAATCGATTCGAGGACGACGTTGATTTGGTGATTTCAGATGCTATGTTGACCGGTGTGGATAGGCGCTATCGATTTGATTGGCAACATTAACCGATTGTCAAAGAAATTGAACAATTGCGGTCCCGACTTTCTGAGTTGAAAGCGCAAAATTTTACGACCAGGTTCGAGCGACATGGAATTACCGAATAGCCAGTCATAGCGTGCATTTGAACGTATTTCTTTTTAAGAAAAACACTTACATGTTGTAAGTACATTCCCGCTGTGTTACCATAAACGTGTCGAAAACAGGAGGACGTTTTCACAAAAGTACTTGTAACGAAAAATGGGGAAAGAAAAATGACAAAGAAGACAGTAACAACATTTTTGACGGCTACATTGGCATTGAGTGTATTGGCACCTTCAGCATTTGCTGACTCAGCCGTATACTCAAGTAACGCAAAGGTAACATTTGAAGCAACAACGGATCCAACGGCACCAATCGATCCCGACAATCCAGATAACCCGACGCCTTCAAAGCCTGAGAAGCCTGATGGAAAAGACCCAAATCCTGGTACAGCTGGACCACTTTCAATCGATTTTGCATCAAGCTTAGATTTTGGAACACAAAAGATTGCGTCAACTGATCAAACTTATACAGCTGCCGCACAAAAGTTTGCAGATGGGCACACTGGTTCTAACTATGTACAAGTAACAGATAACCGTGGAACTGATGCCGGCTGGAACTTGTCAGTTAAACAATTGGGACAGTTTAACGACGGCAAGAATGAGTTGACTGGGGCGACGATGACATTTAACAATGCTAACTTGGTTGCCAGCTCAAGTACAACGGCGGGAATACCAGGTAAGTTTTCACCAAAGTTCACGTTGACACCTGGTGTATCAAAGTCAATTGTTGATGCAGCAGCTAACCAAGGTCAAGGAACCTGGGTTGACCGATTTGGGGATGATAAGTCGGCAGATTCATCAATTTCATTAGCGGTGCCAGGTGCGACGACGAAGCGTGCCGCAGCATATACGTCAACATTGGAATGGACGTTGGCAGAACGTCCAGCAGGCAGTGTTGACTAGGTAAAATCACATATATGAATCGTCGTTTTGGCGAAAAAGACATTGCTCCCACAAACGATGACGTTTGTGGGATTTTACATATCAAGAGGGGGAACAGAGAAAATGAAAATTGGTAAGATTTTAGGCCTGATGATGTTGGCAACGCTTGGTCTACTTGTTGGTGGCAGTCAGACGACAGAGGCAAGCGTTTACACCTTTTCAGTGGTACCAGAATTACCAGAGAACCAGCTTGCAAAAAAGGCGGGTTATTTTGATTTAATGGTTAATCCAGGTGCAACCCAGGATTTAAAACTTAAGTATACAAATAATACGGATCATGCCGTCACGGTGAATGCTGATGTGACAACAGCAACAACGAACGGTGGTGGCGAGGTTGATTACGAGGGTGATCAAAAGAAACTAGACCCATCGCTAATAGCAAAGATGCAGGACATGATTACGGTACCGCAAAATGTGGCGTTAGCGGCACGTGAAACCAAGGAGGTAACGGCACATGTTACAGTACCACAAGCCGGGCTAACGGGTATTTCGTCGGGTGCTTTCACTTTCCGCGACAAGGATTCACAACAACATGCCCAGACAGCAAGTACCGGCCTGGCGGTGAAAAATGTCTATGCCTTCCAAATTGCCGTTCTTATGCGACAACAAAAAGACACACCGTTTACATTTAATCAAATTCAACGGTCTGGTTTGCAGTTGCATACAGTGGCTGCTGGTCAAGTTAACGCTCGTAATGTGATTAAGGCAAATTTGCAAAATCCGTTGGCAAAGTTTATTAATGACTTTACAACCGTCGCCATTATTAAAAAGGCTGACAGTGATAAGACGGTATTATCACAAACGAATACGGATCAGCAAATGGCACCAAATTCAAATTTTGACCTGGCGATTGCATATGCAAACGGTGCAGCAATAAAGCCGGGCAAGTATGTCCTAGATTTAACGGCGTATGGTCAAAAAGATGATCGGGGTGGCTATCAATTTACTGATGCCGCGAAGACGACAAAGTTTGCTCACCGTTGGCATTTTGAAAAGACATTTACGATTACCGGATCAGAGGCAACGCAATACAACAAGGCGGACTTTACAGTCAAGGATGCCTTTAATTGGTGGAGTTTGCTGGCTGTACTATTGGCAATTTTGATTACAGCATTCTGGTTTATTCTATGGAAGCGTCGTCGTGATGATGAGGAAGAAAGTGAGCAAAACTAATGAGGAAGGGAATGATCAAGACCATGATAGCAACGCTGGCGGTCTCGCTGACGAGCTATGCAGCACCAGCGTTGGCGGCAACTGTCACCGTCCAGGATTTACAAACGGCAACTAAAATTGGTGAGCCGGTTGCCAACTATTCTGGTGTCGATGAGATGACGAATGCTTTTTTGCCAGGTGGTACGAGTTCTGGTTTTGCAAATGGTTGGGCGCAGCTGACCAACGGGGGCTCTAATCAATACGGGTCAGCGAGTTTTAAGTATCAGATTGATATGACATCGTCGTTTAATTTCAAAGGTGGATTTAAAACGAGTTCTGGTGGTAATAGCATTTTTGGTCAAGCCGGAGATGCGTTGGGCATGATTTTAGCTCCATATGACCCATCGCAAATGGGGAATGGTTCACCAAATAAGTACTTGGGAATCGGTAAGAACGGGGAAACCGGATTCTCAAATGCGATATTCTGGGGAATTGATTTTTACTACAACTCGGATATGGGTGATTCGAACATCGGCACGTCGCTAGGTGTTAATTCGAAGCAATATGCGTCCTTCCGACACACTGACAGTGCGGGTAAATTGCAAGCCATCGATACCAATGACCAAGCGCAAAACGTCAGTCTAAGTCGCGGCGGTGATGATGTCGGATTTGCTTGGGAACCGACATCAGTTATCAGTGATGGCAGGCAAGTAGCTGGTACAATCACGGTAACGGGTTATGATGGAAAGACCTGGACGCAAAAAGTGACGGTGGCCCGCAATATGGGATTCTCTGTCTTTGGTTCGACGGGTAATCAAACTTCGACTATGTCCGTCAATATGAAGACATTTAGCGTGAAGTATGGAACAGTTCGGGCAACCTTTAACGGTGTCGCTGCAAAAACGACGGTTGATGCGAGCGATTTTAAAGCACCGGTTTTTAATCCTAGCCAGAAGCCGGCAGTGGTTGGAAGTACGGTGACGGTTGTTCAAAGTGATGCTGATGTTGATGCGGCAAGTAAGACTGCCAAATTTGATCCTAATTTTGTGTATGTTGCACCTAAAGTAGATGGCTATGATTTTACGGGTGATAACCGCAAAAATTATCAACAGTTTACGATTGCCAACAGTGATGATGATATGAATCACTTCGACTTAACGTATGCAAAAAAAAACAAGGTGACGATTAAGTATCAATATGCGACGCAACTGGGAACCTATTTTGATTCTGCCATAAAGTCGGGTTACGACGGGGATGATTATACTGTGACCCCACCGGATATCGTGGGTTATAAGCCAGATATTGCAACGGTTACTGGTAAGTTGGGAGATAAAGATACCATTATCGTGACCTATGCACCGTTGGTTAACAAGCCGTTGAATCCGTTTGATCCCGACTATACTAAGCCAGTAAGCCCGTTAATTCCAGGAACGGATACGCCGGTGGGTAAGGAACAATCTGGCATCTTGACAGTCGACTATGCCTCAACTTTGGATTTTGGGAAGCAAAAAATTTCAGGTCAAGCAACAATGTATGCTGCGAGTGCACAAAAATTCGCTGATACTGCACATAGTACATTGATTGCACCGGTTTACGCGCAAGTATCTGATTTACGGGCACGAGCGGGTGGTTGGACGCTCCAACTAGCGACGTCAGCGCTGAAAAACAAGGCCACGGGCAAGCCACTGCAGGGAGCGTCATTATCGTTTGAAAATGCTAAAATGGCTACTACGCCGGGAAAGTTGACGGGGAACGTTGTTGATAATCAAACGGTGGCATTTGGTCAAAGTGCAACGATTATGACGACAAATCAAGCAAACGTACCCGGTACTTGGGTGGCGGTTTTTGGTGGCCAATCTGATTTGGGCCAAACAGACGGCCGAGATGTGGATCAGGCTGTCAAGTTGGCTATCCCAGGTGGTAGTGCGCAGCAAGGTAACTACACAGCAGATTTGACGTGGACCGTATTGGACACGGTTGGGAATAAATAACATGACAAAACAAATGATTTTATTAGGCTTCGTGCTGGCCATGGGTTTCCTAACGCAACCCGTTTCGGCAGATGGGTTACCATTTGCTGTGACGCCACAGCCGATGAAGGCGCAACTTGATAAAACGGCGCGTTATTATGATTTGCAGACGCACCCGGGCGAAGTGGTTGCCCTGAAAATGCAGATTAAAAATTTAACGCAAACAGCTAAAGTGGTCCAAATGATTCCTGAACCAGCGCGGACAAATCCGCTTGGTGATGTTGTCTATGATCGCACTGTTGGTCAGGCAATTAACCCGCGGCTAGGGTTTGATAAATTGGCGACAAGTACCCAGCGCCTTAAATTATCTGCTGGCCAGACGCGTCGTTTGACCGTCAAGGTACGGTTGCCAAAGTCAATGGGGAACGGTGTGATTGCCGGTGGTCTCCATTTTCAGGAAGTAACGGCGCAGCGGCAACACAGCCACCAGCAAATGTTAGCCAATCGCTATGCCTACGTTTTAGGTGTTGTGTTACACACGGGGCAAACGAAAAAAGTAGTTAAGGTTAATTTACAAGCACGGGCGGTGGGCCGTCAAATTGGTATTGGTATCGGGAATAAGGCGAACCAGTTTGTCAATCAGGTGAAAGTGACGCAAACCGTGAAGAATGTCAGGGGACACGTGGTACATAAGTCAGCGGTACAAGGTAAGCAATTGGCACCTAATGTCACGGCAACCATGACGCTGGATCAACACACGTATCAACCAGGTGACTATCAGGTCACGACACGGTTTGTTAGTAAGACACTGCATCAAACTGTTACGAATAATGTTAAAGTTAAATAGTCAACGAGTAGCCTTTAGTGATGTGCGTCGCTAAGGGCTTTTTGTGATATCACGGGTGCGATGTAAAAATGCTATACAGAGCGATATTAATAGCCGTATAATAAAATCTAGAACCGATGAGGGGAATAAAGATGTTTGATTTAGAAAAACTATCCAAAAAGGAATTACGACGTGGCAAGTGGCTGACCATTCTGGCGCTGTTTATTAGTGTCGGGGCAATTTCGCCCGTCCAAGCGGTAGCGACTTTAGCCCTCACTGCTGGCCTACTGATTTCAATATTTGTGGCGCCTAAAACGGTCCTACGCTGGATTTTACCGCTCGCACTAATTGCAGCAACTTGGTCCTTTTCAGGTGTTAGTTGGCTGTTACAAGCGGTTTTGACGGTAGCTGTTATTGGTGCACGACAGGTATTAATTGGCCAGACTAAAATACCAGCTAAACTAACGACTGCCACCGAAACAAAACTTAAAATTAATGGTCAAGGACTTAATAAACGTGATTTAACGGTTTTTAAAGCGGTTTTCAACCGGGCTAACGACAGCGTTAATCATATCGAAAGCTTGCTAACAGAAACAAATGGGTTACGCAAGATTGCGTCAGAGACAGAGGTGATTCGTTTTGCCCGAGGCGTCGTCAAAGAACTTGCTGACGATCCAACGCAGCTGACGGATGCAGACGATTTTGTTTATACACATCTACCTAATATGGAAAAGATTTTGATGACGTATCATGACATTATTAGCCATGAAATGATTGATGAATCTGATAAACAACAGTTAGCAGCGGCCCGAGATGTGTTGCGCCAATTAGCCGACCAAATCCAGCAAGATTATCGCCGTATCACGCGTGATGATATTACATCTTTGCAAGATCAATTGGATACAGCAAAACGAACAATGAGGAAATAAACCATGACGGAAGAGTTAGTAAAAACACCTGAAACAAGCACGCCGGAATTAACGGATACATTAACATCAGACGAAAAAGCTAAAGCGGTGCAGTTGGCGCAAACCCTTGACATGTCTGCTACGGATTCTGTCTTGACCTATGGTTCTGACGCCCAAAAGAATTTAACTGATTTTTCACAGGGTGTCTTGGATCGGGTGCAGAATCAAGATGTCGGTCCGATTGGAGATGCTTTGACAGAACTGATGGGAAACTTGAGTGAAGCAAATCCCAACGAATTGATTCCCGAGAAGCAAGGTTTCTTTGCACGTGTCTTTAGGCGGGCTCAAAAGTCAATTTATGAAGTTACTGCTAAATATCAGAAGATTGGTGCTCAGGTTGATAATGTTGCGGCGCGACTTGATCGCCATAAAGAGACTTTGTTAGCCGATAACAAAATGCTTGACGGTTTGTTCCAACAAAACTTAGATTTCTTCAAGCAACTCAATGTTTATATTGCGGGTGCTGAGATAAAGTTAAGTGATGTTCGTAATCGCGAATTACCCGCTGCCCGGGAAGTTGCGCAAGCGTCAGGTGACCAATTAGATGCCCAAAAGGTACAAGATTTGGTGCAGTTTGAACAACGCTTGGAAAAGCGCAGCAATGATTTGAAGTTAACGCGTCAAGTTGCCTTGCAACAAGCACCGCAAATTCGTTTAATTCAATCAACCAACCAAGTATTGGCTGAAAAGATTCAATCGTCGATTTCAACAGCTATTCCATTATGGAAGAACCAAGTTGCCATTGCATTAACTTTGTTGAAGCAAAAGAATGCTGTGGCGGCCCAACGAGCGGTTGCTGATACGACTAATCAGTTGCTACAAGCAAATTCCGAGATGTTGAAACAAAGTGCCGTTGAAACTGCGGAGGAAAACGAACGCGGGGTTATTGATATTGAAACCTTACAAAATACCCAAGCTAATTTGATCGAAACAATTGAAGAGACCATGCAAATTCAGCGTGATGGCCGTCAGAAGCGGGCCGATGCAGAAGTGAAGATGCAGGAAATGGAAACGGAATTAAAGCAAAAACTCCTGGCAATGGCTGACGAATCGGCACCACGTAAGAATGTGAATTAATAAAAAAGCTGACCGAATATGACAATCGGCCAGCTTTTTTCATAGGCTATTCATAGAATACTGTAATAGCTAGGTTGTATAAGCAAAATATTTGACACGATATAAACTGCATATTAAAGCCTAGATAAATCGTAATAACTTGCTATAAAAGCTGGTGGGCTTCATATGGATTTTTCTTAATCTATTTTTAATAATTGGTCATGGATAGCACATTGTGACTGTCATAGCACTGTGATTTATTCGCAATTTTTCGTGAAAATAGGGGTTACATGTTCACAACTAGACGGCTATAATTGTAGCCATAGGTAGCAGTAACGCCGTAGCAGCCGAAAGGGGGCAAATATGGTCACGTTATATACATCACCTAGTTGTACATCATGTCGCAAAGCGCGTGCCTGGCTAGAATCAAACGCAATTCCCTATAAAGAGCGTAATGTATTCAAAGAGCCATTGACACGAGATGAGATTAAGAACATCTTGCGTATGACGGAAAATGGTACCGAAGAAATTATCTCAACGCGGTCAAAACTTTTTTCTGAATTAGATATTTCATTTGACGACTTATCGTTGGGTGAACTAATCGAAATGATTCAAAAGCAACCAGCCTTGCTCAAGCGTCCCTTGATGATCGATGAGAAGCGGATGCAGGTTGGGTATAACGAAGACGAGATTCGTCGATTCTTGCCACACGAGGTGCGACAAGCTGAGTTGGCCCGAGCAACAGCTTTGGCTGACCTGTAAAGCAAACATATCCACTATACATAAAAGGACCATTACGATGGTCTTTTTTTACCCCTTCATGTCACGTTTGTTTATACTGGGGTGCGGTAGGAAACATAACGGGTGGGTTAGTACACCCTGAACGTACGTGGTTAATGCTAATATATCGACTATTATTTCGGAAATTTGGTATAATAGTAAGCAAAGCTAGATTCCCGCAGACTGGGAAGGAAAGGGGTGCCCATAATGGAAATGGAACGCATTAACGAGGATACAATTCGAGTGGTGGTGACCAACGATGATCTAGCTGAGCGCAGTATTTCAGTGATTGACTTGCTGGGCAACCAAGAAGAAATTGAACGTTTCTTCTACAATATCTTGGAAGAAGTTGATGTCGAGCACGATTTCGAAAATAATGAGGCGGTTACCTTCCAAGTATTGCCAAACCGTAACGGCTTGGAGTTGTTCATCTCTAAGAATGTTGGGGATAAGGCCATGATGGATGGCGTTATCAACTCAATGTTTGGCAATCGCGATGCTGGTGATGTAAACGATGATGTTTCTGATAGCTTATTAGAGCAATTGTTAGATAATGATGGAGATGGGACTAAAAAAAAGTCCCAAGCTCGTCAACAACGTGCCGCGGCTGAGTCACGGGCTGCCGATCAGATGGTTAATGCAGCACGCGAATTGGCGCGTGATAAGCAAGGTCGTCGTCAAGTTATTTTGAAGTTTAAGGACTTTGAAGCAATTATCCAATTTGCAAAGATGATGCAAGAAGAAGTTGGTGACTCAAAGGTCATCGAATACAACAAGGACTATTATGTCGAGCTGTCATTTGATGAGTCAGTTTCACAGGCTGGTACCCAAGATATTACGGCTGTGGCTCGCGAATACGGTGAAGTTACGCCAGTGGCAGCTGAAGTACTTGCTGAACATGGTCACACAATTTTTGGTGAGAATGGTTTAACGCAGCTTTTGTCATTCTTTAAGTAATAGTGTTTTTAATAAAAGCCGGATCGACGGAAATGTCGGTTCGGCTTTTTTCGTGCAGAGATAATCAAAACCGCCAGAAAAGAAAACGCCTTCATCGCCCAAGTGAAAAGCCTGATTTTTGTAAATACCCCCACCTTATTCACAGACTAGAACCCGCCACTTCCACATATAGTTCTCATTATTCGAAACTTTTACAAAATATAACTGTAATATAGTTGTTACAACGAAGCGGCCGGTATGCACTATTCTGACAGCCGGCTTTGTTGTTCTAAAAATGCGTACGGGGGATAACATGGGACTTAAATTAGGCAGTGACTTCTTGTGGGGTGGTGCCATTGCTGCGCACCAAGCCGAAGGATCCTGGAATGTCGGTGGCAAGGGTGTGACGATTGCAGATGTGATGTTGGCCGGCAAAAATAGGATGCCCCGTGAAGTAACAGATGAAGTTTTACCGGATGGTAACTATCTGAACCACCGAGGCATTAATTTTTACGAGTCATACCTACAAGACTTTAAGTTGATGAAGGAACGCCAAATGAAGCCGGATTGGCTTATGATGACAAAATGATTGATGTGATGAGTGAAAATGACATCGTGCCAGTCATCACGTTAAATCACTTCGAGATGCCCCATTGCATCTGGTTAAGAAGTACGATGGGTTCCGTAACCGTCAAATCATTGATTTCTTCTTGAAGTTTGCCGATACAGTGGTGTTACGTTATGGGGATCGTGTCAAGTATTGGATGACCTTCAATGAAATTAAGAATCAAACGTCTTGGATGGATCTTCATCCGATGCTGCAAAACTCAGCGTTGATTGATTATCAAGCAGACGAAGCGCAAGAACTGATGTATCAAGCTTCATACTATGAATTATTGGCATCCGCATTGGTGACAAAGCGAGCCCATGAAATCGCACGTGAGATGGGATGCGAATTACTGGTCGGCGATATGATTGCTATGAATCCAGTTTATCCAGCTTCCTCGAAGCCAGAAGATATTTTGATGGCAGAATGGGCGATGCAGTCGCGTTATTTCCGGGGTGACGTCCATGCAACGGGTCAGTATCCAAACTGGATAAAAAAGTTCTGGGCACACAAGGGTTTCAAAATCGATATTACACCTGCGGATGCAAAGACTTTGGCTGAGAATATCGTGGATTATGTCGACTTTTCATACTATATGTCTTGGACAGTTTCCAATACTGGTGATGAATAGTTGGCATATGATGAGGAAGCAAATCACGGTGCCAACCCATTCTTACAAAAGTCAGACTGGGGCTGGCAAATTGATCCAGTCGGCGTTCGTTGGGCAATGAACTGGATGTGGGATCGTTGGCATAAGCCAATGTTTATCGTCGAAATCGGCTTTAGTGCCTATGACGAATTGACCCCCAGAGCATGAAGCACACGATGATTATCGCATTGCTTATTTCCAAGAGCATATCCAAGCGATGGAGCGGGTGGTTGTCTTAGATGGCATTCCGCTAATTGGGTATCTACCATGGTCAGGAATTGACATTGTGTCGACTTCAACGGTTGAAATGTTGAAGCATTATGGCTTCATTTATGTCGACCTGGATGACATGGGCCGGGGGTCGGGCGCCCGTTATCGTAAAGACTCATTTAAGTGGTACCAGCACGTGATTGTCTGAAAGGAGAGAGGATTTGGGGTAGGTTAATCAAATTGAGAATTGGTGATGACATGCAAGTAACGAAACAAAATAAGTAGAGGGAAACAACATGAATAATTTCATCAATGAAAAGTTGTTGCCGCCAGTTATGAAATTCGTTAACACGAAGGCAGTTGCGGCAATTAAGAATGGAATGCTTTACCCAATTCCATTCATTGTTATTGGCGCAGTCTTCTTAATTTTGGGACAATTCCCAATTCAAGACGTCCAAGATTATTTAAATCAGATTGGCTTAGGTCCAATTTTCATGCAAGCAAACAACCCGTCATTTCGTATTATGACGCCATTGCTACTGGCAAGCAACGCTGATAACTTGGCTTTGTATAAGGCTGGTAAGCTGACGTTGGATAACGTGGCACACATTGTGACGGAATCGGTTTCAGGTTTTGCGACTTATGCCGTGATTGCAATGGTCATTATTCCACCATTTAACGGTATGTATGTGCTATGGACGACGCCAGCGATCGTGTCAGGTTTGATTGTCGGTGGTTGGTAAGTTGCGTTGTGGCAAGCGGTTATGCTTGTGATGACAGCATTCATGTATTACCCATTTGCCCTCAAGTACGACAAGGTATTGCTTGCTGAAGAGCAAATTGATTCACAACCATCAGCCGCTGATATTGAAAAGTTGGAAGAAAACCCAGCTAACTAAATCTAATCTTGATAAGAGTATCACTCGTTCTGAGTGATGCTTTTTTATTTTTGGACAAATGTTGGTGACGTGCGTCTATATTTGGTGGAGGTGATGAGATGTACATTGCACAAACGTTCGGCACAAGCGTACTAATGACTGCGGATAAGGCTGATAAACAACGTAACTATGTTTGTCCCGGGTGTCAGAACCCAGTGACAGTGAAAAAAGGACGACTGAAAAACCCCCATTTTGCACATATAAGCTTACAAAAATGTCAGGCATTGGCTGAAGGTGAATCGGCGGTTCATTTGCTGGGAAAATTAGCAATGGTTGACTTCTTTGAAGGTATTGGTGGTCGAGTGGTGTTGGAGCCTTGGCTACCTGAGATTCAACAACGACCGGATTTGCTTGTGACGTTTGACAATCGACAAGTGGCAATTGAATTTCAATGTGCACCAATCAGTGCCGAACGGGTGCAACGTCGTACCGCTGGTTTTGCCAAGTTGGGGTTAGATGTTGTATGGGTATTGGGACTGACCTACCAGCAGCGAAAATTACAACAGGCGACACTGGCAAAGTTTGCACGCATTCGACAAGATACACTACAAGTGGCGTTATGGCGTGGTAAAGCCGGTATTCAGTGGCGTGAATGGTGGACAGTTGATGGTCGACTACACGTTGGGCGTAATGATTATGCTGATCCGATTCGTCAATTGGCAAAAATCCAACAACAACTTGTGCGGCGTGACCGGCGTATCAGACAACTACAGAAGCAACTCTATCAGCAGGAACGGACGGTAACCGGGATTCCGATTTGTTGCCATATTAGCAAACCATTGCCAGGCGGTTTAAAGACAGCTCATTGGATGCTAGCCACACAATTGGTCAGCAGGCTAGAGAAGGGTCCTTGCCATGTTGACCAATTACTAACGATGGTTAAACAGGCTGAATGGTTCGCGTTTGGAGCCAGCTCGGCTAGTACTGTTGCGAAGCTTTGGTTAAACCAGTTATTGGCGTTATGGCAGTCGATGGGGGTCGTGCAATTAATAAATGACCGCTGGTGTTTGGTCACGAACGTGCATTGGTTTGCAGATTTCAATCAAAAATTACGAGAATTACGTTCTCACGTGCATACAGTTGTCAGTAAGTGATAGAATAAAGCTAACATTTTTGAAATGAGGTGGCGAGCAATGGCCAAAGAATTACCATTACGAGATGCATTGCCCGAGTCAATGACTTGGAATTTGCAGACGATTTTTACTTCTGATGAAGCGTGGGAAGATGCCTTTGAAGAATTGGCCGATCGATTAGAGTCAGCGGACTTTTTCGCCCAATCAGCAACGACGTCTGGTACAGATTTGTACAATGCGTTGCAATACGGCTTGGGTGTGATGCGTGACTTAGAAAAGTTGTATGTCTATGCTTCAATGAAGTCAGACCAAGATACAGCCAACGCTTATTATCAAGGGTTGAGCAATCGAGCTGAAGCCTTGGCGGCACGTGTTTCTGCGGCCATTGCATTCTTCGATCCAGCTGTTTTGTCACTTTCAGAAGCTGAATTAACGGCCTTTTTTGAAGCAGAACCTAAGCTGGGTGTTTACAAGCATTACTTCGAGAGCATCCTGACGCAACAAGGCCACGTCTTAACGCCAGATCAAGAAGCATTGTTAGCTGCTGCCGGGGATGTTTTTGGGGCTTCAGAACGGACGTTTGGTGTGCTGGATAATGCCGATATTAAGTTTGAGGCGGTTGCCAACGAAGATGGTGAACTGGAGACGTTATCAAACGGGGTTTATTCACGTTTGTTGGAGTCGACTGACCCAGAAGTGCGTCGAAATGCATTCCAAACGTTTTACAAGTCATATGTCTCACTTGAAAATACGTTTGCATCTTTGATTGCAAGTCACGTGAAGGGTCATAACTTTATGGCTGCTGTTCATAACTATGACAATGCGCGTGAAGCTGCTTTGGCTGGTAACCATGTGCCAGAAGTGGTATACGATACCTTGGTTGCCGAAGTAAATGAGGCGTTACCGTTGTTGCATCGTTACGTTGCCCTCCGAAAGCAATTGTTAGGGCTGGACGAGTTGCATTCATACGACTTGTATACCCCAATTTTGGGCGAACCTGACTTTACGATTGATTACGAATCAGCTCAGGCTGAAGCGTTAAAGGCGTTGGCACCATTGGGTGAAGATTATCTGGAAGTCGTCAATACGGCTTTTGATAATCGTTGGATTGATGTCATTGAGAATAAGGGCAAGCGTTCAGGGGCCTACTCAGGTGGTTCATACGATACAAACCCATTTATTTTGTTGAATTGGGTTGATAACTTGAACAATTTGAGCACTTTAGTTCACGAAATGGGTCACTCGGTGCACTCATATTTGACTCGCCAAAATCAGCCTTATTATTACGGCGATTACCCAATCTTCTTGGCAGAAATTGCGTCAACGACCAACGAAAACTTGTTGACGGATTACTTGCTTAAGACGGTGACGGACAAGAAGTTGCGTGCGTATATCTTGAATCAGTACTTGGACGGCGTGAAGGGAACAGTCTTCCGTCAAACCCAATTTGCAGAGTTTGAGCAATGGATGCACGTTACCGATTCGCAGGGTGTGCCTTTGACGGCAGATGTTTTGGATGAGGCCTATGGTGAGCTTAACCGACGTTATTACGGTACAGCCTTGACGTTTGATGATGAAATTGCGCACGAGTGGGAGCGTATTCCACACTTCTACTACAACTTTTATGTGTTCCAATACAGTACTGGTTTTGCTGCTGCGACGGCAATGGCCGACAAGATTTTGACTGAAGGGGCACCGGCTGTGGCGGCTTATAAGGAATACTTGAAGGCCGGATCATCTGCATTCCCAATCGATGTGATGAAGAAGGCAGGCCTTGATATGACTCAGCCAGATTACTTGCGTGACACATTCAAAGTCTTCGAAGAACGCTTGGACGAATTTGAAGCGTTGGTGGCGGAATTAGCTGCGGAATAACTAATGATTATTAAAAAGAGGCTGGGACAAAACCCAGCTCAATATTTTAAATGAAATCAGGCGCAAACCCATGTATATCAAGGGTTTGCGCCTGATTTTTTGTATAATAGTAGTAATAAAGGCAAAGAAAAAGACCTTGAGTAGCCACTCAACGTCTACGGTTTCTGCCTCGAAAGGACTGAACCAAATAGTGTATACAAATTATAGCATGAATCAGCTAATGTTGGATATTCCAACTGCATATGAACCTGAAGAAAATCACCCAGCATATCAGATTAACCAACTTGTAGAATCATTGGATTTTACGGGTGAGTACACGACGGGAAGATATCCTTATCACCCATGTCTATTACTTAAGTTGGTCCTTTTCGCATACGCTCGAGGCATTTGATCAGGTCGTATGATTGAATGATTTACGGATGAAAATAAAGTAGCTATGTGGCTAACCCAAGGACAAGTTCCATCATATCGA
>NZ_SDGK01000037.1 GCF_004521965.1 Weissella cibaria | reverse complement strand
TAGCGGCACCTTGCGGTGCCGAAAAAACCTGTCCATAATCTTGACATCAGCGCCCTCAATATCTTACCAGGCACACCGTATTGTCCTAAGATATGTTCAAAGACATACAAGTAACCCCGCAATGTTTCTTCCGGGTGAAACCATGCGCCGACAGTTGTGCTGGTAGCGTCGTCAATTGCTACGTGAAGCGTGTTTTTGTTTGCCCCAAACCAGTTTTCCTTGGAAGCGTCCATTTGAACCAATTCACCCATGTACTTTACACGTTCACGACTAGGGTGGGTGTTGCTATAATCAATCCCTTTTACGGTTTGGAATGTCGCTGCCTCAAGTGGGGTGAAAACAACTCCGCCGTTAAACTTCGTTTCAAGATTTTTATTTACTGCACGGACAGTCTTTCGTTGGGAATGATTCGTGATGATGTTGTGTGCTAGCAGAATCTTACGAACAGTTTCAACAGATAAATCAAGTTGCTTGTCGCTACGCAAATGCTCAGTGAAGTGGGTGACGGACATATCCTGGCATCCGGTTTGTCCAAACCAATTAGCAATGCGATGCTCAGTTGCACTTGAAACCTTCCGGCTGTTCTTGTTTCCGTGGCGGAAAGCTTTCTTTCCGTTGGCGATATATTCATGCTTCAAACGGTTCGCAGTTCTAGTTGATCTACCTATCTTCAAAGCGGTCGCTTTGACGTTACTCTTGCCATCGACTAGAGCCTTCATTGCATTATATTTATCTAATTCCATGAGTGTTAATTCAACTTTCCGCACCAATCCATTTTCCTTCAATAAACTCTATATATGAGAATATCAGAAGGACGCTTTGTTTTTTGAACTAATGAGACATTATCACTTTGGAATGATAGCCAATTTTTTTCATATTAAAAGAAACGTTACGTTAGTGTATAATTCTTGATATGTGCTCTAGTTTGGGATAGGGCTTTTAGAAATAGTATGGAGTAAGTAAATGAAACTTTGGTTATTTGGATCTTATAAATGGCAAGGTAACCCAAAAGCTTTGATGATGTATATGGCAGAATATTCTGCCAAAACGCATGAAGTTTGGTGGGTTGCTGATTCAGAGCAGGATGCAGCGCTTGTGTCTAGCCTAGGATATCACGCGGTTGTGTCAAATAGTAAGAAGGCACGGGGCTTATTTAGTAACGCGGATGTGTATATAACAGAAAATTTCCGTGAAAAATATCCCACAGAAATGAACCCTAACATCAAAATTATTAATCTGTGGCATGGGGTTGGACTTAAGCACATCGAACTTGCTTTAGGGGCTGAGTCTGCTCTTGCAGAAAGCATCGTGCGAAAGTACGTGCGAAACTTCGAATTGTATAAAAACAACCTCAAATTCTTGGCTACTTCGAAAGCTATGGAAGACCATTTTATCGAAGATATGCCGTTAGATGAGTCACAAATTATTCGTGGCGGTTATCCGCGAAATCAAGTGTATCAATTGGAGAATATGCGTACGGATAACGGCGCATTAGACTTTATTGAAAAATATGACGACGTTTATTTGTTTGCGCCAACGTACCGCTTTACGAATGTAAATGGGTCGTTTAAAAAGCTTTTGCCTAATCTTGGGGCTGTTGCGCAAAAAATGGCCGACAGCAATTCACTCTTTATTATTAAGCTGCATCCGTTTATGCTTGAAGATCCAGAGTATTTGGCAGCATTGGAAGAATATGAAGATGATGAAAATATCTATTTCTGGGATGATAAATATGACGTATATGAAATTTTCAATAAGATTACCGTTGGAGTAATTGACTATTCATCAATCTTTTACGATATGCTTGAAAGTGGTATCGAACGGTTTATCCGTTATATCCCTGATTATGATCAGTATGTTAATGATTTGGAGTTAGTTGGAGATTATTTTGAATTGACGGATGGTATTGATGCATATTCTTTTGCAGAATTCACTGGCTTATTGGGTTCAAATCTACCGGTTATAACAAAAAAAGCGGACTTGTTAAATTACTTTTTTGAGTATGATGCGGGTTCTTCCGTTGATGCTTTAATCGAAAAAATTGACAATGCAGTTCTAAATAAGAAAGAGTACAAAACACTACATACTTTTGATATATTTGACACTTTAATCCGACGAAATACTGTCGATCCCGAAGGTATCTTTTATTTAGTTCAAAAGAAGATGGCAACGTACTCTGGCAATAGGTTTAGTAACTATCTTATTGAAAATTATCCCGTGATTCGTCACCAGGTTGAATTTGATTTAAGAGATGTATTCCGGAAAACCACGTTTGAACGCGATACAGATAAAATCGAAGTTACTTTGTCACAAATTTTGGATCGATTAAAGAACAATTTTGATCTAGATGACCAACAGGTTCAACTTCTTTATAATGCTGAAGTTGAAGCTGAAATTGAAGCCGTAGAACCAATTCAATCTAGGATTGATGAGTTGCATGCATTACAGGCTGAGGGAGCAGATGTTTATCTGGTAAGTGATATGTATTTGCCTAAAGATGTCATCAAAAAGATGATAGCTCAGGCAGACGAATCACTTGTTAATATCCCATTATATGTATCTTCAGAAATTGGGTATCAAAAATCAACGGGACGTTTATTTACATACATTTTCTTTGATAAAAAATACGAGTACGCAGAATGGATTCACCACGGGGATAATAAGAGAGCTGATGGCACAGTGCCCCGCAGAATCGGTATTAACACTGTGAACCATGATATGGATTCGTTTTTGCCGTTTGAAGAAACGTTGATTAATAAGGCACCAAATGACATTAAATATGATATGTTCAAACTAGCAACTGCAATGCATCGTTATCGCTGGTCACACGTCAATGATGAGGAAATGACATTTGATTCATCAAAGTATTTCGCATTCGCATATGTCGGATCTATTTTGGTGCCATATGTTGACTGGGCAATTAATGATGCTATTCGTCGTGGATACCAAACCGTTTACTTCATTTCGCGTGATGGTTATTACTTGAAACAAATTGCGGATGTGCTGATTGAAAAAAATAATCTTAATATTAAGTCTGAATTCGTTTATGGGTCTAGAAAGGCGTGGCGTGTACCATCATTTATCAATGAAGTGGATCCAGCATCGTTTACACCTTTTGGAATGTTTAGCAATATGGACACTTTTGAAGACTTAGTAAAAGCTAGTCAACTTAGTGAAAAAGAATTACTTCATTTAATCCCAGATTTAAAAGGTTACAAAAATGAGCCAACTCTTCGTGGGGATATTGCCATTGGAATTCGACAACTATTTGAAAATTCAGATGAGTACAAGGAACGCTTGCTGAATATTGCAACTGAAAGACGAGGCATTGTACGAGAATATTTGCAACAAACCATTAATTTTGATGAAAAGTTTGCATTTGTTGAGTTCTGGGGACGAGGGTACACACAGGATACAGTCACAAGATTGTTGATAGACGCAGCAGGCAAAGAAGTGGACAATCCGTTTTATTATGTAAGAAATTACACACCAGATTATGGACGTTCAATTCGTCATCGCTTTACGCAGATGCCTGTTAATTTCACGGATTTCGAGTCTATTTTTGCAACAACACCATATAAGAGTATTCCTGGATACTACTATGGCGAAAACGGCAAAGTGGAGCCAGTCTTTGAATCACAGTGGAATGAATATAATGAAGATATTTCGGCAGGCATTCAACAGTTTGCGGCCGAGTTTTCTAAGTTAGGATTCTCTGGAAACGATACAATTCAAAGATACGTTGCGGAGACAGTATATCAGTATTACTTTGATAATCCACAAGATCAGTTTATTGCTGATGTTTTTGCAAATTATAAAGATAATGTTTCAATGTACGGGGATACACAAGAATTTGCTCCTGCATTGTCAGCCGATGTAGTTTTGAGTAATTCGATTGCAGAGTTGAAACAGATGACTAAGAATCTTGAGATATCATTAAGTCGGTCAACAGATGAAGCTCGAGAAGCATTTGAAATCCGGCAGAAAATCGAAAAATTACCTGTTAAAAAACTAAAGCAAAGAGATGCCTTATTTCCTAAGAACGATTTATCAAATTATATTGTTCCAAAGAAACTTCCTGCACAAGTTGTACTCCTCAAAGGTCAATTTGCGTACGCTAGTGTGGGGTGGAATAAGAATTCTAAAAAGCAGGAGGAGTTAAGCGCGTTCACTATTCTAGAGGTCAGTTCTGTGGAATGGACCGCAACCGGAGTTCCACGTCTGCGAACTCGATTTGGATATATCACCGCTCACGTAAATTACGTCGCTACTCTTCGCGATGATATTGACCAGTACATTTATGAGAATGTGAAGCAAGTAACGGTAGTTACACCAACCTACTATTATCGAACGGTGGCGTTTGGTCGACCAGATAGAATTGATGAGCAGGCTAAACGTGGTCAAAAGATTGATGTTTTGGCTGTTGAATGGACAAAGAACGGAACTCCTCGACTCAAAACGGCAAATGGATATATTACTGCAAATAAGAATTATGTTTCGATTGATCCTAAAATGACAGCGCTTCGCAAAAAGGCTGTTAAGGGGATTGTTGAGCGTTTGACTAAGTAATGAAAGTGACTCTTTTAGATGATTTCTAAGTTAAAAAATAAGATTAAAAAGAAACTGAAAAAGTATATGAATAAATCTAAAAAAGCATATTTTAGAATTGTGTATAAGGTATTCACATTATTACCAATTCATAAAGATGCAGTAGCGTTTTTATCGGATTCGCGATCGAATCTAACTGGAAATTTCGAATATATCGATCGAGAAATCAAGACACGTCAAACTGATTTGAAAATTAGCTATATGCTTAAAAAAACAAATTCAGCTAAAAAAACGTTTAGGGAGTACACGAAAATTGCTTGGCTAATCGCAACTAGTCAACATGTACTGCTGGATGATTTTTATCCGCTAGTGTATCCGTTAAAAATTCGGAATAACGTGAATTTAATTCAGGTTTGGCACGCAGTTGGTGCCTTCAAAACATTTGGATTTAGTCGAATGGGGTTACCGGGCGGTCCTAAGCCAACGTCAAAGAACCATAAAAATTATACCTGGGCGATTGTTTCTTCGAAGCATGTTTCACCGTTCTATGCCGAAGGTTTTGGCATAGATGACCGGAAGGTGCTGCCTCTTGGTGCACCACGTACTGACATGTTTTTCGATACGAGTTATAAGCAGTCGGTTGTTGCTCGACTTGAAGAAGAATTACCCTTTATTAAAGGCAAAAAAGTTGTGCTTTTTGCACCAACTTTCCGCGGTAATGGCCAAAGGTCGGCGTACTACAACTTTGATTGGATTGATTTTGAAAAACTATATACTAAGCTATCTGTAGCTGGGTATGTCATGTTGTTTAAGATTCACCCCTTCGTGAAAAACAAGGTACAAATTCCTGAAGAATATGCGGACTTCTTTTATGATGTATCTTCGTATCGAGAGGTTAATGACTTACTGTTGGTTTCTGATGCATTAATCACTGATTACTCGTCGGTTATATTTGAATATAGCTTGTTGCGGAAGAAGACAATATTCTTTGCGCCAGACCTTGAAGAATACACGGCTTCACGAGATTTTTATGTGGATTATCAAGAATTTGTTCCTGGGCCAATCGTTAGGGATATGGATTCTTTGGTAACGGAGATTGAGCGAGTTGATGAATTTAATCCTCACAGCCTGGATAATTTTTTGGCATATTACTTCGATGACTTAGATGGCAAGGCATCTAAACGATTTGTTGACGCACTAGAAAATAATTTTGTTGATTTTCGATAATTTATCGATAGGCAAAAAGCCGAGACGTTGTGCTCGGCTTTTTGCTTACATAATAAAATTGACGTTGTTAACACTTTTGCTATACTTAACACATACTGAATTTTGAAATGGGGTACTTTCATGGTTAAGCATGAAATGACGATTAACGATGTTCAAGCAATTACACGCGCAATGTTGCAGGATCTTGCTAACTTTGCATCACAAAATAACCGGCGGTTGTTACTACTTGGTGGCAGTATGCTTGGACTTGTACGTCATGATGGTTTTATTCCATGGGATGATGATTTAGACGTGGGTTTATTTCGTGAGGACTACAACTGGTTGATGAAGCATTATCAACCAACTAATTCAAGATTTCGATTAATGACTGAAGAAGACGATGATACATTGGTGCCGAATGCGCGAGTAGTTGATTCGGAGACTATCGCACAATCAGATTATTATAAAATTAATCACGGTGTGTTTATTGATATTTTTCCAGTTGATCAGGTACAGATGGGGATTAAGTTAAAGGCTTTCTTATTGGCGCATAAAGTTTTAAATGTTTTACGAAACGTCGCCAGATCGACAGGAAAATTCCCAGATGATGCCCAAATTGTGCCGTTAAAGCGAGGTCTAAGCAAAATAGTTTCTTATAAACAAACGCATCGTTTCGTTGAATTGGAAATTAAAGCGTCGAACCGTTTAATTCGTGGTATTCAGTACCCCAATGCTATTGGTGTGCTGAATGGTATGTATGGAAGAAAAGAAATATTTAATGGTAATATTTTTTCTCCGTTGATTATGAGAAATTTCGAGGGCGCGGAAGTATATATCCCACAAAATTTCAATCAATATTTAACGCAATTTTTTGGGGATTGGCAAACGCCAATTAAGTCAGAAAATAAGCACGCAAGGTTTTTTACTAAGGAGCAGGCAGATAAATGATTTATGCACAAGTAATGGCAGGCGGCATCGGTAGCCGAATGGGGCACACAGAGCGTCCAAAGCAATTTTTGAATTTGGCAGATAAGCCTATAATTATCCATACGTTGGAGAAGTTTTCATTGATTGCTGAATTTGACAAGATTATTGTGTCAATTCACCCGAAGTGGATGCAGTATGCGAAGGACTTGATTGCCAAGTATATCGATGACCAACGCATTGTTGTGATTGAAGGTGGTGCCGAACGTAACGATACTGTTATGGGGGCTATTAACTACATCAAAGATAACTTTGGCTTGCATGCGGACGATGTATTGGTTATGCACGATGCTGTTCGCCCGTTTATCTCACGACGCATTATCATGGATAACATTGAAGCTGCTAAGGTGTATAAGGCAGTTGATACGGTTATTGGCGCAACTGACACGATTGTCCGCGCCAAGGCAGGTATGATTACAGATATTCCAGTTCGTGATGAAATGTATCAGGGTCAAACGCCACAAACCGTTAACATTACGGCTTTTGAGTTGCAATATAATAATATGACTGAAGAAGAACGCAACATTCTTTCTGATTCAGCTAAGGTGATGTTGCTGGCGGGACACAAAGTTGGAATTGTTGCTGGTGATGAGTCTAATATCAAAGTGACACGGCCTTACGATCTGCGTATTGCTAACATCATTGCACGGGAGAATTTGGATGTTCAATAATGTTTACCGTTTGACAGGTGTCCGCCAAATTGAACGAGTGACGACGTCAACGGATTTGAATACACCGGGTAAGATAATTGTGCGACCAACGTTAATGTCAATTTGCCGTGCAGATGAACGTTATTACACCGGAACACGAGATAAGGAAGTTTTAGCTGCACGTTTGCCGATGGCTTTGATTCATGAAGCAGTTGGTGAAGTGGTGCGTGATAAGACAGGCACTTTTATACCTGGCACCAAAGTTGTCCTGATTCCCACGCATGCACATGGCCATGATAATTTAATTGCAGATAATTATTTGCGATCATCAACGTTCCGTTCCTCTACGGAAGATGGTTTTATGCGTGAATATGTCACAATTGAACCAGAAAGTTTGATTGAGATACCTGCTGGTGCGCAATCGACGATGAATGCCTTTTTAGAGGTCGTGTCCGTTGCTGTACAGGCTGTACGCCGTTTGCAGGAAACGATGATTAACCGACAAGATAAAATTGGTATCTGGGGTGATGGCAATGTCGCGTATATGACGGCAGTTGTTGCACGTGAAATGTTCCCAGACTCAGAACTCTATGTGTTTGGAAAGCATCAAGAAAAGTTGGATTTTATCAGTTTTGCCAATACGGTCCAAATTGATGAAGTACCGGCTGATTTGAAACTTGATCAAGCCATTGAGGCGGTTGGTGGTCGTGGGTCAGAAGTGGCGACAAATCAAATTATTGATATTATCAATCCGCGCGGGGCAATTGTCTTGTCTGGTGTTTCAGAAGATCCAGTTGCCATTAATACACGAATGGTATTGGAAAAGGGGATTACGTTGGCGGGAACGACGCGATCATCCCGTGAAGATTTCCAAACTGCGATTGACTTGGTTGCGAATAATAATGCGGTTAAGGAACGTTTAGAATTGTTGGTGCAAAACATCAAGCATGTTACCGAAATCAAAGACATTACAGATGCGTTTGATGAGGATTTGACGATGAATTGGGGTAAGACAGTGCTCGACTGGCACATGTAGTCTTTAAGAATAACCAAAAGAACATTCGCTTCTGTTAAGCGAATGTTCTTTTTTATACAGGTTAGGGGTATAATTATTGACGGTATTCTTTTTATTTAAAAAATTTAAAGACCGTGCAATTATTTAGAACGATGGAGATAATGTTGTGGCTGAAGAAGAGCGACAAGTGAAGGTGCGAGCATCGTACGTCACAAAGCAATATGAAATGGCTCCTACAAAGTCTGATAAGACGAAGTCACTCTTTTTCAAGACGAACTTCCCCAAGTTTTGGGCTGTCCGTGGAGTGAATTTTGAGGCCTTTGAAGGTGAAACGATTGCCATCGTTGGAAACAACGGTTCGGGTAAGTCAACGCTGATGAAGATGGTTGCGGGTATTGTACCACCAACTTCAGGGGAGATTGAAATTAACGGTGAAACATCGTTAATTGCGATTAACGCTGGCTTGAAGGGAAATATGAGCGGACGTGAAAACATTCGACTAAAAGCCCTCATGCTAGGATTAACAAATGACGAAATTGACGCGAAAATGGATGAAATCATCGCGTTCTCTGAATTGGGTGATTTCATTGATCAACAAGTTAAAAGTTACTCATCGGGTATGAAGTCAAAACTTGGTTTTTCAATTTCTGTACACACGAATCCAGACATTTTGATTGTTGATGAAGCATTGTCGGTTGGAGATGCGACGTTTAATCGTAAGTCACTGGCAAAAATCAAGGAATTCCAGCAACAAAGAAAGACTATTTTCTTTGTGTCACACTCGCTAGGTCAAGTTCGTGAAATGGCCGATCGCGTACTTTGGATGCATTATGGTGAAGTGCGGATGTTTGGCCCTACAGAAGAAGTTATGAACGCATATGATAAATTCATTGCTGACTACAAGGCTTTATCTGGTAAGGAACAAACTAAGTATCGTAATGAATATCGAACTGCGCAGCAGAACTTTAGCTTGGATGAATTATATGAAAAGTCGTTGAAGCGTGAACGCAAGATAACAGGCAATGATGTTTTACCAGCTGAAATCGAAACATCAATTTATAATTCAACGCACAATCGACACTCAGCTGAGCGGTGGTCAGTAGTAGATAAGACTATCTTGGTTGTTTTGTTGCTGTTAACGGTTTTCGTCGCTGATAAGGTTATTCTCAACTTAGGTATGAAAAATATTGTTGAGCATCCTTCACATTTAATTACGAATTGGTCACCAGAGAAAATTCATGAGTTAAATGTTGAACATATGGCTGATGATTTGAGTGCGAAGTAGGGAGAAAGAACATGACTGATTTTTTGCAAGTGATGCGTGAAATCTTTTCAAACGCACAGATTGCCAACCGTATAGCGCGATTTAATGTTAAGTCACGTTGGGCGGATAATTATCTTGGATCTATTTGGGATTACTTGGAACCAACAATCTATATTGGAACGTACTTCCTTGTTTTTGGTATGGGTATGTATAATGGTACAGTGAATGGGCAACCGTACATTTTATGGCTACTAACTGGAATTGTGCCATGGTACTTTATTCAAGGGTCGTTTAATAAGGGGTTGACGTCAATTAAGTCGCAACTAGGATTGTTGACTAAAATCCGCTTCCCAATGTCAGTTGCTCCTGTGATGCCAATGTTGGAAGAGCTACGTCGATTTTTTGTTATGACTGTGGCAATGCTGGTGTTATTACTAGCGTTTGGTGAAATGCCAAATGTACACTGGTTACAATTTGGGTATGTTTTCATTGCAATGTTCGCAACTGTTCTGGCACACAACTTGGTTAATTCTACGTTAACAGTGATTATTCCGGACTATAAGCCGGCTATGTCGGCAGTATTCCGGTTGATTTTCTTTACTTCGGGCGTTGTAATTAATATGGACGCTAAGCATTTGCCATTTGTACTGGTGACGATTATTAAGATGTTCCCATTCTATTATGTATTGGAATCATTCCGAGACGCTTTCTTGTATCATGTTTGGTTCTGGGACAAGGCTTCAAACGCATTATTCTTCTGGTTATTAACGTTGCTGATGTTAATGGTTGGATCAATGATTCACTTGCGATTCCGTGAACGATTTATTGATATGGTTTAATACAGAGACAAGATTAAAGAAAAGGCACAATCTGAGCATTTTGTGCCTTTTTTGTTGCTGTTATATTACTGAAAGATGTGAGATTAATAAGGTTAACCGCATATTCGTATTTTCTTTGTTATAATATAAGAATATTAAGGTAGGTTAGCATTTTGATTCATGCACAACAAATAAAAAACATTATAAAAAATTCAACGCTCTTCGGTTGGTTGTATTATTGGGTTGGTATAACGATTGTTAAATTTCTCCAGCTTTTTATTAAGCCAAACGAAAAGCAGATATTATTTATCTCTTATAGTGGTAGGCAATTTTCCGACACGCCGAAAGAGGCTTTTAATTTAATTCGAGAAGACCCAGCGTATGCGGAATACAAGTTGGTTTGGGCGTTTAACCGACCTTCAGATTTTAAACAGGCGGAAATTACAAATAAAATTTCATCAAATTCGCCACTGTTTTTCTATCACCTATTGCGTTCAAAGTATTGGGTAGCTAATTCAAGCATTGATCGCCTAATTCCTTTTAAGCACGATAATAATGTGTATATTCAGTTCTGGCATGGTGTGCCAATGAAGGCATTAGGACATACAGAAATCGGTTTGGCGCCATTGGTGCAGCATTGGTACGACAAGGTGGCTTTTGACTATATGTTTACGTATAGCGAGTATGATCTTGATAAGTTTAAGGAAGTATTTCCGAGAACAAAGCGATTTGTTAATGCGGGCCAACTACGGAAGAAGATTGTTGAACGGTACGAAGGCAAAACTAATGTGGAGCGCATTAAGAAAGAACTAGGAATCAAGAGCGATAAAAAAGTGTTGCTTTACGTACCGACTTTCCGAGGATACGACGCCAAAGAGCAAACGACATTAACGGACGCAACATTGGAACGTTTGGCGAAGGAATATGTGGTTATCTATCGTGGTCACTATTTCTCTCGTGCGACGCAATCTGGGTCAATTATTACAGCTGACAAGTTTTCACTCTATAAGTTGTTTATGGTATCGGATTTGTTAATAACAGATTTCTCGAGTGTATTCTTTGATTTTGCACCATATCATAAGCCGGTTTATCTTTTCCAACCTGATTTGGAAGAATACCAAGTGAAGCGAGGGTTGTACTTCACAGCTGAAACGCTTGGCTTGCCAGTTTCTTATTCAGAGGCTGAACTAATCGATTGCTTGAATAAAGTGGAATACGACTACGATGCTTTGGATGCTTTGAACAGTAGATTCAATCCTCATGGTGGGGATAAAGCAGCGTTTGCGTTTAAGTCAATCCTGGAGCACACATAAGGAAATTAAAGCGCACCTTTCTGAGATGTGCTTTTTTCGTAAGCTGTTTTTAATCTTTTTAGATAACTGGCCGACAAATAGGCATTTTCATGTATAATAAGCAAATGTAGGTCTGCAGGAAGGGTGCAAAGTGATGAAACGTGTAATTACGTACGGGACGTTTGATATGTTGCACTATGGACATATCAATTTGCTTCGACGGGCAAAAGAGCAGGGCGACTATTTGATTGTTGCTCTGTCGACAGATGAATTTAACTGGCAGGAAAAACATAAGCGAACATATTTTGAGTTTGAAAAGAGGAAGCAATTACTTGAAGCAATTCGATATGTCGACTTGGTTATTCCTGAAGAATCATGGGAGCAAAAAGTTTCTGATATGACTGTTTATCAGGTAGATACATTTGTTATGGGGGATGATTGGCAAGGTGAGTTTGACTATCTGGTCAATCAAACTGACGTAGAGGTAATTTATCTGCCTAGGACACCAGAAGTGTCAACAACGCAAATCAAACAAGATTTGCAAAATGGATGAGCAAGTTTTAATCTTCAGGAGTATACATATGAATAATCAAATGACGTTATCTGGCCTTTTACACCACCTGTTTAAGAACTTGTGGTGGATTATCGTATTAGCGATTATTGGAGCTGGTAGTATGTTCTTTGCTGCAAAGCATAGCGCACCGGCAGCTGGCACGTACTCATCTTCAAGAGCGATGTACATTGGTCACGCAAATTATGTTAAGACGCAAGATCCAAAGTCTGCTTTGTCTGCTGACAAGGATTTGATCCGCACTTACTTATCATTTTCTTACGATCGGACAATCGTGAATGAAACAACACGTTTGATGCGCGTTGCTGGGTTTGAGAAAATAGATAACGCGGCGGTTGTTAAGCACGCTAAGTTGCAACAAGTATCCGGAACTTTGACGGTGCGTGCTCGTGTATTGATGCAAAATGAAACAGAAGCAATTGCACTGGCGAACAGTTATGCGCAAGCATTTGCTACGAAGGCGCCTAAGTTGGTGCCAGGTATGCCAGCACCACGATTGATGGTCGCAATTCAAGGAGCTGCAAAAGCTGATGATTCTGAACCCATTTCACCAAAGAAGGCTGCCGTTTTTGGCGCTGGTGCTGGGTTAGGCATCGGTATCATCTTGGCACTGTTTACAGGTATTATTGCCAACTTGCGTCCTTCAAAACGCCAATAGGAGGTAGCCAGCATGGTTGGTTGGTTACTACCGTTTGCGTTGTTGCCAAAAACGTTTACGAGCGCGCTGTTTGAAAATTTTGCACAAATTGCATTTCCTGTGTTTTTGATTTTTTTGTTGGTGCAACTAAATTTTAAACCGGCGTTAGTGCAAGATATTTTGCCAGAACGACGTACGCTTCAAATTTGGGGTGCACTGATTGTCGTACAATTTATACTGTTCGGTTGGCATGCGCTGGCGTATGGTGATAGTGATCAAACGTATGGCCTGATTCACGGTTGGTTTACGTTCGTGCAATTAATTATTGTTATTTGGTTTGCGTACACCATGCAAAAGATATTTATTCGTGATGCAGATTCAGTATTTAAATTTCTGGCATCCTTGATTATTTCTTTAGTGGTTTATCTAGTTGCGGTTATTGTCCCACAGTTGGCGGTTTCATTCCGACTACCATTTATCGGTTGGACAAATTTTTTGGCGGGTTTGTTTGAACGCCATTGGGATAGCCGAGCTTGGTACGATGCGGGAAGTTATGTAGCCACGCAACACCGTATTAACGGTTTCGAGCCTGAAGCACCGTTCTTAGTTATGCTACTGGGACTTGTTTTTGGGCCGATATTGGTGTCGATTGTCCAAGAACCAATGAAACGTCTAAAGAATGGACGACGCCTGCAAAAACTTGTTTGGGTGTTGATAGCCGTTTTAAGTCTGGTGTTCTTAATGGCTCGCTCGACAAGTGGTTATCTGATGGTTGCTTTACTCGGCCTGTTTGCGGTATTGTTTGCGCCACGTTCTACGCGTAAGTGGTTGTTTATTGCCGGGGCTGTATCGTTAGCTGTGGTAATATCAGCGTACTTTCTTGTACCGGTTGTCCATGATATTTTCGAAAAATGGTTATTTGCTAAGCAAGGAACTGATAATCGTCTTGGTGGTGCCATTGGTTTGTTACAGACATTTATCCACCATCCATTCTTTGGGGTTGGTTTCGGAAATGAAGGGAACTTCATTGAGCAATTCTTACCAGAATGGAGTAAACACAATTCTGAGTATATTAATTTTTATATCAAAACCGCTTATCCAGTGCTGAATGACTTTTTGGGGTGGTTAGCTAGGTTTGGTGCAATTGTTGTGATTAGTGCAATTTGGTTGCTTGGTGGTTTGATTGTTCGAGCGGTGAATGTCTATCGTCAGTTGATACAATCAGACAAGCCGGAACAGATTGAATATCGGATTGTCATCCGTGCATTCTTTGTTATGGTGCCATTAACATTGATGGTTGCGATGATTACACAAATAAATGCCTTTTCGTGGCCAATGTTATTGATGTATTTCTTTTATTGGCGCGTGATTCATTTGGCAGAAGCAAGTTTATAAGAATGCGGTAATCGGGATGCCCGGATTACCGCATTTTAACGTTGTGCTAACGAATTGTAATTGAATCGTTACGTTTTTCTGCTAATATATCGCAAGTATGGTTTATTAGGTGTTAAGTAAGCAGAAAGTGAATCAATTTTGACGATGGATAAATACAACAATCTGAAAACTGCAGTTAAATCTGCGATGCTTGCTGGTGCTGCAATGACGACTGCGGTTGTTGCACAACAAGAGGTGTCACACGGTGACACACTAGCAAACATTCAATCACAACATAAGTCAGGCTATTTGAATGCTGACGGACAATGGTTATGGTTTGAAAATGGCCAACGTTACACTGGGTTCCGGTTCTACATGGGTACGTACTACTGGTTCATTAATGGTATTCGTCAAGATTCAGGTTGGCGTGAAGCTTGGGGCATGAAGTATTACACAGATAACCAAGGCCGTGCGGTCCAAGGTAACCGTGTCATTAATGGTGTTGCCTACAACTTCGGTGACAATGGTACATTCTTCCTTCGTGGTAAGATGTCTGGCTACACGGATGCAGGTGAAGGTTGGAAGTGGTATGAAGGTGGTCAAAAGTTTACCGGCTTCCGGTTCTACATGGGTACGTACTACTGGTTTGAGAACGGTGTTCGTCAGCAAAACAAGTGGGAAAATGCTTGGGGCATGAAGTATTACGTTGACGGTGATGGTCGTGCCTCACAAGGCGTGAAGCACGTTTCTGGTGGTACACACTACTTCGGAAACGATGGTACGTTCTTTGAACGTTCAATTAAGAACGCGATGCCAGATCAAGCGAAGAAGATGCTTGGTTTGCCATACGCCTGGGGTGGTAAGACTTGGAGCGGTGTGGATTGCGCTGGTTACGTTGCCTTGGTTCGTTCACAAGCTGATTTGCCAGATATTGGTTCAGTTACATGGACCCAAGCAGCCTACTTGCGATCACATGGTAGTCAACCTAAGTCATATTCACAAGCTCAACCGGGAGACTTGTTGTTCTGGGGTGGTACAGGAAATGAGTATCACGTCGGCATCTATCTTGGTAACGGTCAGATGATTGACTCAGCCACATATGGTACGGTAACGAGTATCCGTAGTGTTTGGGGTGACCCACAAGCCTACACGGTTAACTTCTAAAATTGATAATCAGGATAGGGCGACTGGTATTGGTTGCCCTATCTTTGTCTTATTTGGACATTGAAAATTCATGGAAAAATTGTTCTGTTGTAAAGATAAAGTAGCGAGTTCAAATCTCGCTGTAACGCTTTCGACATTTTAAATGCGTAAACTAGAACCCGTCATAAAAAGTAGAAATTATTTATTTATAAAAGGGGATTGCAACATGAAGTTTTCAAAGTTGCTAATGGGTGGTCTTGTCGCTGCCTCAATCGGTATGGTTGCTGTCATAACACCAGGACATGCGGCTACATATGAATCAACGACAGCTGGTGATGTAACGGCGCCACGAATTGATTTTGTTGATATTTCATCATGGAACCCAAACTTGTCGGTATCAGACTTCCAAACAATGAAGAAATATGACGTAACGGGTGTCATCGTTAAGTTGACGGAGCACACGACGTACGTTAACCCATACGCTCGCCAACAAATTGCAAACGCGCAAGCAGCAGGCTTGAAAATCGGCGTTTATCACTACGCACACTTTACTGATTCTGGTAGTGCCGTTACTGAAGCGAATTACTTTGCTAACCAAGCTGCAAACATGGGGTTGTCCAAGTCAGTTGTCATGGTTGATGACTTGGAAGATAGCAGCACGAAGACTGGAAATGTGACGAACAACGCATTGGCTTTCCGTAATCGTTTGAATGATTTGGGTTACAACAACCAAATGTTGTACACATATCCCAGCTATTCATCAGAAATGGGCATGAACTTGTCATCATTTGGCAACCGCAACGTTTGGATGGCCTCATATCCATACAACCCAAACAAGAATGATCTATGGTACGGTTCATACGGTGCTTGGCAATGGAACTCAAATACGACGTTCCCAGGTGTGAGTGGTGTCTTTGATGTCTCAATTGATTACGGTTCACCAATGAAGGGTGATTCGTTCACCGGCTTCCGTGGGGATTTGTACTACGTCAACGGCAAGAAGGCATCAGGATACTACGATGGTGGCCGTGGCTGGCGTTGGTATGAGAATGGTGTGCCATTTGATGGCTTCCGTGGGGATGTGTACTACGTCAACGGTAAGAAGGCATCAGGATACTACGATGGTGGCCGTGGTTGGCGCTGGTATGAGAATGGTGTGCCATTTGATGGCTTCCGCGTCTACATGGGTACGTACTACTGGTTCGGTAATGGTGGCATCCGTCAAGATAATGGTTGGCGTGAAGCTTGGGGCTTGAAGTACTACACAGATAATAACGGACGTGCCGTACAAGGTGTGCGCTCGATCGGCGGTAAGAAGTACTTCTTCGGTACTGATGGTACATTCTACTTGCGTAAGAATGGTGTCATAAGTAATCAATCAGAAAAGTACAAGGCTGACGGTAATGGTGTCCTTGCACCATGGTCAGGATTCATGGATATGGGTGCTGGCTGGAAGTGGTATGAGAATGGCTCATACTTCACAGGTTTCCGCTTCTACATGGGCTCATACTACTGGTTCCAAAACGGACAACGCCAAAACAATTCATGGGAAAATGCTTGGGGATTGCGTTACTACGTAGGTAACGATGGACGTGCCGTACAAGGTTGGCAAACAATTGATGGTAAGAAGTACTACTTCGGTGATAATGGTACATTCTTCCTTCGCTAATTATTCGTAAATTGCCATGAATATCTAGTATAGTGATATTAGGTAGTCATAAAGACTGCGGAGGACAAAATTATGAAAAAAAGTGCAGTAACCATTTTGGGTGTTATTGTTGTGGCACTTATCGGTGGTGGGTTCTACTTTGCAACAGCAAATAGGAACACACACCTTGGTACAGAAGAAACGTCTTCATTAAAGAAGAGCAGTTCATCAAGTGAAAAGGCAGAAACGTCAGCGCTTGAGTCAGCAAGTTCATCAAGTGAAGCAACGTCAGAAGCATCTTCTTCAGTTGTTTTAAGTGAGTCAGAAAAGACGTCTAGTGCAGTATCATCAGAAGCTGCGCCAGTGGCACCGAGCGAAGCTGCTTCAAGTTCAAGTGCTCCAGCAACCAGCAACTCGGGGATGGTATTCTACGATCCGAACCAAACTGCTGATGGTACGAACATTTCAAGTGATATGATTTCGGATGCTCGTAAGGAATTGCAAGCTGCTCACTTGGATGATTCAATCTTGGGTGACCAAGAGATGAAGGAATTGATTCGTGAGTCTTCATCAACGCAACAACCTGTTGTTGCAACGTATGAGTCTCACTTCGGTACAGCAAGTTCATCATCTGCGTCGGATGCCGCTGATTCATCAGCAACAGCTGCTTCGGCAAATTCATAATGACGAACAATCATTAGCAAATAACCTTCGCTCAACAACGAGGGTTATTTTTGTATTCTTAATAAATTCGTATAAATTTGCCATAAAACGCTATTTTTGGCGTATAATAGATATTTAATTACGAGGGGAAAAAGAAAACAAAGCAGGTTAAAAATATGATTACTATTAAGTCAGAACGTGAAATTGAAGGTATGCGCCAATCTGGTGCGATTATCGCCGGCATGCACAAAGGGTTGCGCGATATCATTAATCCTGGTATTTCAACATGGGAAATCGAAGAATTCGGTCGCAAGTATATTGAAGACCATGGTGCACGCGCTGCACAAATTGGTTTCGAAGGCTTCGAATTTGCAACGACTGTGTCAGTGAACAATGAAGTCGCCCACGCTTTCCCCCGCAAAGAATTGATTTTGCACGAAGGTGATATCGTCAAGGTTGATACAGTGGTTGACCTTGATGGTTATTATTCAGATTCAGCTTGGTCATACGCTGTCGGTGAGGTGTCACCAGAAGTGCAACGTTTGATGGATGTGACGTTCAAGGCCTTGTACATTGGTATTGAACAAGCACAAGTTGGCAACCGAATTGGTGACATTGGTGCGGCTATCAACGCTTACGTTGAAGATGAAAATGGTTTTGGTAATGTGCGTGAATATATCGGACATGGTATTCAACCAACGATGCACGAAGAGCCGGCCGTACCGCACTATGGTGTTGCTGGACACGGCTTGCGTTTGAAGCCAGGCATGACGATTACTATTGAGCCGATGGTTAACATGGGCGGTTGGAAGGTCGAAACATCAGAAGCTGATGGTTGGACGGTGACTACTGAAGATGGATCATGGTCAGCGCAATATGAACACACCATTGCGATTACAAATGATGGACCAAAGATTTTGACATCACAAGATCCTGAGTTTGACGCCAAGTATCTATAAAAAATTACTGACACAGAAGGGAGCAATGACGTGACTCATTCAGGTTACATTTTTGCTAAGCGATTTTTGGATATTTCAGTGTCGTTATTCGCATTGATTGTTTTTTCGCCAATCTTTTTGGTGATTTCATCCTTTTATCTTTTCGGTGAAAACCGAGGGCCTGTCTTTTATAAGCAGCGTCGTATCGGTATGAACCACCGTGAATTTGGAATTTATAAGTTCCGTTCAATGGTTGTTGGTGCAGAAGAAAAGCTATATGCCAACAAAGAACTGTATGCAAAGTTCGTCGAGAACGGTTACAAGTTACCGACTGAAGAAGATCCGCGTATTACCAAGTTTGGGGCGTTCATTCGTCGGACGTCAATTGATGAGTTGCCGCAATTTATCAATATTTTGATTGGTGATATGAGTATCGTTGGACCACGACCAGTCGTTGAGAAGGAATTGATTGAATACGGTGATCGTGTTGATAAGTTCTTATCAGTGAAGCCAGGTGCTATGGGACTTTGGCAAGCTAGTGGACGCAGTGAGATACAATACCCAGAACGAGCTGACCTAGAGATTAGTTATGTTGACCATGCTGATATCTGGTTTGATTTTAAAATTCTATTTATGACCATTTTCGCCATCTTTAAGGGTGACGGTGCGATGTGATTTCTAAGATTAAGAAATCGTGACAGTTCTATAAAACTCGCCAAAACTCCTGTATACTGGGTATTGGCGAGTTTTTCGCATTTAAGGGAAGTTGCTATTTATAGCATCAAAAATTTTAATATACATAAAGGAACTACGAAGTGATGGAAAATCAATTTACAGTGACTGATTTGTTTAAGCACATGTTGCGCAATGCCTGGTGGATTATTGTCCTTGGAATTGTTGGTGGCGGTGCCATGTACGTGATGAATAAGCAATCTGCAGCGACAAGCTACAGTGCAACGCGCGCAATGTACGTTGCCAAGTCAAACACCGGCGTGAAGGATCCAAATTCGCGAATTATGGCTGATTCTTGGTTGTTGAAGTCATATAAAACTGTTGCCAAGGATGATAAGGTGATTAAGCCAGCTGTGAAAGCCTTGAAGGTTGAAGGTGTTAAGGTATCAGCTGATGCCTTGCGCTCAGACGTGTCATTGTCAATTACAGATGGGACGTTGTTGATGAAGGCCAAGGCTAAGGGGATTGCTAAGCCTAAGCAAGCAATCAAGATCGTTAACGCTTTCGCTGAGTCATATGCTGAAAATGCGCCTAAGTTGATTTCGGACATGCCAAAGCCTGAGTTGATGACAAAGACTAAGGAAGCCGACACGGATACGATGGTTGCTGGTTCGCCAAAGAAGGCAGCACTGTTTGGTGCTGTTGCTGGTTTGGCAATCGGGGTTGTTTTGGCATTCTTTGTGGGTGTTTACAAGAACGTGACGGCTACTAAGAACTAAGCAAAGGAGATTCGTATGGTTGCATGGTTAATGCCATTCGCGCTTTTGCCGAAGACATACACATATTTCTTCTTTGATTCATTCGCTCAACTTGCGGTTTTGATTTTCTCAATGTACATCATGGTGAAAATCTATTTGCAACCTGCTCAGTTACAAACGGTGCTGCCTAAAACAAATACGCTTCGTTTATGGGGCGCTTTTGTGGTTGTGCAATTAATCCTGATGGCGTACCAATCCTTTATGGTTGGTGATACGAAGCAAATCTATGGCTTGCTTCACGGGTTGGTTTCGTTTATTCAGATGATTCTCGTGATTTGGATTGCGTATACAGTCCAAAAGATGGCGATTCAGAGTTATGAAGATGCCGTGAAGTTCGTCAAGTCAGTGATGATTAGCTTGACTGTCTACATCGTAGTAATTGTTTTGCCTCAAATCGCCTTCATAGATGGTGCTTTCTGGCTAAGTCATATTATCAATCCGATTGCTGGCTTGTTTGAACGCCACTGGTTAGATCGTAGTTTCTATGATAATGGGAGTTATGTGGCAACATTGTGGCGTGTCAACGGTTTAGAACCGGAAGCGTCATTTTTAGCATTGCTGCTGGGATTAACGTTCTCACCATTGTTAATTATGATTGCTGAGGAGCCGTTGAAAAACTTCAAAAACCGCAAGTGGCTATTTTGGTTGACATGGGCTTTGTTAGCCATTATTGTTGTTATTCTATTCATGGCCAAGACTACGACTGGTTTCTTGATGATCGGGTTGCTCGCCGTTGCCTATTGGTTTGCTGCACCACGTAAGCAAAAGTTGTTTATCGCGGGTGGTGTGTTGATTGCCTTAATTGCAGTTGCCACAGCTTATCAATTTGTACCGTCGGTTAACGCGATGCTAAATCAGTGGTTGTTCCAGAAGGGCGGTACCGATAATCGTCTAGGCGGTACAATTGGTTTAATTGGCGCTTGGCTCCATCATCCATTGTTTGGGGTTGGCTATGGTTACGAAGGTCACTATATTGTGCAGAATTTGCCAGAGTGGTCAAAAAACAATGCTGAATACATGGATGTTTACAAGAATCAATCATACCCAATTTTGAATGATGTGTTTGGTTGGTTAGCTCGCTATGGTGTTATCTTTGTCCTAATTGGCTTCTGGTTGTTGTTAGGATTGATTACGCGGGCAGTGAAGACACTCGGCCGTTTGAAGAAAAGTACATCTGACCACGTAATGTTTTATCGGGTGATGGTTAAGTCATTCCTGGTTACTGTGGCGATTACAATTGTGACGGCCGGTATTACACCAGCCAATGCAACGTCATGGCCGATGCTGTTGATGTTGTTCTTCTATTGGCGGGTGGTCCACTTAGCAGAAGATGAATTACAAAACGAAGGAATTTAGTTGAATGAAAATTTTAGTTGCTGTACACAAGCCATACCAAATGCCTAAAGATCCAACGTATCTGCCGGTCATGGTCGGGGCTGCGCTGCAGGAGGGTTACCCAGCTAATTACACACCAGATAACATTGGGCAAAATATGTCTGAAATGAATCCGTTCTACAACGAATTGACGGCGTTGTATTGGGCTAAGTATAATCTGCAAGATGAAGATGTGATTGGTTTGATGCACTATCGCCGTTACTTTGGTAAGAAAGCTAGTCATGATTTGACTGACATTTTGACAGAGACAGATATCCGTAATGCTTTGGAAACTGCGGATGTATTGTTGCCTAAACAACGTAATTACTATATCGAAACGCAAAAGGATCACTACTTTAATGCGCACAATCATGAGCCATATATTGTGATGCGTGGGGTGATTGCAGAAAAGCATCCGGATTACTTGGCTGCGTTTGATGCAATGGGCAACAGCACAAAAGCGCATTTATTCAATATGAGCATTATGCGCCAAGCTGATTTTCAAGCGTATACTGACTTCATGTTCGATGTGTTGAAGGACGTTGAAGAGCGTATTCCATATCTCGAATATGAAGGACAGGAACGTCGTGTCTTTGGTTTCTTATCAGAGCGTTTGATGGACACATGGGTGAACACCAGGCAAAAGCGTGTGATGGAATTCCCACTGGTTACGACTGAGAAGATAAATTGGTTGGACAAGGGAACCCAATTTTTGAAGCGTAAGTTCTTCAAGAATGCCAATAAGAAGGTTCACTTCTAATATTAATCAAAAACCACCTGCCTATGGCGGGTGGTTTTTGATTACAAAGTGATACAATATCCCAATTACTCTCACACTTTTAGTGTGAAATACCCTGAAATTATGGTAAAGTAATTTCAGGATATTTTTTATACAAAAATCATCAGAAGGAAGACAAATCATGACTTTGAATGATAAGAACTACGATTACCTGATCGTAGGGGCTGGACCATTTGGTTCAATCTTTGCTTATGAAGCAGCTAAGCGTGGAAAGCGCTCATTGATTATTGAAAAGCGCGCGCACATCGCTGGAAACATGTACACACACACGGAGCACGGTATTACGGTGCACGATTTCGGTGCTCACATTTTCCACACGGACAACAAGGAAGTTTGGGACTACATCCGTCAATTCGCTGAATTTAACGGTTACCAAAACCAAGTTGTTGCCAACTACAAGGGTACGTTGTACAACTTACCATTCAACATGAACACGTTCTACGAGATGTGGGGAACGAAGACGCCTGCTGAAGCCAAGGCTAAGATCGAAGAGCAAAAGGCTGCTGCTTTGACTGACTTGGGTGACCGCGAGCCACGTAACTTGGAAGAGCAAGCAATCTCATTGATTGGTACTGATATCTACGAGAAGTTGATCAAGGGTTACACGGAAAAGCAATGGGGACGTAAGGCAACTGAATTGCCAGCCTTCATCATCAAGCGTTTGCCAGTTCGTTTCATTTATGACAACAACTACTTCAATCACCGGTACCAAGGTATTCCAATCGGTGGTTACACGCAAATTTTCGAGAAGATGTTGGATAACGATTTGATTGATGTTCGTTTGAACTCAGACTTCTTTGAGCACAAGGATGAATACATTGCTGAGTTCCCACGTATTTTGTACACGGGAATGATCGATCAATTCTTCGACTACAAGTTCGGTGAGTTGGAGTACCGTTCATTGCGCTTCGAGCAAGAAGTTATCGAATCAGATAACTACCAAGGAAACTCAGTTATTAACTACACGGATGCTGAGACGCCATACACGCGTGTGATGGAATGGAAGCACTTCGATGGTTTGTCAGACGATGGTGTGACAATCATTACGAAGGAGTACCCACAAACATGGGACCGTACGAAGGAAGCTTACTACCCAGTTAACGACGAGAAGAACACGAACTTGTACAAGGAATACGCTAAGGAGGCGCGCCAACACAAGGATCAATTTATTTTCGGTGGTCGTTTGGGACAATACCGTTACTTCGATATGGACCAAGTCTTCAACGCTGCTTTAAATGAAGTACGTAAGGAATTCAAGATTTCTTCAAGCTTCAACTTCGCACACGACGAAGAACACTAATCTGTATTTAAAAAAGCCGATCGTTCTGTTGTTGAATGATTGGCTTTTTTCGAGAAGAGGGTCTTATGAATAAAAAGGCAGTTTTACAACATTTGTTGGTGATACTGTTGTTCGTGGTAATTGCGGGCTTGTCGGTTCTCCCTTACTGGAATCGGGGCACCATTTATGGCCAAGGCGATTTATTGTTTCACCTTAATCGGCTAGCGGGTCTGACACAAGGGGTACAGGCGCATGAAATACCATATCGCTACTTTAATGTGCTAACTAACATTGGTAGTGCTAGCAATTTCTTCTACCCGTTTGTATACATGCTCGGGTGGTCCGGCTTGTTCGCAGTGATGCACAATCCAATTCACGCTTTTTACCTAGGTGAAGCGATTGTGATGTTTGTGACGTTGATTGTGGCATATCTGGCGATGAATCAGTATCAATCACAGCGCATGCGGTCGATTATTTTTGCGTTACTATATGGATTTGCTAGTTACCGCACTTATTTAGCGTATGATCAGTTTGTGTTTGGTGAGATGTTGGCATTTGCGTTTCTACCGTTGGCGTTTGTTGGGTTATACAACGTCTTCTTGGGTGACGCGCGTAAGTGGCGGGCTCTGGCAGCAGGCTTAACCTTAATCCTATACGCCCACATGTTGAGTACAGTTTTGACGCTCACGTTGTTTGTCATCATTGTGGGTTTATTAGTCCTGACTCGACGCTTGCAGATTGAAAAAATACGCGTACTTAATTTTGTTAAAGCGGTGATGATGACAGTCGTCATGACGGCGGTCATTTGCCTGCCATTCTTGTACCAAAACCGCCAAACGACGATTATTACGACGGCGCAAGGGCCAATTAGCAAAATGTATGACTTGGGCCAAAGCTTAGTGTACTCACTGAATGGCATAAATCAAAACATTGGACTGGTTGGCATTTTGGCAATTGTGATTGGTGCAGTGCAATTATGGCGCCGCCGTTTCTCGCGTGAGTTGACAATCTGGGGGCTTGGAGTCGTGTTATTTATCATGGCGTCTTCAATTTTTCCTTGGCGGGCGCTCTCTGAGAATGTACAGGCATTAGTCCAATTTCCGTTCCGCTTACTTGGCTTGAGTTCATTGTTCTTGCTCGTTTACTTATCAGGCGAATTAGTGCGCGTCTTTGCTTTGCCAAAGCAACAGGCACTTACGACTTTGGTTGTGTTATTGTTTAGTGTGGGTAGCTACTTGGCGCTTACGGAGAATTTGATTTATACGCGCCAGCACCAGCAACCATTGGTAACGAATCAACGGTTTGAGGCGACCACCGCGTTGTTTGAAACAAGTTTCACGGCGAATGATAAGCAACTAGCAGCTCTGACTAAACCAGGTGCGCGTCACGATTATATCGGCATGCTCGACTATGCGCCTAAAAATGCGTGGCCAGTCGAGAATTACTATTCGTTCCTCGCACACCAAACTTTCCTGGGCAATCAGCAAATTAAAGCAAAACCCATTTACAAGTTGACGTCAGCAACGTTTAAAGTCGACGCACCACGATCAGGGCAGTTGAATGTACCAATTCTGATGTACGGCAATGAACGTGTGACATTAGATGGCCGCCATGTGACGGCTAAGCAAACGAAACGGGGTTCGATTGGCGTTCATGTAACAGCGGGTGACCATCGTTTGACAGTCAGTTATACAACACCGAAGTGGATTTACCAAGTTTGGCTATTATCTGCAATTGGTTGGGTGGTTCTTTTTGTGACTAGTTGGCACAGACGGAAGGCTAAATAAACTTTAAAAAGACACCTTTCGCATCGTCGTGAGGTGTCTTTTTCGGTATACTGATTTGTAAGCAATCATTTAAAAGGAGCCGTGTAACATGGCAGATCAACCTGTAACCCCGGTCAAGAAGCGTAGCCGGCGGTTTTACTATATGGATATTCTGAATATCATTGCGACGGTTGCAGTGATGTGGTTGCACACCTCAGAATTTGCCTTCCAATATACGCCGGGATCACCCCGCTGGGTGCTGAGTTTGGTGATTCAAATTGCCTTTATATGGGCGGTGCCGATTTTCTTTATGATTTCAGGCGCCAACTTATTTAATTATCGCGAGCGGTACGATACAAAGACATTCTTTAAAAAGCGCTGGGCGAAGGTATTGATTCCATTTATCTTTTGGACGTTCGTCTGGTATGCTTGGAATCATTTCGTCGGTCACAATCCTGATTGGTCGTTGATTGGCTTTTGGAATGGGTTAGAATATGATACGATTCAGCCAATATTTTGGTTTTTCTATTTCATCATTCCGATTTATCTAGCTGTGCCATTTTTGTCATTGATTGCGACAAAGGATAATCAAAAAGTGGTCGAATATATCATTGCCTTATATGTCATTGGGGTCGGTGTGATTAATTACACCTATACGCTCTTTCACCGGGTACCAAATCAGTTGGTGAACAACATTCCGCTGGTCTTGTCGACGGGGATTGGCATTTTCTTTGTCGGCTGGTATTTTCATAACTTCGATATCTCAAAGCGCATGCGTCATTTGCTATACGGTGCCAGTGTTTTGGGGTTCGTTATTATGTTTAGTTTGACGATTATTTTCTCAGCTTGGCGCCATGAGACCGTACGCGATGCCTATAGTATTTTCACCATCGGTGGCTTTTTGATGCCGTTGGGGGTCTGGGCTTGGGCAAAAGCGCACTTCCCGCTTGATTGGCAACCGGGTCCAAAGACAACAGTTTGGTTGAAGCGGCTTTCTGGTGTGTCGTTGGGCGTTTACGTCATTCACGAATTTGTAATTGCGGTGCTAGAGAAGTTATTGCACCTTGATCAAAGCTCTTATTATCATATGTTGGTTTTGCCGATGGTGGTGTGGGTAATCAGTGTGGCGATTGTGCTGGGATTACAAAAAATTCCAGGTGTAAATCGTTTATTGCCATAAAATACTTCAGTTGTTTAAGAGATGTGTAAGTCTAGGAGGTGTTACACATCTCTTTCTTTTTGTTTGCTGCGCTATAATATAATTTTGGGGGATTTTGTTAAATTTTACAGAGTGTTTAGGAATGGTGGTTAGCGTATGGATAAAACCTTAAAATTTGCGTTGACAACGGGGGCTATGACGTTGGGTATCGTTATACCAGTCACTCCAGTTGATGCAGCGACAATAACAACACAACAACAAGCGTTCGTGAATAAGATGACGCCAGCAATTTTAGCGGATACAAGTAAATATGGACTATATCCGTCAATTCAAATGGCACAAGCAACCTTAGAAAGTGGTTGGGGACAGAGTACGTTGAGTACGAAAGCCAACAATTATTTCGGTGTTAAAGGCGCTTTCAATGGACAATCAGTCACGATGTGGACAACTGAGTATTCAGGTGGCAAGCCATATTCAGTTCAAGCGAAGTTTGCTAAGTATCCTTCGGCGTATGAGTCAGTGGATGCACAAGGCGAGTTGCTTAAGAACGGTGTGTCGTGGAATACAGAATATTACGCAGGTGCTTGGCGTTCGCGGGCTAAAAATTATAAAGAAGCGGCGTATGGGCTACAAGGGCGTTATGCAACATCGCCAACGTATGCCCAATCGCTCATTAATTTGATTGAAGAGTACCATTTTGATCAACTGGACAACGATGGCTATAAGAATGGAATTTACTATTTGAAGGGAAAACCTGCTTCTGGGTACATCAATGATGGTAATGGCTGGTTCTGGTTTGAAAATGGTTGTAAGTTTACGGGGTTCCGTTTCTACATGGGAACGTACTACTGGTTCGAAAATGGTTCACGTATTGATAATAAGTGGCGTTCTGCTTGGAATCTCCAATACTACGTTGATCGTGAAGGCCGAGCGGTGCAGGGAGATGGTTACAAAGTTAGCGGGACTTACTACAACTTTGGTCACGACGGCACATTCTTCCTGCGCGGTAAAGCGAATGGTTACGTCAACACAACGGATGGTTGGTTGTGGATTGAAAATGGCCAACGTTACACCGGATTCCGTAAGTACATGGGCGCATACTATTTCTTTATCAATGGGGTCCGTCAATATAATCGTTGGGTGCCAGAGTGGGGGTTGAATTACTACGTTGGTAGTGATGGCCGTTCTGTCCAGGGATCACATGTAAAGATTGGCAATACGATATATAACTTCGGGACGAATGGTACATTCTATTTGCGCTAAATCTGCGCTATACTAGACTGATAAGTTTAAAAACAGTCGGAGAGTGACATGCAAGTCGTAAAAAATTATTTGTATAACGTCTTCTATCAACTGCTAACTGTGTTGGCACCGTTGGTTACGATGACGTACCTGTCACACGTGCTTGGCGCGGATGGGATGGGTGTGCAGGCTTGGACTAACTCGATTGTGAGTTACTTCTTGCTGTTTGCCACGTTAGGTATCACTTTGTATGGTCAACGTGAAATTGCGTATGTGCGTGATGACCGTGAATTACGTGATCGACGGTTTTGGGAAATCCAAGGACTGCACACAATGGTTAGTCTGTTGGCAATTGCGATTTATGTCGTCTTTGTCTACACGATGCGCCATGTACCAGGTGAGTTTTCAACAAACAATCACCAGCTGTATTTGCAGACGTGGGTAATTGTTTCGGGGCTGCTCGATATTTCATGGTACTTCATGGGCTTGGAAGACTTTAAGAAGACGGTTGTCCGTAATTCGTTGGTTAAGATTGCCATGGTGGTGTTGATTTTCATCCTGGTTAAGTCAGCTGATGATGTTGATAACTACATTCTATTGTTGGCACTCACCCAAGTGATTGGTAATATCACGATGTGGTTCTACATTCCTGGTAAGGTGAAATTGCCGAAGTTGTCAACTTTGAACTTTAGTCATCACTTATTACCAACATTAGGCTTATTTTTGCCAACGATTGCCACGCAAATTTATTTGCAGTTGAATAAGACGATGTTACCTTTGTTTGCTGGTGGCTCAATTAGTTTGTCAGCCTTTTATGAAAACGCGGATAAGATTGTCAAAGTGTCGTTGGCCCTAGTGACGGCGATGGGAACTGTCATGTTGCCACGTGTGGCGAACCATTATGCCAACGGTAACACTAAAGCGGTCAATGACGCGATTTACAAGTCAATGGACTTTGTTACAGCGATGGCTGCGCCCTTGATGTTCGGGATGATGGCCTTGGGACCAAAGATGTCGATTTGGTACATGGGACCAAACTTCTTACCAGCTGGTTGGACAATTACGATTTTGTCGCCAATTGTTTTGTTTATCGCTTGGAGTAACGTTATCGGCACACAATATTTAATGCCGGTTAATCGAACCCGTGATTTCACGATTTCCGTGACGGTTGGCGCGGTTGTTAATGTGTTACTGAATTTCATCTTTATTCCGCTTTGGAGTTTGTATGGGGCGGCGGTCGCGACGATTATCGCTGAATTTGCAGTAACTCTTTACCAGGTTTATGTCATTCGTCACCAACTTGAATTGGGCACTTTGTTCCACGGCTTGTGGAAGTATCTCGTAGCGGGTATCGTTATGTTTGCAGTCATTGCGACGATGGCTTGGCGAATGCCACCGTTCCCAACGAGCACGGTGGTACAGATTGCGGTTGGTGTCGTGGTGTACGTGGTTATGGTCATCTTGATGCGAGCTAACTTTGTATTGACTATGCAAGGGTTTATCAAAGGACGTCTCCACAAGTAAAATCAGATATTATAAAATTGTGAAAGCATCCCAATCGGGGGTGCTTTTTTGCTATACTGAAACAAGTTGATTAAATATATGAAAGAGGACAGATATGTCTAAGTTGTCAATTATCGTACCGGTTTTTAACGAAGAAGAGACGGTAGTCATCTTCTACGATGCGATTGAACTTGAGCGCAAAAATTTTGCGGATTATGATATCGAATATTGGTACATCGATGACGGTTCAACTGATGGGACGGTAGCCGCTGTTGAATCATTGATTGCGCGCGATGAAAATGTGCACTTGGTGTCATTCTCACGTAACTTTGGTAAAGAAGCCGGTTTGTATGCTGGTTTGGAACACGCAACTGGTGATTATATCGCGGTTATGGATGTGGATTTGCAAGATCCACCCGAGTTATTGCCAGAAATGTTGACTGGCGTCGCATCTGGTGAATGGGATGCCGTTGGCGCACGGCGTACAACGCGTGCCGGTGAACCAAAGCTTCGTTCTTGGTTTTCAAGCTTGTTTTATAAGATTATTAATATGGTGTCTGACACTCATATCGTTGAAGGTGCGCGTGATTTCCGCGTGATGACCCGTCAAATGGTTGATGCGATTTTGAGTATGAAAGAATATAACCGCTTTTCGAAGGGGATTTTCTCGTGGGTTGGTTTTAAGCAAAAGTATCTAGAGTATGAGAATAAGGATCGCGTTGCCGGCACGACATCTTGGAATTTCTGGAGTTTGTTCCGTTATTCAATCGATGGGTTTGTGAATTTTTCAAAGGCACCATTACTCTTGGTATCTGTCCTGGGGACGATTGCCTTTGTGATGGCATTGATTGGTGCGGTCATTGTGTTTGTTCGTGCGCTAGTACACCCAGAAAACTCGGTCTTTGGTTGGCCATCAACCATTGTCATCATGTTGGCGCTTGGTGGCGTGCAACTGTTGAGTTTGGGCATTGTCGGGCGTTATATTTCAAGTATTTATCTAGAAGTTAAGAAGCGACCAATTTATATTGCTCGTAAAGTAAAGTAGGGAGAGAGCGATGAGAAGAAGGTTTGCGCAATATCGACAAACTGGCGCTTATCGCGATAGCCAGGCAGTGCTTGGTTTTGTCGTTATTGCATTATTATTCGCATTGCCGATTTTAAATCAGAACCGGATGGTGTTGGGCGTGGATGCGTTTTTCCACTTACATCGGTTCTACGATGCGGCGATGCAACTGAAAACTGGCCAATTCAATTACTTCGTGTCGTTGTTTGGATTTAATCAATCAGGCCGGATTGTGAATGCGGTCTACGGCCCATGGTTCGCTTATCTAAATGGACTACTGCTATTGCTAGCAGGTAGTTGGGTCCGTTGGCAATTTTGGTCTAATTTCATCGTTGCATTTGGTGGCCTGTTGGCTGGTTACTTGGCGTTGCGTTGGGCCCACGTGCGCCGCCTGTATAGCGTGGCTGGGACGATGATTATGGTTGGTTCTCTACCGGGCCTAAGTTGGTTCGCCAATCAGGCTTTTATGAGCGTTGGATCCATGTTTATCGCGCTAGCTGTGGGTGTTGGTATTCGGATGCTCCAACAACCAAATCGGCCGATTAACCCATGGCAGATGGGAGCAGTGATGGCCTTGGGCATTCAAGTCCACATGCTCTCAACTTTGTTTATGCTCCTGGCATTAGTGTGGTTCGCGCTACCAGCAGTTTTTAGGGCGAAGCGACCGTTGTTCATGGTCCTGAATGGGGTTCTGGCGGCAGGTTTGACATTGCTATTGTCAGTTAATGTTTGGCTACCATTTTTGCACGTGAACATGAGTAACCGCTTATTGCGGCCGTTTATTGAATTACGTGGTGATATACCGGCCGATACACTGGGCTTCACTTGGGATGGGAGTCACAATCTATCGTTAATTGCGATGGTTTTAATTACCATTGCAGTTGCCGCCTTAGTTTTGCGTAACCAGTACCGACCACGGTTGGATTTCACCACACAATGGACGTTGTTGGGTGGCGTGTTGCTTGTTGTAACCGGCTCACAATTGCTACCATGGCGTATGATTATGAAGGATGCTGACAATTGGTTGTCAACCTTCCAATTTGCGCTGCGTTTTGGTATTCCGGGCTTGATTTTGATTGTGTTTGGCTTGCTATTGTGTTTGCAACAACAGCCAATTGCGGCGGCTTCAGGTATGCAGGTGGCGACGCTGGCGACGGGCGTTTTGGCGATGGGGATGTTATTCACGCCGATGACTGATAAGATGGCGACACAGTCGGATCTGCAAACAGTGGTCGGTTTGACGGCGTACACTAGGCCGAAGTTGACGTTAAAACAACTAGTGGCCGACGAGCGACGTATCGATTTAAGTCGTTTGATGTTAGATGGCACGCAAAACTACCCAGATTATGTACCAATTTCAAAGAAGACGGCATTATCCTTGACTGGTAAAGATTGGTATACGAAGAACGGGTTAGATCAAGCGTATATGCACGATGTTGTATTAAATCGTTTGCCGAAAATGAAGCAAACGGTTGTTGATGGCCAGTTGCACCTGACTTGGCAAGCTGAGCGGGCGACAACCGTTACTTTGCCAGTTGTGAAGTATGCGGAGACGACGCTATCGTTAAATGGTCAAATGCTAAATAACATTAAGCTGAGTCGGATTGGAGCCCCTATGGTCAAACAGCAGGCTGGTCGCAACACATTAATCTTGGGTTATCAGACGCCAGGTTGGTTGCCGACCACACAGTATGTGGCCGCAATTAGCTGGGCCCTCTTAGCCTTTGGTGCGGGCATTGCCCAATTACGTAGATTTTATAAAGAGAAAGAATAAGATATATGAAACACTCCTGGATGTGGTAAACTGAAGGGAGTGTTTTTATACAATGACAAGATATTGAATGAATTTTAGTTTGGAGACTGATTGATATGACTGTTAGCGCTGTCGTCGTTACGTACAACCGTCTGCCAATGTTGAAGGAAGTTATTGCAGCTTTGCAAGCCTCAGAAACGCCGGTGGACAACATTATTGTTGTGGATAACAAGAGTAATGCTGATACCCAGGAGTACTTGACGAGTTTGGGTAATCAAATCCGTTATGTGCGTTTGGAAGAAAATATTGGTGGTGCGGGTGGCTTTAACAAGGGTATTCGTTACTTCATGGAAGAAACTGTCGATGATTACGTTTGGTTGATGGACGATGATACGGTCCCAACGCCAACCGCTTTGACAGAACTTGTTGACAGTGCCGCTAAGGTTGACAACAAGTTTGGTTTCTTGTCTTCAGATGTCCGTTGGACGGATAACACACGTGCCAAGATGAACTTACCATTCCCAATCGACCGGTTTAAGAAGATTCCATTGGATGCGACTGAAATGGAACAGTTGCGTAATGCGACGTTCGTTTCAGTGATGTTTAGTCGTGAAGTCGTGGATAAGATTGGCCTACCGGTGAAGGAATTCTTCATCTGGGGTGATGATATTGAGTACACGGAGCGTGCTGCGCGTGTTTACCCAGGGTACATGGTGCCAACATCACGTGTTATTCACAAAATGGCGCAAAACGTGGAGTCAAATGTATCGCTTGATTCAATAGATCGTGTACCACGTTACTTCTACGCCTTCCGTAACCGGATGTACTTCAGTCGCAATCGTGGCTTTGTCCGTTTCTTGCGTGCACACATTCGCATTGCCTATGAAGCAGCGATGATTTTCTTTAACGGACAACCAAAGAAGATGCTTCGCTTGAAGATGGTCCTTAAGGGTGTCACGACTGGTTGGTTCTTCAAGCCAAAGGTAGAATTTGCTAAGAACAAGGCGAAGGGATAAGAGATATTATGGCAAAAGTAAGCGCAGTGATTGTGACCTACAACCGCTTGCCAATGTTAAAAGAGGCAATTGCCGCTTTGCAAGCCGTTGAGCCAAAATTGTCACACTTAATTGTGATTGATAATAAATCTGAGCAAGATACACAAGATTACTTAGAATCGTTGGGTGACAGCATTACGTATGTGCGGATGTCTGAGAACCTTGGTGGCGCTGGCGGGTTCAACGCCGGGATTCGCTACTTTTATGAACAAACGGATGATGATTACGTTTGGGTTATGGACGACGATACGATGGTGCACCCAGATTCTTTGGAACCACTGACGGCATTCGCGGAACAAAATCCTAATTTTGGCTTCTTGGCTTCAAAGGTAATGTTTAGTGATGGCAAGCCATCAGTTCGTAACGTACTCCGTCAATACGGTACGTATAAGACGACGTTGAATACAGAATTTAAAGAACCTGTTCGAATTGAAAATGCGACATTCGTGTCATCATTTTTCTCACGGGATATTGTTCGCCAAATTGGTTTGCCAATTACAGAATTCTTTATTTGGATTGACGATTTGGAGTATACGGAACGTGCCGGACGGGTTGCACCAGGTTATCTAGTGCCAGCATCTTCTGTCACGCACAAAATGCGTTCAAATTCTGAAGATGATATTACCAACGATATTGAACGTCGTTTACCTTGGTACTTTAACATGTACCGTAATCGTGTTTACACGATGCGCAGGCGTGACTTCTTCCGTCACATGCGTGGAAACGGTAAAATCGCTTGGGACCTCCTTCGATTGATCTTTGTACGGACAGACCACAAGAAGAAGCGATTTGATACAATGATTAGTGGTATTAAGGCTGGTCGTAAGTTTAAGCCAACCATTGAATTCCCTAAGGATAAGTAATTAAAATATCGCAACGTTTGTAACAAACGTTGCGATATTTTTATAACTTTTTCAAAAATGCTACCATTATATTTATATTCAATTGAAGTTCAGGAAGTTTTATGCCATCCGGGCAAATGTTTGCTATATTCAATTGTTTGGAGGAGTGCAAATCAATGAGTAAAACAACAACACGCCTAATGCTGGCCTCAGCAGTTTTAGGTTTCGGATTATGGGCGACGGCAGACTCAATACACGCCGCAACTGCGGTACAGCAGCCAAAAGAATCAGCGCAAACGACGGCTAAGGTTGAAGGGGTAAAGCGAACAGCGACGAACGCAACTACGCAGCCACTCGAAACGCCAGAACAATCAGAAAATAACTATTTTAGTTATCAAAATGTATGGGTAGTCGGTGACTCGTTAGCCGTTGGGTGGGATGGTAACCAAGTGGTTAAGCAAAATTACCCAACGCTTTTAGCTAACGTCATCAAGCCTGAGTCAATGCATGCAGGTTATGCATCAAGTGGTTCACAAATTTCAGGTAACCAAAACGGACCTGGTGATAAGACTTACGACCTGACCAATAACTTAAAGCGTGTCACGGCTGATTCGCAGTTCAAGAATGCTGAATCATTGGTATTGGAAATCGGAGTTAATGATTTAAACTATAGCGACAATAACTTGGGTTACGTGCAACAACGTTTGCAAAAGAACATTCGAACAATGCGTGCCGCTAATCCAAAGTTAGTGATTTATGGTGTTTTGCCAATTCCGTCATATATGGGTGGAAATAACTTGAATGTTAAAGGGCAAGCAGGATACACGTTTAATCAGTTGGCTGATGCTTTGAAGCAAGTTTATACGAGTTTTGGTATTCCAGTGTTAGATTGGCGTCAAGCAGGTTATCAGATTGTTACGGATGTGAACCGACAACAAACGCTGGGGGATCACGAAGTTCACCCAACACAAGATACGTATGCCAAGATGGCTGATTTGATGGCCCAATGGATGATTGAAGTGTCTACGGCTGATAACAGCAACCTTGCTGAAAATGAACACGATTCAAAGACGAATTTCATTAGTAATGGTTGGCAAACGGATGAGTCAGGTAACCGCCAGTATGCGACAAACAATGTGCTTGCCGGCGGCTTCAAGAACATTAACGGTCAAGGTTATTTCTTTAACCCAAGCAACAATGGTTTGTTGAAGGGGAAAGACCGATTGGCGACGGCCGGTGGTAAGACCTACTACGTTGCAACCGATGGTACGACGAAAGAGGGCATTAAGTTGGTCAACGGTAAGTGGTACGACTTTGGGACAAACAAGACTTACTATGCCCGTAACTTTACGCAATCTGGTTACTTGAACACGGATCAAGGTTGGCGCTGGTTCGAAAACGGTAAGCCATACACGGGCTTCCGTTCATACTATGGGGCTTACTACTACTTCATTAATGGTGTGCGCCAAGAAAACAAGTGGGTCAGCCAGTGGGGTAACGAGTACTACGTTGGCTCAGATGGTCGTTCAGTCCAAGGTTACCACCTAATCGACGGTATCGCGTATGACTTTGGGAACAACAGTACGTTCTTCCTGCGTGGAAAGCTTTCAGGCTACCAAGATGCTGGTAATGGTTGGTTGTGGTATGAAAACGGTGAATTATTCACTGGCTTCCGCTTCTACATGGGCACATACTACTGGTTCGAAAAGGGCGCACGTATCAATAACCAATGGCGTACAGCCTGGAACTTGAAGTATTACGTTGACAGCGAAGGTCGTGCCGTACAAGGAGACGGTTATAATGTCGACGGAATATACTATAACTTCAGCCACGATGACACATTCTTCTTGCGTGGTAAGGCAAGCGGTTATGTATCAACGCCAGATGGTTGGTTGTTGATTGAAAACGGTAAGCGCTACACAGGATTCCGTATGTATATGGGTGCCTACTACTACTTCATTAACGGTGTGCGCCAACATAATCAATGGGTTGCAGAATGGGGCTTGAAGTATTACGTCGGTAACGATGGCCGCTCTGTTGAGGGTAACAAGGTTAAGATTGATGGTAAGACGTACAACTTTGGTACAAACCATACTTTCTTCTTACGTTAATTAAATCTATTTTGATTTGCAAAATCTGCTGGGTAGTATACCTGGCGGATTTTTTTGGTAATCAGGTTGTATACCGCCAAAAATTTGCGTAACATGACAGAAGGATAGGAGGATAGCATGACATTTTATACAATTGGTTACTTGACCCAGCGCCATTCGTGGTTGGAAACGGCAACGACGGTGGTTATTGCGGTACTAGTAATTGTTTTTGCAATTTTTGCGGTACTGTATTTTCGCAATAATTTAAAGTCGAAGTACCGGGATTTGAGTGTGATGATGTTACTATTAGTAGCGTTTGTCATTGGGCTACAGTATCAAGATATGAACCAGGTGAAAAGCCAGTCGGCTCAAAAAGCACAGGTTGTTAAGTTGTTAAAGCATGTGGCACATAATCGGGACGTGGAGCCAGCACAAGTGGCTGTAAACAGTGTCAATTTGAACAATAATTTAATTGTGAAAGCCGGGAAGAAGTTCTATCGGGTGAATTTAAGTGCTGATCAATCGAACTATACCCTGGAAAAGACGAACTTATTAGACGAGCATACAGTAGTTGAGGTGAAGTGATGGACGCAAGTTATACAACGATTGCTTTGAAATTGGCAATCGGGATTATCGGTCTGATTATCCAAATTAATATTTTGGGGAAGGGTAACTTAGCGCCGATTTCCGCGATGGATCAAGTCCAAAATTATGTTTTGGGTGGGATTATTGGTGGTGTTATTTATAATTCAGATATTACGGCACTGCAATTTGTCTTAGTCCTGATTGTTTGGACATTTTTAGTCTTGCTACTTAAGTTCTTGAAAGAACACAATTACTGGGTCAAGCGTGTGATCGATGGGGCACCGGTCACAGTAATAAAGAATGGTGAGGTTGATGTGGCCACAACGATGCGGGTCGGTCTATCGGCTAGCGAGCTGATGTTTAAGCTACGCGCTGCTGGTGTTGATGAGGTGCAGGTGGTACGTCGAGCAATTCTAGAGCAAAACGGTCAACTGACGATTATCAAATATGGTGAGGAAACGATTAAGTATCCACTTATCCAGGATGGTCAAGCTAATTACGATTTGTTAGAAGTTTTGGATAAAGACATCGACTGGTTACGCGAAGAAGTTGCTAAGCAAACGAAGGGTGACGTGGAAGATATTTATTTGGGTGAATTTATTCATGGTAAGGTGGTTTTGCATCCGTTTGCAAAATAAACAATTTAGGCCTGTGAAAAATCGCAACTGATATTCTCGCAAAAATATCCAGGCATCGCACAAAACACCTGTAAAAAATCTGGAATTCTGTAACGGTCGTTTGGCTTGTAACATACAAGTAATAAAAGGCGCGGATTTGAAACTTTCACTTTAACCGGCTGTCACTATAACTCGATACACTAAGTAAAGTCGAATTAGTAAAAACGAGTCCGACGCAGATATGCGTCGTGAATACAGAACAGTCTGTTGATAAGAATGGGGTTTAAATTCAGATATGGTTAGTAATAAAGCGAAATTAGTATTGGCAACAACTGCAGCGATGGCCGGTTTGGCAATCGCAAACACAACACAATTTGGGACGTCAGCTAGTGCCGCAACGGTGCAAGGTTCAGGATACTTGAATGACGGTACTGGTTGGTACTGGTTTGAGAATGGCCAACGGTACACAGGCTTCCGTTTCTACATGGGTGCTTACTACTGGTTCCAAGACGGCGTGCGTCAAGAAAACTCATGGGAGAGTGCTTGGGGCCTGAACTACTACGTTGGTGCTGACGGACGCGCTGTGCAAGGCGTTAACGAAATTAACGGCGTTAACTACGATTTTGGTAACAATGGTACGTTCTTCTCACGCGGCAAGACCAATGGTTACGTCGCAACACCATCAGGTTGGTTGTGGATGCAAAATGGTTACCGTTACACAGGTTTCCAATTCTACATGGGCACATATTACTGGTTCCAAAATGGGGCTCGCATCCAAAATTCATGGGAGAATGCTTGGGACATGACATATTACGTTGATAACGTTGGTCGTGCTGTGCAAGGCTTGCAAACGATCGGTGGCAAGCAATACTTCTTCGGTAACGACGGTACGTTCTACTTGCGTAAGAACACGAAGTTCACAGCTAATGGTGCAAACTATTCAGCTGATGCTAACGGTGTTGTAACCAAGCTTTCATCTGGCTCTGTTAAGGATCAAATGATGGGCTTTGCACAAGCTTGGCACGGTTGGGACTCAACACAACAATACTACCTTAATTTGTTGATTAACTACGAATCAGGCTGGAATGTAAATGCCCGCAACGGTCAATACGTGGGCTTGTTCCAAACGACAGGAATTTACGACATGTCAGTTGAAGGGCAAGCTAAGGTTGGCTTGGCATACATTTCTAATCGTTACGGTAACCCACAAGGTGCTTGGAATCACATTCAAGCAATTGGTTGGTACTAATAAATGTAAACGAAGGACTGGGTCATGTGATGGCTCGGTCCTTTTTGCTCGGTCGTATTTTCGGGATGGCGCCAACGTTTTTAGCACTCTATAATTAAAAGTGCTAAAAGTGTTGACAAGCGTTTGCGTGGTGTGTATTATAATATGTGTTAGCACGAAGTGATAGAGAGTGCTAAGAGGGGTATAGCGTATGTTAACGGAACGGCAGCGGTTAATTCTAGCCGCGATAATTCAAGATTACGCAAAAACCGGTAAAGCTGTTGGATCAAAATCTTTGCTTGAACAATTGGGATTGGCAGTCAGCTCGGCTACTGTTCGAAATGAAATGGCTTCATTGGAAGAGCAAGGATTGCTACAAAAAGAACATACATCTTCTGGTCGGGTACCATCGCAACGGGGTTATCGTTATTACGTCGATAAACTAATGCGAAGAAGTCAATTGTCGGAAGCTGTGCACCAATCGTTGGAACGGGTGTTTAGCCGTAACTTCCAACAAATTGATGATTTGGTGCAGCACATGGTTACTGAGATGGCAAATCTAACAGGTTACACGGTGATTGCATTGAAGCCGGAATCAGTTGACACGCGATTGTCGGGATTCCGGTTGGTGCCTGTCGATGGCCAGCAAATTATGGCGATCATCGTGACAAACGATGGACAGGTAACGAGTCAGAGTTTTAGACTACCCGAGGGTATGGCTGTACATGGATTAGATGACATGGTGCGTTACATTAATGAAACATTGGTTAATCAACCAATTGTTGATGTTCTACGAACGCTGTCTGGCGATTTACCATTGAAGATGGAACGAACAATTCGAACGCCGGTTGCTTTTTTGCAACTGTTTGGTGACGTGTTGGCACGTTCCGTCCGTGATAAAGTTTTCGTTGGTGGCCGTTTGAATTTGATGGACTTTACGGTTGATACTAATTTGCAAGAAGTTAAGCAGTTGTATCAATTGTTGGATGCGCCGACCGCTATGCGTCACGTTGTTGGTAATGCGAATGATGGTGTGCTGGTACAAATTGGGGATGAGAATGGGAATAGCCTATTATCACCTTACAGTTTGGTATCAGCAACCTATCGTGTGCCACAACACGGTGTAGGGGCAGTTGCCATTCTAGGTCCAACATCGATGATGTACGCCGATATGGTTGAATTAGTTGATGTATATCATACCGCATTATCACAACAATTATTAGAATATTACCGATAGAAAAGAGGTGTTAGCATGGCAGAAGATAAGCAGACTCCTGAAGAAGAAGTTGAAGAAACGGTTGAGACACCGGATGTTGACACCGAAACAACCGAAGCGGTCGAAATTGACCCAATGGTTGCGATGGAAGCTAAGCTTGCAGAAACGGAAGATAAGTACTTGCGTGCCCACGCCGAGATGCAAAACATGCAGACACGTTTCACAAAGGAACAAGCACAAGCAGTTAAGTATGCGAGCCAAAAGTTGGCAAAGTCAGTATTGCCTGCTTTGGACAACTTGGAACGTGCGTTGCAAGTAGAAGCTGATGACGATGCAGCTAAGCAAATTAAGACGGGTGTCGAAATGGTCTATAAGACATTGGCATCTGCCTTGGAGGATAATGACATCAAGGCCGTTGGGGCCGAAGGCGAACCATTTGATCCTAATTTCCACCAAGCAATCCAATCTGTACCGGCTGATGATGATCACCCTGCAGATACGATTGCTCAGGTTCTTCAAAAGGGCTATGTCTTGGCAGATCGTGTAATTCGTCCAGCGATGGTAGCGGTTTATAACTAAACAACTACTCATTTACTATTAGAAATAAAAATTGATCAATAAGAGGTAAAAACATTATGTCAAAGATCATTGGAATTGATTTGGGAACAACAAACTCAGCTGTTGCCGTTTTGGAAGGTGGCCAACCAAAGGTTATCACTAACCCGAACGGTGGTCGCACGACGCCATCAGCTGTTTCATTTAAGAACGGTGAGACGCAAGTTGGTGATACTGCTAAGCGTCAAGCTATCACGAACCCTGACACGATTTTGTCAATCAAGTCACACATGGGTGAAGCTGGTTACAAGGTAACGGTTGATGGTAAGGACTACACGCCACAAGAAATTTCAGCTATTATCTTGCAATATATCAAGAAGTACGCTGAAGATTACCTTGGTGAGACGGTTGATAAGGCTGTTATTACGGTACCTGCTTACTTTAACGATGCACAACGTCAGGCAACTAAGGATGCTGGTAAGATTGCTGGCTTGGAAGTTGAGCGTATCATCAACGAGCCAACGGCCGCTGCTTTGGCATACGGTTTGGACAAGTTGGAAAACGACGAAAAGGTCCTTGTTTATGACTTGGGTGGTGGAACGTTTGATGTTTCTATCCTTGAGTTGGGTGATGGTGTTTTCGAAGTTTTGTCAACAAATGGTGACACACACCTTGGTGGTGATGACTTTGACCAAAAGGTTATTGACTGGTTGGCCGATAACTTCAAGGTTGAAAATGGTGTTGATTTGAAGGCTGACAAGTTAGCCTTGCAACGTTTGAAGGATGCTGCTGAGACGGCAAAAAAGACGTTGTCATCAGCAACTGAAGCACAAATCGATTTGCCATTTATTACGGCAACTGAAGCTGGTCCATTGCACTTGCAAACGACTTTGACGCGTGCCCAATTTAACCAATTGACGGCTGACCTAGTAAAGCGTGCGGAAGAGCCTGTTCGTCAAGCTTTGAAGGATGCTGGTTTGTCAATCAATGATATTGATAAGGTTATCTTGAATGGTGGTTCAACGCGTATTCCTGCTGTGCAAGAGTCTGTTAAGGCTTTGACTGGCAAGGAGCCTGATCATTCAATTAACCCTGACGAAGCGGTTGCTTTGGGTGCCGCTGTGCAAGGTGGTGTGATTACTGGTGACGTTAAGGATGTTGTTTTGCTTGATGTGACGCCATTGTCATTGGGTATCGAAACGATGGGTGGTGTGTTCACAAAGTTGATCGACCGCAACACGACGATTCCTACGTCAAAGTCACAAGTGTTCTCAACGGCCGCTGATAACCAACCAGCTGTTGATATCCACGTTTTGCAAGGTGAGCGTTCAATGGCTGCCGACAACAAGACGTTGGGTCGCTTCCAATTGACTGACATTCCTGCTGCACCACGTGGTGTACCACAAATCGAAGTTAAGTTTGATATTGACCGTAACGGTATCGTTTCAGTTTCTGCTAAGGATTTGGGAACGAACAAGGAGCAAAAGATTACTATCCAAAGCTCTGGTTCATTGTCAGACGAAGAAATTGAGCGTATGATGAATGACGCGAAGGCTAATGAAGAGGCTGACAAGAAGCGTAAGGAAGAAGTTGACTTGCGTAACGATGTTGACCAATTGATCTTCCAATCAGAAAAGACATTGGAAGAAGTTGGCGACAAGTTGCCCGATACGGACAAGAAGCCAGTTGAAGATGCAGTTGCTGAGTTGAAGGATGCTAAGGAAGCCGACAACTTGGACGACATGAAGACGAAGAAGGAAGCTTTGGAAAAGGTTGCTCAAGAATTGGCTGTTAAGTTGTATCAACAAGCTACTCCTGAGCAAGGTGCCCAAGCTACTGACGGTGCTTCATCAAGTGATGACAACACGGTTGATGGTGACTTCGACGACGTTTCTGAAGATAAGAAGTAATTTAAAATTAAATTCCTAGTCTGTTCATTTTCCTACTAGTTACAGACTAGACACAAAGCGAGGTGTGAATCTCGCTTTGTGATACATATTGAGATAATGATGGAGGTTGGCCTCATGAATAACACGGAGCTATACGAACGTTTAGGCGTGGATAAGAACGCCTCACAAGACGAGATTAAGAAAGCTTACCGCAAGCTATCAAAGAAGTACCACCCTGATTTGAACCATGAAGACGGTGCCGAAAAGAAGTACAAGGATGTGCAAGAAGCATACGAGACCCTTGGTGACGAGCAAAAGCGTGCCATGTACGATCAATACGGGGCAACTGACGGCCAAGCTGGTGGCTTTGGTGGTCAAGGTGGCTTTGGTGGCTTCGGTGGTGGCCAATACGGCGACTTTTCTGATTTGGGTGATATTTTCAGCCAGATGTTTGGTGGTGGTTTCCAAGATCCAAACCGACCACGTAAGGGACAAGACTTGCAATACCGTATGAACTTAACGTTTGAAGAAGCTGTGTTTGGTAAAGAAACAACAATTTCATACACTCGTTCAACGGATAACGGTGGCCAAGAAAGCAAGGAGTTGAAAGTTACGGTGCCTGCAGGTATCGAGAACGGTCAGCAAATGCGCTTGTCTGGGCAAGGTGAAGCCGGTTACAACGGTGGTCCATACGGTGATTTGTTTGTGGTCTTCCGTGTTGAAGCGTCAAAGGATGGCTTTGAGCGTGATGGTGGCACGATTTATTCACGTGTTCCAATAGACTATGCGACCGCTGTCTTGGGTGGCGAAATTGAAGTAAAAACGGTTAATGGTTTGAAGAAGTTGAAGGTTCCTGCCGGTACCCCAACTGAAGCAAAATTCCGTCTTCGCGGCCAAGGAGCACCATTTATGCGCGGTGGTCAAGGTGACCACATCGTCACGATTTACGTGGACGTGCCTAAGAAGTTGAATAAGGACCAAAAGAAGGCGCTTGAAGCATTCCAAGCAGCGATGACTGGTGAGCACAAGAAGGGCTTTTTCGGTTAAATCGACCATTAATCAGGTGGCTAATCTTAAGGTTAGTCACCTTTTTTATGTGGTAAGATTAACGGTAAGAAATTACCAATGGAGAGCAAGACATGCTATTAGCAGATTTTAAAGCAGCGACATCTGGTATGCCAACGAATCGTTTGTTGGCGGTGCGGCTAGATGACCAGGTGCAACCAGTGCGCTTACTTGGGCGTGATGGTGATTTGCTAGTCATGACAACGGACGTAGCCTATCAAGCAGAATTGGCGGAGGTGATTATGCAAACGCCCGATGCATTGCAGATAGTGGTGCGTGATGACGATTTCACACTGCATCCGGTGTATGGATACCGGATTGTTGACGACGCCCTAGTTCTTGGATAATGGAGAAATGAGAATGCAAAAACGCTTAGGGTGGTTGATCACCGCAATATTGTTACTGGTATTTGCGAGCGTAGTGATATTTTTTTACCATACTAGCAATGTGACAAAAACAGTGCATACGTTTGCTGAGCAAGCGGACACACATAGTAATCATGATTTACCCACTGAAAAAAAGAAATCGGTTGGTACCCCGACCGCAAGTGATTTGAAGTCGAAGGAGTTCGTTGCGAATGGTCGTTTGACGCAAGTGGGGCAGTATCGTCTAACGAGTAGCGGGGTTGCAGAAAAGTTGGTTGGGGATAACGTCGTGAATGAAACGTTGCAAAATCGCAACTTTACTTATCAAGTTACTCGAATTGCCCGTTACAAAAATACTGCGCGATCGACGAAAGCTTTGCAAAATGCGCGACGGGTTCTGAATACACCTAAATTAGCCAATGGGTATGAAACGTTGGTCATTGCCTATCGGATTACAAATGATAGTACGACGTTCGGTGTGACACCAGGTGTGACGACGATTGGCTTTAAGGGTAAGCCAACCATGTCTGAATTAAACGGTTTGGTCAATGACCCCAAGTTAGGCGTGGCTGGCATTCCCGCCGGGGGCTACACTGATGCAACCGTGACGGTTTTCATTCCGAAAGGGGCGACGAATGATATTGAGTTGCAATTTGCCACGGTCAAGGAACGCCATGGCAATATCTTGGTCGGCCCGTCTGCAAAGCTTCAGGTGAGCTTTTGATTTAATGCCCGGGTCTATAAATATGCGTCAAAAAATGATAGACTAATAGTTAGTTTAAACCGTCATTATGGCGGTTTTTTGTTTGAGAGATAGATAAAAGGAGTTCCTAATATCATGCAAATCGAGTTTCTAGGAACTGGTGCAGGTGTGCCAGCTCGTTTTCGCAATGTAACGAGTATCGCGCTTCGCTTGCTAGAAGAAATTAATTCCGTTTGGTTGTTTGATGCCGGTGAAGGCACGCAAATTCAAATGCTGCAATCAACGATTCGTCCACGTAAGGTGGATAAGATTTTTGTCACGCACTTGCACGGTGATCATATTTATGGGTTGCCAGGTTTGTTGTCTTCTCGCTCTTTTCAGGGAGGCGAAGAAGAACTGGTGATTTATGGTCCCCATGGGATTAAACAATTCGTGGAAACAAGTCTCCGCGTGGCACAAACGCATTTAACGTATCCATTGAAGTTTGTCGAATTGCCAAACGAAGGTGGTGAGGTGCTTCGAACTGACAAGTTTACGGTGACAGCTTTGCCGTTGGATCATAAAATTTTGTCATTTGGTTACCGTGTTGTCGAACATGACCACGCCGGTGAACTTTTGGTCGAACGTTTAAGGGCAATGCAAGTGCCGGAAGGTCCCCTATACGGGCAATTGAAGCGTGGTAACGATATTACATTGCCTGATGGCCGTGAAATTAAGAGTGCCGATGTAATTGGCCCTGCTAAAAAAGGCCGGACAGTTGTTGTTCTGGGTGACACGCGTAAGACCCTGAATGCCAGTGATCTTGCGACGAACGCGGATGTCCTGGTGCACGAGTCGACCTATGGCAAAGGTGAAGGTAAACAAGCACGTAATCACTACCACTCAACGAGTATTCAGGCGGCTGAAGTCGCTGCGAAAGCTGGGGTTGGTCGCTTATTGCTAACACACATTTCGGCGCGTTATGCCGGTAAGTCAGCGAATGAACTCGCTTATCAAGCGCGGACAATTTTTGAAAACACTCGCGTTGTGAATGATTTTGATGTATTTGAGGTGCCATTTGGTGAGCAAAGCAATAGCAAACCGATTAAATTGACGCCGATAGATGAAGACGAACAGTAAGTAAGGAGGCAAACAGATGATTTCACCACACTATCAATGGGATTTCCCTGCCGTTGCAAACGAGGCGGCAGCCAAAGAAATCGCTGAGACCTTTGGTGTTTCAGAATTGGTTGCCAAAATTTTAGTTAATCGTGGCTATGACACCGTTGAAACGGCTAATGCATTTTTGCGTCCGGGTGTTGAAGGCTTATATGACCCGTTCTTATTACATGATATGGATGTTGCGATTTCACGGATCATGGTCGCCATTGACAACGGCGAAAAGATTGTCGTGTACGGTGATTATGATGTGGATGGGATTACCAGTACAGCAATCATGACCTGGGCCCTGGAGTTGATGGGTGCCGACGTTAGTTATTATGTGCCTAACCGTTTTAAAGATGGGTACGGACCTAATTTAGCGCAGTACCAACGTTTAGCGGGTGAAGGCATGCAATTACTGATTACAGTCGATAATGGTGTGTCGGGACGAGATGAAGTTGCTTGGCTAATGAACAACGGGGTCGATGTCATTGTGACTGATCATCACGAGATGCCTACCGAGTTACCAGAGGCAGTTGCTGTGGTTCACCCACGTCACCCAGATGGGGCCTATCCATTTGGAGGCTTATCTGGAGCTGGCGTGGCCTTCAAAGTTGCCTCGGCCTTGCTGGAAGAACCAGCCGATGAAGTTATGGATTTGGCAGCTTTAGGGGCGATCGCTGATGTCATGGAACTGGTTGACGAAAACCGGGCGATTGTTGCGATGGGGTTGGCTAATCTTAAGGAAGATCCACGTCTTGGTTTAGCGGCTTTGTTGCAAACTGCCGGCACTAATAAATCCGATATTGATTCAATGACGATTGGCTTCACCATCGGACCACGTTTAAATGCGCTCGGACGTTTAGCTGATGCAACGGATGGTGTCCGGCTGTTGTTAGCCGATGATCCAGAAGAAGCAAGTGCGTTGGCTGGTCAAATTGAAACGTTGAATCGTGAACGGCAGGAACTGGTAGCAACAATTTCTGATGAAGCATTAGCGCAGGCACAAACTTTGACGGCTGACCCGGTGTTGGTTATCGCTGATCAAGGCTGGCATGAAGGTGTTCTTGGTATTGTCGCCAGTAAGGTAGTCGAAGCTACAGGCAAGCCAGCAATCGTGCTCAATGACGAAGATGGCCAGATGAAGGGTTCGGGCCGTTCTGTACCGGCATTTGATTTATTTGTCGGTCTTGATGGTCATCGAGACTTGTTAACCTCATTCGGTGGTCATGCCAGCGCTGCAGGAATGATAATTCCAACAGCCAATTTGCAAGCTGTTCGAGATGTGTTACGGACGGAAGCTGATGCGCAAGGGCTTACGGACGCTGGCCTACCAGAAATTCGCATTGCAGCCGAAGTGACGGCTAAAGACTTTAGTGCGCAGAATTATGAGCAGTTGCAAGTCTTAGCACCGTTTGGTGAAGGTAATCCAGAGCCACTGTTTGCTGTGACATTGAACGGCGTACAAAACGTTAAAACCATGAGTGAAGGCAAGCACCTCCGTTTCGCGGCAAGTACGCAAATGGGCTCGTTACCGGTGATTGCGTTTGGTCGTGGATCACTTGCTGAAGATTTAGCAGGGCGTTTTGAATCAATCAAAATTGTGGGGACAATGAGTGAGAATCGTTTCCGAGGTGATGTTACCTATCAAATGATGCTGACGGATATTGAAGCTGCGGGGTCATCGCTGCTGGATTGGCGAACAACCCGCTTAACTCGTCAAACATTAGCGGAGCCGGCAAGCTATATTTTCTTTAATAAAAAACACTATGACCAGTTAGGTCCGACGATTCAGGAACCCGGTGAAGCGATTTACTGGGAGGATGCTTTTAATCGAACGAGTATTGGGACAATGGCCTTTGTTGATATGCCAGATAAGTTAAGTCAGTTAGCAGATTTGCTAAAATTCGTGCCAGCTGGTCGATTGGCCCCAATATTCTACACGAAGTCACCAAAGTATTTACAAAAGATGCCATCGAAGGCGGATTTTGCAAAGGTTTACAAATTTGCCCGATCGTTTTCGGATGTGTCGTTACGAACGCAGTATGATGCAATCGTTTCGCACTTACAGATCGATAGAAATATGTTAACTTTAATATTGCAGGTGTTTTCAGACGCAAAATTTGTTACAATTAACGATGGTGTCTTAAACGCCATCCCTGCACCACAGCAAGTGGTCTTGGAAGAAATGCCGTCATATCAGCGTTTCGTGGCACAGCGAGAACTAGAACAACAGTTGATTTACAGTTCGACAAGTGAACTCGAAACATTGTTGACGAACTTAAGTAAGCAGGAGAGCTAAGCAGATGTTGGATTTGCATGATTATGTTGCCTCGATTCCGAACTTCCCAGAAGAAGGAATTACATTCCGTGACATCACGCCTTTGTTGGCGGATGGGGCGGCTTACGCAGAAGCAACGCATCAAATTACTGAATTCGCACAAGTGCGCGGGGTAAATGTTATCGTTGGCCCTGAGTCACGTGGATTCTTAGTCGGTGCACCGGTCGCCCACGAAATGGGTATCGGTTTGGTACCAGCACGCAAGCCAGGTAAGTTACCTCGCGAAACCGTTAAGGAAAGCTACAAGCTTGAATACGGTGAGGCAGCTTTGGAATTGCACAAGGATGCCATTAAGCCAGGTGATAAGGTACTTATCACGGATGATTTGTTGGCAACTGGTGGTACGATTGCCGCAACAATTAAGTTGGTGGAAGCTTTGGGCGGTAAAGTCGTTGGCTTGGCCTTCTTGATTGAACTTGATGCCCTTCACGGACGTGATCGTCTTGAAGGATATGACATCTTGGCATTGATGAATTACTAACATAACTGGAGAAGCCTTCTGTGCTTCTCCTTTGTTGTAGTTGGAGGAGTTTTATGACCAAAGAACAAAAACTAACGCGATTGATAACAGTGTTTGCAATCATTATGATTGTGGTTGCGCAGCTGATTGATCAAGCAACCGCAAGGCCACTTTATCAGTGGTTAACAATCGTGAATGTACCAGTTTTATTTATGGTGGCTGGCTACTGGGCGGCGGGGTTGCAGTGGCGAGAAGTATTACTTAAGGGCATTAAACATTATGTTGTGCCGTTTGCTGTTACAGCGGCCGTTATTATTCTTGGTAGTAAAGTCATTATTAAATTTAATTTGACTTATTGGATGCAGTATCGATTCGTTGCAATGCGCGATGGTGTAACAACATTTTTGTACGGTAATGGCTGGCCAACTGCGCATGTTGGGGATTGGCAAGTCCTTGGTACGGGAATGATTTGGATTGCCTTGGCTCTGTTTGTGGCCACAATCGTGTTTAAGGTAGTGCAATATCTACCGGGTCGCGTGGCGTACCAATGGGTGGTGACAATTTTACTAGCCTGGCTAGGATATTACTTGAGTTCTCAGTTTCAGATGCCTTGGTCGACTGAAGGGGCATTAGTGATGCAACCATTAATGATGCTTGGCAAGCAACTTCGAGTTGCAGGTGACTGGCAGGTTGGGCACGCCACAGCGGCTGCGGGTTTCTTGGTTTGGACGGGTGTGTCAACCTCAGGACCATTTGATGTTACTATGGCGGCCGCACCACACTGGGTGTTTACATCGCTTGGGGCAGTTTTGGGCAGTTTAACAATTGTGTATCTTGCGCAACGGTTGATTCAATGGACACCGGTATTTGCGACATGGTTTGCGAAATTAGGTGATGCAGTCATCTTAAAAATTAGTATTTTGACGATCTTAATGAGCCTGTTCAAAATGGGTGGGTACATTAGTTTGATTACTACTGACCACACCCTAAATGTTTTGATAAACATTGTCGTGACATTAATCGTGATGGGATTACTAACGTGGGGCGCCCGACGAATTAATTGGGCCCGACAAATCTATTTTGAAGACTAATTCTAAAGCAGACTGTATGGCCTGCTTTTTGTTTTACGTGTTAACCATTTGTTAAAAAACCGTCGTTTTAATACGGTATACTTATTCATTAGTGATAGAGAGAAATAGTGATCGTGAGATAGTATATGACGAATAAAAGAAGGGGTTGGACTCCGTTGAAACAGATGATCCAGCCAATAGCGATAAATAATTTTATGCGCCTAATTTTGATTGGCCTGGTGCTAAGCATCTTAACGACATTTATGTTGCAATTTGCGATGTACTTCCAGGAATGGGGACGTTACAATCAAACAACTGACCTCGGTACGGCGCTCGGTTATACATGGAATTTTATGTGGAAACCGCAAGCTTGGTTTTCTGTATTTGAAACTTTCTTACTTTATATTTTCATTATGGCGTTGTTAAATCGTTTGTTTCTTAGCATTGCTTTGTATGGCGTCATTGGCATTGTCGCTTTTGTAGCTGAATTTATGAAAGTTAAGGCCCGTAACGAACCAATTATGTTCAGTGATATGTCTGAGGCGGGAGCGGCCGGTGGTTTATCGGGGATGGTTGATCGTGGTTTATTGATTGGTGCCATTATTGCCGTACTGATTTTACTAGTTGTCACCATTTGGCTTGAGTTTTTGTTACGTCGACGGCGAGCTGGTCACTTTGCGCAATTCGTGATGGTAACCCTGTTTCAACAAACGTGGTCACGAATCATTGTTGTGTTAGTAGCCGGTGGTGTGCTTGCCATTCCATTTGTCTCTACTGCAGATGAAAATCAAGAATGGTTACAGCGGTTTAATTATGAACGAGTTGTCTATAGTTCAGGGGATGACGCGCTATGGAATGGACCGCTAATGACTTTTGTTTCGAATGTCTCGACGGTTATCATGCGTGAACCAGCCGGTTATTCAAAGGCCAAGATGGCAGAAATTCAAAAGAAGTACGCTGCTTATGCCACCGAATTGAATAAAAACCGTCAAGCTAATTTAGCCGGTCAAACGGTCATTTATGTGTTAAGTGAATCATTGGCAAATCCCAACGATGTACCGTCGTTGACGTATAGTGGCAAAAATGTGTCGAAGAATATGGACAAGGTGAAGGCAACGGCAACGTTCTCTGGTAAAATGTTGTCTTCGGGCTACGGTGGTGGTACTGCGAACATTGAGTATATGACATTGACAGGAATGCCGTTAGCAACGTATGCCCCCGAGATGTCTGTACCTTATGTGCAGGTTGTACCATTCGCTAAGGCGGTGCCAAACGTTACTAACGTTTTCCAGCAAAAAGATGTCTTACACCCCTTTATTGGTAGTTTGTATAATCGAACGAATGCGTATAAAAAAATGGGTATCGACGGTTTTTACACGACGGATAACATGCAAACGCCGTATCCTGAAAAATATCAAGCTGCTGCAAAGGATGGGGATTATCCAACCGATGCGAATGCCTACCGTTTTTTGACCTCTAAAATTGACAACGCGAAGTCAAACCAGTCCCAGTTCTTGCAACTCATGACGATGCAAAATCACATGCCTTATACAGCAGGTGAGCATCCTGATAATCACTATAAGGTAAAAACCCCAGCGGTCTCAAAAAGCACGAAAAAGCAAATTGAAAGCTATTTAGAAGGGGTTCATCGTAGTGATATGGCCTTAGGCAAATTAATTAAGCGGTTAGATGCGTCTGAACGACCAATTACGATGGTCCTTTATGGTGATCACTGGCCAGGTGTCTTCACATTCGTGGATGCGCAAGCGGCTGCCAAGGTAGCTCACGAGACGGATTACTTCGTCTATCAGAATCCGGCGGCTAAAAAATTGGCAGGCAAGACACCGGCGGCTACACGAGCAGTCGCGTCGCCGAGCGATTTTCCAGCTTTGACGTTCGAGGCAATGAACACCAAGGTGTCACCATATTTTGCTTTGCAAACGGCAATCACTAAGCAGATGCCAGCTTTTGCCAATTACACACGTAATACGTTTGTAAATGAACAAGGCAAGACGGTTAAGGAAAAACAACTTACAACGAAGCAACAAGCGTTGTTAACTGATTTGAAATATGTGCAATATGACCTCAGTGCTGGTAAGAACTATCTTGGTAAACAGTTCTTGGCAGTGAAGTAAAAAACGTTCGACCGCAATTTGCGCGTCGAACGTTTTTATTTTTAGTAGCGTATTAATAAATGGCATCCCGGTACAAGCCGACGACTTTGCCAAGGATGGTTAGTTTGCGGACGATAATGGGCGTCATATTATCATTCTCCGGTTGGAGTCGATAGGCATCGGCCTCGCGAAAAAGTCGTTTAATATGAGTTTGCCCAGTTTCATCACGGGCTACCACAATATCACCGTTGTCGGCATCGTTTTGCCGGCGGACAATGACAAAGTCGCCGTCGAGCATGCCGATGTTTAACATGGCATTGCCACGAAGGCGCAGCATGAACAAATCACCGTCAAAGCGGACGAGGTTTTCGGGCACGGGGAAGTAATCAACGATATAATCGCTATCTTCGTTGCTGGCCGGAATGGCCTCATGTTCATCTAAGACGGGCATCATGTTTTGGTTACGGGTGGTGATACCGAGGGCTTCAATACCAGCGGGGGTGACTTCTAGTGCACGTGGCTTATCTGGATCCTTGTGCAATAAGCCTTTTTTCTGTAATCGGTTCAAATGTCCATGGACTGTTGATGAAGATGATAAGCCAACGCCGTCACCGATTTCGCGGACAGTAGGTGGATAACCTTTTTCAAGTTGCTTTTCGTAGACAAACCGCAAAATTGCGAGTTGCTTGCTCTCAGGTTGTGTCATGTTATCCTCCTCGTAAAATATCTGCTTCTATTCTACAGTAATTCGGCGAGTTGTGAATGTTAGACATTGTTTCATGGTAGAATAGAGTAACGATAAAAAATTAGGTGGTGACTGATATGGCAGAAACAGATCGCATGTTGGCCGTGCGCACACGTATTAATGAATTAGCATCCAAGGCAAAGACGCCCGAAGGTTTGACGGACGACGAAATTGCCGAACGTGCGGATTTACGGGCTGAATTCCTTGAAAACTTCCGTGCTACGTTCCGTTCACAAGTTGAAATGCTCCAAGTGTTTGATGATGACGGTAATGAAGTGACGCCAGATAAGGTGAAGGATATCCAACGCGAAAAAGGCTTGCGTGACAACTAATGAAGTTTTCGCGAAGAAATGCGGGATGACCTAGTCAAAACGGCGAATGTTCGCTACAATAATATATGAATTATAATGATGGAGTAATGCGATGAATACTAGTATCTGGATTTTGATTGTCATCCTTGCTGCTGTGTTGGGTGCAGTTGCTGGATTTTTCTTGGCACGTCGCTCAATGCAAACGTACTTGAAGAACAACCCACCTATCTCAGAAGAGATGATGAAGTCAATGATGACATCAATGGGACAAAAGCCTTCACAAAAGCGTTTGAACCAAATGATGGCACAAATGAAGGCCCAATCTTCTGCAAAGAAGTAAGGCTTGTTAAAAAGGACTGAACAAAATGGTTCGGTCCTTTTTTGTAATTGATGGGGAAAATAATGAGATATAAATGGATCGACATTGCACGTGGTTTAGCAATGTTAATGGTGATTATTGGCCATGTGTCCGGTTCGGAACCGGCGTTTCAAGCGGGACAGAATTTTTTGTTTTTAGGTAGTTTACCGATTTTCTTTTTCTTTAGCGGTCTGTTGTATCGGCCTAAGCCACTCAGCGAACGCATCAAGACTAATTTTAATACCTTGATTCTGTTGTATATTGTGTTCGCGTTGCTGATTTTAGCTTATGAATGGCCAGCGGTAAAATTTGGCCATGCAAGTTGGTCATTAACGGGTACGTTACTTGGCGCCGTATGGGCGGGTGGTAATAATAGTACAATGCCAGCGGGGATGATGTCACTTGGGGCTGTGTGGTTCTTTGTAGCACTCGGCCTAGCGACGATTATTTTTAGTTGTGCTCAGGCGCTCGTTGCCAAACTACCAGACCGCTGGCGAATAGGCACATTGGTTGCCATTGGCTTGGGATTATTTGGTCTGGGACTGTTAGCACCAGCGGTTGCACCGTGGTCTTTGAATGCGGTGCTCTTGAGTCAATTGTTCTTACTCGGGGGCTATCTGGCGCAACGTTGGATGAAGCAACCATGGCCTTTTTACGGCATGGTCACGATGTTTGTTGCTGGTTTGGCGGTGTGGTACTGGGCATCTCAGGGAGGAACATTCTATCTCGTATCGGGGACGTTTACGGGGCCAATTTGGCAGATGCTGTTAGGGGCGTTTGGTAGCATTTTTGCATTGGCTGGTGTGTCACAGTTGATTGAACACAGACTTTGGCAAACGGGTGACGGGATCGCCTGGGTTGGACAAAATTCGGCGGTGGTTTTGTTTCTTCATGCTTTTGTCATTTTGATTCTTGGTAAAATTGTTTACGGTCCAACTGTTGGACTCTGGGTGCAGTGGTACGGCCGGCCAATCGCCTGGGTATTAATGGTGCTGATGAACACTGCACCTATTATTGTGATGGCTTATGTGGCCCTTGGGTTACCGATTGTTCGAAAAATATTCATAGACCGACGCTGGCCAATGCGTTTTTGAATAAATTATGAAAACGATGTGCATTATTTCACGTTGTAATAGAATAATAAAATATTAAGAAGCCCGTTGTAATAGAGATGTCATATTGGGTTGTTACTCTAAAAACAACAAAGACAGGAGTAATGTTAAATATGACATTGTTTAAAGGGAAAAAGGCATTGGCGTTTATCGCGTCAGTTATTGCCGGTTTCACGTTTGCGATGGGGATGGAAGCTGGTCACTCAGCTTCAGCAGCTGGCCAAACGGGTTACGTTAGTACAAATGAAGGATGGCGTTGGCTTGAAAATGGTCAAAAGTACACGGGATTCCGTTTCTACATGGGTACGTATTACTGGTTCATCGATGGGGTGCGTCAGGATTCTGGTTGGCGTGAAGCTTGGGGAATGAAATACTACACGGACAATGAGGGACGTGCGGTCCAAGGTAATTACGTCATTGATGGTACGGCTTATAATTTCGGTGATAATGGGACGTTCTTCCTGCGTGGCAAGACATCAGGATATACGGATGCAGGTCAAGGCTGGAAGTGGTATGAAAACGGTCAGCAATTTACAGGATTCCGTTTCTACATGGGCACATACTACTGGTTTGAAAATGGGGTGCGCGAACAAAACAAGTGGAAGACTGCTTGGGGGATGAAGTACTATGTCGATAACGTTGGTCGCGCAGTAGAAGGCACACGTGTCATTGATGGGAAGACGTATTACTTTGGTAATGATGGGACATTCTTCCTGCGTGATAGTGATGCTGGAACACGAATGATTGAAGAAGCAAACCACTGGTTGGGAATTCCTTACATGTGGGGTGGTGCAACGCAATACGGCGTTGATTGCTCAGGATTCATTCGATTGGTACGTCAACACGCGCACTTGACTGATTTGGGCCGCACAACTTACGAACAGGCCGCATACTTGCGTGCCCACGGTTCACAACCGAAGCCGTTGTCACAAGCACAATCTGGTGACTTGCTGTTCTGGGGGTCAGTTGGTGGCGAATACCACGTTGGTATGTACATTGGTAATGGTAAGATGATCGATGCGCCACAGCCAGGTATGACAACTGGGGTTCACGATATTTGGGATGCGCCTTTGGCATACCACACAATTTAATAACTGCAGATAAACACAACTCTTTTGCTGAGTTGTGTTTTTGTTTCGAGCAGGACTTTTGATTTTGGGTTTGTGAGCGACTACACTTATTGGCATAAGCTAAGGAAGTATTAAGCTTTAAGCGGGGTTGAACATGCGCAAAAAGATGTATAAAGCAGGTAAGGTTTGGGTAGCTGCAACTCCCTTGTTGGTGTTATGGCTGCTGGGGCCGTTGTGTCGGCCGATGACAATGGGGATGAACTAAGTGTGGTTGTTGATGAACCAGTCCCGCAACCTGACTCGGCCGTTGTATTGCAAAACGAGGTTACGACTAGTGCAACTTTGGTACCAGAATCGGCTGGCATGCCAGTCACGTCAGTATCATCAGTCGATAACACAAGTGTGGCAACGCTGAATCAGAGGACTCAAGTGGCAGTTTATCTCAGGCGACTGACAGTTCAACTGAATCATTAGGTAGTGTTATTTCGGCCACGGCGGCAGAAGTTTCGTCAGTCACCCCACAACAATCCGCGGTAGAAACAAAAAAATGTACCAAGCAGTGTGCCCTCAGTGGCGTATTCATCTACAACGGTTAGCCGGCGTGGATTAACTCGGGAAGTGACGCTTTCTGCACAAGCTACGCATCAGTCTGAAGCCGTCGTGAAACAACAAGTGCCAAAATCAACGGCGCAGGTCGAAGCTGCTAAGGCGGCGCCACAAGCCACTAAGCATGCGCCCGTATCAACCACTCAGGTAACCGTTGCGAAGCGTGCAGCTACGACAATAGCCAAACCGGTTACTAAGAAGTGGTCAAACCCAAGCTATTTACCGGTTATAAAAAAGACGTTTTCTACCAAAATGGTAAACGAGCAACTGGTTACAGAAGTGATGGTAAACATCGTTATCTATTCCGCAATGGAGTGAAGCAAAAGAGTTGATTGATGCAATTAATAATTGGACACTGTATTACAACAACACACGAATTCAGGTAAAATTAAACGGCCACTCACCGGTAGAATACCGACAAATGGCCGCTTAATCAGCTAAAATATTTTACTTTAACTTTTTGGGTACATCGCATCGTTCAGCTAGGGTGTTTTTGTCTAGTAAATTAGAAGTTTGTCTTGTCAGCGTCGTTGTGTGCACCAGCTACGCCTTCAAGCTTGTCCAAGGCAGCCATATCATCAGCCGTCAACTCAAAGTCAAAGAGTTGACCATTTTCGATAATGCGCTCCTTGTGCGTTGACTTTGGCAATGGCAAGAAGCCGTGTTGCAATGACCAACGCAATGCGATTTGCGCAACTGACTTGTTGTACTTGTTAGCAATTTCTTGAATTGCGGCAACTGTCAACATCTTACCCGTTCCCAATGGTGAGTAAGCTTCCGTCAAAACATTGTGGTCGTTGTTGAAAGTCACGATGTCGTCTTCCATGTCAGAAGGGTTAACAAACAATTGGTTAACCATAGGTGTTACCTTAGCCGTCTTCAACAACTCTTCGAAGTGGTGAACTTGGAAGTTTGAAATTCCGATGGCACGAACCTTACCAGATTCATATGCCTCTTCCATAGCACGCCATGATTCAGCATTTGCTTCAGCCCAGTTGTCACGGTTAGCCTTTGGGTTTGGCCAGTGGATCAAGTAAAGGTCCAAGTAGTCCAAATCCAAACGCTTCAACGTGTCATCCAAGGCTTGCTTAGCAGATTCGTAACCGTGCATGTCGTTCCACAACTTTGACGTTACGAAGATTTCTTCGCGGGCGATGCCTGAATCCTTCAAGGCGCGACCGATTGATTCTTCGTTACCGTAAGCAGCAGCCGTATCGATGTGACGGTAGCCAGCAGCTAAAGCATCAATCGTGCTTTGGTAAGCCACGTCACCATCAGGTGTTTGCCAAGTTCCAAATCCTACGACAGGAATCTTAACACCGTTTGAAAGCGTGTATGTGTCAGTCAATGATGAAATTGCCATTTTGTTCACACTCCTATTAAATTAGTGTTGTTTAAATAATAAACAACCATGCGACTCTCTCTGTTACTTGCTAAAAATAAGCAAATAACTACTTACCCACTATACCAAAAATATTAATAAGTTGAAAATATTAGGAACTCTTTTAAGGCTCGATTATAATGTAGAAAGTAAGGCAGTTAATTGTTGCCAAAACAAAGGAGGAGGAGCGCCATGGCAAAGGTTACAACAGAATCTATCTTTGACGCTGCACGACAAGTTTTAGCTGAAAAAGGCTTTGAAAAATCACGATTGGCGGATGTGGCACGCCGACTGGATATTACACCAGCGGCGTTGTACAAACATTTTGCCAATAAGCAAGCGTTGTTTGAGTCAATGAATACCGATTGGCTCGAACAAGTGGATGGACCGGTGTGGGCAGCTAATGTCCGAGCGCCTGAAGAGGAACGAGAAACCGCGTTACATGATTGGCTGTGGCTATTGGCCTCACGTCGGCGGGAAGGGTTTGGCCGCGAACCGGAAATGATGGCGTTCTATGAGGAACAACTTGCCGATCGCAGTGTTTTGATTGACCCACGGCTGCAGGACTTTGCGGCTGCGGTTGAAAATATCATGGCATGGGATACATTTCGTCATCAACGTGGTATGACCATCATGCAAACCTTCACGTATTTTTACCACCCATTTTTTGCGGATAAATGGGACGATAATTTGTTTAAAGCGTTATTCGAAACGACTTGGTTAGAGATGTTGCCAGTCGTGACGCAGGATATTTCGGCAACCACAGAAGAATAATTGTGTAAAATAGTATACAGGATGGTGTGTATCATTTTTTATTTGGGGAGGTTTTTATGACAAAGCTAGTGGTTGATCAGGCGGGCTATCAGGTTGAAGGTCGTCAAATTTGGCATAATATTAGTTTTGAGTTGCATGATGGTGATTGGGTAACCGTGGTTGGTCCGTCGGGTGGCGGGAAAAGTACCCTACTAAAAGCCATTGCTGGATTGCAGGATATTACAGAGGGGCATATTTTTTTGAATGATGAAGACGTCATGCGCTTGCCGATTGGCGATTACCGTCAACAAGTGTCGTATGCCACACAATCTGCCCAATTATTTGGTGAAACAGTGCGTGATAATCTAGATTTACCATATCTGGTGCGCCAACAAACACCAAATGATCAGCAACAACTTGCGGGGTTGGAACAGATGGATTTGCCGGCGGATTATTTAGATAAAGCTGTGACAGAGTTGTCGGGTGGCGAGCGGCAGCGCGTCGGGGTGTTGCGCAATCTACTATTTCCACCCAAGGTTTTGCTACTTGATGAAATATCAACTGGCTTAGATGCAGAGACCAAGCAGATTATTTGGCGTGCGATTCGTGCGTTGCATGCGCGCGAACGGTTAATTGTGTTATCAGTGACGCACGATGAAGGTGAAATTGCCGATGCCCAAGATATCTTAACGATTCAAAACGGAGAGGGGGCACGACGTCATGAACAGTCAAATTAATGTTAGTAACTGGTCGTTAGCATTAGCGTTTATCCTAGTTGTCATTTCCTTGGTCATTAGCTACCGCCAAAAGTTGCGGTTAGAGAAAGAGACAATTATTTCAGTTGCCCGCGCGATTGTGCAATTAATTATTGTTGGATACCTATTGAAGTTTATTTTCAATGTGGATAATTGGTTGCTAACATTGACTATGCAACTATTCATTATTTATAATGCCGCTCGCAACGGAAAGAAGCGGAGTCAGGGTATTCCGAGTGCGTTTGTGATTTCATGGTGGGGCTTATTACTATCAACAACCATCACGATGAGCATTTTGGTCTTAACCGGTGTGCTGAAGTTTGAACCATACCAAATGATTCCAGTGACTGGTATGGTCGCAGGAAACTCGATGACGGCGGTGGGACTTGTTTATCGCAGTCTGAATCAACAATTCCGTGACCAACAAGGTCAAGTGTTTGAACGGTTGGCTTTGGGCGCATCGCCAAAATTAGCAGCCGGTGAGATTGTCCGCGAAGCAATCCGAACAGGGATGCAACCAACAATTGATTCAGTACGGACATATGGCTTGGTCTCATTGCCGGGGATGATGTCCGGTTTGATTATGGCGGGTGTTGATCCAATTCATGCGATTAAATATCAAATCATGGTGGTGTTCATGTTGTTGTCAGCGACTGGTATTTCATCAGTTTTTGCTAGTTTTATGGCTTACCGCAAGTTCTTTAATGAGCGTTGGCAGTTACAGTTACCTAAAAAATAAGTATTAAATAAACGACAGTCAGGCGATTTTAGCCTGGCTTTTTTTAGTGGCGCTTGCAACTTTGTGTAGTAGTGTTATACTACACTATATCAGGAGGGCGAATGATGGAATTCAATGATAGTGAACCATTATATATTCAAGTCGCCGATTTCCTAGAGCGGGAAATCTTAGATGGTAAGTATCCAATGAATACAAAGATTCCTGGCGTTCGTGAACTAGTGGCTACATTAGTGATTAACGGCCGTACTGTGCAAAATGCGGTGAACCGTTTGGTGGAGAGTGGTTTAGTTGAAACACGGCGTGGCCTGGGAAACTTTGTAACATCGAATGAAAAGACGTTTGAAATGATTCGAACGAAAAAAATTAGAGTGATGGCGGAAACGTTTATTAAAAATAGTTTGACCTTTGTTTCGGAAGATGAGTTACGGCACATTATTGCGGAAACTTTAGCGTCAGTACAGAAGGAGTAAGAGGCATGTTTAAAGTAGCGGGTCTAAATTATGCGCGTGGTCGACGCTCAGTGTTGCAAGATATCAACTTTGAGAGTAACGCACCAGAAATCATTGGGGTACTGGGTGAAAATGGCGTCGGGAAAACAACATTGATGCGCTTGATTGCGGGGACTGTGTTGCCGAAGAAGGGGGCCAATATCTCGTTGGATGGTCTAACGGGCGATGCACTTAAATCCGCCGTGGCTTTTATCCCAAATCTTAATTGGGTTCGCAAGCGCGATACGATTGCGGATGTATTGGCTTTTTATCGTGCGGGATTTCCGGATTTTAACCAGGAACGCTGGACTGAAGTAAATAAAACGCTTCGGCTCAACGAGCAAGATCAAGTATCTGCCTTATCAAAGGGAATGCTAGAACGGTTGATTTTTGCATTGACGGTATCCCGTGATGCTAAGGTGTTCATGCTGGATGAACCATTTAGTGGCGTTGATGTCCTGACACGGCGTAAGTTGCTACAAACGCTGATTCAATGGGTGCCGGAGGATGCGACGATTTTGATGTCGACACATGAAATTGCGGAAATTGAACCGGTTATTGATCGTGTTCTCATTCTAAAAGATGCACATATCATTGTTGATCAGACGATCGACGACATTCGTGATAATGAGCATATGACGTTGGAACAATATTATGTGCAACGATATGTAGAAGACAATGGAGGGATTGAGTTATGACATCAACAAAACAATTAGTGAAACTAATGATTGCAGATAGTTATCGGCCGTTGTGGCAGGTTTTGAAAATTTATGCCGGCATTATGGTGTTGGTAGCTGTGGCAATTATTCACGCACAGTGGGGCCAATCCGTTGGTCACATAGTTTGGATGATCGTGACACAAAATCTGATAATGCTGGGATTCTTCTATTTTGTCTATGGGTTGCTGGCGCTAAAGCAGGCCGTTTTATCTTGGCAAGACGCCCATTTTGTCCTGCTGCCAGTCTCGAAACGCCGTTTTTTTACGACAAATTTGCTGGTTCGTTTTTTGGTGCCGATGGTGAACGCTATTCTTTATTTTGCAATGTTACTTGTGTACATGGCGATTGTTAAACCGTCCGTAAATGCGAAATTTGTCGGATTTAATCCGCAAAATGTATCGGAAGTGATGCCGATTATTGGAAAATTCGTTCTTAGCACAGTGTTTGTCATGATTGGCTTGTTTCTATTGGTTAATATTATTGGCCTGGCCGCCAATCTGGGGATGAGCCGGTTCCTATCAGTATCATCACACTGGGCCAATGTGGCAATTACAGCGATGGTTTTGTTTATTGGCTTAGCTGTATTTTCTTTTGTGATGTCAGCGTCCGTCGGTTTCTTGTCACCAATACTAGGCGATGCGGAATGGCTAGATACATCTGTTGCCATTGTGCTTTATATGCTGATGATTGGCGGTATTTACGGCTTGTTTGTCAAGTTTAACGACGCAAAATAGTTTGCCACATTTGTTTGCGCAGCAACACGACACGTTAACAACAAAAAGAGAGTGATACGAAAGGCGCTTTGGACCCGATGATAACGTTGTTTGACCCGCTTATGCCTTGAAGCATAGCGTAGAGGTATGAGCGGGTCAAGTGGCGTTATATTAAGGGTTCAGCCTTTCGGAATACGTTTAAAAGCCGCCAATCCTCCGATTTTAAATCGGGAGATTGGCGGCTTTTGAGGCTGAGACAGAGACTTCTGTCCCAGCCTCTTTTTGTACACTTTAATTTTCTTCAGTAACCGTTGGCTTTTCAATTTGCCAAAGTTGCCAAGCATAAACAACAATCGTCCGCACAACAGCGTAAAATGGCACTGCCAAAATCATCCCCGGAATCCCCGCAATATTTCCGGCCGCCAACAACAACACAATAATTGTTAGTGGGTGAATATTCAACGAAGCCCCCATAATCCGTGGGTAAATCAAATTACTATCAACTTGTTGCACGATCAAGACCACAACAATCACCCACACTGCCTGCATTGGACTTTGCGTAAAAGACACGAATAATGCGGGTACTAAACCGATGTACGGCCCAACGTACGGAATCATGTTGGTCAAACCAGCAAAAACACCTAGTAGCAAGGCGTAATTTTGTCCAATGATGAAATAACCAATCGTCGTGAAGACACCGACGAAAATCATTTCAATCGCCTGACCACTGATGTATTGCGCAATCGTGCCATTCAAACGGCCTAAAATTTCGGCAACCCGGCCACGGGAGCGGTCTGGGAAAATTTTCTGCAGAAATGGCACTAACTTTTGACCATCATTCAACATATAAATCGTCATAACTGGTACAGTAATCGCAGTGATTGTGACACTCGTGACCGTCCCGATCAACGTGCTCAAACTATTTGCAGTCCCTGAGATGAACGTTTCGCCGAAATTCTCAATTTGGGTTTGAATTTTAGCAAAATCCACTTTGACGCCAATTTCTTTAACCCAACTCACTTGGCTCATATGTTTGACCCATTGTTGCATCGTTTCGACCAAGGCTGGTGCATTTTTCACTAGCTTACCGACTTGTTCAGCCAAGGCTGGCACCAACGACAGCACTGCGGCCCCGATTAAGGCCAGCAATAAAATCATCACAATGGCAATGGCAACCGGTCGGTTAACATGGTGGCGCTTACCCACTGGTATTTTTTGCAACGCTTCAACGACTGGGTTTAATAAGTAATATAAAAATCCCGATACAATCAAAGGCACAAACACCGCCCCAATGAATTTTCCAATCGGTTCTAGAATAAAACTAAGCTGCGTTATGACTAAAATCAACAACGCAACCGCGAGTAATTCAACGGTCCAAAAAAGAATTTTAGACTGTTTCATTTGTTGTAACATACCGCTACCTCGTATTTCTATTTGCCTTTCATTATATCAGAACATGTGACAAACGCCCATTTACGGGCGTAGTGAAAAGTTTCACTATCCAATTAAGTTTAACCTAGCGTATTTGTGCACGTGACAGTTGTCATGCGAACAAGCTTTCCACAAGTTATCCACAGGCAAACTGTGTACAATATAAGTATTAATATCTCGAGGCATGCATTATGGCATTTTTTAACTTTAACGGTAGTCAACTCAGCTACCAAACATTCGGCAATCCAAGTAATCCTGCCCTCTTGCTGCTACATGGCAATAACGGATCGCAGCATGATTTCAAGCGCCATGTCACTTATTTGGTACCGGATTTTTACGTGATTACGCAAGACGCCCGGGGCCACGGACAATCAACATCAAACACTGATCATCTGACGTATAGCCTCTTATCCCAAGATGTCGAAGCCCTGCGCCAAGAACTTCATATCACGCATTGGCACATCGTCGGCTATAGCGATGGCGCTAACCTAGCGTTGCGCTACACTTTAGATTTTCCCGGTCACACTGATACCATGGTCTTAAACGCCCCTAATTTGTCGTTATCGGGCGTCAAAGCGCCAATCATGGCGCTTGCAACCGGTATTGATTGGTTGCTTCGTCGCACGCGCTATCTGAGTAAATTTCTCCACGCTCGTTGGTTGCAGACGCAATTAATGTTCGAATCGCCCCACATTAGCAAGGCTGATTTGCGACTAGTGCCCAACCGGACATTAGTTTTAGTCGGTCAGTTCGACTTCATTAAGCGACAACACTCTGAAAACATCGCAAATTCACTTCCAAATGGTCAGCTGATGGTGGTAAAATTCCGTAGTCATTTATTCATTCAGGTTTCCCCACACGCATTCACAAAAATCGTGCGTCAGTTTATTAAGGAGTTTTTCATATGAATCAGAAATGGCATAACATTCGGCGGATTATGATTATCGCCGTCGCGTTTGTCGCGCTATTTGAATTAGGCGCTGTCATCAAACGCATGCCGTTAAAACTATTGTTAGCAATTTTCGCTGAAATCCCGATTGGCCTATTACTTGGGATTTTCGTTATCGGTATCCTAACTGCCAGCGTCGGGGTTAGTTACAATTGGGCCTATAAACGTTTGTTAACCCCTACAGATCCCAAACAATATTGGCTATCGAGTTGGCTGATTAATGCGCTCGATAACACCTTTGGGGTGGCAGATTTCGTCGTGATGTGGTTCCAAAATCAGCTCTTCGATGATAACCGTACTGAACGTAGTGCAACGTTACATCGCAGTTGGTGGTTATCGACCAGCGGTTTGGCCGTTGTCAGCTTACTAAGCCTTATCGCAACTGGCATCTACTGGTCACACACTGCCGTTATCAATTACGCACCTTGGCTGGTTGTTGCCGTCACATTACCTTTCATTGGGTTAATCGTCAGTCACTTCCGTCATCGTGACAGCTTGCCATTCAGTGCTAGCGATTACGCACGACTCTTTGCCGCGTCGTTAGCTACCTGGGTGGCTAACACAGCCGGCTTTCTATTAATCGGCGCCTTATTCCAAATGCCAATCGCTATCTGGTCAGTCATGCCATTATTCATCGCTGCCCGGACCTTTGGTATTGTGACACTCGTTCCTGGCGGTTGGGGAACATTTGATATTTTCGCCTTTATCGGCCTGCAAACACTTGGGATGGACCCAGCTGTTATTTTCTTATGGATTCTGTTCTATCGTGTTGCCTACACAATTGTGCCATTTATCATCGCGGTTATTATCGCCGCAACACGCGCACTCCGCGAAACCAACCGTAAATTCCGTGGCATCCCAAGCGTCATTGTACGATCGATGTTACAAAAAGCCGTGACCGTCTTACTCTACTTTTCGGGCATCACATTGATTATCGCCGGGGCCTTGCCAGGAACACTACAATCGTTCCATCTATTGCGCCACCTAAACCCCTGGACCTCTGGCTTTTTGCTGCAAGTACCAAATATTTTCATCGGGTTCATGCTGATTATTGCCGGTCGTGGGATTGCCAATAAGGTTAAGCGCGCTTACTGGCCGACCTTAACTTTGTTGGCAATTAGCTTTGGCTATGTTGCTATTTCTCACGAACACGTACAGCCCCTCGTCTTACTTGGTGCATTGTTCATTGGGACGTTATTCATCAAGCCAACGTTAACCCGGGTGCAATTCATTTACAGCTGGGAAAATCGACTGGTTGATGGTGTCATCTACGGCGGGTTGTTTATCGCTTACCTCACCATTGGGGTCGCTAATCTACCTGCCGTCTCACACCGTTTCCACGTGCGAACATCTGGGTTCTTCTTAGTCCCATCGTTGCGCTGGTGGTTAATTGGATTCATCGCAATTGCGATTGTGAGCCTTGGTGTGCTTGGTTTTATCGCTTACATGCAAGGCCGCACGCAATTACTCGGTGAAGCCCTTGATGAGGAACGCGTCAATCAGGTATTGGCACGTGGTGATAATCACTACACCAACCTGATTTTCCTTGGCGATAAGCGCTTATTCTACTACCGGCCCGACCAAAGCGAGGCCGATACGGTGGCTATCCAATTCCGTTTGGTTAACAACAAGGCCGCCGTCATGAGCGATCCGTTTGGTGATAGTACTGACTTCCAGGCCGCCTTGGCCGCCTTTATTAGCGAGGCCGACCGCTTAGGCTACACGCCAATTTTCTATGAGGTTTCCGAAAAGATTGCCATGATGGTGCACGAATTCGGCTATAACTTTATGAAACTTGGAGAAGAAGCGTGGGTTGATACACCATCATTCAAGACAGCTGGTAAGAAATTCGCGAACATCCGCAGTGAAATCAATCAAGCAACTGCCGCTGGCTTCACCTATGAAGTCTTGCAGCCACCATTCTCAGATGCCTTGTTGCAAGAATTGCGCCAAATTTCTGACGAATGGTTACACGGTCGTGAAGAAAAAGGTTACTCACTTGGATTCTTCAACGACCACTACTTGCAACGTGGCGGTATCGGCGTCTTAAAAGCACCGGATGGCCACATCGTTGCCTTCGCAACCCTGGTTACGTCCGCAACTGAAAATCAAATGACTGTCGATTTGATGCGTTTCACGAGCGAATCACCCAACGGCACGATGGATGTACTTTTTGTAAAGACGTTCGAGTATGCACGTGACGCTGGTTACAACACGTTTAATTTGGGGATGTCCCCTCTATCAAACGTGGGGCTTCACGAACAAAGTTTCATCCGTGAACGCGTTGCTAATTTGATTTATCAATTTGGTTCAAAAATTTATTCATTCGAAGGTCTTCGTCACTACAAGCACAAATTTGCGAGTGAGTGGCAACCTTACTACATCGGTTATTCAAACCATTCAAACATCGCCTTTGTTATGATTGCGTTGTTGTCGATTGATAACCCTGGTGTTGATTTAGATTAAAAAATGCGTCCTCCTACAGCTAGGGGACGCATTTTTCGTCTATATCAATTGTTAAATAAATAATCCAATCACCAACCCAATAGCCAATGTTATTGAGATGACAACAGCGTTCTTAATGGCTTGTGGGAAATTAGGCTTAATTGGTTTTGCTTGAAAAGCCTGGGTGTTTTTGCGCACGATTGGGAATGACACCAACGCCAACAAAGCTGGCCATGGCAAAATCCTCAATACAACTGACAAAATCAACATGAGATATCCCGCTAAATAAATCCAGCCAAACAACTTAACCGCACGGTCTTTACCCAAATGCCAAACCAATGTGTGGCGATTTTCAGCGAGGTCTTCTTCGTAGTCGCCGATGTTGTTTGCCAACATAATGTCACCAATTGCGAACCATGAAATTGCTGACGCTACGATGGCGTGTAACAGCAATTCACCGTTAAAGACTGGCGCTACATTGACGTATGTTGCACTCAAGAAAATCAAGTACCCCATCGTCAAACCAGAGGCCAATTCACCGAATGGCGTTCGTGATAATGGTAGTGGCGTACCAGCATACCAGTACGCAACCGTAAAACCAATCAGTCCCATAATCAACAATGGTATACCTGTCTGCGTAACCAACCAAAGGCCACCGACTACTACAATTAACACAAGAGCGATTAACGTCGTCCAACCTTCGCGGGGAGTAATCCCACCCGATCCAACGATATTATTTACACCGTTCTTCCACTCGTCACTGGTTGCTGATTTAAAGTCCTGCAGATTATTCCAAACATTCACCCCCATCTGCAATGCAAAGGCGACAATCATAAAGACACTTGCTGGCACTGCATTCATGTGGTGATACGTACTTGCCGCGTACAGATTACCCAAGATTAAGGGTAAAACGCTAGCGACTAATGATTGAATTTCAACGAACTTCAACCACGTTTTCAAAGTCATGCTCAAAACCTCCAAAAAGTTTTTCCGATAGTTCAGCTTACCCGAAGAACGGCATTGTCGCAAGAATTATACCGCTAAATAATAAGTAGGGTAGGAGTGTGTTGGGGCACATCGCAAAAATTGTATATAGCAATAAGTTGCTATATAGGCAAAACAGGCACACTTTACCCGTGTTACATGTTACAGATCGATAAACGAGGCATTCACCGAAATTTGTAAAAAATTTTCATGTTTTCAACTTCCGGTAACCCTAGACTGACCGCCCGCACAGTTTGTATACTTATACATTTTATACCTATTGCCAATTAGCTATTTATGCATTGCGGACTAAACACGCGAAAATCGCGTGGCCAACTTTAGTCCAACACCCTTACTGTTTGTTAATTGCTACATCCCAACTGACGATTCTTTGCCTACAATTTTTCTAAACATCTGCTCAACAAATCAACACTAAAACCCACCCCAATCAATCGGCAAGTTGCGCAAATGATTGGGGTGGGTTGATAGCACCTATTTGGCAACGCCAGGTAACATCCGCGTAGACACCCCAACGTCTAGTCCTCAATTTCTCAGCCATCCCCATTACACCAACAGATCAGCAAAATGGTATACCTGATTAAATAGCTTTAAATACACGACGCGACTTATCAACTGGAATAATTTCTGACTCAACCGAATCGACGCGCCCATATGGGGATGGTGACACTTTAACCCCGTTAACAAAATCTGTCATCACCGTGTCATCGGCCTGCGCTTCAATTCGCACTGAGCCATCTGACGCATTCCAGACGACCCCTGTCACACCCAATTTATCCGCCAATTGCTTCGTAAAGTAGCGAAAGCCAACCCCTTGAACGCGGCCTCGCACAATCACTTTTTTCGCTATCATCATCCCTTACCTCACCTGAAAAACGATACAAAAAATCCCACGGGATACATGTATCTTGTGGGATTAATTATAACCTTTAATTACTTCTTAGTCGTTAAATCTGTATCGAAATACCTCTCAGACAACTTCTTCATCGTACCGTCCTTCAATAAAGTCTTTTCCGCCTTGGTGATGGCCTTGGCCAACTTCTTGTCCTTCTTGTTCAACATTGGTGCAGCCGTCGTCTCGCCCAAAGCCTTGGTTACCTTAGCCTGCAAATCCGTCTTTGGGTGGGCCTTCTTGTAAACCCCCCATGAATCTTGTGAGTTCAACGTCACATCAGCCTTACCTGAATCAACCAAGTCCAAAGCTTCCGCAAAACCAGGGGCTGAAATAATCTTTGCCCCTTTCTTTTGGGCTGTTTGACCAAAGTCTGATGATGCCGTTTGTGCAGCCTTCTTACCCTTCAAATCTGAAGCATTCTTGATGTCCGACCCCTTCTTTGTGATCATGACAGAATCTGTGTACAAGTATGCTTGCGCAAAAGTGTACGCCTTCTTACGTTCCGGGTTAATTGACATGTTATTAAAGACCACATCATACTTCTTGGCATTCAAACCAGCTACCAATGAATCAAATTTCGTTTGCACGAAGACTGGTTTAAGCTTCATTTCCTTAGCCACAGCCTTAACCAACTCCACTTCAAACCCAGTTAACTTACCAGACTTATTACGGTACGAGAAAGGTGCGTACGTACCTTCCAAACCAACCGTCAACTTACCCTTCGTGTGCACGCTGCCCTTGTACGCAGCTGCAGACGTTGTCATAGTTGGTACGGCAACACCACCGATAACACCAGATGCGACAAGCGCGACGGCTGTTTTCATCATCCTATTCATATCTATAATCTCCTAATGCTATCCCGCTGTCCCAATTAACAGCGTCGATCCCAAACTTATTGTTACGACTGAAATGCTGACTGCGACATTTAGTCGCATCCACCAAAATCGTCTTGCATAACACACCTGTGATACTCGCATCATTTTCTTCTCTTTCTACTAGCTAGAACAGAATGATACGCGTATTCCAATTTTCATACAAACAAAAAAGGTTTGTTTCGGTCATTTACAAGTAATAACCAAAACAACTCCTAAATTGCAAATCAGCGAACCGGTACGCTCACGGTCATATCTTAAATTCGTCTTACTTTGTTGGCTTGTGGCTGTAGTCAGCTCCCAAGTACTTAACAGAGATCTTCTTCATCTCGCCGTCCTTGCGCATCTTTGCCTCAGCCTTTGTGACAGCCTTATCCAAAGCCGTCGCCTTCTTATTCATCATTGGTGCAGCACCCGTTACAGGCATGTACTTAGCTGGTGACTTAATAGCAACCAACTTCGTCTCAGGGTGTTCCTTCTTGTAAACACTCCATGCCGCAGCATCGTTCAACGTTGCATCAGCCTTACCGTTCTCAACTGTCGCAACCGCTTCAGCAAATCCAGGTACGGCAACGTTGGTTGACCCCAACTTTTCAGCGTACTTCACATAGTTTCCAACTGCTGATTGGGCAGTCTTCTTACCCTTGATATCTGTCACAGACTTGATACCAGAGTCCTTCTTAGTGACAACCACACCACCAGTGTAAATGTACTTAGAACCATAACGGAACAACTTCATGCGTTCCTTATTAGGTGCCATGTCATTCAAAATGATGTCGTACTTGTTAGCACGAAGCCCCTCAACCAATGAGTCCCACTTTGTTGGTACAAAGACCACCTTAAGACCCATCTTCTTACCAATTGCCTTGGCCATATCAACGTCGATACCTTCCAAATTACCATTCTTAGCACGGTATGAGTAAGGTGCGTACGTACCTTCTAAACCAACAGTTAGTTGATCCTTGTGAACGAGGCCAAGGTCTTTTGTTGTATCCGCATTAGCGATTACACACCCCGGCGCTCAACATTGTTCCTGCTGCAAATACTGCAGCGGCTAGCTTAATCCCATTAAAGCTGTGCTTGTGCATAATATCTTACGTCACCTTTCAAAGTATGAGCAAAATCATAACCCGTTCTCAAATCGTTGTCAAACTGTTTTGTCATGGAATTTTAATTGCCCGGGAAATTTCATCCTAAAACGCTTGCAATAAGTCAGCGAAATCTCTACAATGGACACATATTAAAGTCGTAAAAAACGAAAGGACCGTTCCCATCATGATGTCAGTTAACACACAAATCACTGTTGCTTGCATCAGCCTAGCGCGCTTATCGCGGTAGGTCGTTTTGGTGAACTAATCATTTCGATGAACCAGCGAGAGCGTGCTAGGCATTCCTGTCGAAACAGAAATTAGCCTGCGCGCTCTTTTTTTGCGCCCAAACATCCAGAAAGGGAATCATCATGTTTGAATTTATCGCTACTTATGCCCCACAATTAATCGTGGCTGGAATTAAGTACACCGTGCCACTTGCACTTATTTCATTTGTTTTTGCTGTTATCATCGCCGCCTTGGTTGCCGTGTTACGTTCATACGTGCCACACGCAACAGGTATCAAGTCAATTGGTTGGCTCATCCTCAAGTTTATCTTGTGGTTCTACGTCTGGCTTTTCCGTTCAACGCCAATGCTAGTCCAACTGTTCGTGGTATTCTATGGGTTGCCAAAACTTGGTATTAGCTGGTTGTCACCTTCAGGCTGGTCGGCAGCTGTGTGGGTATTGTCATTGAATACGGCAGCCTACGCATCTGAAGCCATTCGTGCGGCAATCACCTCAATTCCAGATACACAACGCGAAGCTGGCGCGGCACTCGGTATGACGGATGCCCAAATTTTCATTCGCATCATCCTGCCACAAGCTGCCCGTATTTCAATTCCAACCTTAGCCAACTCATTCATTTCATTGGTTAAGGACACGTCTTTGGCATCCGTCGTGACCATTGTCGAGATGTTCTACCTCTCACAACAATTGGCCGCAACCAACTTCGAGCCGTTGCAAATGTACTTGCTCGTCGCTGCCATCTACGCAATTTTCGTTTCAATCTTGTCGATCCCACAACACTACATCCAACGTTGGGCCGACCGTTTCGTAAAGGTACAGGGGTAATTCATTATGTTGAAGCTAGAACACATCGATAAGCAATACGCAGAACACCACGCCTTGAAGGACATCAACGTCACGTTCAATCCACATGAGACGACCGTTATCGTTGGCCCATCAGGTTCAGGAAAGTCAACCTTGTTGCGTTCTTTGAACTTGTTGGAGCATCCCGATTCAGGTTTGTATACAATTGACGACCGCACGATTGATTTGAGCCAACCGGTGACGACGGATACATTGTTATGGGTACGACGCAAGACGGGGATGGTTTTCCAACAACCACGTATGTTTGATCACCTAACCATCCTTGGCAACATCATCGAAGCGCCTGTTAACGTGTTGAAGCAAAAGAAGGCCGACGCCATTAAGAAGGCACATGAATTGTTGCAAGCTGTCGATTTGGATAACACAGCTGACCGTTACCCTTACCAACTTTCTGGCGGACAAACGCAGCGTGTCGCCATCGCCCGTGCTCTGGCCATGGAACCCGATTACTTGTTGTTGGATGAACCAACATCAGCTTTGGACCCTGAATTAGAAGCCCAAGTTTTGCGTGTATTGAACGAATTGGCCAAAGAAGACCAATCAATGATTATCGTGACGCACAACATGGAATTCGCCCGTGAGGCGGCTGACCGGATGTTGTTCCTGGAAGACGGTGAAATCGTTTTCGACGGTACGCCAGCTGAATTCTTCAGCGAACCAACTGATCGTATTAAGCACTTCTTGAACGCGTTCAAGTTCGAAAATTAAGTTTACTAAAAAGAGGCTGGGACAGAAGTCTCTGTCTCAGCCTCAAAAGCCGCCAATCTCCCGATTTAAAGTCGGAGGATTGGCGGCTTTTAAACGTGTTCCGAAAGACTGAACCCTTAATATAACGCCATTTGACCCACTCATGCCTCTACGCTACGCTCCAAGGCATAAGTGGGTCAAACAACGTTATCATCGGGTCCAAAGCGCCTTTCGTCTCACTCTCTTTTCATTTGGCATGGGTGACGTAGTAGTCGGCCCATATCCGCATCGCTTCGTGTACGTCGCGGAGTTCTTTGCCAATTTCAGTTAAAGAATATTCAACTCGGGGTGGCACTTCGGGGTAAACCGTTCGGATGACGATTTGATTTTCTTCGAGCCACTTTAAGTTTTCGGTCAGCACTTTTTGCGTGATGCCGAGTTGTTTTTTTAATTCACCAAACCGTAACGTGTCGGTTTCCAATAACAAATTAACGATGTCTGGCCGCCAACGATTGCGGTGCAACTCATTCAGTGTGACGAGCTTTTCGGCAATGGCAGGGGTCATGTCAACAGTAAAGCCCATGTGCTTCTCCTAAAATGATTTCGTATTAACCCTATTATCGTACAAAAGTTTCCTTTGCGAAACTATACCACTTTGAAGTGCCTACTTATGCAATTGTCGGCGTTGCGTTATATTATTGGCATAGATAAAACAATTATTGAATACCCACACCTGGGAGGGAAAACAGCTGACACACACAGATATTGCAAAAGCATTGGTTGGTACGTTTGTAAGTGGTGATGTTGCAGTGGCTGAGGCAAGTGCCTTGCCATCATACAAGCAACACAATTTGAATTTTGGGGATGGTCGTGATGCATTTGTTGCGGCGGTTAAGGGCTTGCAAGAAGCGCCAGTTAAGACGACGTTGAAGACGGTTCGTTCATTTGAAGATGGCGAGTATGTCGTTTTGCATAGTATCGTTAATTTTGCTGGTAGTGGTGATCAAGTTGCGCTAGATGTCTTCCGTTTTGAAGACGACAAAATTGCTGAGCACTGGGATAACGTGGCCAATGTCGTGGCACCAAATCCATCAGGGCACACACAAACAGATGGTGCAACTGAAGTAACCGATTTGGACAAGACAGATGCCAATAAGGCACTGGTTGCTGACTTTGTTCGTGACGTGTTGCGCGGTGAAAATCCAGATAAGCTGCCAGAATATATCGCGGGTGAAGATTACATCCAACATAATGTCGATATCGCTGACGGGTTGACTGGTTTAACGACAGCCTTTGCTGCGATGGCCGAACAGGGCGTTGCGATGGTTTACGACAAGGTCTTTAAGGTCCTTGGTCAAGGTAACTTTGTATTGGTTTTGGGGGATGGCGAATTTGGTGGTAAGCCAGTCGCATTCTATGATTTGTTCCGGGTTGCTGATGGCAAGATTGCTGAACACTGGGATATTATCGAAGAAATTCCCGCTGAATCAGAGTAGGCAAACACCAACGGAAAGTTCTAAGCATAACGAAAAGGCGCCGAGCATTGCTCGACGCCTTTTTACTGTTCTTGTATGGATTTGGATTATATTAGGATTTATATGATTTTTGAATAGTAATTTCGTGTTAATTGTTAAAACTTATCGGCGGCAGTGAAGCGACCGCGAACGTGGGTTGGATTTGCCAATTCATCGTACAAGGCCTTGGCCAAAGTACCAGTCGTCACACGTGATTCTTGACGGTTGTTAAAAATCAATGCATCATCTGACTTCAAGTACGTTGGCGTTGCAGGGCCTGGCATGAAGGCTTGTTGTGGTGAAATTGCCATCCAGGCAAAATCATCAACCGTCTTCAAGTAGTTAAACTCGGCAGCTTGCTCAATGGCAACTTCAATCCAAGGTGCTTGACCACGCATTAGACCCAAACGGTCAGCCATGACTGAACCGTCAGGCATTTGCAATGTTGATGAACCAACCACAAAGACCACGATTGGGGCGTCTGTTCCGGCCAATTGGTCGTGTAGGTACTCAGCAAAGCGAGGGTGATCGCTGGCGCGTGAGAACGTTGACGCAACGACGATTACGTCGAATTGCGTCAAGTCTTCACGAGTCAATTCAAAGTTTTGGCGTTCTAGGGCTGGAATTTCGTTTCCAAACATACGTGTTACCTTGCTAGCTGAACGGGTAATTGCCGTTACTTGGTGCCCACGTTGGTAACCTTCAATAACGAACGCTGAACCGGCCATTCCGGTTGCGCCGATGATTCCAATCTTCATAGTGCTGACTCCATTCGTCTAATTTCAAGGCTAATCATAAGCGCTTTTCTGAATTGGGACAAATAAAAAGGGACACGACAAAAAGGCTGTTAAAATTGGCTTATTTGTTTATAATAGTTTTTAAATACTAAATGAAAGTTAGATGTGTGAAATGGCAGAAAACCATTTGGAAATTGGCAAATTAATTGCTGAAAATAACTTATATCGTGAGTTGAGTGGTGGCCAGTTTGGCATAGAAATTGAACAACATCGGGTGACTGCCAAGGGGCGGTTGAGTCGGCGGACATATCCCGCAAGTTTGGGATCGCGAACAATGCACCCTTATTTGCAGACTGACTATAGTGAGACGCAATCTGAACTGGTAACGGAACCGGTTGGCTCATTTGAAGCAGCTCGGAATTTTTTGTTGCAGTTACAGTGGATTATGCGTGATCATATGTCGGGTACCGAGACAATCTGGCCATTAAGTATGCCGCCTAAGTTAATGGCGGATGATTTGCAGTGGGTTGACGAGACGTTTGATCGCCCGTGGATGCAGGATTATCGCGATTGGTTGGCCAAAAAATATGGGTCAACGCACGAAATTATTACTGGCTTGCATTTGAACTATTCTTTGCCAGAAACGTTGTTGGAAAAGCTGTTTGCGTTGAGCGATGAAGCGGATTATGTGACGTTTAAAAATGCTATCTACTTTAAATTAGCGCAACATATTGCGGCCCACCGTTGGTTATTTGTTTATCTCTTCGGGGCTACGCCTTTCAGTATGAATGATACCGATTCACGGGTCCCTCGTATGGATCAGCCGGTACGTTCAATTCGAACTAGTCAATTTGGGTTTGCTAACGACGGTAACATTCATGTTGATTATGCCACGAACTTGGCGGATCACCTTAATCAAATTAAAACGCATATTGCGCGTGGTGAATTATTTTCAAATCATGAGTTCTATGGTACGGTGCGCTTTAAGGGGCGTGAAGACTACGATGATATGTTGCAACACGGGGTTGAATATTTGGAATTGCGAATATTAGATGCTGATCCGTTTGATCCGGCTGGCATTTCTGAAAACGACCTGAATTTGATTCATTTGCTATTGTTGCATTTTGTTATAAGCGACCGTGAGTACTCAGCAACTGAGTTAATTCAAAGCGAGTCATTGGCTAACCAGATTGCCCTGCAAAGTCCAACTAGTCCATTGCCTAATAAGGAAGATGCCATGACGATTATGAGTGAGATTTCGCAACTGGCAGATCACTTCGGTATGCGGTTTAATGATGGGCTGTCGTTGTTGGCTGAGCGTATTTTGACACCTGGTAAGACGCCGGCTGCTCGGATTATTGCGACTGCCGCCACGCCGAAAGCGCTCCAGGAATGGGCAACTGAGTTAGGTAATCAACGTTATGAGTTGTTCCGAACTGAACGTGATGCACAATTCGCAGAATTGTTTGGTACTGGTCAGTTTGCAGAACTTGTTGCCGAAGCAATGGTTGTGGGTATTCGGGTAAAAAATTGGACCCGAACTGACTTAACGTTGGCGGTGGATGACCACTCAGAAACGATACATGTGCCGGTTTCGTTAGCAACGCTTTTCCCAGAACGTTACGCAGACTAGTCTTGTTTACTGACTAAAAAGAAGCAAAGTGTTACAATAGCTTTCGTGATATCGAGAGGTCGACCTAGTTGTCGAACACGCTCGTCAAAAGAAGGAGGCAACAAATGGCAAAGGAACACCCTTTTGATTTTAAGAAGTGGGATGCCTTTTTGGCAGAAATTGAAGGCAAGGAAATTCCTTGGGTGATGGGTGCTGTAGCAGATGGCCACCCACAATACGACCCTCGTATGATCGAGTTGGCAAAGGCGTTTGAATGGTCAGATTTCTTCGACAAGAATTTTGATCGCACGTTGAAGCAAAAGGGTCACCAAGAGTTGCCTGAAGAAGAAGTGGATGAAATTTCACGTACTGGTTCAGATTTCCGTGATGTGCGCGCTGTGGCATCAGTTATCATTTATGGTGAGCGTCGTTTGGAAGGCATGTGGGCAGCAATGACGGAGAAGGGTATTTTGCGTCGCTTGTTGCAACGTTTGGATTCATTGACACCAGACGATTTCCCAGGACCAAATTACTAAACAATTATGAATCAAACGCCTAGTGTAATTACCAGGCGTTTTTTTGTGGTTGCGTGCATGAGAATGATTAAATTTCACTCATGCAAATGGTAAGGAATATTGAAAAATGGGGGAATTCTTATATACTAGATTAAGTGTTGTAAGAAACATCCCAGTAGGGGCTGAGATTGTAAATTAGAAATAAATATAGAAAGCGAGTGTTATTATGGCACAGCAAGAAGCTTCACAGCAGAAGCTAGAGCGAGGCCTATCTAGTCGCCACGTTGAAATGATTGCGCTTGGTGGAACGATCGGAACTGGGTTGTTCTTGGGAGCGGGACATTCAATTAGCACAGCAGGGCCTGCCATTTTGCTTGTATACATCATTACAGGACTCTTTATGTTCTGGATGATGCGTGCGCTAGGAGAGTTACTTTTGACTGATCCGGACAAGCCAACCTTTGTCGGGTTCGTGGAAAAGTATCTTGGTAAAAAAGCGGGATTCGTCATTGGTTGGACGTATTGGATTGGTTGGATTACGATTGCCATGGCTGAATTAACGGCCGTGGGAACGTATATGAAGTTCTGGTTCCCAGGTATTCCGGTTTGGATTTGGGAAATCATCTTCCTGGTTGCGCTTTATGGCATCAACGTCATCGCAGTTTCGGCGTTTGGTGAGACCGAATTCTGGTTCTCAATGATTAAAATCGTTGCGATTGTGGCGATGATTGTTGCTGGAATTATTATGATTGTGACGCATGCGAAAACGTCAGCTGGCGTGACAAGCTTGTCGAACTTGTGGCAACACGGTGTCGTCGCACATCACGGGCACAAGTTGCTAGCGGCCTTCCAAATGGTATTCTTCGCCTTTTTGGGAATTGAATTCGTTGGTATGACAGCTGCTGAAGCAAAGGATCCGTTGACAACGATTCCAAAGTCAATCAATTCAATTATTATTCGAATCTTGATTTTCTACGTAGGTGCCTTAGTTGCAATTATGAGTATCCAACCTTGGACGAACTACAGTGCAAGTGAATCACCATTCGTGCAAGTGTTCTCAGGTATTGGGATTACGGCGGCGGCCGGCATTATTAACTTCGTCGTGTTGACTGCGGCGGCCTCGTCATTGAATAGTTCATTGTTTACGACGGGTCGTATGCTGTTCTCATTATCAAATGGTAAGGGCTATGTTGGTAAGTTGAACCGCCGTTACATTCCACGTAACGCCATTAACGTGTCAGCTGTCTTGATTGCCTTGGCTGTCTTTGTGAACGTATTCTTCCCATCAAATGCTTTCGATTTGGTGACATCAGTGGCCTCAGCAGCCTTCGTGGTAATCTATGGCGTGTTGGTGTTTGCGCACTTGCGTTACCGTCAATCAGCTGACTTTAAGAATGGTGAGAAGCGCTTCCTAATGCCTGGTGCACCATTTACGGATTACCTAACGTTAGCATTCTTGTTTGGTATCTTTATGATTTTGTTGTTCACGAAATCAACGATGCCCACAACGCTTCTGGCACTAGCTTGGTTTGTCATTATGATTGCCCTTAGTCGCCGGGTTAAAGATTAAAATAGTGTATGATAAAAGGTAGCTGCAGATATGCAGCTACCTTTTTTATTATGCCTAGAGAAATGAGTGGACTGATATGACAGACAAGTTTATTGATCGCGATTATAAGAAAATTGAAGCTGAGACGGCTTACATTAAGCAGCAATGGCACGATATTGCTTACATGGATGGTGAGCGCCACACGCTTGATGTGTACTTGCCTAATGAAGGGCAAGGACCTTTCCCAGTAATTGTTGACATTTATGGTGGCGGTTTGATTTTTGGTGACAAGAGTTCACATAAATTGGAACCGGCTTTGCGTTTGCTGGATAAGGGTTATGCCGTTGTTAGTGTGGACTATTCGTTAATTCATCAAAAGGATTTTCCATTCCAAATTTATGAAATTAAGGCAGCTTTGCGCTTCTTACGTGCGCATGCAGACGAATATCAATTGGACATGAATCGTGTCGCATTGATGGGTGAATCTTCAGGTGCCCACTTGGCCGTGATGACCGGCGTAACGGCGTCAGTTGACGCATTGCAAAACCCATTTATGGGCGATAATAATAATCAACCAGAGACGGTTAATGCCATTATTGCGATGTATGGGCCATACGAATTTGATCAATTTGTTGACCAATTCAACGAGAGTGGCGTTACGCCTAAGTATGCTGAGACGGGTACGGCTGAGTCGTTCGAGGGCCAAATGTTTAATCAACAAGCACCCAAAGACGTTCCACAACGTGTGAAGATGTACAGTCCTAAGATGTACTTCAACGCAAAGATGCCACCTATTTTGGCATTTGCAGGAACGGCTGATGCTGTGGTACCTTATCAACAGACAGTAAATATGATTAACGGAGCCCGTGAGTTTGTTTCTGAAGACAAGGCAGTGTTGCATTTAGTTGAGGGAACAGGACACGGACCGGCAGACTACATGTCGCCAGAATTCACCGATGAAAAGGCAGCATTTTTGGCGAAGTGGCTCTGATTAAGGGGATACTATGATAGGGGCTTTTGGTAAGTCGTTTTTTCGAGCAACACCAAAACAATTACTGGTGCAATTGCTAATTGATATTGTTTGGTTTATTATTTTTCGACCAACAGATCCATTTTCAAAGTGGGTCTTTATCGCAATTTTGCCCGGCATTGACTTGATTTCAGCTTTGGGAAGCTTTTGGAATTACGTCAAAGATAATCGACAACAATGAAAAACTTGGCAAACCAAAATACATAATCATTGACCCATGTAGGATAACCTTGCGATACTTAATCAAAAGGATAGTTAGGGGGATGTTTATGCGTAGATTTTTGGTTGACCTCGCGTTGCTGAAGAAACAATTTCAGGTGCCAGCGCTCCAGATATATTTAAGCCGAGCGAACCTCAATATGGTTGGGCCGACAATCACATACTATACATTACTATCATTGGTGCCGGTTCTAATGAGTGTAGGTGCCATTGCCGGATTGGTCGGAATCAATGCCCAGGAGCTAAACGCTATGTTGCGGGAACAATTGCCTAAAAACATCATGTCGATTCTTGGCCCGATTATTACGTCGGTCCTAAGTGGTGGTGTAGGAATTTTGTCATTCTCAATCGTGATCACGATTTGGGGTGCTAGTTCAGTGTTGGCGGTTATTCGTAAAGCATTTAATGCGGTTCATGATGTGCCAGAACGGGTTAGTGGTATGCTAACGCGGGTCTTTAGTTTTCTATGGTTGATGGTCATTTTGTTAACGGCCGGCGTACTGATGGGTGCAAGTGCGATGATGCCAGCAATTATTGCGGCATTGCCGTTTGACATGCCGTGGTTAGATACATTGGCCAAGCAGAGCTGGTTGTTTGCGCTATTTGGGCTCTGGGTATTGATGTGTGTGTTCAACTTCGCATTGCCGGCTAAACGGTTACCTTGGAAGGCGCTTGTGGCCGGTTCTGGGATTGAAGTTTTGCTTCTCTTAGCGTTGAATGCCGGTTTTAGCTTTTATGCACAATTTGCCGTTAAGAGCGTAGGCTTTTATCAATCGCTGGGGTCATTGTTGGTATTGATGGTTTATCTTAATTTGGTCGGGACCATTATGGTTGTCGCACAAATTTTAATTGCTTGGTTTGCAGATTTATTTGCTGCGCACGGCACCCGGTATGCCTATGTACCCGAGCAGGCGAAAGGGGTGGCGGCTAAACGGCGGTCACCAGTTAGCCAGCGTCAAATTACCAAGCATCAACCGCGTTCACGTCGTTAAGACGACCGAGATAGTTAAGGTGAGGTGAATTGGCAAGACCATTTGGATTGGTGCCGGGTTCACCATTTGGCACGGGTAACCCCAAGTCGGCATAGTAATCCAGCCAGCCGGGTAAGATGCTATTGTTGGGGCCAAATGTCATCGGCGCTTCGGTGAAAATTTGGGCTGGTTGAAAGGCGTTCATAATATATTCAGAGCAGTAATAGCCAGGCCGGGATTTAATAAAGGACCAGTTATAGGGTTGGCCAAGCATTGCTTTGGCATTTTGTAAAATTGCTGGCCAGGGTGCGTTGCTGATTGTTGGTCGGTAAACATCGGCGACGCCAGTTTGGCGGTTCAAAAACGTCGCCAAAGGTTCGCAGGTACTGCCAGTTTCGGGTGACGCGTGGAGCACGAAGAGTGTGGCTGTCGTTTTCTCGACAAGCCCGATATGGGTGTAGTCAACAGCGGTCTCGCGATGTGTACTCGCTGCGATGCGTTGAGAGAAGTTGTCGGTGTCTGTGACACAAACAAAAATTAAATCACCAGTTTGTAATTGCATAGGTAATGACCTTTCTGAAGATACAGTAAATCCCCCAGTGCATGCGCTGGGGGATTTATTAATTAATTAGCTTCAATTGCAACAGCGTCGACAGCTTTCTTAGCCGCCCATTGCTTGTCGAATTCGGCCAAAAGTGCGCGAACTTCGTCAGTCGTGTTGGTATCCATTAGGGCAACACGCAAATCTGAAGCGTACGCAAAGTTACGGACGTAAATCTTGAAGAAACGCTTCAACTTTTGGAAGTTCATTGGCCCAAATTCAGCCGTGAACTCATCGTACAAATCCAATTGCAAACGGAGCAATTCAAGGGTTTGATCCAACGTGTGATCAGCAGGCATGATTTCAAAGGCAAATGGGTTTTCGAAAACACCACGACCAATCATGACACCATCGACACCAGGGTGTTGGCGAACCAATTCCAGCCCTTCTTGACGAGTCTTAACATCACCGTTAATTTGCAACAATGTGTCTGGTGCAATTTCATCACGCATCTTAACGATTTCATCGATGTACTCGTAGTGAGCAGGCACCTTTGACATTTCCTTACGTGTACGTAAGTGAACCGTCAAAACTTGAATATCTTGCTTCAAAAGGAATGGAATCCACTCGCGGAATGTTTCCAAATCATTGAAGCCCAACCGCGTCTTAACAGAAACGGGCAAGCCGGCCGTCTTGGCAGCTTGAATCACTTCTTGTGCTGACTCGTAGTGACGAATCAAATCCGATCCGCCTCCGTTCTTAATAACTGTTGAATCCGGACAACCCATGTTCAAATCAATGGCATTGTATCCACGATCACGCAATTCAAGGGATGACTTTTCGAAGTCTTCACCACGGTTTCCCCAGATTTGCACAACTGGCACCTTTTCGCTCTTATCAACGTGTAGGCGACCTTGTACAGTAAACTTAGCTTTTGGGTGTGTAATACTACGGGCGTTAGTGAACTCCGTGTAGTAAACATCAGGTGCAGCGGCCTTATCAACAACGCGACGGAAAACAGTATCCGTTACGGCTTCCATTGGGGCAAGTGAGAAGAATGGGGTCTTCTCAATCCCGGCCGCCTTAGGGTGCTGTTGTGCTTCGTCGACAACGCCTTGCCAGTAAGCTGACTTTGCTTTAACCATGTCAAAATTCCTTTCTTTAACCTTATATTTTCATTCGTGCGGCTCGATCTTCCGCAAATCTAAACTGGGACAATAACATATTAAAGGGTTTTGAGTTGCCTTTCAAGGTGTTTACCAAATGAAAGTGGTAATTCCCCCTTAAAGCCAGTAGACTAGTAACAAAGATGGGGGAGGATTTAAGCATGATTACAATTAGACCAGCAACAGTGGCTGATACAGCAACCATTGTGCATTTAGAAATGACGATTATTGACCAAATGGAAATTCCAATGGTAGCCAAGTTAGGACGCGATAATATCGAACAATTATTGCATGATAGTGCCTTGGCTGATGACACGGCCCGCTATTCGCATACGCACGCAACGGTCGCTGAATTAGGTGGGGCTATTGTGGGGGTGGCGTTTGGCTATCCGTCAGCTAGCGAGCCACATTTGGATTTAACGATGCAACGATTGCTAGCGGAACGGTTTGGTGAATTAGCAGAACTGTTCCCAGATGTTGAGACGTTGCCCGATGAGTGGTATCTCGACTCAATTTCAGTCGCTGAATCAGCACGCGGTAAAGGTGTCGGCACGCAATTACTGGCGGCTTTGCCAGAAGTGGTGGCAGCACAAGGTGAAACGGTCATTGGCTTAAATGTTGATGATGGTAATCCAAAGGCGCGCGCATTGTATGAACGTGAAGGGTTTGTCGCAGTGGGCGAACTAATGATTGGTGCGCATCACTATACACATATGCAGCGTGACTTGAGCTAAGTTAACGCTTTAGGGGTGAAAGGTATGACAGAATTTGTAGATTGGGTCAGCTTATTATTCATGCTGATTTATGCCGTGTCGGATGCGATTGTTTTTCGCACAGATTCATTTTGGCCAGGCGCTATTAAGTCACTGATTGTGGCAGCGGTATTAACAGCTATTATTCGGTTCGTTGTGAAGAAAATCTATCAGCACAAACGATAAAAGAGGCGTATACTGGATAGTAGAGTTTGTTTAGTGGGAGACGTCATTAATTATGGCCATAAAACGACAAATGATTGCTGGTATCTTGTTGACGCTAGCTGTCGCGCTTGTTGCAAAATTCGTTTCACCTTGGTTACCAACGTTGGGCGCTGAAGCCTTGGCGATGGTGCTAGGGATTATATTAGGAAATACTGTTTTTGCCCAGCAACGGTGGGGTGCCGGTGTGAAGTGGGCTGAAAAATACCCAATTGAAATTGGTATCGCTGCCTTGGGACTAAATGTCACGTTACAGAACATTGAATCATTAGGCTGGACGGGCATCATTTTTATTTTGTTGCAGATGTTGGCAACGATTTTAGTGGTGATGTGGCTGGGTGGTCGCGTCTTTAAGGTCGCACCACAGACGGCCATGTTAATGGGTGCGGGAAATGCGGTGTGCGGTTCAAGTGCAATCGCATCAGTTGCGCCGGCCGTCGGCGCGACTGATGATCAACGGCGTACGTCTGTTGCGACGGTTTCACTAGCCGGCGTGGTGCTCTTGTTTGTTTTGCCAATTATTGGTCCGGCAGTCTTTCCACATAATGACTTGCTAGTGAGTGCCCTAATTGGTGGTACTGTACAATCGGTTGGTCAGGTATCAGGAACGGCCTCATTGGTTGGTGGCGACGTGGTGACATACGCACCAATTTTTAAAATGTTGCGTGTCATTATGTTGTCAGTTGTCGTGATCTTGATGGCGCGACATGCCTCAAAGTTGACGCCAATTGAAGCGACTGCGCCCAAAACAAGTGTTAAAATCCCGTGGTTTGTGATGGTGTTCGTGGTATTGATGCTGGTGAATTCATTTATCAGTTTGCCTCACGTCCTGACAGGAACGGCCCACGAAATTACAAGCTTCTTCGGTATTGTCAACTTGGCGGGAATCGGCTTGAATTTGAAGTGGCAGACCATTAAGCAGTCAGGAATGAAATTCTTGGGCTATGGTTTAGTGACCATTATTTTCCAGGTTGTGTTGGCTATTGTCCTCATTACAGTATTAATGAAATAAGCGATTAAGAACGTCTAGCATGCAGGTGCTAGGCGTTTTTTAGTTGCATATTAAAGCGCAACCGATAGTTGCTGGTTAAAAATATACGATTCAGGTATGGTGGATATATATTATTAACTGTGGAGGCCGGTTATGGAAATTGGGCATAATATTCAACAACGTCGTGAGGATAAAGGGATGTCGCAGCAAGATTTAGCCGATTATTTGGGTATCTCGCGACAGTCTATTTCAAAGTGGGAGAATGGATCGGCGTTGCCAAGTTTCAAAAATGTTCTGGCTTTGAGCGACCTTTTCTTAGTGTCGTTGGATGAGTTAGTAAAGGGGGATGAAGCGTTGATTGAAAAGTTTGAATCAGGCGAAAGTACAAAGATTACACCAGCTAATATTATTGTCATTACGACACTCGTATTGGGCGTAGTCACATACATTATTGAAAAAATTTGGCTGCATATTAAGTTAGGAACGATCGATAATGATGTCGAGCTACTGAGACTGGTTGCATTTATTTCGCTGATGATCACTGCTAATTGGCGGCGGGATATCAATAAGCTATTTGCTAAAAATAGGCCGTTTTTCTGGGCCATGCTAGCCTTTGTGGTTATTTTAGGCGTGCCATATCTAACCGATTCTATTCAAGGATTTATAGATGGCTTTATGGCTGGTGTGCACGCTAACTAAAGATGAGCCAATCACAAAAATAACACTTTTTTGTACTATTCTGTGAACTTTTTGCGTACACTAATTGGGTTCGCCATACACTAGTATTCGGCGACTAAGAGAAGAGTACAAAGAGAGGGATTTAGATAATGACGATGACAGTTCATACGCAGGCGTTCATGCTGGAATTTGGCAATATTTTGGTGAAGTCAGGTATTCGACCTGATGTGGCAGGCCAAGTGGTAGCCAAGTTGCGCTTACGAGGCTGAATCAGGGGCCTATCCAAATGGTCACCCCTACCCAACACCAACGATGTATAACTTTGGTAGGCAAACGGCGGCAACGTTTGCGCAAGGTTTGGTGATGTTAGCGAACGTCGAAAAGCGAACGGGTAACTTAAAGCGTATCTACGGTATCGGTCATGCTGAATTCCAACGATTTATTAGTTTGACGCAAACGCTCCATGATCACTTGTTGAAACAGTCGGTGGCGCAAGTTTGGGCACTAAATGCGACTGAGTTTAGCAAGTTGACGGGCATTGCGATGCGTAGTCATCAATCATATAAGCGCGCCGTAGAACATTATCTAATGGATAATGTGGCACCCATTGATTCAGAACATAATGGTGTTTCACTATATTAATCAGCGCAACTAATTGGTGCGGTCCAATCAAAATATTTGGTTGGACCGTATTTTTTTATTTTGATAAAGTAAACTAGGAATGTCAGAGGTCTTAGACCTCTGACGTGACCAAGTCGCCCTTATCAGGTTCGTCCTTGGTCTTGATTCCTGGCCAAAGCCAGGGACCGTAGACCAATAACTGCTGTGATAAAATATACGTGGAAAAAGGAACTAGGTTAACCCCATTACTACCGTTTTTGGGTGCGGAAGGCATCGCCATGTTGTTAGGAATTGTGATTGGGAATACTGCCTTTCGTCAGCAAATCTGGAACCCTGGGGTCGATTGGTCGGAAAAGTATTTTATTCAATTTGGCATTGCTTTTCTTGGGTTAACGGTCACGCTTAGGACGGTTGAGCAGTTAGGCTGGCAAGGGATTTTGTTTATTGTGTTGCAGATGACGGCCACAATTTTAATTGTGATGTGGCTCGGTGGGCGCTTTTTTAAGGTGTCATCTGAGTCAGCAATGTTGATGGGTGCAGGTAATGCGGTGTGTGGCACGAGTGCGATTGCTGCCGTTTCGCCGGTAATTGGTGCTAATGATACACAACGCCGGACCGCTGCTGCGACCGTGTCGTTGACTGGTGTGGCACTGTTGCTGATTTTGCCAACCATCGGACCGGCTATTCTAGGTCACAATGATTTATTATCGGGTGCTTTGATTGGTGGTACGTTACAATCGGTTGGTCAAGCTGTTGGCGCTGGTTTGATGGTCAATGATGCGACTGGAACGTACGCAACATTGTTTAAGATGCTCCGCGTGGTATTGTTGGCCTTTGTGGTTATGGCCTTTACGAAGATGAGTCGTCGTGGACAAACGCAACAAGAAGCTGTGATGGCGCCAGCAAAGCCATTTTGGCGCATGATGCCATGGCTCGTCACGGCCTTTGTCATCTTTATGTTGGTGAATACGATGATTGGCTTGCCAGTACCGGTAGTCGCTGTCGCCAAGGAATTGGCAAGTTTCTTCGGGGTCATTAATTTGGCTGGCATTGGGTTGAGTCTAAAATGGTCAATTATCAAGAATTCGGGGGTTCGCTTCCTGAGTTTTGGTTTGGTAATTGGTGTGATTCAGGTATTGCTAGCGCTTGGCTTGATTCACCTGTTAATGATGTAAAAAGTAGTAAGATGAAGCCTCAGATTATCTGATTGTTATTCAGATAATTTGGGGTTGTTTTAGTTTATGTGATACATTAAACAATAATCACTTAAAAAGGGGCATATATCATGGCAACTGTTGCAGAAATTCTAGGAACGAAGTATCCGTTGATTCAGGGATCGATGGCACGTATTTCACGGCATGAGTTGGTTATTGCTGTTTCAAATGCTGGTGGATTAGGCGTGTTAACATCTGCCGGCTTTGATAAGGAAGAATTGCGCGCGGAAATTAGGCGCGTTAAGGCCGGCACTGATAAACCATTTGCCGTTAACTTGATGTTAATGATGGATAATATGCCAGATTTGGTTGATGTCATTATTGAAGAACAGGTTCCAGTAGTTACGACCGGGGCTGGTACGCCAAAACCTTATATGCCAGCTTTCAAGGCAGCTGGCGTTAAGGTGATTCCAGTCATTCCGTCTGTCAAGATAGCAAAGAAAATGGCTGATTTAGGGGCCGTTGCAGTTGTTGCTGAGGGGATGGAATCGGGTGGTCATATCGGTGGGACGACGACAATGGCGTTGGTACCACAAGTAGCCAACGCGATAGATATTCCGGTGATTGCAGCTGGTGGTATCGGTGACGGACGTGGTGTAGTTGCTGCATACGCATTGGGTGCGCAAGGTATTCAAGTGGGGACAATTTTCTTGGCAGCTGATGAAACGCCGGTAGCAGATGCGTTCAAACAAGCGATTTTGGCAGCTGATGACACGGCAACAGCGGTAACAGGACAACGTATCGGCGCACCGGTGCGAACAATTAAGAATGCTATGATTGCCAAGTATCTTGAACTTGAAAACGCCGGTGCTTCATTTGCGGAATTAGAATCGTTGACGATGGCATCACTTTCAAAGGCTGTCTTTGATGGTGATGTTGAAAACGGTTCAGTCATGGCCGGTGAAATTGCGGGTATGGTTAACAGCAAGCGTCCGGTTAAGGACATCATTGAAGGCTTGTTCAATGAAGCCGAAGCCGTTGTTAAGAATTTGAAGATTACGTATTAATAAGACCGATAGCTGCTGTGATAAATAAAATGACCGCCAGGAATTTTAGCCTGGCGGTCATTTTATTTGCGCAAATTAAGCTGGCACAATTTTGATGTGCAACCCGTTTGCATCGATTTTGTGGGTCACTTGGATGCCGTTTGCTGTCGCAACAGCTAGTTCGTCGGGGTTTTCGTGAACGGCCATGTAGGCGTTGAAGAACTCCTGCGATGACCAGCTCATGCCGTGCTCGAAGGCAACGAATGCGCGACCAGCTTCGTCGCTATCAGCATCCTCTGAATCGATGAAAATCATCGTTGCTTGATCATCCTTAACTAAAACCGTGACTTGGACACCCTCAAAAACATCGGTATTACCGTGTTCGTCGAGCTGTAGACCACGGTGGCTTTCCATGTTGAAGTTTCGACGCAACTTATTGTACTTTGCGAGTGATTTCATGGGGAAAATCTCCTATTCTGTATAATTGACAATCTTAACTTTACGCTGACTTGAAGTAAATGCAAGTGAAGAGTTCGTCGGTGAAGCGTATACTTGAGAGAAACAAACGAGCGGGGAGTATTGTTAATGCTATTTACAGAATTGAAGGATTATGTCGTTTTCGATTTAGAGATGAACGGTAGTAATCAAATTATTGAAGTTGGGGCTTTGAAAATTACCACCGGTAAAGATATTGAAAAATTTTCCGCGATTGTTAATAACCCGCCCAAGGGCAGTGGAATGGCGTCATTTAAATTCATTTCACAATCCATGGGTGGGAAACACGGCTGGATTACGTTGGATATGATTCATAATGGTTTGTCGGAAGAACGGGCGTTGAGCCGGTTTATGAAGTTTGTTGGCGAATATCCGATTGTTGGCCACGCGATTGTTGATGGGGATGTGCAGTTAGTCAAAGAGGGGCTCCGCTATCATGATTTAGGCAAGTGGCACACGAATGGTAAAATTTTTGATACGCAACAGCTCCACGGGGCCTTAAATGGTAATCCTAATGATATTTCATTATCGGGTTTGGCTGCGACGTATGATGTCGAGATCGGTAAGCAGAAGCACCGTGCTTTGGCGGATGCCAAGGCAACTTTGGCTGTCTTCTCAGCAATGCAACGAACATGGCGATAAAAAGGTCCCAAATCTTCCGAACAAATGCGGAGGAGTTGGGACCTTTTAGAATCTACTATTAATAAACTAAATGTCCTTTATCTAAAGGTAAGATATAAGGATTTTGGAAGCCAGTTGTGTCAACGAACTCACCAAACTTCGCCACTCGCTTTGGCTCTTGGAGTACCTTAATGTCAGCTAGTGGGCTAGCATCAAAGACGACGAAATCAGCCATTTTGCCAGGAACTAATTCACCATAATCAGCACTAATTTGCAATAAATCAGCTGCATTCGTGAAGAGTGCCTGCAAGATTTGGGCGTTAGTTGCGCCGGCAATTGACCAAAGTTCAGCCTCAAGGGCAGTGTCGGCATAACCGTTCAATGGTGAACCAGCATCAGTACCCAGTGCCAAATTAACGCCATTCTTTGCCGCTTTACCAAAGGCTGCAAAGTGTGAATCAACCCACTTGTAGGCTTTGTCGACCATCCACTGTGGCAACAAACCATCACCGCGCTTGATGATGACATAAGGAGCCACTAATGTTGGCGTTAAATATGTACCCGTTGATTGGAATAATTCGAGGGCCTCATCGTCAATCACAAAAGCGTGCTCAACCGAATCAACGCCGGCGCGCAAGGCTTCTTTAACAGTTTGCAAAGATTCCGCGTGCGCCGCAACCTTGATGCCACGACGGTGTGCCACGTCAACGCCAGCAGCCATTTCAGCTTCCGTCATTTGTGGCATATCGGGTTGCTCGAATTGATCAAACGCAATACCACCTGACGCCATGTACTTAATCGCATGGGCACCTTGTTCAATCCGACGGCGGACACCGGCCCGGAATTCTTCTGGACCAGACAAAGCTTCACCAATCTTTGAAGCGTGGCCACCAATGGTTGAGAAAGCACGACCAGATGCGACAACGCCAGTGCCACGCCATTGACCATTCAGCGTCATCTTTTGCATACCAATATCGAAGCTTTGCGCAGTTGCCAGGACACGGGTGTATGTCACCCCTGAAGCTAACATTTCATTTAGGTTAGCTTGGGCTTGCATTGCAATTTCGAAGGGTTCGCGTGAGGCTTTTGGCCCGTATGGGAAGACTTTATTAATGATGTGAACGTGGGTGTTGATCATACCAGGCGTGATGAACTTGTTATTTAAATCAACAAGTCCTTGAGCATCGGCAGGCGTAGCGCCAGTACCGGTAGCCGTAATACGCCCGGTTGTTAAATCAACTGAGAACCATGAATTAGGAATGAATTTCGCTTGCGCAACATCGTAGACTTGCGCATTATGATATGTGCGGATCGACATGAAACCACCTCAGTTATTTAGAATACTTACTTAACATTATATGCTTTTTCCAACTGTTCGCGCCATTATCCGATTTCTAAGGTGTTCCGAGGCGGTTACAAATAGTCAGTATGAGTATTTACTGAGAAATGGTTGACGAAATTTAATTCCTCACTTATGATTAGGGAGTTAAAACCTAAACAATTAGAAAAGGAAATGAAATTCATGCAAATGCACCTGTCAACAACGCAAGCGTTTTTCAACTTTACGTTTTTCTTCGGTTAGTCATCCGAAACAATCGTAAAGTTATTTTGCGTTGGACACTCGGATGACGGTAAAGTATCCGAGTGTGTGAGACATGCTAACTGCTGCGGGCAGACCATGGAACTCATTTAAACACGTATCGGATACTTTGGTGTTATCCGATACGTGTTTTTTATTGGTTTCATAGGAGGTAGTAGGATGCAGTTGTGGCAACGGATGTTTAAGAAGGAATCGTTGACGGCGTATTTAAAAAGTGATGAACACTTTGCCAAAACGCTGACCGCGAAAGATTTGATTGGCTTGGGAATTGGTGCGGTCATCGGGACCGGAATCTTTATTTTGCCAGGAACGGTTGCTGCGACAACCGCTGGTCCAGGCGTTGTCTTTAGTTTTATTATTGCCGCAATTGTTTCGGGGTTAGTGGCCATGGCATATTCGGAAACTGCTTCAGCGATGCCGGTTGCGGGCTCAGCATATTCGTATGGTAACGTTATTTTTGGTGAAGTTGTTGGTTGGGTGCTAGGCTGGGCACTAATTTTGGAATATGCATTGGGGGTCGCGGCAGTTTCAACCGGCTGGTCAGCCTATTTTGCCAATTTGATAGCGCCGGTCTTCAAACTACCCACGGCCTTGTCGGGAGCTTACAATCCAGCCCAAGGGACGTACGTGAATCTGGTTGCGGTAATCATTGTGTTGTTGATTGGGTTAATGTTACGTGGTGGTATGAAGGAATCGAAGCGAATTCAAAACGCAATGGTTTTGTTGAAAGTCGCGATTATCATTATTTTTATTGTGGTGGGGTTCTTCTTTATTAAGAGCAGTAATTTGATGCCAATGATTCCAGCGCGGATGCATGGCGCATTTGGTGTACAAGGTGTCTTGGCCGGCACGTCGATGGTTTTCTTTGCTTTTCTTGGATTTGACGCCTTATCGGCTTCAGCAGCTGAAGTGAAAAATCCGAAGCGCGACATGCCAATCGGAATTATTGGGACGTTGATTATTGCAGCCATATTGTATGGATTAGTCGCGTTCGTGCTGACAGGAATGGTGCACTACACCAAACTAAATGTGGCTGATCCGGCTGCGTTTGCGTTACAACAAGTCGGTCAAAATTGGGCGGCCTTAATTATTACAATTGGTGCATTGATTGGGATGTTCACTATGATGACAACGATGCTTTATGCATCATCACGATTGATCTATGCTGTTGGCCGTGATGGTCTATTGCCCGGTGATTTAGGGAAGTTAAACCAAAAGGGTGAACCAAACCGCGCGTTGGGAATTGCAACAATTGTGGTAGCATTCTTTGGCGGTATGGTACCGTTGGACAAATTGGTTGATCTGGTTAATATGGGAACGTTACTAGCCTTTATGGTTGTGTCGCTAGGCATTTTGCCATTACGTAAGCGTGCTGATGTGAAACAAGATGGTTATAAGATGCCCGGTTATCCAGTGTTGCCCATTTTGTCAGCCGTATTTACGTTCTTCTTGATTACGCAATTACACGTTGAAACATTAATTGCAGCGGCTATTTGGTTTGTGTTAGGACTGATTTTATACCTAACATATGGTATTAAACATTCACGGATGAATTAATAGGATGCGGTTGTTCCACGTGGAACAACCGTTTTTTATTTACCGCGCTTACTTTTTGTTTGTGCACAGTTTCTCAAAGTTGTGTTATAATATATGAAGAAAATGACATGTGTTATTTTGGGGGAACGGGAAATGATAGCGAAACAAAAATTATTAGCGAGGGGCATTCAGTTGGAAGTGATTTCAATCGCTTGGATGGCACTTGAATTTGTGTTGGGCGTTTCAGCCGGTCTGCAAGCTGGTTCGATTTTGTTGATTGCTTTTGGTTTGGATGCGCTTTTGGAAGTCATCGCGGGGGGCGTGTTGATTTGGCGACTGCGGGCAGAATACGATGGTGCTGATAATGAGCGGGTATTGACTGTTGAACGACGTGCTTCGAAAATTGTGAAGGCAATTTTATTATTATTGGCAACTTACGTTATCGTCACGTCAGTTATCAATTTAGTGCAACATGAAGTGCCGGGTGAAAGTAGTATTGGCTTAGTTGTGGCGATTGCGTCAGTGGTTTTGATGCCAGTTATGACAACGATGAAGCGACGATTAGGTGCCCAAATTGGCTCGGAAGCCCTACGCGAAGATGCGATGTGTAACGTGGCGTGTGCCGTGTTAGCGGCCTTGGTTTTGCTTGGCATGCTGTTAACAGCATTATTTGGTTTGTGGTGGGCTGATGCGGTTGCGGCCATTATCTTTGCGATTTACATTGGTCGTGAAGGCTTGGAATTGTTTGAAAAATAGTTTGAGACAAGTTATGCGGTACTTTTTAGGTGGGGTTTGTTATGATTGGAAGTAAGAACTCCTGGAGGGTAGCCATATGAATCGAAAATTTATCGAGAAGGGTTATGGCATTGTACTAGATGTGGCGATGCTCATTTTGGGCATTGCCATGGTCGGATTCTTTTTTAAGGATCTTTGGAATTTAGGTACGATGGTGTTGCACACCGATTTAGAAGTTGATTTTTACGCAGTGACTGAAACGATTTTGGAAACGTTCTTGTTCTTCGAGTTCGTGGTCTTAACAAAAGAGTATTTTGTGCAAGATCGTATTTCATTACAGAATTTTATGTATATTGGTATTACAGCTTTATTGCGTAATTTATTGGTATATCATGCCGATACGATTGGCGTATTGATTCAAGCCGCGGCCATCGCGTTATTGATTGTTGTGTTGATTGCATATCGCTGGTCACGTCGCCATTTAGCTGATTTAGCGCATGAAGAAGAACGTAAAGAAGTTGAATTTGCCGAAAATCATCCTGATCAAGTGGAAGATTAAACAATATTAAAAAATCCCGGTTCGTGTGTTTGCATGAACCGGGATTTTTTGCGCTTAACAAGCCTAAAAAGCCACCATATCGTTATTTGCTAGCCCACCATAATTGGTCGAGCGGGATATGAGCGTTGCCGATAATTACGGCTGACTCAGTGTAACCCGTGACTAAGCCGGTAATGATTTCAGGCACCACACCATCAGTAGCGCTGAAATTTTGTTGCACATGGACAATTTCATGCCGTCCGTACGCATCAAAAAGTAACGCGGTAATGGCTGCTAAATCCATTTCTGGCATTCGTCGTCGGGTGGCCGCCTGCGCCGCGGCCAATTGGTTTTTATGAACATCTTCAGTGTGGTCAGATAGGTAGTAGCCTTGCCATTTCACCATGCCTCTTTCATGATAGTCGTGCGCGAAGAAGCGGGCAGCTTGGGCAAAAATATCGATATCATCATCCATAAGCGTTACCGCCATTGTGGCCACCAACTAACCCGATGCGATTTAGCATCGTTCCACCAGCGACGCTAGAACTTTTAAAGACAGCGCCGACGCCAAATTTTTGTCGAATCGTATCGATGACACTGTCAATTTGGCGTTGCTTCATGTTAATCGTCACAGGGGTGAAGAGGTCGATTTGCTCCACGTCATCAGGAGCCAAGCGACCAGCGCTGACGTAAATGTTACGAACAACCTCACCATCGTAGTGGGTGCGAAAAATTTCGCGTAGGGCGTTGGTAATGGGGAGGCTTAGATTGGTGGCGTCAATCGTTACCTGGCCACTAAAACCGTGATTCGGGCCGGTCGTACGATAGCCAAAGCCAATGCCTAAACTGATTTGGCTGGCCACGACACGTTTTGCGCGTAACCGACTGGCTACTTGTTCACCGATTTCGCGAATGACAACTTCGATTTCAGTGGGGTTATCGTAATCGCGGGGCAAAACTTGGCCGTTGCTAAAGGAACTTTCTTTGACGTGATATTTATTACTGAGACGACTGCGATCGACACCCCAAGCTAGCGCATATAATTCAATCCCCTTGACCCCGAGCAGTTCCCGGAGCCGATAAGGATTAAAAGCGGCTAAATCACGCATCGATAAAATGCCTAAACGGCGTAAGGTTTTGGCAGTACGGCTACCAATACTCCAAACGTCATCGAGCTTGGTAATCGGCCATAAATGCTCGGGAATTGTTTCGTAGTGCCATTCCCCAATTAAATCCTTGTTATGTTTAGCTGAAATATCGAGGGCCATCTTAGCCATCGCGGGATTATCGCCAATGCCAACCGTCAAATAAATGCCCGTTGTATCGTGAACGGTTTCCTGAATGAGACGGGCCATGTTGCGAAGTGTTAACTTGCGCCCAAATTTTGATTCGATATAGCACCAACTGTCCGTTAAATCGAGAATGGATTCATCAATTGAATAGATATGTAAATCTTCATCAGCGACAAATTGTCGATAGATGTCGTTGATTTGTTTATTTTTTTGAATGTAGTAATTCATGCGTGGTTGGACGATAGCCAAACGTGGATCACGAGGAACGTCGCGTTGACGCATCACATTGGATACACCAAGGATTTTTTTAGCCTGTGGTGACGCAGCCAGGACGAGACCACCATTTGTGTTTTCTTGCTGGCTCATGACCACTAACAAGGACTTGAGGGGATTTAATCCTAAATCAACACTTTCCACACTGGCGTAAAAACTTTTGGAATCGATTACCATGACAGCACGCCGTGGTTCGTTAGCATACACATTATGACTCATAAGCAAGGCCTCAAAATGATATATTAGGTTTATCCTAACGTTAGGATAAACCTAATATACACCCTTTAGAAAATCTTTGCAATTGTAAGGATGCCTGTATGACAACAAAAACGCCCATTATGGCTGACATTGCTGTCTTAGCCATAATGGGCGTTTTAAAAATTCTTAATTACTTACCGAAGATACGGCGGGCGATGTTTTCAGCATCGCGCAAGTTCTTATCGTTAACCCCTGAACGAGGAGCAAACGTTGTGAACCATGACCAACCTTCCGTTGGGACACCCCAAATGAACAAACCATCAACTTCGTTATCGTTAGCATCGATAACAGTCAAATCTTCCTTGTTCATACGGGTACCACCAACAACATAAGTTGAACCGTCAGCCTTTGTGTACTCGGCGGCACTCAACAAACCACGATCACGCAAGTTGGCAACCAAAGGGTTAGTTGATGCAGCTAATGACACAGGGAACAAACGTGCTTCTACCAAGTTGTTGACCGTCCACGTGTTGCCACGGTTATCCGTTGCAACGTAGTGGTCATCACGGACAGAAACTGCCAAGCCAGGGCCAGCAACTTCCAAGACACCAGCTTCAATCAAAGCGCGCATTTGCTCAACACGTAGGACAGGAGGTCCAACGGAAATCAATGAGTTAAATGGGTTGAATTTTGATAGGAACTTGGCATATTCGTCAGATGACAAGTAGCCAGCATCCAAATAGTGACGAATGATACCACGGACGTCACGCAACATATCAAAGGCACCGGCATAAGGTGCATCGTTGTTACCTTGGTTGGCATCGTTAATATCCCAAGTTAGGTAATTCATCATGAAGTCACTGTATTCAACTTCAGCTGGTACATCATCAACGGGGTTCAAAATACGATTCCAATCCATGATGTATTCTTCAGAAATGCCGTACTTACGGGCAGTTTCATTCAAATCATCACTGGCTGCCAAAGCATCCATGAATTCGGCAGCGTTGAATGGCCATGTAACGCCAAAGTCGTTAATTGTGTTTTGATAGTGCTTGTATTCCAATTCCTTACGCAACAACGTAAAGAATTCGTCATAGGTAACTTGACCGTTTGACTTTTCAGCCAACTTATCCAAATTCTCTGACGTAAAGAATAGTGGTTGATAACCTTCAGCCGCAACCTTTTGGTTAACACCACGTGCGTGCATAGGCAAGCCCTTGCGAGAACCAGCAATCATGTGAGGTTCCTTACCAGATGGTAGGTAGTACATCACACCGTTGTTATCGCGAGCGAAGCGACCACCACGGCTGATTGTTAACTTAGCAATGTAGTCGAAGAAGCTCAATCCCAAACCACGTAAAACAACATTTTCACGGGCTGGAACGGCATCGAGGTCGGCTTCTGAAGGGTGCGTTGGGGCAATGTACAACATGTTAGCATTGCCCGCAGCGGCATCAGCGAAAGTTTGCTCTTCATCGTTCAAGCTGTTGTCCACGTGACCCAATGCCATCACCACTTGATCAGCAATGATGGTATCAGTGCCGTCAATCGTGACCGTATATTGATTATCTTGCTTAACAACATCAGTGACACTGCGACGTTCATATGACAATGTCACATTTGCAGGGACGTGAGCACCAAGGTGTTCAAAGAACCATTGGCCATACACACCAAACAAAGCACGTGACGTGAAACGGTTAGGGTTGATACGCGTCAACTCATCCAAGAAGTAAGCTTCATTCTTGAAGTCGTGCATCTTCACGTATTCCTTACCGAACGTGACAGACCATTCATAAAAATTAGGACCATACAACGCGGTAGAAGCGTGGTTAGGTACTGAAGGATCAGTAAACAACGTCAATTGTTGTGTAACAGTGTTCATCAAGAAAGTTGGGTCTTGATCTGGGTTCCAAACACGACCACCGATAGGAAATGGGTCGTATAGGGTGATGTCAACAGGCTCGGTCGTTGACTTGGCGTGCGCCATTAGACGCTCAACCAAAGACAAGTTACGTGGACCAGACCCGACTAATACGATATTCATTAGTTCTCGCTCTCTTCCTGTTTAAATTCTGCTAATTCTTCCGGTGAATAAATGCCAATGTCTTTCACATAAATATTGCCGGCGCGTTTTAGGCCTTCGTTTTGCAACAACCCTTGCTTAGGATAGGCGAAAGTAACAGTTGCGGTGGCACGAATAGCAGAGCCAAGGATTTCTCCAGTAGTTGCGTGCAAACCAGATGGGACATCAACAGAGACAACCGGAATATTAGCGGCATTTACACGTTTAATAATATCACCAAGTTTGCTTGGAACGGGCTTAGAAAGGCCTATTCCAAATAGCGCATCCACGATGACCGTGTAATTGCGGAAATCACGGACACGGTTTTGGGTGTGAATACCATAGCCACGGGCAATCTTAAGTTGCGTGGCTGTGTTAGCGGTGGCACGATTTTCATCACCAAGAATCAATAGGTCGACGTTAACGCCTTTTTGAATCAACATGCGTGCAATGGCGACACCGTCACCACCGTTATTACCAAGTCCGGCGATAACAAGCACGTTGGCTAAATCAAAGGTACCAGCTGCCAAAACTTCAATGGTGGCCATTGCGGCGCGTTCCATTAAAACCAAGGCGGGAACACCGATTTCTTCCATTGTATAACGGTCAAATCGTTGCATCTCTTGTGCGGTTACTGCTTCAACCATGAAAAGTAACCTCCTTATAGTAGATTAAATGTTATCGATAACGTTGTTTTGGACATTATCGGGTTATCTGGCAGTGTTAAGCAGGTGCTGCGAATACGTCAGATAACGGTGACTGGACCTGGTCAGGGGCCTAAAAGCCCTAACATGACCAGTCTGCTTTATTATATCGCAACTCACTGCTAAAATGTGTTTAGTAACGTGTTTAATTCTGAACACAAAGTAAGTCACTGAAAGAAGGAGTAAAGATTATGAACGAGCATTCAATTCCTGAGGATATGACACAGGTTGCGGATCGTGTCGCGTTGATGGCCGCACGTGGCTTTCCAGTCAGCGAGGATGATGTCATTAAGGAAGCCTTGAAACTTGGTTTTCAAGATATTGTTGATGAACGTATGGAAGGTAACTACTATACAGTTCGTTGGGATGAAGAATTCAATGCTTTGCAAGTCTTTGGCATTGAAAATTCATTCGAGGGTGAGGCAAAGCCAGAAGAAGGCAAGCCATCATTTATTGAACAATTTAAGGCAAACTCAATGAATGCTTGGTTAGCATTGGATCGTGCAGCCAGCAAGATTATTGGTCGCTAATATTAAAATTACGTTAACGGCGGAACTTTAAAGCGGAATTTAAGTCGGTTTTTGTTATATAGTAAGGTCAGAAATTTTTAATTTTGTACAGTCGTACAAAGTATATCTCAAAGGAGTTTTTAATCATGGAAAACATGCGCAAGTATCTTGCCGAGTTCTTCGGAACTATGATGTTGGTTGCCATGGGTACTGGAGTTGTTATCTTCGTTGGTACTCAAGCTGGTCCATTGCCAGTTGCTTTGGCATTCGCCATCGCGGTTGCTGCCGGAGCATACGCTTTCGGCCCAATCTCAGGTGGTCACTTTAACCCAGCCGTTTCTTTGGCGCAAGCCATCAACGGTCGTATCTCATGGATTGAATTTATTGGTTACGTCGTTGCCCAAATCATTGGTGCTTTTGCTGGTTCAGCTGTTATCTTTGGCTTCATGAAGGCCTTTGGTGCAACTGCTGCAACAATCAAGCAAGTTGGTTTTGGTCAAACAGATTACAACACACCAGTTTCATTCTTGTCTGCTACGTTGATTGAAGCGTTCTTGACGTTTGTCTTTGTTTTGGTAATCTTGATGGTTACGTCAAAGAAGAACGCTGAGAACTCAGCTTTGGCCCCAATGATTATTGGTTTGACGTTGGGTGCATTGATCATGCTTGGTTTGCAGGCAACGGGCGGTTCATTGAACCCAGCTCGTTCATTGGCCCCAGCCGCATTCTTTGCAATGTTTGGTTCATCAACTGCATTGACTCACATCGGTGCCTACATCGTAGGTCCTTTGCTTGGTGGTGCGGTTGCAGCTGTAATTGCTAAGTTTGGTCTTGGTTCAGAAGAAGACTAATTGTTAAATAATAAACCGCCCATGACACGTGAACTGATCATGGGCGGTTTTTGTATACGGTGGCACTTAATTTGATTAGAAAAATATTAGAATAAAGTGTTGACACTTATCATAAATTACGTATACTTAGAAACATCAAGAAAAGGGAGGACGACGTCATGAAGAACGTGTCTGTTGAAAAATTGAATGTTATGACGTTGGTTGCCCCAATTATTATTGCGATTATTATTATTTTGCAGTGATGGTTGGCTTTTTGAGATGCGTGCTAGCCATGAAACTGCTATACAGTTAACATGGCTAGCCAAATTTAATTACTTTGTAAACGAGTAACGGCTAGTATTTTGCGCAGAATACTGGCCGTTTTTTATATATTTTTGAGCTCAAACTATTACTCGTCCCACCCAAATTATAGGAGCGTGTAGGTTATGAATAAGTTTGTTAAGAATTCAGTATTGATGTCAGTTGCTTTGGTTGCAGTTGCAGGTGCTAGTACACAAGTGGCGCATGCGGCCGGTAAGGAATTGAATTGGACGCTGACGGGGGACTTGAAGACAACAGATCCTTCAAACGTAGCGGATATCCCATCACAAAATGCGGTGCAAGCCACGGGTGAAGGATTGTATCGTGTTGGTACAAGCGGACAACCAGAATTGGCGGCCGCGCATTCAGTAGATGTCTCAGATGACGGGTTAACGTGGACATTTAAGTTGCGTGATAATTTAAAGTGGTCCGATGGATCGCAATTAACGGCGCATGATTTTGTTTATAGTTGGCAACGCACAAACAATCCTAAGACGGCGGCAATCGGATCGATGTTTTTTAGTGGTATCAAGAATGCGGATGCTATCCAATCAGGAAAAGTTACTGATATGAGCCAATTAGGCGTGAAGGCCCTTGATGATACAACGTTGCAAGTCACGTTGGATCGGCCGTTGCCACAATTGAAAGCGGAGTTGGCGATGATGTACTTCTTCCCAGAAAAGGAAAGTTTTGTCACAAGGACTGGCAAGGCGTTCGGAACGACGGCTAAGGATTCATTATCAAGTGGGCCATATGTCTTGAAGAAGTGGGATGGCTCAAGTTCAACATACCAATATGTTAAAAATCCTTATTACTGGGATGCCGATGCCGTTATGACGCCAGCTGTAAATGTCACCACAACGGCGGATGCGACGACAAGTTTCAATTTGTATAATGCCGGTAAAGCTGATTTTTCGCAGTTAAATGCTACCCAAGCACGTAACTCTAAGCACAAGCGTGGGTTTACGACTGTCCATACCGCAGCGACAACTTATATGACGATGAACCAAAAGAATCCAGTATTGAAAAATGTGAAGTTGCGTCAAGCGATGTCTTATGCTGTAAATCGTGAAAAGTTGGCGAAAAACGTGCTAACAGGGGCTGCTGAACCAGCCAAGACCTTTGTGGCAAAGGGATTAACCAAGGACCCAAATACGGGTAAGGATTTTGTCGATACGGCCCGCACGAAGTACGTTAGTTATAACAAGGTGGAAGCAGCTAAATTATGGGCTGCTGGTTTGAAGGAAACGGGTAAGAAGACCGTGAAGTTGACCTTGTTAACAGGTGATACGGATGCGGCTAAGCAAACAGGCCAATATCTACAGTCACAATTGGAAACGAATTTGAAAGGTTTGCGAGTGAGTGTGAAGTCAGTGCCAGCTAAGCAGACTAGTGCGTTGACTAAGGCGGGAAAATTCGATCTGGGTCTCTCGACTTGGAATGCGGATTACACAGACCCAGTCGACATGCTACAAACATTGGTTACGGGGGCTTCATGGAATTTGACGGGGTGGTCTGACCTAAAGTATGACGAGCTATATCGTAAGGCAACGGTCACGGATGCTAATGATAAGGTGGCACGTTACAAGGATTTGGTTGCTGCTGAACAATATGCTGAAAAGCAAGCTGCGGTTGCGCCACTGACGTACTCAAAAATCACGGCATTACAGAATCCTGCTGTTAAGGGTGTTTACGTCAATCCAGTCGGGGGAACCTTTGATTGGAAGCACGCTGAAAAGAAATAGGGGGATGATTGGATGACAAAAGATGGCACGCACATTTTATCGCTTGAGAATGGCTATCATTTATGGTTGCGTACAGATGGTACGGATAAGCCAATTAAATTACTGACGTTGCACGGTGGACCGGGCGCTGGGCATGAACCATATGAGCGTTTTCCAGAATTTTTAAATCCTGATGGTATTGAAGTTACACAATATGATCAATTGGGGGCTTGGTATTCTGATCAACCAGATTTTGATGATCCGGCTAATGTTGAACAATTTTTAAATTATGACTACTATCTAAATGAGGTAGAAGAAGTTAGGCAGCAATTAGGTTATGAAGATGGTGAATTTTATTTAGCGGGCCATTCGTGGGGTGGATTATTAGCGCAGGAATATGCGTTGCGCCACCCGGGTGTTGTCAAAGGACTCATTATTATTTCAATGATTGATAATATTGATGATTATGTAACGAACATCAATGCCATCCGAGAACATGAATTCGATGCTGACGTTGTAGCGTTTATGAGCGAAGTTGAAGAACGGGGTGAATGGGATAATCCAACCTATCAAGCCTACGCTACACAACTTGACCAGGCATATATCACGCGTCACCCCAATGCACCGCATCATCAGATTAGTACGATGGGGACGGCCGTCTATAATCATTTCCAGGGAAACAATGAATTTGTGATTACTGGCGAGTTGGCCCACTGGTCAATTGCAGAGCGGCTGCATAAAATTACAGTGCCGACGTTACTAACATTTGGTGGTCATGAATCAATGCCGCTGTCAATAGCAGAGGAGATGCGTGATAAGATTCCAAATGCACGATTGCGTGTCACACCAGATGCAGGGCACGTCCACATGGTCGATAATCCAGAGGTATTCTTCTATAATTTACGACATTTCATTCAAGATGTAGAGACGGGCACTTTCCAACCAGATTAATGGCAGCTAGCTTGTTCGTGAACTTTATTTAACAAACCGGTAAAAAAGGATTACACTATAAGGGTAGACATACACGCCGGGTCAATCACCTGACGCGCAAATTAAAAATGTGCTGGAGGTATGGATTTATGTCACAGAAGAATAAGTTGAAGAAGTTGTTGGAAAAGAAGGGGATTGAGTCAATTAACGTTGACGGAACACCTACACCTGTTCAAAGCGCTAAGGAGCTTGATTTGATCGAAGCTGCCAAGGCAAACGGCATTATGTAATTGATAAATGAACAAAAATAAAGCCAGGCACATGTGCGTCTGGCTTTATTTTTGTTCATTTTTAATCGTGCGCAATTCGGGCTTGAGCGGCTGCGGCAATCGCTGATACGATATCATCAATAAAGGTGTTCACACGGCCGCCGGCGTGTTGCTCATCGTTTAAATGACCAACGATACCAGGCTTCAATCGGTCGAGGTAGCCAAAGTTTGTCCAAGAAATGGTGCCGTAAACGCCAAGAATTGACATCACCAATTGCTCATCGATACCATACGTACCATGATCACGGTCGATGCGACCTTGCAATGGTTGTGGCAATTGGCGAGCTTCCGCCAAGTCGTCAATTGCCAGGCCGGTCATAACCGCATCTTGTACTTCTGTTTTATGGAGGACGTGTTGCACGGAGTCAACGGCGTCCGCCATTGTTAAGCCAGGAATGATGGCCTTTTGACCAAACAAAACCAATTCGCCAATGTTTTCTAAGTTTACCCCGCGTACGTTTAGCATTGCCATGACGTCTTCGTAATAGTCGCGTTCTGTAAATAACATAGTAAAAATTCTCCCCCGAAAAAGTAATAGTTCTATTATAGCCAATAACAAAAGCGAACGGTGTTTCACATGAAACATTCGCTCGCTTAAATTTTACGTTCAATTAAAAGGTTAAGACAACCTTACCAGCAGCTGATCCTTGACGAGCGGCAGCGTGCACGTCACGCAAGTTCGCCAAGGTAAATGGTATCACTTCACCAATCTTAACGTCGATCTTACCAGCAGCCATATCGGCCAATAAAGCTGCCAAATTAGGACGCTTACCCTTAAGATAGGTGTGCTCAGCATCAATATTAAATGATTGCATAGCTTCTTCATCGTAGCTAGTTAGATTGCGCAACTTACCGCCTTGCTTCAAGACTTTGGCAGACTGAATAGCAACCTCACCGCCGATTGTGTCCAAAACGGCGTCGAAATCTGATAGTTCGTTTTCATAAGCTGTGTGATAATCAACGGGTGTCACATCACCTAGTGACTTCAAGTAGTTGAAATCGGCAGGCTTGGCAGTTGCATAAACAACCGCACTACGGTTTAAAGCTGCTTGGATGGCAACAGAACCAACAGAACCGGCGCCTCCCTGAATCAAAACCCTTTGTCCAGCTTGAACATCTAAATCATCAGTAATTATTTGGTAGCCAGTGGCGGCCCCAAGTACAGCAGCAACCGCGTGCTCATCATCTAGTTCAGTTGGCACCTTAGCGACTGCAGATTGGCCAACGGAAACTTCTTCGGCGTAGGTTTGGTGGTGGCGCGTTGCAGCGACACGGTCACCGACTTGGAAATCCGTGACTTCTTCGCCGACCGCAATAACTTCGCCGACCACGCTTGAGCCAGGAATTAATGGGAGCTTATCAGCTTCCCCAGCAAGTCCTTGGATAAACTTTACATCGTAAGGATCGATTGCAACTGCGTGATTCTTAATTAGCACCTGCTTCTTCAAAATCTTTGGTGTTGGGGCGCCAATTTCTTCAAGTACATCAACGTCACCAAACTCTTTAATTTGAACTGCCTTCATGATACGAATACCTCCCCGTTTGACCAATCTTGATTTAATGACTTCATTGTAGCTTGTTTTATTGGGGATGTACAAAATAAGGTGAATAATTTGTCAGTATAGACCATTAATTTTTTTGATATTCTGACAAAATTAATACAGCTGAAATCGTCTGCAATGGTTATGCGCAGGCCTTATTGTTAATACATACAAAAGGAACGTAAAGGGGAAACGATGATGACATTATTTATTAGTGCAATGAGTTTGGGAGCTACAGTTGCTGCACGTATTGCTTACATCATCACGTTCCGTTTAGAGGACACGGAAGACTTTGAATCTGACATTGAACAAGTTGATTCAACCGTAGCTACCAAGGTGGCAGTGCAATATTAGTTAATGAGACGCGATATCACAAGAAGGTCACAAGACTGGATGTGGTATCGCGTTTTGATTTGTAACGCTTGTTAAAAAGGCATACACTTATTCTTCGTGAGTTTTAGAAAGGGAAGGTAAGTAGCGTGTCGAAAGAAATTAAAATTGCGTTATTGATGGCAGCGAGTTTATTTATGGATGTCATGGATGGCACAATTGTAACTACGGCTCTGCCAAAAATGGCCCAAACATTTAATGTTAGTACGACGACGGCGAGTTTGTTGGTTAGTACATATATGATTGCCGTGGCCGTTTTCATTCCATTGAGTGGCTGGTTGGCGCAACGCTATGGTAAAAAGAACATTTGGTTGTGGGCAGTTGTGCTCTTTACGCTAAGTTCCTTTGGTAGTGCAGTGGCGCCCAACTTTACCGTGCTATTGATTATGCGAATTGTACAAGGAATTGCGGGGGCTATGATGACGCCAACGGCCCGACTGATGGTGTTGGAAAAGACACCGGCAGATCAGCTGTTAAAGATGATTAGTTATTTGGTCTGGCCGTCATTGATGGCACCAGCTGTGGCGCCAGTTATTGGCGGTATGTTCGTGACATACTTTACTTGGCACTGGATTTTCTTGATTAATCTGCCAATCGGCTTGCTCGCTTTTTTGATTGGCGTCCGGTTATTGCCACGTGATGATCAGCAACAACCACGGCCGTTTGATGTGCGTGGTTTCGTTGAATTAGCGCTGGCGTCAATGGCGTTGCTGACGGGTGCTGAAATGTTAGCACGTACAGGCGTGGTTGTCTGGTACGGTTTGATTATGGTCGTTATTGGTATTGTGTTGGGTGTAAATGTTTACCAGCACTTGCACCGAGCTGAACATCCATTGTTCTCGGTGGTGACGATGAAGGTACCGACGTTCCGAGTGTCGCAAACTGGTGGGACGCTATTCCAAGTTACCATTGCCAGCTTGCCATACGTCTTAACGGTGCTGTTGCAAACGGTCTTTAGTTGGTCAGCGGCCCGCGCAGGATGGTATGTCATCTTTATTTTCATTGGTAACATCGGCATTAAGCCATTTACGAATCCAATTATTCGTCGCCTTGGCTTCCGTGGGGCATTAATTGCGTCATTTTTGATGTTGGTATTGAGTTCATTTGGACTGGCGCTGGTTCGGTCGCATACGACGGCAATTGCGATTATGTTCCTGGCACTCGTTTCGGGTGTGGGGCGGTCGTTGGCCTTTACGTCATATAATGGGCTACAATTCACGGATGTTGCCCCAATTCACCGAAATGGGGCTAATACCTTAACGGCTGTGACGCAGAGTCTTGGCCAAGGTTTGGGTATTTCATTGATTACGGTGATTATCCACATCTTCCGTCATGGTATGACACTACAAGGTGCCTATGCAGGGGGCTTTGTCGTGCTGGGTATTTTTGCCATTGTACCAATGATTGAAGTGATGTTGCTGCCTAAAAATGCTGGTGAAGCGGCAATTAATTAAGTGTCATAACTAGACCAATTCGAGAAGTGGTATACGCCAATTCTTGGATTGGTCTATTTTATTCCCTTTTTAATTTAACGGCATAAAACCCGGTGCTATAGTAATTAACGTTGATAAAAAAGAATTGAAAGAGAGAAATGGTACATGTCAATTATGTATGCTTTGATTCCCGCCGTATTGTGGGGAGCAATGGGAATTGTAAATGGATGGGCTGGTGGTCGTGTCGCAAACCAAATTTTGGGTGGCGCGCTTGGTTCGCTGGTCTTCTCAATCGTAGTTGGCGTGTACGCCTTGTTTGAGGGACCAACTTGGCCCGTTGTCTTCAGTATGGCTGGTTTGACGTACGTCTTATCAGGAATCGCTTGGGCTGCCGGAACGAGCTTCCAATTAGCAGCCTTTAAGAAGATGGGTGTTTCACAGGCGTCTGGTTTGAATACAGCTGGCCAAATTGCGGTGAACGCGTTGGTTGGTGCAGCAGTCTTTGGTGAGTGGCAAGGTGCCCACCAGTGGACAATCGGCTTGTTAGCCATTGTTTCCGTCATTATTGGTGTTTTCTTGATTTCAGGTAAGCCATCACACTTGAATAAGGATGGGGTACGGTTAACGATCATTTCAGTCTTTGCTTACATGATTTATTTCATGATTCCAAAGACAGTTGCTTTGTTACACTTGGTCCACGTTGATACAGGTACGTTGCACAACACGATGGCCTTGTCGTTGCCCATCGCCATCGGTCAAACAATCGGGGCTTTGATTTTTGGTATTTTCATCTTCAATGGTGGAAACTTCAAGTTGCCATTATTGACGAAGGAAACGGCAAAGAATGGTTTGGCTGGTATTATGTGGGGAACTGGTGAGGTGATGATTCGTCTTGCTGTCTTGAACCCTGCAGTTGGTCAAGCGAAGGCCTCAACGTTGTCACAGATGGGCATTATCGTTTCAACGTTGGGTGCGATTTTGATCTTGAAGGAACGTAAAACAAAGACGCAAATCATTGGTATTGCCATCGGGGCCCTCTTCGTTATGTTGGGCGGTATTCTAGTAACGCTTGCTGGTTAAATTGAATTAATAGTAAAAGTCTTAACTGTTGAAATGTGGTTAAGGCTTTTTAATTTGCTAAAAATGGACAAATTAGCTAATTCGTTATCTTTATTAATGTTACGACAATGGGCTGACGCCATTATACCGTTTTGGTATAATGGAGAAAGAGGATATTTTGAAAGTATCGGGTAATACAACGAAGTTAACGAAAATTTTAATGGACGAACGAAAATTGTTGGTTAGGTTCGGAACGGTTATTGCAACGAAAATCAGAACACGAATTTGGGAAATGGAACAAGCGGAAAATTTGTATCAACTATCTCAGTATCCGCCGGCGGGCCTACATGAATTGAAAGGGAAGTATGCCGGCCTCTTTGCGGTTAATTTAACAGGAAATTGGCGGCTTATTATTCGAGGTTATGATGAATCGGGAAATAGTTCCACACAGCTTGATGCGGTTCGAAGTGTCGCGGTTATTGAAGTGATTGATTATCATTAATAGCGAGGATGATGGAATGGATAATGATTTAACGATAAAAGTACAAGGCGAATTTGGTGCTGCAACGATGATTGCGGAGCTGATGTCATATTTTAATGCAACACAACAAGATTTTGCAGCGCGAATTGGCGTATCGCAAAAGTATTTATCAAATGTTTTGCATTTTAAAGCATTTATTTCCCCAAAGATAGCGAGTCGGATTGAAACAATCACGGGAACGCCAGCACAAATGTTGTTACATGCGGATGCGCAGTACAAATTGAATCATTTAGGTGAAGATGCGGATGATATTAATCAGGACTTGTTTTTGATACCATATGATTCAAAGGACGGAAGTGAGGATGTGCCGCATATAAATGATGTCGTCCAGCGGAAAAGCTTTGTCGAAGCTGAAGCGAAGGCAATGGGGATTATTCCGTCTGATATGCCATCGTTTGAGACAGTAGATGAATTAGTGAGTTTTTTATTACAGGCATGAGGCATGTTATGAAAAAATTAGCGTGGATAATCAGTGGCCTCCTCTTTTTAAGTATCCTGATTGGGTTGGTGGTTTGGTCGCAGACGCAACCTAAATTACCGGTGGCATCACAAGCAGATTTGCAGGTTAACTTGCAACCAGGATCCGCGCATGCGGTTGCGTCACAATTAAATACCTACCAACGTCGCGTATTAAAACTGTCGCAGGGGATGGTTACGTCGGCTAATGCAACCGATGATCAGAATCGTATTATATACACCATCCGGACAACTAATGTGTCGACGGAACTCATTAATTTTGGCTTGAAGCATGAACAAGCACAGGTTCAAAAGTTAACGGATAAGGTGCTGGGGGCCATGCGGGCTGGTGGGGTAACGCAGCCAGGATTAGAGATTCGAATTCTAAATCAGTCTGGGGATGCATTGAAGATATTAAAAATAGAATGAGAAAACCTATTGCACAAACGATGAGATGATGATAAAGTTCTAATCATACAAAAACGCCAAAAGGAGGGCAGACTTATGAATAATCGAATTAGCACAGCTATCATCATGACGACGTCCTCTGACTCAACCGTCCAGTTTAACGGTTGAGGATTTTAGCGTACAAAAATTATTAAGCGCTTAATCGAACACGCAATCGTTAACTGACGAAATTTTCGTCGTGACGATTGCGTGTTTTTGTGTGATATTGGGTTATTTTGAAAGTAGAGGGTATAGGATATGGCAGGGCAAGAGCATCATTTGAAACGGACGATGGGTGTTTGGACGGGTATCTCGATTGTAATCGGAACCGTTATCGGATCGGGAATTTTTTTCAAGCAGGGACAAGTGTTGGAAACGGCTGGTAGCACAACACTTGGGTTACTCGCTTGGGTTGCTGGTGGGGTAATCACTTTGGCAGCCGGGTTAACGATTTCAGAAATTGGCGCGCACATTCCCCAGACCGGTGGTATCTATATTTATATGGATAAGTTGTACGGTAAGTTTTGGGGCTTTTTGACCGGCTGGACGCAAGTTGTGGTTTATGCGCCGGCAATTGTGGCTTCTATTGCTGCATACTTCGCGTATCTGTTTGCTAATTTTTTTGGCCTACCAGATAGTGCGGTGATTTGGGTTGGATTGGGAACGTTAGTGCTTATCACATTGATGAATTCGCTAGATAATCGAATTGCTTCGATGTTCCAAGTCGCCACGACCAGTATTAAGTTGATTCCAATTGCAGTCTTGATGGTATTTGGTTTGTTTTTCGGTAAGGCTGACGCGCTGGGTCAGACGGTTGCCCAGCTGTCATCAACGGCAACGGGAAACTTTGGTATGGCCGTTTTGGCAACGTTGTTTGCTTACGATGGGTGGGCAACGCTGACCAATTTGGGGGGTGAATTAAAGAACCCACGGCGTAATATTCCCCGTTCAATTATTGGGGGGATTTTGATTGTTATGTTGGCCTATGTTGGTGTTTCATATGGTGTGTACCGTGCGATGCCTGCCGATCAAATTGTTAAACTTGGCAATAATGTGACTTATGAAGTAGCAAAGTCGGCCTTCGGTGAGCTAGGCGGTCGTCTGCTATCGATTGGTATTTTGATTTCAATGGCGGGAACTTTGAATGGTAAGATGTTAGCTTTCCCACGTATGGTGTATGCGATGGCTGAAGATGGCATGTTGCCCAAGTTCTTAGCCCGTTTGAATAAAGCGCAGGCCCCGGTTGGCGCTTTGTGGACCACAGCTGTTTTAGCCGGTGCGTTGATGTTTACGTCAAAGGCAGATTGGCTATCAGATATGGCTGTGTTCGTCATCTGGTTGTTCTATACGGCAACATTCTTTGGTATTTTCATCTTACGTATTCGTAACAAACGGGCCGGTTTGGCACGTGATCCGGAAGTGTTTAGCGTACCGTTATTCCCGTTTGTGCCTTTGGTGGCTATCTTAGGTGCGTTGTTCATCTTGATTAATACGTTGATTTCTAGTTTTACAATGGTCCTCATTTCGTTTGTGTTTGTGGCTGTTGGTATTCCGGTTTATCTATACTATAAAAATAAGCAATAAATCAAAAAAGC
>NZ_SDGK01000036.1 GCF_004521965.1 Weissella cibaria | reverse complement strand
TAGGTTTCCGATTTTCCTTAGAAAGGAGGTGATCCAGCCGCAGGTTCTCCTACGGCTACCTTGTTACGACTTCACCCTAATCATCTGTCCCACCTTAGACGGCTGGCTCCCGAAGGTTACCCCACCGGCTTTGGGTGTTACAAACTCTCATGGTGTGACGGGCGGTGTGTACAAGACCCGGGAACGTATTCACCGCGGCGTGCTGATCCGCGATTACTAGCGATTCCGACTTCATGTAGGCGAGTTGCAGCCTACAATCCGAACTGAGACGTACTTTAAGAGATTAGCTCACCCTCGCGGGTTGGCAACTCGTTGTATACGCCATTGTAGCACGTGTGTAGCCCAGGTCATAAGGGGCATGATGATTTGACGTCATCCCCACCTTCCTCCGGTTTGTCACCGGCAGTCTCACTAGAGTGCCCAACTAAATGCTGGCAACTAGTAATAAGGGTTGCGCTCGTTGCGGGACTTAACCCAACATCTCACGACACGAGCTGACGACAACCATGCACCACCTGTCACCTTGTCCCCGAAGGGAACGCTCCATCTCTGGAGTTGTCAAGGGATGTCAAGACCTGGTAAGGTTCTTCGCGTTGCTTCGAATTAAACCACATGCTCCACCGCTTGTGCGGGTCCCCGTCAATTCCTTTGAGTTTCAACCTTGCGGTCGTACTCCCCAGGCGGAGTGCTTAATGCGTTAGCTGCGGCACTTAAGGGCGGAAACCCTCAAACACCTAGCACTCATCGTTTACGGTGTGGACTACCAGGGTATCTAATCCTGTTTGCTACCCACACTTTCGAGCCTCAACGTCAGTTACAGTCCAGAAAGCCGCCTTCGCCACTGGTGTTCTTCCATATATCTACGCATTTCACCGCTACACATGGAGTTCCACTTTCCTCTACTGCACTCAAGTCATCCAGTTTCCAAAGCAATTCCTCAGTTGAGCTGAGGGCTTTCACTTCAGACTTAAATAACCGTCTGCGCTCGCTTTACGCCCAATAAATCCGGATAACGCTTGGAACATACGTATTACCGCGGCTGCTGGCACGTATTTAGCCGTTCCTTTCTGGTAAGATACCGTCACACATTGAACAGTTACTCTCAATGTCATTCTTCTCTTACAACAGTGTTTTACGAGCCGAAACCCTTCATCACACACGCGGCGTTGCTCCATCAGGCTTTCGCCCATTGTGGAAGATTCCCTACTGCTGCCTCCCGTAGGAGTATGGGCCGTGTCTCAGTCCCATTGTGGCCGATCAGTCTCTCAACTCGGCTATGCATCATCGTCTTGGTGAGCCATTACCTCACCAACTAACTAATGCACCGCGGGACCATCTCTTAGTGATAGCAGAACCATCTTTTAAGTAGCAACCATGCGGTTGCTATTGTTATACGGTATTAGCATCTGTTTCCAAATGTTATCCCCTGCTAAGAGGTAGGTTTCCCACGTGTTACTCACCCGTTCGCCACTCTTTGCAATGTCCATCGTCATATCTGAGCAAGCTCTTCAAATCAGTTGAACCACAAAGCGTTCGACTTGCATGTATTAGGCACGCCGCCAGCGTTCATCCTGAGCCAGGATCAAACTCTCAATTTGAAGTTTGAGTATAACTCAATTTTTGTTGTTTAACAGAAGTTAAACGAATTTACTAGCGAATTGACTTCGCAAATGTTTTTGCATCAAGAACTT
>NZ_SDGK01000035.1 GCF_004521965.1 Weissella cibaria | reverse complement strand
CGGTTGATGTACCAGCTAGTTACCTTGAAAATGCAAACTATCCTGGACCATTTACGGCAGGTGTTAATCAAGTAATCCCATTCGAAGCCTTCGGCGGCGACGGAATGTTGACACGTCTATTGTTAAATTCATCTGATGGTGCTCCATGGTCAGATAATGGAACTGCCAAGAACGCTGCATTGTTACCAGTTGATGGATTAACTAAGGACGCTTACACTTACGAAGTTGATCTAAATGGTGACACAACTAAGTTGAGCGGTGCAAAATTATTGGACTATCTGAAGGCACAAGGAACTAAGTCTTACCAAGCAACAGTTAAGGTATACGACAAGGCAAGT
>NZ_SDGK01000004.1 GCF_004521965.1 Weissella cibaria | reverse complement strand
CAAACTTCGTTTGAGCCTTACACCACGTTTTCAACTTGGTTAAGTCCTCGAACCATTAGTACTAGTCCGCTCCATGCGTCGCCGCACTTCCACTTCTAGCCTATCTACCTCATCATCTCTGAGGGGTCTTACTTCATAAAGAATGGGAAATCTCATCTCGAGGCGAGTTTCACACTTAGATGCTTTCAGCGTTTATCTCATCCGTACATAGCTACTCAGCGATGCTCCTGGCGGAACAACTGATACACCAGAGGTACGTCCACCCCGGTCCTCTCGTACTAAGGGCAGCTCCTCTCAAATTTCCTACGCCCGCGACGGATAGGGACCGAACTGTCTCACGACGTTCTGAACCCAGCTCGCGTACCGCTTTAATGGGCGAACAGCCCAACCCTTGGGACCGACTACAGCCCCAGGATGCGATGAGCCGACATCGAGGTGCCAAACCTCCCCGTCGATGTGGACTCTTGGGGGAGATAAGCCTGTTATCCCCAGGGTAGCTTTTGTCCGTTGAGCGATGGCCCTTCCATGCGGAACCACCGGATCACTAAGCCCTACTTTCGTACCTGCTCGACTGGTAAGTCTCACAGTCAAGCTCCCTTGTGCCTTTACACTCTGCGAATGATTTCCAACCATTCTGAGGGAACCTTTGGGCGCCTCCGTTACCTTTTAGGAGGCGACCGCCCCAGTCAAACTGCCTGCCAGACACTGTCTTCCACCACGCTTAGTGGTGCGAGTTAGAGTGGTCATACAACGAGGGTAGTATCCCAATGACGCCTCCACCGAAACTAGCGTCCCGGTATCAACGGCTCCTACCTATGCTGTACAAGCTGCACAAACACTCAATATCAAGCTACAGTAAAGCTCCATGGGGTCTTTCCGTCCTGTCGCGGGTAACCCGCATCTTCACGGGTATTTAAATTTCACCGAGTCTCTCGTTGAGACAGTGCCCAGATCGTTACGCCTTTCGTGCGGGTCGGAACTTACCCGACAAGGAATTTCGCTACCTTAGGACCGTTATAGTTACGGCCGCCGTTTACTGGGGCTTCAATTCGTACCTTCGCCGAAGCTAAGCACTCCTTTTAACCTTCCAGCACCGGGCAGGCGTCAGCCCCTATACGTCATCTTACGATTTTGCAGAAACCTGTGTTTTTGATAAACAGTCGCCTGGGCCTATTCACTGCGGCTCAGCTTTCGCTGAGCACCCCTTCTCCCGAAGTTACGGGGTCATTTTGCCGAGTTCCTTAACGAGAGTTCACTCGCTCACCTTAGGATGCTCTCCTCGACTACCTGTGTCGGTTTGCGGTACGGGCAGGTAAACACTAACTAGAAGCTTTTCTCGGCAGCGTGACATCACGGACTTCCCTACTTTATTTCGGTCCTCATCATAACTTGTCCTTAAAAGATAAAGCATTTAACTCGATCTAAGACTTATTATTTAACCCAGCATATCCAGCAGCTGGGATCCGTTAGCCTTCTGCGTCCCTCCATCGTTCAAACATGTTCACCTGGTACAGGAATCTCAACCTGTTATCCATCGACTACGCCTTTCGGCCTCGCCTTAGGTCCCGACTAACCCTGGGAGGACGAGCCTTCCCCAGGAAACCTTAGTCATACGGTGGACAGGATTCTCACCTGTCTTTCGCTACTCATACCGGCATTCTCACTTCTAAGCGCTCCACCAGTCCTCACGGTCTGACTTCATCGCCCTTAGAACGCTCTCCTATCGCGCCACTTACGTGGCACCCGTAGTTTCGGTGGTGTGTTTAGCCCCGGTACATTTTCGGCGCAGAATCACTCGACTAGTGAGCTATTACGCACTCTTTAAATGGTGGCTGCTTCTGAGCCAACATCCTAGTTGTCTATGCAACTCCACATCCTTTTCCACTTAACACACACTTAGGGACCTTAACTGACGATCTGGGCTGTTCCCCTTTCGACAATGGATCTTATCACTCACTGTCTGACTCCCGGACATACGTGATTGGCATTCGGAGTTTATCTTAATTTGGTAACCCGAGATGGGCCCCGCACCAAAACAGTGCTCTACCTCCAACACGCTACATTCCGAGGCTAGCCCTAAAGCTATTTCGGAGAGAACCAGCTATCTCCAAGTTCGATTGGAATTTCACCGCTACCCACACCTCATCCCAGCATTTTTCAACATGCACGGGTTCGGGCCTCCAGTGCGTTTTACCGCACCTTCACCCTGGACATGGGTAGGTCACCTGGTTTCGGGTCTACAACAACGTACTAATTCGCCCATTTCAGACTCGCTTTCGCTACGGCTCCGGTCTTTCCACCTTAACCTTGCACGTTATCGTAACTCGCCGGTTCATTCTACAAAAGGCACGCTATCACCCATTAACGGGCTCTAACTTCTTGTAGGCACATGGTTTCAGGAACTTTTTCACTCCCCTTCCGGGGTGCTTTTCACCTTTCCCTCACGGTACTGGTTCACTATCGGTCACTAGGGAGTATTTAGCCTTGCGAGATGGTCCTCGCGGATTCCGACCGGATTTCACGTGTCCGGCCGTACTCAGGATCCTGACGGGAGGTCAACATTTTTCGCATACGGGGCTATCACCCTGTCTCGCTCAGCTTCCCAGCTGATTCTGCTAAACGCTAACTTTGTAACTCCACAATGTCAGTCCTACAACCCCAAAGTGCAAGCACTTTGGTTTGGGCTCTACCGATTTCGCTCGCCGCTACTGACGGTATCGATTTTTCTTTCTATTCCTGTTGCTAATGAGATGTTTCAGTTCACAACGTCTACCTTCAACCTAACTATATATTCATTAGGTGATAACTTGCAAAACAAGTTGGGTTCCCCCATTCGGAAATCTCCGGATCAAAGCTTACTTACAGCTCCCCGAAGC
>NZ_SDGK01000034.1 GCF_004521965.1 Weissella cibaria | reverse complement strand
TAACCAGTTGATTGCTGACGGCAGCTTGTACATTGTAGGCCGGCTTGAGCTGGCCATTCATCATTGGGTCTTCCTTTACACGCATAAACGTGTCGTCGGTATCTGTTTTAGAATAGCTGTTACGGTTACCGAACGTAACCATTTGATTTTCGTATTGCACATTCTTATCACGAATTTCTTTCAGCTTGCGAGTTTGAGACTTCACAGTGCGTCGTTTTTGTTTAGCTGGATTTGGTGATACCTTTTTGGTTTCTTCCACAGCTCGGTCTAGCTCATCAATGTGCATCTCTAAGCATACAATAACATCATCCATATCATCAAACAACAATTCGGTTTCTTCATGAAAGAAGTCCGCTTGTGATGCTTTGATTTCTTCGAGAAGCGAAACTGCTTTGGCTTTGTTCAGTTCGCTGAAGCGAATGGTGTTTCTACGCCAAACAAACGAGTATTTGTTAGCGTTAGCCAGAATCTTCGTCCCATCGATAAACACGACATCATCAATGGCGCCTGCGGCGACTAATTGCTCACGCAACTTTGTAAACATCTCTAAGATAATTTGTTCCATACGACCATCAACTCTAAAACGATTGATTGCTCGATATGATGGAACTTGTCCTTGGGTTAGCCACATAGCTACTTTATTTTCATCCG
>NZ_SDGK01000033.1 GCF_004521965.1 Weissella cibaria | reverse complement strand
CACGGCATACGGGTTCCGTAGTTTCAAAAACTTTCGTCTACGTATTCTTATCTCATGCAAGAATAGTTTCTACTCAATGAACTATAAGCAAAAGGCAGCTGATCTCAGCAATGTGAAGTCAGCTACCTAAGCAAGGTTCAAAATATTAAATTTTACCGGTTATCAGTACTATTTGACTTTGAACCAAAGGTAATAACTTTTTTAAATGCAGCTGATTTTACAAAACTTCAAGACTTTTTGTACTCAAAGATAGATGAAATGCAAGCACGTCCTTTTTACCTCATGGCATTAGTAGCACTAGAAAGACATCACAAATAACCATATAACAATCAACAAGGCCTATTCATCATCTACACACAAGGTAACTGACCCAAAGACAAAATCGTCTGTTCGTACGATCGCTCTTTCTAAGCGTTTGTCAGCTGTTTCAAGCAACTTTTTTAAAACAACTAAGACAACCTAATTGAAAATAAAATGAATACAGGTCGTGTCAGCCTAGACATGCAAGACTTGGTACGTGAAGCCGATATTCAACCTACCCACTTCCACGGCTTACGCCACTCACACGTATCGTAACTACTCCATAACGGTGTTGATATTGACTATGTTAGCAAGCGCGTTGGTCACGTAAATGTTATTATCACACTGCAGGTATACGCTCACATGCTAAAAGAAAAAGAGCTAGCTCAAGATGAGCTAACTCTTCATGTCCTAGACAATGAATAATTGTTTGAGTGACCAAATTTGACCAAAACCCTTATAAATGCCTATGTAGCAAACCCCAAATCACTTTGAGAACTTAGCTTCGTGGAACTTCTTCATGATGCCTGCGTTAGACAACAAGTTCTTAACAGTATCTGATGGTTGAGCACCGTTGTTCAACCATGACAATACCAATTCTTCGTTCAACTTAACTTCGGCAGGCTCAACCAATGGGTTGTACGTACCAACAGTTTCGATGAATCGACCATCACGTGGTGAACGTGAGTCAGCAACTACCACACGGTAGAATGGGCGCTTCTTTGAACCCATGCGCTTCAAACGAATCTTAACAGCCATGTTTATTTTCCTCCAGTTGTTTTTCTACAAGTAATAATATACCAAATAACCAACTGCCTGTAAAGTGTTTTTCCTTTACACGTTGAAAATTATTCAAATGCAACGTTTTTAGAGCTGTTCTGGTATATTATCACTCACGTAAGTTTATATTTTAGCGCATTCCTAACAAAAGTAAAACCAGAATAACGAATTCTGGTTTTGCTTAGTTAGTTTAATTCGTTCACATAACTGTTTGCAGGCGATCGTTTGATGTAAGTCTTGGTAGGCCTGACCAACATTGAATTTAGTCGTTTCTTTTGTGATTGGATTATAAACTAGTCGATCGTAACCGGAAATAATAGACACGACTGCTAACACTTCATCCGTGGATGCAATCATAACATCGGTATCACCATTTCCCTGCCCCCGTATAGTTAGGGATTGACCGATTGGTAATTCGATATCACTCGCTAACCTAATCAAAGCCATACGCTCTTCAACCGTTAAATGGGTAATTGCCGGATCAGCCGTCATCTTACTGACTTGACTCATCGTGGCTGATTGCGCAGTTTAGCTTTTGGCGTGCTGACGAGCCAGTTCGGACTCTGTACGCGATGCTGAAATTTCTTTGGCAACCGATAGTGATCGGGCAACTGCCGCATCTTCAACTTGACGCTGATGTGTCCAAACTTGCATCATCAGTGCCAAACCTAATAGACCAATAATAAAACCAAAACCGGTAAAAGTCAGTATCCGCTTATGTCGTTGTCTCATTAAGCGCCTGCCTACGTCTTACTCAGCTACAACTGGTTCCGCAGTAACCTTCGTTGTCGTCACAGTCGTGGTGATATGCGTATCCCGTTGTGTGATCGCCTGTTCGGCATTAGCCGTCGTCTCCAACGCCGCAACTAAACCTGCTAACAAAAGCAACCCAAAAACCAATACCCACAACTTTACCGTAATGCGTGTTCGCTTCATTCTCGTTACTCGTGATTCCATACGTCATATCCTACTTAAATGTGTCCTTTTCTTATTGTTACGTTTAGTTTACAACAAGTTATCTAATATTACTTTAAACAAAAATTAAGGTCACGCCAAGAATATTTGAAGTTTCGAAAACGCTTACAGAAAAGAACTCACCCACTGTTCGTACCAACGTTTTCCAACAGCAAATGAGTTCCTCTTATAGACAAAGAGCCCGAACAAGTCACCGTCGCGACTATTCAGGCTCCTTGCATATTGTGATCACAACAAGTGAAACGCCCTCGTGCACAGGCTTGTTTTGATGCTAGCAGGTGATCGATAGTTATAGTATGGCAGGTTCTCTTGAGGAATCTGTTAAAAATCTGTGAATTAAAAACGCCACCCACGATCGAATGACGTTTTTAACGTTTATTTTTGCTTACGCTTCGCTAACATTTGTTCACGGAGCATTGCAACCTTATCAGCCTTTGAAACGGCCCCCTTCTTCTCTGACTGGTACCTAACGTTCATAGCCTTTGTCTTATCATCTAGTAAATAACGACCCATAATTTTAACGACGCTTCTTCTTATTTTTTTGAATCTTGCGAGCCATTTGCTTCATCGCCATGTTAGCCATCTTGCCCTTAATACCGCCACCCATTCCAGGGAAGCCGCCAGGCATTCCAGGCATGTTACCACCGCCCATCGCATTCATCATTTGTTCCATACCGCCCATGTTACCATTCATCATGCCGCTCATCATCTTCTTCATCTCATTGAATTGCTTAATCATGCGGTTAACTTCGACAATTGGACGTCCGGCACCCGCTGCCAAACGTCGACGGCGTGACGGATTCAGCAAATCTGGGTTTTCACGTTCGGCCGGCGTCATTGACATCACAATGGCCTTCAAATGCGCCATATCCTTTGGGTCAACCTTAACGTTAGCCAACGCTGGATTATTTGCCATTCCCGGAATCATCTTCAACAAATCTTCAATTGGGCCCATGTTTTGCACTTGGTCCATTTGATCAATGAAGTCATTGAAGTCAAAAGTGTTTGACTTCATCTTTTCCATCGTCTCAGCAGCATCCTTCTCATCAAAGTCCTTTTGAGCCTTCTCGATCAACGTTAGCAAGTCACCCATACCCAAGATACGGCTAGCCATACGGTCTGGATAGAAAATATCCAAATCCGTCATCTTTTCACCTTGTCCGACGAACTTGATTGGCTTCCCTGTTACGGCACGAATTGACAAGGCCGCTCCACCACGGGTATCACCATCCAACTTGGTTAGGACGACACCGGTAACGTCTAATCGTTCATTAAAGCCTTCAGCCGTTTCAACCGCATTTTGTCCAGTCATGGCATCGACAACCAGTAGAATTTCATCTGGTTGCGCAATTTCCTTAACATCAGCCAATTCTTGCATCAAAGCTTCGTCAATTTGCAAACGACCAGCCGCGTCAATGAAGACATAGTCTGACTTCAATTCCGCTGCCTTAGCCAACCCTTGGCGAACAATATCACGTGGGTCTGCATCAGTTCCCATCTCAAAGACCGGCACATCAATTTGCTCACCCAATGTCTTCAATTGATCAATGGCAGCTGGCCGATAAACGTCGGCCGCAATCATCAATGGTCGTGCGTTCTGCTCAGACTTCAACTTCAAGGCCAACTTACCAGCCGTCGTTGTCTTACCAGCACCTTGTAGACCAACCATCATGATAACCGTTGGAATCTTGTCAGAAACGTTTAAAGGCACCTCTGACTCACCCATCATCGCCGTCAATTCATCGTTAACGATTGAAACGATTTGTTGGGCAGGATTCAATCCTTCCAATACCTTGGCACCAGCCGCCTTTTCACGGACGTTACGGACAAAGTCCTTAACAACCGTAAAGTTAACGTCGGCTTCCAACAATGCCAAACGAATCTCACGCATCGTCTCGCGTAAGTCCGCATCTGTCACCTTCCCCTTACGACGCAATCCGCTCAGTGCGTTTTGCAATCGTTCAGTCAAACCTTCAAAGGCCATGCTTTACTCCTCTTCTAATGTCACCAGACGTTCAGCTAATCGCGTTAACTCAGCGTCATTGGGATACTTTTCTTGAATATAATCATTTAATTGTGCTGCCACACTTTGTCGTTGCAAATAATCTGCAAACAAATGGAGTTTTGCTTCGTAATCTTCCAATAATTGGGTACTACGCTTTAAATTATCATACACGGCTTGCCGTGATACCTCAAATTCTTCGGCAATTTCGCCAAGTGAGTAATCATCCGCGTAGTACAGTTGCAAGTAATCATTTTGCTTTGACGTCAGTAACGGTTGATAGAAATCAAACAAGGCATTCAAGCGCGTGTTTTTCTCTAATTCCATTACTTGTCATCTCCAATCAATAAGCTACCAAACAAACTCTTGGCAAAATCATCCGCATCAAATGGCTGTAAGTCACCAACTTGTTCACCCAAACCAACCCACTTAACTGGCAAGTGTAGTTCGTTACGAATTGGCAAGATAATACCACCCTTGGCAGTTCCGTCAAGTTTCGTCAAAACAATTCCCGTTACATCTGTTGAGTCCTTAAACAGATGTGCTTGTTGGAGCGCGTTCTGCCCAGTGGTTGCATCCAAAGCCAATAAGACTTCTTGCGGTTCGTTTGGCAACTCACGCGTAATAATGCGTTTCATCTTTGCCAATTCTTGCATCAAATTAACATTATTTTGCAAACGGCCCGCCGTATCGACGAAGAGAATATCAGCGTTGGTTTCAATCGCCGTCTTCACACCGTCATAGACCACAGATGCTGGGTCAGCGTTAGCGGCGCCAGCCACAACCGGAATACCATTGCGTCCACCCCAAGCTTGCAATTGTTGCGTAGCACCGGCACGGAACGTATCCGCCGCCGCTAGCACAACCTTCTTACCTTCAGCTTTATATCGTGCTGACATCTTACCGATTGTCGTTGTCTTACCAACCCCGTTAACCCCAACAAACAAAATCACAGTTGGTCCGTCAGGTGCAAAATGCATTGACGCATCTTCGTTAACCCCTTGGCTACGGTAGTGTTCAACTAGCTTATCAATAATGACGCGCGAAATATCGGCCTTGCTTTTCGCATTTTGTAGTTTAACTTCATTGCGCAACTCATCCGTTAATTGTAACGCTGTCTGCGCGCCAACATCAGCCCCGATAAGCGTTTCTTCAAGTTCTTCAAAGAAATCCTCATCAACCGATCGGAAGTTCGCCATAAACGCATTCCAACGTTCAGACCACGTCTTCCGTGTTTTCGTCAAGCCTTCATCCAAGTTAGTCTCTGATGTTACCGCTGTTTCTGTTTCTGCAGTCTCAGCAACCGTTGCAACGTCTTCTTCGACTGCGACATGGCTTGGTACTTGAATTTCAACTGCCTGGCCAGGTGTTGGTTGTAACACTTCCGCGGCGAGTGCCGTTGGTTCAACAGGCACCTCACCATTCTCCCATGTCTGTGGGTAAAGTACTTCCACAACAACCTTTGGCGTCGCTGGCTTTTTCTTAAAAAAATCAAACAATCCCATTGTTTTCCCCCCTTTAATTTTCTGATGTCATCTCATCGAGTGCCATCAAGTTTACTGAAACCATCGTTGAAACACCTGGTTCTTGCATTGTCACCCCATACAGAACGTCGGCATTTGCCATCGTTCCCTTACGGTGCGTAATCACAATAAACTGTGTCCGATCATTCACATCATGCAAATAATGTGAGAATCGATCAACATTAGCTTCATCCAACGCTGCTTCAGTCTCATCAAGTACCGCAAACGGTACGGGCCGGACCTCCAAAATAGCAAACAGCAAGCTGATTGCTGTCAGCGCCTTTTCACCACCCGACAACAAACTCATTTGTTGGAATTTTTTGCCAGGTGGCTGGGCCTTGATATCAACTCCAGTTGTTAGCAAATTCGTCGGATCCGTCAGTTCTAACTTCGCCTGACCGCCCCCAAACATCTTAACGAAAATGCAAGCAAAATGTTCTGCCACAGCGTCAAACGTTTCCTTGAAGCGATTTTCGACTTCTTCATCCATTTCCGACATCGTTTGGTGCAAGTTATCACGGGCCGCAACCAAGTCATCTTGCTGCTGGGTCAAGAAATCAAAACGCTCTTTCACTTCCGCATATTCGTCAATAGCCGTTAAATTAACGTTGCCAATTTCTGACAAAGTCACCTTCAACGTCTGTAATTCCGTACGGATATCTGCAATCGGCATGACCAGCAGCTGCGACTTGGCGTATTCGAATGACGTATCGTACGTTTCTTCCAAGGTCCGTTCACCGGCTTGAATCGCACTACGCAATTCACCCTGCCGTCCGCTCAAACGGCTCAAGTTTGTCATCGCTTCCGTTTGTGCTTCTTGCGCTTGCACAAGCTCGCCTTCTGCTAAGGCGATTTCTTGACGCAATTCATCTAACTCAGTTGCAAAATCTGTCAACTCGTGTTCGGTAGCTCCCTTATCCGCCAACGTACCGGTCAAGTCGTTAGCCAGTCGTTGTTGGACATCACCATGGTCTGCCGTCAAATCGGCCATCTGCTGCTGATAAGCTGCCAAGCGCTGTTCTTCAGCTTGAATTTGTTCCACAACATCTTCGTGACGAACAGAAGCCGCTTGCACGTTAGCTTGGGCCGTGGCGAGTTGCGCTTGCAAGGTCGTTAATTCTTGATCAACTGTCGCCATATTGTCACTCAATACCGACTGCTCAGCCAACAAGCTCGTTAACTGTATTTGTTGTGTTGCTTGTTGCTCAGATAGATCTGCAATGTCGTGTTGATTGTCAGCCACCAATAACGCATGGTCAACCGTACCCGACGATGACACGCTAAATTCATACGTTAAGGCCGACTTCTCTTTTTGCACTTGGGCCAAGCGTTCCTCAGCCACCTGTAATTGTGCCGTCGCCGTTTGTGCCGCTTCGTTAGCCACCAACACCTGAGCTTGCGCCTCACCAAATGCCGTCGTTGTTGATTTCAGTTCGTCATCTAACTCACGAACCTGTCGTTCCAACTGTTCCGTTTGCGCGTGCAACGTCGCAACCTGTTCCGTCAATGATTCCACTTCACTTTGCTGTGACAACAAACCATTGCCTTGATTACGACTGGCACCACCGGTCATTGACCCACCTACATTCATGACTTGTCCATCAAGGGTCACAATCCGTACGCGATGTTGTAAGGATCGAGCCATAGATACAGCCGCGTCCATGTTTGTGATAATGACAGTTGTCCCAAGCAAACTTTGTACGACGGGGCGATACGCACTATCTGTCTTCACTAAATCTGCTGCTACACCAACAAAGCCAGCTTGTCCCTGGGTAGCCTGAATTTGTGCCGGTTGCAACTCCCGTTTGCGAATTGTTGTTAATGGCAAAAATGTCACACGTCCCAAACGATGCTGCGTCAAATAACTAATTGCCGTCTTACCAACCTGTTCATCCGCGACAACCACGTTTTGTAAAGCACCACCCAACGCCGTTTCGATAGCTGTTTGATGTGTTGACGCAACTGAAATTAACTCAGCCAGCACACCGTGAATGCCTGGAAAATTTTCTCTGGCCTTCATGAGGTTACGTACTCCTTGGAAATAGCCCTCATAATTTTCAGACAGACGACTCAACGACTGTAAACGCGTTGACAGACGTTGATCCTCTTCCATCTTGCTAAACCACTCTTGGCGGCGTGCTTGACTTTGTTCCTCTAACTGTTTGCCCAACTGCTGCAAGCGCGTAAACTCAGCTTGTGCACTAGCCAAAGTTGCCGTCGTTTCAGCTACGTTGGTTTGTGCGGTTGCGACCGAGGCTTCAGCATTGGTCATTTGCATCGTCAATTGATTCTGACGTTGCGTCAATCGCTCACTTTCAGCGTCATTCCGCTCATTTTCTTGGGCTAAGAATTGCTGTTGATTTTTAGCAGTCGTTAACAATTGCATCGTCTCAACTAGAGTTACCCGTAGTTGTTCAATGTCCGCTGTTACCTGAGTCAACTGTTGGCGGGGGTGTGACGCCTGTAATGTCGCAATATTTGCTTTTAGCTTTATTACCTGTTCGGTCTCCGCCGTCATTGTGTCTTGGCGGTTTGCCTCCGTTGCACGCAGTTCCGTCAAACGAGTTTCAACCCGAGCCAGTTGCGTCTCGAGTTCTCGGGTTACGTTTGACCGATTACTGGAACGCTCTGCCTGCAATTTTTGTTCTCCGACCAATTGTTCCGCACGAGTCGTCAATCGCAATAATTCAGCTTGTGCTCGTTGCTGCCTGTCTTCAGCTTCCGTCCGAGCTTGCTTCATCGCTGCTAACGCGTCAGTATGCGCTTTAACCGATTCCGCATGTGTGTCGTTCTCATCTTCAGCCAGACTTAATTGGGCCTTGATGTCTGCTTGCTCAGTGTACCAGTCCGTTAATTCTAACACTAAGCGTGACTGATCTAACTGGTCAAACCGTACTTTTGTTGTCAAATACGTTTGCGCCTTTGCTGATTGCTCAGCCAATGGGGCCACCCGTTTTTCCAACTCATACAAAATATCTTGCACCCGGTTTAAGTTATCCTGCACACCAGTCAACTCTTTTTCAGCCTTGTCTTTGTTTTGCTTATACTTATAAACTCCAGCCACATCTTCAATGATTGACCGACGTTCTTCTGGCTTCGTACTGAAAATACTTTCAACACGTCCTTGTGAAATGATTGAAAAGCTTTCGCGTCCCAACCCGGAATCCATAAATAATTCGTGAATATCTTTTAAGCGAACCGTTGTCCCATTAATTTGGTACTTTGAATCACCATTTCGATATAGTGCACGCGTAATCCGAATTTCAGAGTAGTCAGAATTCAAATAACGATCGGTATTATCGAACGTGATTGAAACTTCGGCGCGATTCAACGGCGCACGTTGTGATGTCCCACCGAAAATCACGTCCGACATTTTGTCACCACGTAGTCCCCTGGCGGACTGCTCACCCATTACCCAGCGAACGGCTTCGATAATATTTGATTTACCGGAACCATTTGGTCCTACAACTCCAGTGATACCTGGCATAAATTCTATCTTGGTGCGATCAGCAAATGACTTAAAGCCGCTAATCTCCAATGTTTTTAGTTTCATACCAATTCCCTAGTTTTTCGTCAATGTTTGGTACGCTGCCCGTGCAGCGACCTTTTCTGCTTCCTTCGTTGATTTTCCTTCGCCTGTTGCCAATACTTGATCATTCACGGAAACCTGCACCGTAAAAATTTGTTCATTATTTTCTACAGGTCGTTCGCCTAACTTAGTGTACGTAATTTTGACACTACCATGACGTTGCAAATGCTCCTGCAATTTCGATTTGTAATCCACGAAACGATCGTAGAATCCTTTATCAATCTTGTTAAACATGATTTCACCTAGGAAGTGCATCACGGCATCTTGACCTTGATCCAAGAATAGCGCACCGATAAATGCTTCCCATAAGTCTTCTAACAAAGAATCACGATTACGGGCGCCCGATAATTCCTCACCACGGCCCAATTGCACATATTGATCGAGATGCAACTCACGTGACAAAGCTGCAAACGCCCGGGTTTGGACCATCGAAATCCGCAACTCTGTCAATCGACCTTCATCCCACTCTGGGTAACGCTTAAATAGATAGACAGCGGTTGATTGTTGCATCACGGCGTCACCTAAAAATTCAAGACGTTGGTAATCATTTCCCGTGTAGTTTGGATGTTCATTAATATAATTGGCTTGCGTTAATGCCTCCTCCAACAATGACACATCGTTAAAGTGGATATTATAGGCTGATGCAAGTTCTGCTTGTAGTTGTTTAAACATAAGACTTCCTTTCTAGATATACTGTTTAATTATACCAGAGAAAACCGTGTTATATTAAGGGTCTTCAGAGTTTGTTAACCAGCGTACGCAAATTTTCCCAACACACAAAAATCCCAGCACTACTAACCCACGTTGAGCTAGATTACTGGGATTTATGATTGATTTTTAACTATTAGTTAAACGTGTGCGGCAATATAATCTACCGTGTCGTTGATGGTAATCAACTTTTCAGCGTCTTCGTCAGAGATTTCTGCGCCAAATTCATCTTCCATCTCCAATACCAATTCAACAAAATCAATTGAATCAGCATCGATGTCTGTCAAAAAGTTTAATTCACCAGTCACCTTAGCTGGGTCCAACTCAAAGTGGTCTACAACTAGTTCAATGACCTTGTTTAAGATTTCCTGTCGTTCCATGATTCCGTTTCCTATTCGAATATTTAACTCTACCTAGTTTAACGCTATTCAGCGGCGCCGTCCACATCATTCTCTGGTCGCGCTGCCAAATCTTCCTTGTGATCGGCAACAAACGCTTGCACCTTGGCCACCAAATCAGCTTCTAGCATCGTGTGAATTTGCTTCATCGTGTTCGCAACTGCATCTGGTCCAGCAGAACCGTGCGTCTTAACAACCGGTGCGTTAACCCCTATAACAACGGCGCCACCGTGCTGTGAGTAGTCCAATTTTGCTTGCACGCCCTTCAACGCAGGCTTCAACATCGCACCAGCCATCTTCGTCTTAAGACTACCACTCATAATGGTATCCTTAAGCAACTTCAACAACGACAAGGCCGTTCCTTCAATTGACTTCAACGTGGCATTACCTGAGAAGCCATCGGCAATCACAACGTCAGCAGGTCCTTGCAAAACATCACGTGCTTCAACGTTGCCTACGAAGTTCAACAAATTGTGGTCTGAACCGTAACGCAACAATTGATGTGCTTCCTTGTGGACTTGGTCCCCTTTGTCTTCTTCAGTTCCGTTGTTCAACAATCCAACACGTGGGGCATCGTAACCCAAAATCTCGTGTGCGTAGAATGAACCCAAAATACCATATTGGTACAAGTGTACAGGACGGTTTTCCGCATTAGCACCCATATCCATCATCACGAAAGCATCGTGCGGACCATCAAATGCTGGCAACGCCGTCATCAAAGCTGGACGATCAATTCCCTTGATACGACCAACAATGAAGATACCAGCGGCCAACAAAGCCCCCGTGTTACCAGCCGAGAAAATTGCATCCGCATCACCGTTCTTAACCGCTTGTGCGGCCAAAACTAACGAGCTTTGCTTCTTGCGCCGAATTGACTTCACTGGCTCATCGGCCATCGCAATGACTTCATCTGCTTGTACCAAAGTCAAACGCTCTTCATTCTTAACGAAAGGCTTCACCTTGTCCAATTGACCAAACAGCAAAAACTCCGTATCAGGCATTTGGTCACGCGCTAGTTCAACACCAGCAACGATTGCTTCTGGGGCGTTATCCCCTCCCATTGCATCAATGGCAATCTTAAACATAATTACATTTCCTCTTGGATTCAAAAAATAACTTAAATAAATGCTAGAACAAATCTAACATACTTTTAGGACTGGGTAAAAGTAAAAGGCACCAATTTTTTAATCAAAATTACGATAACGAGCCATGGTTTCTGACAACATATCTGCCAGCGGTACCAGCTCAGGGTCTTTGTCCCAATCTGGTTTTGCCACAATTTCAATGGCTTCTTCTTGTGCTACCGTCATCATCGCCAAATCCGCAATTGGGTCCCCGACGCGGAACTCTGGCACACCAGATTGACGATTACCTAAGATATCACCGGCACCACGCAACTCCAAATCCTTTTGTGCTAAGACAAATCCGTCCGTCGTGGCAACCATTGCTTCCATGCGATCAATACCGTATTGCGTCTTTGGATCGCTAATTAGGAAGGTATATGATTGGCGACTACCTCGACCAACACGACCACGTAATTGGTGTAGTTGTGATAGTCCAAAACGATCCGCATCCAAAATGAGCATGACCGTCGAATTTGGCACATCCACACCGACTTCAATTACCGTGGTAGAAACTAACACTTGGAACTCATTTGCCTTAAAAGCCGCCATAACGTCTTCTTTTTCTTGATTCGATAGCCGTCCATGTAGTAAGCCGACACGATAAGTAGGCGCAAAATACTCCGATAGCTCCGTATACACAGCTTCGGCATTTTGAACATCAAGTGTTTCGGACTCTTCAATCAACGGTGTCACAACGTATGCCTGAGCGCCTTCCTGGAGTTGAGACCTAATAAAGGCGATTGTTTTTTCCATCTCATTACTACGCAACCAATATGTCTTAATTTGTTTGCGACCAGCTGGTAATTGATCAATAATCGACACATCCATTTCGCCATACGCGGTAATGGCTAACGTTCGTGGAATTGGTGTAGCTGTCATCGCTAAGATATCCGGATTCATGCCGATTTCGCGGAGTGTTGCCCGCTGTTGCACACCAAAGCGATGCTGCTCATCAATAACCGCTAACCCTAGATTACGGAAAGCAATATCAGGTTGAATCAACGCGTGCGTTCCAATCAAAATATCCACTTCACCATTTGCCACATCTTCCAAAATTTGGCGTCGGGCCCCCGTTTTTGTTGACCCCGTTAACAACTCAACTCGCACTTTATCTGGATCAAAAAAGTTACCAATCGTTTTAGCGTGTTGCTGGGCCAAAATTTCAGTTGGCGCCATTAAAGTTGCCTGCATCCCAGCGGTAATTGCGGCGTACATCGCCAACACAGCCACAACTGTTTTTCCGGACCCCACGTCTCCTTGTAAAAGACGATTCATATGAATTCGGCGTCGCATGTCACGCACAATTTCATTCACGACTCGTTTTTGCGCATCCGTGAGTTCAAACGGCAATTTGGCAATAAATGCCCTTAATTCATCATTGTTGAAATTAATTGACCGGCCACGGTTATCACGATCCATTGACTTAATCACCTGCAGACGCATTTGAAAAACGAAAAACTCCTCAAACGAAGCGCTACGCCGTGCTTTGGTCGCAACTTGACCATCCGTTGGCGCGTGCATACCAAAGACCGTATCGTGGTGGTTCATCAACTTATATCGTGTTCGTAAATACGCAGGCACGATATCTGTCCGCAACAATTCGCCATACTTGCTTAGAGCTTGAATAATTAAATCTTTAATAGTCTTTGCTTTGATTTCTTTCGAAGATGGATAAACTGCTTCCATTTCATCATCGCCATTTCTCGACATTAACTTAATACCAGACAGTCCTTGTCGCGTCTTGTCGTAGGTACCATGGACGGCCACTTCCTGACCAAGCTCTAAGTTTTTCCCTACCCATGGTTGATTAAAAAATGACACCATGATCGTGTCATGTTCCACTGTCAACCGGAAGCTAGTCCGTGTTTTCTTATACCCGAAGCGATTAACCACGGGTGGTGACGTGATAACGCCTTTAAACGTTACCTTCTCACCATCTTGCGTTTCAGCAGGCGTTTTCATCGCTAAGTCGTTATAGCGCATTGGATAGTAGCCAAGTAAGTCATCGATTGTGTAGATACCCAGTTTATTAAGCGCTTGGACCCGCTTAGGGCCAACACCATCAAGATCATCAACTAAATCTAATAAACTAGCCAAGTTAAACACCTCCCTTTCTGAGGTATCATTATAACGCAAAATTAGGTTTTACTGAACAAAAATAACGTATACTTTGGTGTTTGCGTCGAGGCATGGTGGGTGTGGCGTGACTACGCCACACCCGCC
>NZ_SDGK01000032.1 GCF_004521965.1 Weissella cibaria | reverse complement strand
TCGTATTTTACTGATTTAGCTGTGGTTAAAAATTTAGTGCATGAATAATCCGGGTTAAATTCTTTTTTTCTTTTTGCTTCACCATCATTCATACCAATGATAATTAATACCACAAAAACAGCTGTAATAATTCCAAACAGCATCGGATGAATTGTAAACCCCTTGACAAAAGCCACTAAGGATATAATGTAAAACGCACCCGCAATATAACCCTTTTGTTTATTCCCAATATATAAAAACAATATCATCATGAATAAATATGCCACAAAAGCCTCTCCCATCATCAAAAGATAACTACACAATTCATTACAAAGTCAATCTACTATCATACAGGAATTACGCGCACGCCCCATAAACAGCCAGTTCTATTTACGGTGTGCATATCGTCTAAAATAAAGCACCCTGTACAAATATAAATCCAATAAAAAGGATCATAATCCAATGAGTAAAAATAACATCAGTCGACCCCTTCATCTCACTCTAAAATTAATGTCCGGTGAAGATGTAATTCCCGAACAATGGGCAATTGAAAATGACGTCAGCATCCGATCAGTGCAACGCGATATCAGTAACATTCGAGAAGCACTTGGCACTGTGCATTACCCGGCCGAATTAGTAGCCGATCAAAAATAAAATCCATCGCAATCACCCGCAAAAACACTTTTGACAGCCCAGCAGCGCTCACGCTAGCAAAGCTTGTTCTAGCCAGTCGCGCATTCAATACGGATGAGATGGAACAACTCATAGCCATCATTCTTGGCATGATGAGCACCGACGAAGCCGATCAAATCCACACTACATTACGCAATGAACAGCTCGCGTACACACCGGTCGCCCATTATAAAGATTTGACCAAATTAATCTGTGCCATTAGCGGTTATATCGACACCAAACAAACGATTGCGTTTACCTATACCAATGCACAAGGTGGGGAGAAGAAATTATTCGGACTCCCTACCGGTTTGCTGTTTGATACGTACTATTTCTATGTCATCATCCCATTTTAAGCAACGGAGCACCACGCTGAACGTGACGCTTACTATCGTCCCGATCGCTTTGATAGCATTGAGCCAGAAAGTCACCATATTGCTTATCCATATGGCGAACGTCTCGAAGAAGGCGCTATTAGTCAAACGAACAACCTCATGCAAATCGGCAAGCCGATTCAAGTCGAATTCGACTACATTGGGTTAGTATCGGCCGCTCTAGATAAGTTCCCGAACGCCAAAATTAAACGTGAAGGAACCACAGATATCCCCACTCGAATTCGCATTCCTGCAGTGACTGATGCCGGCTTTAAAATGTGGGATCTCAGCCAAGGCGCCCGCGTAACAGTGGTCTCACCACCATCGTTACGTGACGCGGTGATGCAAGAAATCAATCAAATGCTCACCCAATATCAAAACTAGCGAAACACCCGTCATTCTTGGCGGGTGTTTTTGCTTAGGCGTTGTACCTTTAAATCGTTAACTCCATACGTTGCTTCATGATGATCGCCAATTTATCCAGAATTTCTTGCACATCTTCATCATCTTCATAATCATCACGTGCGCCAATGTATTCATTACATAACTCAAACTCTTGACTGACTAATTCTTCAATAAGCACCAACCGGTCTAAAACATTCACCGGTACATCCCCAACCACTTGGCGAATCGCCTTTTCACGAGCACCAAAAATACCCGTTTCCTTCTGCTCATTCAACTGCTGAACGGTTGGCGTTTCATCAGCAATTAATTCATTGAATATTGGCAACTTGCGTAGTGCAGCCATTTGATCATTACCAAACAACGGCCACCCAAGCCCCTGGTACCATGGGTTCCGCCTCATATTCACCTAACTTAACCAACTTTTCGACTGCATTATTCTTTGCCATCTTATCTGACCTCTTTCCTCTTGTATAACCATATACTACAAAAATCACGCGACACTATTTGTCGTTAAAAGCGATGTAACCACCATTCTTCGACATCCAGTAACACGTTAACTGGCGTTTGATATGCCGACAGCATAATTTCAGTATCAGCTGTTTTGTCTTGCCATTGTTGTGCCCGTTGGAACGTTTTATCTAAGCTGAAGAAATACAGTGCGAGTGTTAATGCCGCTGAATTCCCGGCCATAAAGGACCTTTCATCGTTAAACAACGCACTGTCTGAATCATCAACAATCTGGACAATCGCACTCGCTGCTTTCAAAACAGATACGTACGCTGGCATGAATTGTTTTTGGTAACCAACCAACACAATATCCAAACCCGATAGCGTCTCCTTGGGATGATTAACCATCAATCGTGCCCGGGTTGCCATTGCATCCGTTAAAAATGACGCATAGTCTGTTACCTCAAACCAGTCGTCATCACCAAATGGCCCCGTTATTAAATTGCCAACAAATGCTACTGCTTCGGTATCCATAATTATTACCTCGCTTTACTTGATGACATCAGTATAAGCAAAGCTTGCGAAACTATTTGTCGTTGAAACAAAAAATCAAACCTATATCTAATAGTCTGATCCTTCTAAAAACTAATCGGCATCGTCTCAGGCAACCAGACTAGTCAAATCATCTTTAATTGTTAGTTAGCGCTTGTTGTAACTCCTCGACACCAAACGTCTCTTCCAAATAGCGCCGTTGTGCATCAACCTTTCCCTGCAACTCAGCCAATTTCTTTAAAGAAGTCGTTAACTCACGTGCTGCCTGTTCAAGTGCCGAGACTTGTGGTGCTTCATCAAACCGGTCAAATGTCTGCTCGTGTGTCGCCACATAATGACTAGCCAATTGGTCACCACGGTGGGCACGTTCCCATAGTTCATTCACCCATAGACTTCGGCTAATACTGCCGTATAGTCCATGTTTGCCTGTCCCCATCTGGTCAATCGCCATTATCAACTTCACCGTCGTCACTTCACCATTAACTTGCATCTTTTCGATACCATCCAATAAAAATTTACATAAAAAAACGACACCCAAAACCAGTAGGTGCCGTTATCATTAGCACCTATCCGTTACCAGTGGAGCACCTTGCATCGCTGTAGGTTGCTGTCGGGTCATCGTGTGGTATCACTCACCGAACTCTTGATAGGTTATCGTATTAATATGTGATTATAGCTTAATTGAAAATATAATCGGCGTCAACCCGCAATTCACAATTCGTATGCTACACTTACATCAAAAGACTCTGGAGGACAATGATTATGAATATCTCTGTTTCCTTTGATGACAACGGTTTGTTGCCAGATAAGTATGCTAAATTTGCACCCGCTGAATATCGTAAAGAAGACATGCCAGTCGTTAACTTTCCAATTGCGATTACCGATATTCCTGCCGATGCCCAATCACTAGCAGTTGATGTTATCGATTATGACGCCATTCCAGTTGGTGGTTTCCCATGGATTCATTGGGTTGCTGCAAACCTTCCAATTAGCGATGTGCCAGAAAATTTAGCACACGCCGACATCACGTACGTACCAGGTACAAATTCAATGTACAGTGTGATGAAAGATGGTAATCCTGAAATCACACAATCATATGTTGGCCCTATGCCTCCTGACCAGACTCACGATTATACATTGACGGTCTATGCCGTGGATACAACATTCGACTTACAACCGGGATTTTTCTATAACGAACTCCGTAAAGATCTAGTTGGCCACGTAGTAGCTGAAGCATCCCTCGAACTTCCTGCCAGAAGCGAATAAATTCCAAAACTAACAGCCCCAAATCTGTATTCGTCAGATTTGGGGCTGTTTTTAATACTTTGCCACGCGATTCGTTAGCATCATCGCTGGCAAAATAATCAATAGTGCAAAGATAGTCGCATAGAAAAAGCCTTCGTGATAAGCACCAACCAGTTGTACCGTTTTGGTCAAATGATGTACCGTCACATAACTCGCAATCACCGTCGCTAAAACAGCTGAGCCAAAGGCCGAACCAACTTTCTCAAACAACTTTGAGCCCAGTGATGCTTGTGATGAATCAGCACGGTCAATGCCTAAGCATCAGCTTGGATGGCTGATCTAACAGTAGCACCACCGCTACCGCGTACAAATACCACGACAGCGATTAACCAATAAGCTGAATGGGTCGTGAAATAGACGAACGGCAATGTGCTAGCCACTGATATTGTGGCACCAATTAATACCACCCAGCGGGCACCCAACGTGTCGATCAAATGACCGATTGTTCCACGTGAAACGAGCATCCCAATGCTTTGTGGAATCAGCACAACAGCTGCAAGGACAATACTTTCGCCACGAACGTCTTGGAAATACAGTGGTAGCAAAATCATTGGTCCACTCGTAATGAAACCTACCAAAGCATCAGCAATCATCGCGCCTGTGAAATTGCGGTGCTTGAATAAGCGAAGTGGCATTACTGCGATATTTGGCCTACGTAGCGCATAAACAACATAAGCACCTGCCAAGAGTGATCCGATTCCAACCAGCCCATCGTTGTACTGTTCATAAACATACCAGCTTCACTGGCTTGCACAATGCCGTACACAATCGTTGACGATGCCGCGATTAATAACGTGACTCCGACACCGTCGAACTTAGCTGCTGGATTCTTAGGTGCAATCACTGGTACGAACTTATGCAACGCCCAGGCCGCGAGCAATACAATAGGCACATTGATAAAGAACATCTAACGCCATGACACATACTGGACGATCAAACCACCAATGATTGGCCCAGCCATCGGTCCCAGTGTTATCGGCAACCCAACAATTGACATCACACGGCCCATTTTATCGCCACCGAAGATATCGACAAGCAGCGTAAACATGACCGGCATTAATAGCCCAACCGCAAATCCTTGGACCAGAAATAAACTGACTTGCCTGAAAAACGATCAAGTAACCAACTTGAAAAATGGACCGTAGCGCCCATGGCCAGGATAAACCCTGTCACCGTCCATTGCACCAAGCACTAGTACCCACGATATCCGGATAGCCATGCGGGGGAGTTCTGTTGCATTTGTCATGTATAAAACCTCATTATAATAAATTCTTAAGTCATCGACCGAATTTTGTTTCCTTGTCAACAAAAAGAACATAAAAAATAAGTCACGGTCCTCATCAGAACCGTGACTCTTAATCCTTATCTTGTTGTAATCGTTCATCAAAGTGGTCTGTTAGCGTCTACGCAAAGGCCAACATTTGGTTTAATTCGGTGTCAGAAAGCGTTGCAAAAATGGCTTCATCCCGCGCATAAATATCATTATGCAAGGTTTCGTGACGCCGGTTAAGTTCCTCACCGGATTCCGTTAGGCGAAAATAGCGTTCTTTCTTATTAGCTGGCTTTTGAAACGCTGCCACCAAGTCCTTCTCAACTAGCTTGTTCATCAATTTTGTCACACCGCCACGCGTCATCCCCGTCGATTCCGCTAATTCCATTACATTGGCCTGATCCAATTGTCCAACCAACACCACGATTTCAACCTCAGCATGTTTATAATCTTGAAACTGCGTCGTTACCGCACGTCGATTCAATTGTATAAATTTTTTAACAACGTCCATATAGGCTGTCATAAATAACTCTTCTCGATTTGTCATCCCAATTACCTAAATCCCATTATACAAAATTGTTTCCGTCTAAACAAAAACTGCTCATCGCAATCATGCAATGAGCAGTTTTTATTTTTTATTACAACCCGAAGATGACCAACAAGATGGCGGCCATAACGAAGTTAACAACCATGAACAACTTCATAAACGTTACTGATGAATCTGGTTCGATTTGACGGAAGACACGATAACCAATCAAATTGGCCATTGACGCAACAACCGTTCCCAATCCACCGATATTAGAACCGATGAACAATTCACGTGCATGATCAGTAAACGTTGAAATCAAAATCGTCGATGGCACATTTGAGATAAATTGACTCAAGAAGAATGTGCCAAACAGTACGTGACTCTTCGTATCAAACAACGTCCCGATTAAGTTACGTACCGCTTCGATATGTGCCAAGTTATTCGTGGCAATAAAGAAGAATAAGAACGTTGCGAGTAGACCATAATCGACCAACTTTAACATATCATGACGGTAAATCAGAAAAGCAATCAAAATAAGCGGAATAACAACATTGAAGGGAGTCCAACCAAAGATGGTGGCAACCAAAATCAATCCCGTAATGCCCAAGAAAACCAATCGACCATTATCAACCTTATTCGCTGGTCGCAAATTGATATCCAACGGCGTGGCACGAACAAACCGTGTGATGATAAACATCAAAATCAATGAAACGATCGTCAAACTAGCCGACCACTTGAAGAATTCACCCACGGAAACGTGGTAGAACCCATACATGTACAAATTCTGAGACTTTCCAAATGGGAATAGGATGGCACCCGAGTTAGCTGCCATGATAATCAATGTTGATCCAATGACTTTCAATCTTGCTGATAAATCCTTGGCCAAACGTAGATAAATTGGCATCAATGTTAGAATCGCAATGTCGTTTGACAAAATCATCGCCCCGAAGAACGACAAGAATGTCACACTAGTCATCAACGTGCGGGCATGGTGGCTACGACTAACCAGCCAAACTGACACAGCGTGCAATACGCCAGCCCGTTCCAACAAGCCAACCCAAATCATCATCGTTGCCAAACTGAAAATGGTATGCCAATTAACAGCCCCAAAATCAGGTGTGTTAAAAAATGACGTGACGACCGCTAGCACCAGACTAGCCGTAAACATCACGTCCCCTTTCAAGTACGTAAAGATACGATTAATCATGCTTGCGGCTCTCTTCCTCTAAAACCTGTCCATTAGCGTTTGCTAGTCGAATAATTTCATAAGCTTTTGCAGCCATTAATGACGTCAACCCAGCGGAAAGAATCATCGCTGGGACGAGTGCGACTGCCATGCGTCCTGTCGTTAGTTGACTATCTGCATGTTCGTGATGTGTCATGACACAATCTCCTCCAAGTAAAAAACTCAACTTATCTATTATCAAGAAATTTTAACCATTTAGCAAACATTGAAATGTAACATAAACCCCCGTAAAACAATCGTTTTACGGGGGTAACAGTTTAAACTCGTACAAGTTCTTATTTAATTGGCTCTTCGTCCCCATACGAACGAACGTAATAACCTTTAAGTGCGTGAAACGTTCAGGATTTTAGCGTAACATTCTTTACAATTCAAATCGTTTTACTGACCTTAACTACCAACTATTCGCATTAACCAATCTGCACCATAGAGCATCGCTAAACTATATGCAAAAATTGACACTGGTTTACCAAGCACGATTATTAGTGTAAATTCACGCCACGTCATTTTCGTTAAACTCGTTAACAAAACTAGCGTATCGTCTGGCGCAATCGGTGAAAAAATCAATAACGCGAAAGTGATATGCCAACCTTTTGAATCTAATTTATGCATGTATTTTTGCAAGGTCTGCTCACTAACAAAAACATCAATAATCCGATGACCAAAGCGACGTCCAAGCCAGAATAACGCGAGTGATCCGAGCACAATTCCGATATAGTTGTATAAGAATCCCCACCATGGGCCAAACATCACCACCCCAGCGGCCAGCGAAACGCCACCTGGTAAAATCGGAATAACCACTTGGATAATTTGAATTAAGATAAAGATTAACGGCGCCCAAATGCCATATCCCTTTAACAAATTAATCAAGACTTTCGAATCGCTAAAAGCCCCCATTTGATAAAGTTTGAATACTGCCCATATCGTTAGTAATATCCCAAAAATTGAGACGCCTTTTAAAATCAGTTTGACATGATACAATTTCATTTCTGATTCCCCCAGACTTAAATTAAACCATGTTTTGGCGCATTTTTCACGGATTTACTAAAGCATTCGCCAATCACAAGATGTTTTCACATTATTTAATTTGAAATATGCGGTATACTGCTCACAAAGCTATTAATTACTATATGAAATGAAGCTTAATGGGGGAATAAATTATGTTAGCCGTCCTAAATTTTAAAAACTTAGTTGACTTTGAAGAACAGTTGCAATTTCTCGAAGATTTGAGCCATGCTGACGTCCAGGTCGATCTTAAAATTTCACCAACTTTGCCTGTGCCCAATGATTTTGAGGATTTTGAAATCATCAGTCAAAACTTGACCATTAAAGAGCGCACGGTCGGCGAAATATCGCCTAGCGTGCTCCACCACCTGCACATTTCAACCAGTTTCATCGGCCACTTGGAACGTCGTAAGTCTTTGAACGAAGGCCTTCTAATTGTACGCAAACGTCTGGAAAATGCGTTGGAAAATGATATCAAGCCAATTATTTCAGTTGGTCAATACAGTAATTTAGAATTGGTCACTGAAGAGCTTGATATCTTGTTGAAAGATCAACCAATTACGAAGCCAATTATTATTGCTTACGAATCACTTGCATCAACCGAAATGGGGCGTGCACTATACTCAATTGATGAAATTCGCGACGTTCACAATAAAATTCGTGAATTCATGACGACGCATTACCCAGCCATTGATTACCAATTAATTTTAGGTGGTCACATGGACGAATTTGGTTCACCAATTGCCAACGCGATTGGCTACGATGGTGTTTTGATTGGTGATCGTTACCACACACTCGCTTCGTTCCAACCCGTTTTGAATGTACTTAACAACTTAAGTCGGTGAACAAAATAAAAACAGGATGTCGTAGCATCCTGTTTTTATTTTTAGAGAGAGTATTGGGTAAGAAAAAGTCCCTAATGATTCAGCGTAGTCGTCTATTGCAGATAAACGACCGCAAATCGTCAAACACCCGCCTTGAGCATGTTACCCCAGATGATAACCATGGTTGTCCAAAACACCCCAAGTCGTTTTTTGTTCCCTATAAAGTGAAACGCGTTTGTGTTTAACGTTTTCCCGTCGTCAGACAACCACGCCGCTTCTCTTTCTCTTACACGTATTATTTCTATTACATTTATTATCATAAGAGCTAGTTACTTTTCGTGCATACAGTTTTTTACCCTTTTTAAAAAACAAACAAATGCTACCCAACAGCCTTCACAACGGTTAAACGTTTTAACATCACGCCATTTTACAATCATTTACTCATGCGCAGTACTGCACTAGCCACTGTTTTTCCTCGTTAAAATATACTAAAAATGCGGTGCGAGAACCTCGTCGCACCGCATTCTATTTTCTAATTTTTGGCTATCGCACTTCGTATCTTAATTTAATACCGCACGTCTTTTCAAACTTATCAGCTTTCACGATATTCATACGACGTCGTAATTGCTCAAATTCTAATGACATGGGCATTGACGTCCAAATAAAGGTGTTTTCAGCCGGAATCTTTGAATTATTAATATTCGAAATCAAAATATCCATATCATCATCAATGTATTCTGATATTTCAATATTCATAGCTCGCATTCCTAAAATCAAATCCGTCAAAATCGACTCCAACCCAATCTGATAGTTGATATCCAACGCCACCTTAATCTTTGGGAATACCTGATCCATATCAAAAATTGACGCAAAACCTGTATATAATACTTCAAAGAATGCGCCACGAGCTAACGTAATATCAAGATTACGCCGTTCAGCAACATCATCAATAACATCCAAAGCCAATTCTGCCATCAGTGGGAACTGCTCATACGCTGCATCAAATCGCACACGATTACGACTTTCATCCGGTGTTGGGCTTGTTACCGCCGCCATTAATTCAAAGAACACTTCAAAAAAAATCCTGTTCAAACGTGGTTAGATGCGTATTGAATAATTTATTATAATGCGTATCAACAATTTGAATAAACGCTGCCAGCATACTCATAAACAGCGACGTCATGTTTTCACGTCGCTTCATTTCAACACCGACACCAATACTGAAAAATCCCATAACAACATAGTGTCCCTCACGACGGGCATCTTCAGCCGTTAACGTCGGGAAATGTCGTTTCACCAGTTGTTCAACATACTGGGTCAACTGACGCTGTTGCTCATGCAATTGATCATTAGGCAACAAACAGGCATCTACATCATCATTCGAAATAACATGACCATGTTGCAATCGACCTAATCAAATCGCAATCGTAAACCGAATCGCAATGCGCTTGGTCTTACGTAAGCGCTCATTATCAGGTTTAATATAACGAATCACTTCATCCAAGATACGATTAATCAGTTGCTCATCACTGTTTTCAAATGGAAACGCGCGGTCTGCAAAATATAGTTGAAAAATGCGGAAATACATTGTGCGGACTTCCGATTCATTACCAGCCAACGTATAGTCAGGTGTAATCACAACACCATGTCCTGCGAAATAATCGTCTAGTTCAAGTTTTGCATTATGCGTTGTCGATACAGTTGTGAGATTACGCACTGCAAAATCATCATATGAATACATGGTTTCATCAAACAATTCTTTCATTAATAGCCATGGAATTAACTTTCGCAAATAATTAAGGCGGAACATCGTAGCATCATAATTGCGTTCACGGTTTAACACCAACCTCTTTTCATCGTCAGACAATGTCACGAACGGCTTAAGATCCGGATAAAAAGTTGCCAAATCCGCCACTAAGTCACGAATTGTCGTTAACGCAATATATTTTGAACAATCAAACGCCTCTTGGACCATCTTAATCGATAATCGTAACTCCGGTCGTTGCATCAAATATTCTAACAGTGCAACTTTTTGGCGGTCTTTTTTCTCAATCATCCACTGCATGTTCCAACACTCACTTTCTCACTACCGAGACTCCCCACTGTCTCATACTCAATTCTCATTACCATCATAATAACCGATTTTCCAAAAAATAACGTTGTCGTAACAGGAAAGCCACAGGTGTCCATTATATCGGCCAATAACAAAATGATACCGCGGGACCGACGTAAAATTGCGAAGAAAAACCCTCGTCGCAATATGCGATGAAGGCTATCTTTGTTTCACGTGAAACCTTATTAATGATTTGTTTGTAAGACGTAAACGAACCCAATGAATATTACCGCAAGGGCATACATGATTGGGTGAACCTTCTTACCACGGCCAGTTACCAACATCAAGAATGGGTAAACAATAAAGCCAATGGCGATTCCATCAGAAATTGAGTAAGCCAATGGCATCCCAATCACCGTCAAGAAGGCTGATGCTGCAATCGGGAAATCTTCCCAGTTAACAGCTGCAAGGTTAGCAGCCATCAACACACCAACAACGATCAACGCTGGTGCTGTCACGTGTGACGTCACCACGACTAGCAATGGTGAGAAGAACAACGCCAATAGGAAGAAAATCCCGGTAAATACTGACGTTAAGCCACTGCGTCCACCAACTGCGATTCCAGTTGACGATTCAACGAAAGCGGTTGTTGGTGATGTACCAAGCAAGGCACCACCCAACATACCAATTGAATCGGCCATCAACGCCTTACCAGCACGTGGCAATTCGTTGTTCACCAAGAATCCACCTGAGCGGGCAATTCCAACCAATGAACCGGCTGTATCAAAGAATGCAACCAACAAGAACGTTAGAATAACCGGCACCATTTGGAACGTAAAGACATCCTGCAAGCCAAAGATTGCTTGACCAAACGTTGGCTTCAAGCTTGGCACACCAGCTACCAATGCTGATGGGGCATGAATCAAGCCCGTTAACAAACCTGCCACTGACGTGATAGCAATTCCAATGAAAATTGCGCCAGGAATCTTACGTGCAAACAAAGCAAAACTGACCAAGACACCAAAAATCGTCAACATTACTTGCGGATTACTCCAGTCACCCCAACCAATGATTGTTGACTTGTTAGCAGAAATAATCCCACCATCAACCATACCAATCATCGCGATGAACAGACCAATTCCACCAGCAATCGCCGCCTTCAAATCTGCCGGAATGGCATTAATGATGGTTTCGCGAATTCGGAGTACCGTCAAAATCCAGAAAATAACACCAGCCACAAACACCCCAGCCAATGCCGTTTGCCATCTAACGCCCATTCCGATTACCACACTGTAAGCAAAGAAGGCGTTCACACCCAAACCAGGTGCAATGGCGAAAGGATAGCGCGCAACTGCGCCCATAAAGATCGTTGCAATCGCCGCAATCAATCCAGTTGCCGTGAAGACAGCCCCTTTATCCATCCCCGCTGCACCCAAAACAGATGGGTTAACGAATAAGATGTAGGACATCGAGACAAATGTCGTTAGGCCGGCCACAAATTCCGTCCGTAACGATGTCCCTAACTCAGACAACTTGAAGTAGCGTTCAATCATGAAGCATAACTCCTTTTTTATATGCAATTTTTCCTAAAAAACAACTTAACTATTATCGCACGTTAACCGGTTCAATACAAAGGTTTCATTAACATTAATAAAAAAGAGGCCAAAAACGACCACTAAAAACGAACATTATCTCGATTTTTCCGAACAATTAATTTTTAAATTGATCCGTTGGAATTAATGCAAAGATAAATCCAACAATATTAAATATGATGGCCAAGATTGCCCAAATAACCAGATGCTTTACCCCGGTATCGCGAACTCGGCGCACAATCAATGCCAAATCTGCAAGATAATTGCCAAACCAAATAGCACCACGAGAATCACGATTGGTGTTAATAATCGTTGAAATCCAGTAATCTGATCGGGTTGAACGCCCTGAAAAATAAACATAATTGTAACATTGTACAGCAGAAATCGGGTACTGAAAAATCCTCATTAGCATATATTTGTATATGGCATCTTGCTACAATGATATTAGAGGGTTATGACTATGTATAACGAAAATGGACAAAAACGAACTTTAACAAGCTGGGAAACGGCTCGTTTTTTTATCGTCGGGTTACTATTTAATGCGGTCGGCAACGGCTTAACCGTGGCTACAAACATGGGTTCAGCGCCATGGACCGCCTCCGCAGCCAATCTATCAAACGCCACAGGTTGGTCAATCAGCTTATTTTTATTCTCTTATGGTTTTATCGCGGCTATTTTAAGTTGTCTGCTCCTAAAATCTATCGATTGGCCTCGTGTGCTTGGTAACCTCACCTTTCTCTTGGCCTTTAGTGTCATTATTGGTCTGGTCTCATCATTCTTTACAGCGCACGGGGTTGGACAACTCCCAATGCTCTGGCGACTAATTATCGACATCATTGCCATTATTTTCGTTGGGTGTGGCGTTTCAATCACCCAACGTTTGCAGTTTATTTTGCATCCCCTCGATGATCTAACAAACCTAACTCGGTTCATGTTCTTTAAAGGGAACGCAGGCGTTGCACAAATCGTAAACTTCGCCATTCCCATGGTAATTTCCTTTGCCATGTGGGCCATTACTGGTAACATCGTTGCCATAAACATTGGAACTTTGGTCTCGTTTTTCTTCCAAGGCCTTGTTATTTCTATTGCCGACCAGCGCGTCATCGGGCACCTCGATCACAAACTATCATTGGCTAACCAGTGATTCACTTACAAATAATCATTGACACTATGGCATTTGGCCTTATGATTAGTATCAACAAATCAAACCGGCGATTTGTTTGACGACAAATTGCCGGTTTTCCTGACCCATCAGCTATGGAGAAAAATCTATGACACAACGATTTCGACTAAACACATCCAGCTTACAAGATTTCACATTAAACGTCTTAAACGGGAATAGCTTAGGTATTGTTATCGCGCTCATTCCCGCTGCTTTAACCAGTCAATTACTGACTTTCTTCGGTCAACATCCCTGGGTGACAACCGTTACGATGATGACCAACGTTGCCCAAAGCATGTTGCCTATTATCTCGGCCTTCGCCGTTGGCGCATTCTTACGACTCGGCACCCTGGAATCCGCCGCGATTGCGCTAGCCAGTGTCGTTTCCGGTGGCGTGGTTCATAGCAACAGCAACGGTCTCTATACATTAGCTGGTTCCGGCGCAATTCTAAACGTCATGTTGGTGACCTATCTATCAGCGGGCTTAGTACTATTACTCCAAGATAAACTGGGCCAGTTAAAATTAATTTTTTTGCCCACCATCGTGCTTTTAATTGGCGGGAGTATTGGCCTCGTTACCTTACCTTGGATGCTAACTATTCAAGGGTTTATCGGATCACTAACTGCCAGTGCGACACATTTTTCACCCCTTCCCATGGGTATCATCTTAGGGATGGCTTTCGCTGCCCTAATCGTGTCGCCCCTATCATCGGTTGGCATTGCCACGGCGATCAATCTTGCAGGCATCGGGGCTGGTGCCGCCAATGCAGGGATTGTTGCTGGTGCATTAACGTTAGCTTGGATGAGCGCTACAGTTAATCCAATTGGTGGTACCATCGCCCATGTGATTGGCTCACCCAAAATCCAAATGGCCAATCTCTTAAAGAAGCCATTGCTATTCGTTCCTGTCATCCTAGCTGCTGGTATTACTGGTGGCGTCGCAACACTGGCGCACATCCAAGGCACGCCCTTCTCCGCGGGTTTCGGGGCTTCAGGTTTAATCGGACCACTAACCGCTTGGCAAGTTTCCGGCCATGACGGTTTAATTTGGCGCATTAGCTTAACCTACTTGATAGCGCCCGTACTAACCGCCTGGCTAATGACCGTCATTTTTGTTAAAAAAACACGCCTGATTACACCAGCAACCGATTTAAAAATTCCGCTCTAATGCACCACAGTTAAAAACCGCAAATACGCTGATTCAAAGTTGCGTATTTGCGGTTTTTAAACGCGTTCCGAAAGGCTGCTCCCGATGATCACGTTGTTTATGCCCAAATCGGTTTAGGCCTTGGTACCAAGGTCCATGGCAGATACATCACCATCCACAGCACACCCAATAACATGATAATCACGCTAATATACAACGCCCCATGACCAAACATATGCTGCAATGGTTCAAGTGGCGAACCCGGTGCTGCTGTATTTAAAAAGAAAAAATTCGTCTGCAGACGCGCATTGACCCACAAAACAAACGGCATCCCAAATTGTCAAACTGTACAAAATGGCCTGGATTGTTTTATCTGGCTTGATAGCATCAATTGCAACCATCATCAACCCAAACTCACGTATATGAAATGGCAACAGATTAGGGTCCTACTGTCCGGTTGTGGCTAAATAAATATCCTTAAATAATTCCATCGTCCAAATCGCCAACGCAATCCCCCAACGTTGATGGCGCCGTCCGGCCAACGTCAAGCGTTGATAGCGATGCACCAAATGATAAATGTCAATCGCCAGTACGCCTAATACTGCGAGATGCGTTCCCGAAAATTGGCCAAATCCAATACCAGCTGGTACATCTGGCTGATACGTCAAATAATAGTTAAACATCCATAATTCCCCATGAATAAGTATGAGAATTGAATAATACCGTTCATGCTTAATTTACGCTATCATTAATAAATAACAATTGAGATTCGGGGAAGAAAACATGAAGACCTATGCAATCGTTGGCAATCAGTTCGAAGGCCTTTACACCAAGCCTTGGTCTGAGGTACAACGCTATACACATACCAAACCAACACCAAAGTATAAGGGATTTGCCACGCGTGCCGAGGCACAAGCGTGGTTTGATGATCAAACCGGGGCGTCGGGCAATACGGCGCGCCAATACGTAACCGCCTATGATGGTCAGTTCAACGCCGAGCCAAGTCGTTACTACATCTTTACCGATGGCGGTAGTCGGAATACTGGTAACGTAGCGGGTGGTCACGTCCGTCCCACCGACAAGGCAGCCTGGGCCATCGCAATTTATCGTGGTGATGATATGCAAACGCCGGTATTTACTGACAGCGGTGCCTTTTTCGGGCGAACAAACAACGAGATGGAAATTCTTGGTTTGATTAACGCCTTACTTCAAATGACCAAGGTCAGCGAGCCGGTAACTATTGTGAGTGATTCAAAGTACGTTTTAGATACGGTAACCGACTGGATGTACAACTGGCAATCAAACGGTTGGCGCAAATCTAGCGGTGAAATCGCAAACCTAACTGCTTGGCAACAAGTCTACGAATTGGTTCAGCAAGTTCAAGACCGCTTGGCATTTATTTGGGTTAAGGGGCACGCAACGAGTGCGGGAAACATCCGCGTCGATCAGTTGCTGAATGACGCCATGGATCAGCTGAAAAAGTAATCAAAAACAACCTGTCTGACTAAAAGCAGACCGGTTGTTTTTTGATTTAAAACGCTGGAAACCCTTGTTATTACTGTTTTGTGATTTTATTTACTAGTATCTTTAGAAAATTCAAACCTTTTGTAGTGAATGTTCTCACAATACGGAATAACGCCCCCTAAAAGGCTGCTAACGTTCGCTGCGCAAGTTCGGTCTCATCCCCACATGCCATCACCAACACCGGTAACTGTAACGTCATTTTGAGATCTTCTGCCACCACATCCTGCTCGTTACCCAGCGATACGCCAATGCCAGTTAATGCGTACAATGCGCCATATAGGCGGGTCATACGCTGCATTCGTAAAAGTAACGCATCCTTAGTTTCAGGCACCTCAAACACCCCATGTTCGCGACAACCGCCTTCTTCATAAACCGCACAGATGACTGAATCTGGTGCCACATTAAACGTTAAAACTGCCATATATGCCCCCAATCTTAACTTTCATATGCGAACAAAATGTAAATCTTACTAACATCATCTTAACATTTATGTATAACCAGTTTGTGAAGTTCACAAACTCAGCCTATGAAACTTATGGTACGAATTAACACTATATACAAAAATGCGTTTCAATATGCATATGGGTGCGCTGCCAAAGCTAATATTTCCGCATCATTTAGTCCGTCACCAAACACGACCAACAATTGATCAGCGGTAACGTCGTAATAATCTGCCAGCACTTTAATACCATTGGCTCTATTCACATCTGGTGCCACCATATCAACCGACCCATAACCAGACGTTGTCACGTGGGCGGCTGACCCCAATGCTTGTTGCGCGGCTTGAATAAAATGATTAGTCTGATAATCTGCATAGTCAATCGTTACTTTTAAAATCAGTTCATCAATTTCCGCCAGGCTATCAATCATCGTAACATGTGCAAACATCATCAACACTAGTGATTGATGAGCTAAGTTCAACCGACCTTGATCACGCAATATATATACGCCGTGACGCCCAGTAAACAGGGCACCTTGCCGAGGATCGAAGGGCAAGTGGGCCACAACTTGCATTATGGTTGCGACCTCTGGCACTTCAAGCCCCGACACCTTCAACGTTTTACCATCCGCAGTCTTAACAATCGCACCGTTATCAGCCACTAAATTATAACGCCCTGCAAAGCGTTTAAAATGTTTATCAATTTGTTCTTCAGTGCGACCACTATCCACGATAAATCGCGCATCCTGTGCCGCTAATAATTGTAAAATGCGATCAAAATGGGCCTCATTAAAACGCTTCACGTCCGTTAAAAAGTCCCATCTAAATCAGTCGCGACCAAACTAATTTCTGCCATTGTCATTTACTCCCCAATCCAGTGCACTGTTTTACCTTTAATTGTACTTAATTTGGGCCTAGTTTTTCGCAAATAATCCCTAAATTTAGACACGTAACATGTTAAAATATATCTAGTGTACTTTATATCACACGTGTACTTATACAATTGAATACGAGGATTTTGTCATGAAATGGTTTAAGAAAATCCGATATTTGTATTTAGCAATTTGGGCAATTATTGCGGTCGTCGCAGTGCTCTTTTTGCCAAATATGTCGGATTTGGCGCAAACAAAGGGGCAAATCTCCTTACCTGCGTCATCACAGACTTCGAAATCTGCTGACCTAAGTAACATCTACAACGGGGGAAGCGATCAAACTTACGATTTGACCGCAGTTTATACGTCATCAGATGGGAAGAAAATCAGCAAGGCAGAGAAAAAGGATCTTAAGGATACCCTTGAGAACTTGAAATTACGTGAGGAGCAATATGGCATCACTAATCTGACGTCATTTGCGACAAGCAAGTCCGTTGCTAACCGTCTAAACTCGAAGGACGGTATGACAACGCTGGTTCAAATCAGTGTCGACAAGTCACAAGGTAACGTCAAGGAAGTGGCCAATTCCCTGACTGATGCGCTATCAACTGATGGGTTGAAGCTTCGTTTGACTGGTGAGGATTTGATCACGTATGACTTCGCAAGTACAACTCAGACTGGTGTGAAGCGTACTGAAATCATTGCCATTATCTTTATTTTGGTTGTGTTGATTTTGGTATTCCGCTCACCAATCGTGCCAATCGCCTCATTATTGACGGTCGGCATTAGCTACTTGGTCTCATTGAGCGTTGTCGGAAATTTGGTGCAAAGCTTCAATTTTCCATTCTCAACGTTCACCCAAGTATTCTTGGTTGTAGTGCTATTTGGAATTGGAACTGACTACAATATCCTGATGTACTCACGTTTCCGTGAGCAATTGGGTATCGATGACGATCCAGTTACCGCCGCTTTAGTTGCTCGCAAGACAGCTGGTCGTACGATTTTCTACAGTGGTACAGCCGTATTGATTGGATTCGCCGCCCTTGGTTTGGCAAACTTCCAACTTTACAAGGCAACTAGCGCCGTCGCTCTTGGTGTGTTGGTCATGTTATTCGTGATGAGCACATTGAATCCAGCCATCATGTCGTTACTTGGTAAGACTTTGTTCTGGCCAAGCAAGAAGTTCAACGAACCTGAGACCAGCAAGCTTTGGACTAAGTTTTCATCGTTTGCGGTTGGAAAGCCAATTCTAACGATTTTGGCTGTCTTGTTGGTGACAGTGCCATTAGCAGTGACAAACAATAAGCCATTGAACTTTAACGACTTGTGGGAAGTTTCTGACGTATATGACTCAAAGTCAGCCGTCCAAACGATTGAAGATCACTATCCAGCCGGTTATGCATCACCTGCAACTGTGTACATTCACTCAAAGAAGGCGATGAACAACAACAAAGCTTTGGCGATTATTGATAACCTAACTGGTCAAATCAATAACTTGAATGGGGTGGCCAGCGTTGCCGGTCCGACCCGTCCAACGGCTGAAAAGATCACGTCACTTTACACGGCATCACAAAGCGCTAGCTTGTCAGACAAGCTAGACGATGCCAAGACTGGGACGAAGACCATCAGCAAGTCTTTGACAGATGCTTCAAGTCAACTTAACAGCACTGATCAATTAGCATCAGCCGCTGCGCCATTGACTTCAAGTACCAACGATTTGGCGAATGGCGCTTCAGAATTGCAGGGTGTTTTGTCAACTTTGACAAGCGGTATGCAATCAGGTCAATCTAGCGCTGCTGAATTGTCAACTAACTTGTCAAACGCGGTTGCAGTTGTGAACGGCTTGGCAACGACGCTTGATACCTTAAATACGTCAGTCCCAACTTTGACGGCTAACTTACGTCAAACAGCTGACACATTGGGCGCTGCGCAATCAGCTTTGGCCACTGCCAACCAAGGCTTCACGTCAATTCGTGACACCTTGAATGGTGACGCCTCTGTTAACCAAAACGGTAAAGTACAATCAGCCATTCAAACGGCTGAATCAAATATTGATTCACTAACGGCTAGTTCACAGTCATTGGCCAACGCCAGTGCGATGAACAACGATATGGTCACATCAGCTGAATCACTGAGCAGTAGTTTGTCACAAATCGCTGACAGCGTTCACCAATTGCAAGCTGCTTTGACCCAAATGCAAGCCGGTGCCGGCACACTAAGCTCAAGCTTGGACAGCGGTTCATCTGCTGCCGGTGAGGTATCAACCAAGTCAGGTGCTTTGACATCTGGTTTGTCATCATTGCAATCAGGTCAACAACAATTGAGCCAAGGCATTAGCGATTTGCAAAGCCAATCAAAGGAATTGCAAAGTGGCTTGTCTGAAGGTTCAGCTGGCTTGAACAAAATCGGTAAGGGGTTGGGCACAGCCACAACTTACTTGTCTGATTTGAGTAACACCGGAACCTCAGTCTTCTATGTACCAACTGAGGTCTTGAAGGGTAAGACGTTCAAGAGTGCTTTGACGAGTTATATGTCAGCTGATCATAAGACGTTGCAATTACAAGTAATTATGAATGAAAACCCATTCTCACGTCGTGCAATGCCAGTTTCAAAGAACATCCAAAAGGTTGCTACCAACGCGCTTCGCGGCACGAAGTTAGCTGGCTCAGAGGTTGCGATTGCTGGTACGGCTGCTCGTAACGATGATTTGAAGAAGATTTCTCAAGCTGACTTCATCCGTACTGCAGCCATCATGTTGGCCGGTATCTTGTTAGTGTTGATTATCATCACCCGTTCACTCATCAAGCCAATCTTGATTGTGCTTGGTCTATTACTTTCATACGGTGCCGCTTTGCACCTTGGTCAACTGTTGATTGCCCAAGTAATGGACACGAATGAATTGTCATGGAATGTGCCATTCTTTAGTTTCATCATGTTAGTTGCCTTGGGAGTTGATTACTCAATCTTCCTCATGATGCGCTACCGTGAAGCTGAAGGAAACGCCTCAACGCGAATGGTCACAGCGGCCGGTGTTATCGGCGCTGTGGTACTATCAGCCGCATTGATTTTGGCTGGTACGTTCGCAGCCTTGATTCCATCAGGGGTCTTATCGTTAATCGAAGTTGCTACGGTCGTTATCATCGGATTGGCGTTCTTGAGTTTGATCGTCATGCCATTGTTCTTGCCTGCCGGGGTTGCCTTGGCAAACAAGCTATTGGTTAAGGCCGTTGAAAACGAGAGTTAATCAGGTTTAAACATAAAAAACGCATTCGCGCTAAGCGGATGCGTTTTTTTGCATATTAGTTTGTTATTGCTGCAAGGTATCTAGCGCAAGATATCAATTAAGTTCTTATTCGCTGCTTGCTTAGCTGGTAACAGGCCAAACACAATTCCAACGGCTGTGGAAACACCAAATGCTAACGAGACCGAAGCAGGGGTGACAATCGCTCTGAACGGCATCGCCATCGATGCAACAGCTGCCACACTAGTACCAATAACTAGGCCAATGACACCACCCGAAACCGTTAAAATAATCGCTTCTAGCAGGAATTGCATCATGATATTTTTAGGCGTGGCCCCTAACGCCAAGCGCACACCAATTTCTTGTGTTCGTTCAGAAACTGAAATGTACATCATATTCATCACGCCAATCCCAGCAATGAACAATGAAATGCCCGCAATTGCTGCCACAAAATAGGTGATTCCTGAAATCGATTTGCTAATTCCCTTCAGCAACTTGCCCATATCAATATACTCATAGCTACCATCACGATGATGACTCCCTAATTTTTTCAGTTGATGCAAGGCCTGTTTAGCACCCAGACTTACCTGAGCACCAGACTTAAAAGTTAGCTTAATACCATTACCTTGCTTCCCATTACTCGAGTTAAGATACAGGGTCTTCGGCAACCGTGCATCGGCAACTTTATTATGATAAACCCCAATAACCGTATACGTTGTTTGCTGGACCGTAACCGAAGTCCCGACGGCATTCGCAGCCGTCGTATACATCTTGGTTGCTAACTTATCCGACATCAACATAACTGGATTCTTCACTTCAAAATCGTAAGTCGTCAAATTTTGACCCGCAACAATTGGTTGTTTAACGGGCTTGTTAACCAAATCCGCCGTCATCGCTTGCTGGCTATCATTAATAATCGCGGTCATGCCAATTTTCTTCGTTTGTTGCAAAATTTCAACCTTCGCAACGCCCTTGAGATTAGCGTCCATCAACATAGTGACATCCCGATTGTCAAAGCCCGGTTCATTTAAAAACATATCGCGTGAATTGTAGTAAATCTCCGCCGTTTGTTGCCCGGTTTGGGTCGTATCTAAATCCCGTAGCATCTGTTTTTTAACACCCGCACCTAGTGACATAATCGTGACGACTGACGCAATGCCAATGATAATCCCGATAGTGGTTAAAAAACTCCGCTTCGGATTAGCAATCAAGGCATGCCATGATGCCTTCACTAATTCAGAAAATCTCATGATGACACCTCCGAATCTGCAATAATGCGACCATCTAGAATTTCAACCGTCCGCTTCGTTGCTGCGGCCACATTAGGATCGTGTGTGACTAAGATAATCGTTGTGCCTTGGTCGTTCAACTCTTTAAAGAGTTGCATAATTTCGGCTGAGGTCCGACTATCTAATGCACCTGTTGGCTCGTCCGCAATCAGAAAACTTGGATTGGCAACCAACGCACGCGCAATTGACACACGCTGTTGTTGCCCACCAGATAGGGCGGTGGGGAGCTTATCACCTACGTCAGGCAGCCCAACCCGTGTTAACTGTTCATCAATCCGGGCCTGCACTTGGCGTCGTTTTTCACCGGCATAAAGTAAGGGGAGGGCAATGTTATCGCTCACCGACATCGTCCGAATCAGCTTGAAATTTTGAAAAATAAACCCCACGCTGGCATTACGGAAAGGCGTTAATTCCGCTCGTTTTAATGTTTGAATTTGTGTGTCATTAAATTGATACTCACCTTCAAATTGATCATCTAAAAAGCCAATAATGTTAATTAACGTCGACTTACCTGATCCTGATTGGCCAATAATTGAGACATATTCACCAGCATCAATCGCCAAATTAATATCATGCAAGACATGAAATTGATTGCCACCTTGACGATACGACTTATTGATATTTTTTAAATTAATCACTAATCGCCACCTGTGCCGCATCTTTTAACTTATTATCCGGGTTCATAATAATGCGTTCCTTAGCTTGTAGGCCGGCCGTGACAACTAAATAACCATCCCGCTTTTCAGTTGTCACTGGCGTCTTACGGGCCTTACCCGCAACATAGCGATATACATGGCCGTGTTTAACAGCCGCCATTGGTACCCGAATCCCATCTTGCGGCACTGTGATTGTCAGTGATTGGCCATTCATAAATTGCGTCGCATCCAAGTTTTCCGTTGTAAATGCGTATCGCGCCATGTTTTTACTGCTTTCTTTCGCCGGATTGGTCGATAAGAAATTAAGGGTGGTTTTTGCTTCGTGTTTCGTTGCTAAAGCCTTAATGGCAACATCGCGGTGATCTTTGACTTTGTCGTAGTCGTACTCACTAACCAAACCAGTTGCTTGTAGTCCCGAACCGGTAATGGCCAATTGTACTTTACCGCTCTGATCATAACTTACTGAAATTCGTCCATCGTAAGGGGCCGTCACCTGACCGTACTGACTATTTTGTCCACGCTGTAATACTTGCTGACTCGTTTGCACATCCGCCTGTGCATCAGCTAAATTGCTTTTTGCATCACGCAATTGCGAGTCCAAGTCTGCCCGTGTTGGATCATCTGCAGGCAACTGTTGCAGTTGCTGTGTCAATTGATTAATTGTGTTTTGCGCACTTGTCGCTACCCGATTGCCCTTATCAAGGGTTGCTTGTTGCTCAGCCAAGTCCATTGATTTATCCAAAAAAGTCGTTAGCAACACCTGACCAGCGGTGACGGTATCACCATTGGCAACGTTCAATTGTTGCACTTTCCCCTCAGGAATCGTTAATTGTTGCTGAGCAACTGGTGCCACCTTACCAGCCACCGTAAAGGTTGACTGTTTCACCGTTGCCACCTGATAGGTTGGCGTCCCGGCCTCTTTTGTTGCCTGATGATCAGTCACATACAAGACTGTTCCACCGATGACTGCGGCCCCTAATGGTACCAACACCATCCCTAATTTAACGCGCTTACGCATATCACATATCCCCCAAAAATATTTCTTATCACCTAAATACAATATCATACATCGTATAATATGCGAAGGTTTTCTGTCATATTTTTGAATTTTTTGTGTTCTTAATGTCAAAAACAATCGTTTTAGATGTTATTTGTAACAAAAAACCGCCATGCAATTTAGCACAGCGGTTGATAAGTAAATTTACCCGATGATAACTTCCTCGGTCGGATATTGAAAACTGGTTGGCTTTTCGCGAATATTCATCACGGAAAACATCACCGTGTACAAGCCGACACGACCAATGAACATGACCATCATAATGACAATTTTCCCCAACGTTGTTAAATGGGGCGTTAATCCCAGTGAAAAACCGGTTGTTGAAAAGGCTGAAATAACCTCAAACACAATATATTCTAAGCCTTCGCCCTTCGGAATCGTTTCGGTAATACTCAAGAAGAGCGACACGCCAATGACAAACACAATAGATATCACTGCTAACATCATGGCCTTAATGACCACTTTTTGACTGAAGCGCCGACCACCAAAATTGACTTGCTCCTGGCCACGTAGCGCTGCCATTGATTGCAACCATAAAATTCCCAGCGTCGTTGTTTTAATACCACCAGAAGTTGATCCTGGCGTTCCACCAACGAACATGAGCAACATGATAATCATCAGACCAGCGGCCGTTAAATCACGTAATGGCACAACTTCCAGACCCGCAGTTCTTGGCACAACAGCTAAAAACAGAGTGTCCATGATGCGATGCCAAAGTGATGTTGACCCAGCTAATGGCGTCAGCACTTTTTCTGTGAATAAGAAGAAAACAAACGCTAAGCCGGTTAACCAGGCTGACACGTGCAAGGCCACCCGGGTGTGCAAACTCAAGCGACGCTGCTTGCGATAAAGTAATAAATCACGCCAAACCAGGAACCCCAGCGACCCAGCCGAAATCAGCAACATCCAAACAACCAGAATATACGGATCATTCCGTAAAAAGAAGACTGGTTCGTCAAAGAATGTAAAACCCGCATTTCCAAATGCTGAAATTGACGACGCGATGCTTAGGAAGATACCGTGGCTGACGCCGAAGCGGGGAATGAAGTCCGGCATCATCAGAATCGCACCGATTAATTGAATGATCGCTGATAGTGAGAAGACATACGATAACACACTTTTCACATCGGCTAAACTGCCTAGGTTTAGGGCTTGTTGGGCCATGAGTCGTGCTTTTAAATCCAAGCGTTGCCCTGTAATAGCAAACAACAGCACCGCAAACGTCATAAAGCCAAGGGCGCCAATTTCAATCATCACCAAAAGAATAATATGGCCAAACAATGACCACGTCGATGCTGTATCCAACACCGACAAACCTGTAATCGCTGTTGCCGAAACGGCGGTGAACAAGGCGTCCATATAATGAACCGTTACCCCAGCTTTCTGCGATATTGGTAACATCAAAATGCCCGCGCCAGCGATAATAATGACTAGAAATCCAAGTGTCAAAATTTGCGGCGGGGTCATTTTGCTAAGTAATTTTCTCATAAGTTAAGTATCCCCCAACTTTCTTTATTATACAGGAGTTTAGGCTTAGTTTTGCACAGAATTTTGTGGATAAAAATGATAAAAATAAACTGTTTTACCCACATCCTGTGGAAAACCTGTGGATAAGAGCCTGATTTGTGCAACGAAACCCGCTATCCACGGGGGAAAACTCACTGTGGATAACTTATGTGTAAATGCTTGCTACATGCAAAACGCCCATATAAGGGCATTTTCAATCGAACGTTAAGTTTAACCTTAATCAACAACGGGTTTTTATAGCTAACAGAATGTTATTTCGCGTTATCGTTCGCTTTTAGGAGGTTTATACACCCTTAAAAGGGACCTTCATTCACAAAAAAAAGGTAATCACGAATGTTACAAACTTACATGTTATCAATTTTTGTATCTTTAGTTTTCAACAAATTCCGGGGTGTGCAAAACTTTTTTTAGTCCGCAGCGTTCTGTGGATTTTTTGACATGTTTTTGTGACTAAATGCCGATATTGCAACGTTTTAACAGTTTTACACACTAAAACACCCATTCTGTGGATAAATGTGGATAAATTTCCCGAGAAATCACTCTAAACTTTGATATAATAAGCTTTGTTAGATATCCACAGCCCGTTTTTAACATGTGGATAAGCCAAAAGTTGCGATTTGTTCAAGCAGTTATCCACACCTGTTTAAAACTTCGATGAAATCACTAATTTGATTAAGGAAAGGCAAAGACCATGAACGTAAAAATCATTGGCGTTGGCAAGCTAAAGGAAAAATATTTGAAAGATGGTATTGCAGAATACGCCAAGCGTTTGCAAAAGTTTGCAAAATTTGAAGTAATCGAGGTCCCTGATGAGAAGGCGCCTGAACAACTTTCGCAAGCTCAAATGGATCAGGTAATGGCCAAAGAAGGAGAACGTATTCTTAGCAAAATTAAAGATAAGGAATATGTTTTTGCCCTCGCCATTAAGGGGAAGGAACGCAGTAGTGAAGAACTTGCGGCTGAAATTGATAAATTAGCACTGCGTGGCGATTCAGATTTAACCTTTGTTATCGGTGGTTCGCTTGGCCTAGCACCAGAAGTCAATGCTCGTGCTAATACGCAAATTAGTTTTGGACGCTTTACTTTGCCACACCAATTGATGCGCTTGGTTTTGACTGAACAAATTTATCGTGCCTTCATGATTAATCAGGGATCTCCTTATCACAAATAAAGCATTTAATCGTTATTTGTATTGATATTATATTTTGATCCGGCGACTTATATCGTTTAACCAAAAGGAATCTTACAAAATGACATTAAATTTTATGAAAGCTTCACGTGAAACATGATTTATTATGTATTGAAAACGCTTATAAAAAGTATTTTAACTACAGCTTGTGGGAAAACTACAATTCCCGCATGCTTTTTTATTTTTTGCCCCTGTTTCACAGGAAACTAAAAACTGAAAAATATATTGGCTTTTTTTGTGCCATCTCGTCAGAAAAGACTAAAATGATGTTATACGGTTTTTAACCAAAGAGGGGGGGCGTTACTATGCAGTACTTATTAATGGGTATTATCGCGGGTAGTCTAACACCGTTTCAAACGGCCGTTAATTCCAAGCTACGTCAATATGTCATTTCACCATTTCTATCATCATTAATTTCATTTCTCATCGGAACCATCTTCTTAACCATTGTCATTTTGGCTAGTGGTGGGCAGTTACTCTTAACCAGTCACCAAGTTGCAACTATTCCTTGGTGGGCTTACCTCGGCGGAGTTTTGGGAATGATTGGTTTAACCACCAACATTCTGCTATTCCCCATCTTAGGCAGTGTTCAAACCGTCATTATGCCCATCATGGGACAAATCCTCATGGGTATGGTCATTGATAATTTTGGTCTCTTTGGGGCTGATCACCACGCCTTATCAGTCATGCGATTGGCCGGGGTGATGCTCCTAATCATTGGCGTGTTAGTCGTTGTGGTATTACCCGGTTATCTGAGTCGCGATAAACTGGCAGAAAACGATCATGCACCCGTCAAGTTACGCTGGTTATGGCAATTAACCGGCGTCATCGTCGGGACCATGCTGGCTGTACAAGCTGCCATTAACGGCCGTTTCGGTGGGATGTTAGCCTCACCATTACATGCCGCTTGGGTATCATTTATTATCGGCTCAATCCTGCTATTCATTGTTAGTTTAGCCCACCGAAGCTTGCCTAACATGGCCAACTTGGCCCGCAATAAGACACCTTGGTGGATTTGGTTGGGTGGTTTTCTAGGTGCCACCTACATTTTCTCAAACGCCTTCTTGGTACCTAAGATTGGGACCGGTACGGTTGTGGTTTTGGCTCTATTAGGTCAGGTTATTGGTAGTCTGAGCATTGATCAATTCGGCTTGCTTGGGGCCTTTAAAAACAAAATTACCCCAATCAAAATCATTGGCTTAGTCATTATGATTTCGGGGGTTGTCCTCATTGAAATGATGTAACTTAAATCGCTACTAGCTCAACCACAGCACATGGGTTGAGCTAGTAGCTTTTTTGATATAATTAACACACTATTAGAAAATAAGAGGATTATGACATGAACAACATCCAAACTGACCTGCTCATTATTGGCGGGAGTGACGCTGGTATCTCGGCTGCTTTACGTGCCCGTGAGCTCAACAAGGACATCCGAATTACGATGGTCCTTGCTGACGAATTCCCAAACCTTTCAATCTGTGGTATTCCATACGCGGTCAGCAAGGACGTTTCTGCTTGGCAAAATTTGGCGCATCGAACGGTCAAAGACTTAGAGACGTACCAAATTGATTTTTACATGAACACTTGGGCAACTGCCATTAATCCAACTGGCCACACGGTCACTGCCACACGTGGTGGGGAAACAATCACGTTTGCTTACCAACATTTAATGGTGGGGACAGGTGCAGTACCAAAGGAATTGCCACTTACCGGCGCAGACGACGGTATCCACGTCCTACACACCATGGGCGATTTCTTTGACATCGAAGCTCAATTGGTGCAACACCGGCCAAAACGTGCGGCCATCATTGGTGCGGGGTACGTGGGCATCGAGATGGCGGAAGCCCTCACACAACGTGATGTCACTGTCTCGTTATTTCAACGGGGGCCCGAAGTACTGTCGACCATCGACGCCGATCTTGCAACATCAATTAATGACGCTTTGACGCAAAACGGCGTGCAGGTTTTCACCAACACTACCGTTACCGAAATAGTCCAAACACCAACTAGTTACCGTTTAATCGGTGGGGCTACCGACGAAACTTTTGATTTTGTCCTGGTTGTTGTCGGTGTACGACCAAATAGTACATTGCTTGAGAAAGCCGGTGCTGAAGTCACAACTAATCATGCCGTGATTGTGAACGACCGCATGCAAACTAACTTACCCGATATTTATGCGGCGGGTGATTTAGTCCAAACGAAACACCACCTCCTTGGTGATACCTATTTGCCACTTGGGACGACGGCCCACAAGCAAGGGCGCGTTGCTGGCGCGAATATCGTGGGACGTCAAACCCGATTTGCGGGGATTCTTGGATCACAAGTATTGCGTGCTTTCGACGTGATTGCTGCCCGAACTGGTTTGTTGCCTACTGAAGCCATGGCGGCCGGTTTTGACCCAATCACAACAACTGTGGTAGTGGATGATCACAAAGGGTATTATCCCGGTGCTGAAAAAATTACAATTCGCATCACCGCTGATCGCCAGACACATCGCCTATTAGGCGCGCAATTGGTTGGTAAATACGGCAGTGAAGTTGCCAAACGAGCCGATATTTTTGCGACTGCCATTTATAACGACATGACCGTGGAAGCCTTCAGCGACCTCGATTTAACTTACTCACCAGTCGTTGGCGCTCCATGGGACGCGGTACAAGCTGCCGTCCAACAACTTGAAGTCCAATTAGATACCTAATCACAATAAAACGTGTGAGATTAATTCCTATCTCACGCGTTTTATTATCATGATGCCTTTTTCTGATGATTCTTGTTAACAACATGACTACCAATTAACGCTGAAGCGCCGGTCATGAAGCCTGACAAAATTGCCAAAATAATGAAGCTAGGCATCGTTAACCCATTTTTAAATACCATGATACCAATGAACCATGCTAAATAGATGATGTCTGTTAATAATCCCCGCTTAATTGGGACTAAATATAGAAACGCTGCCAGCACAACGGCCAGACAATCACAGTCCCAGCAATATTAATAATTCTTGCGTCCCTGTCATTTTTCTACTCATCACTATTACCACACTTCTAACAAAATTGTAGCAAACTAGTGCGTACCCGAAGAAAGGAATTCGAAAAATTTACTTTTTGTCGGTTTGCGCGCATACTAGTCGTACAATCTAATACTTATTGGGGTAAAGAATTATGCGCGAAGCAAAAAATGTTTTTGTTGGTTTTGGTAAAGCAGGTAAAACGCTCGCTTTCAAGCTGGCATCGGCTGGCGAATCAGTTATTTTGATTGAACAATCAGAACTAATGTACGGTGGAACTTGTATTAACGTCGGCTGCATTCCATCTAAACTACTTTATACACTATCAGATGCTGGCGCGGGCGAACCGGGCTTAGAAAAGTATCGCAACGCTATCCTGACGAAGAAATCACGCATCGGTACGTTGCGCGGTAAGAACCTACATAAGGTTGCTGATTTGGAATATGCCACTGTGCTGACTGGCCAAGCGCACTTTGAAAACGATCACACGATTACCGTTACTTATCAAAATGGGCTTCGTGAGGAAGTACGTGGCGAACGCATCTTTATCAATACGGGGGCCACACCAAGCGTTCCTGACACGCCGGGATTAGCAACGAGTCGCTACGTTGTCAAAACAGATGCTTTAATGGATCAAGAAGTGTTACCAAAAGAACTGGTCATTATTGGTGGTGGCTATATTGCGGCTGAATTTGCGACAACCTATGCCCAATTTGGCGCCCACGTTACGATGCTAATCCGAAGCCCAAACTTCATGTCCTTCATGGAACGTGAAGCCGCAGCAGCCATTCATGAGTCGTTAACTGACTTAGGGGTTGATATTCAGTTGCATGCGACTGTAACCGAAGTAACCGACGGGGAAATTGCGGCAACGTTGTCCGTTAACCAAGATGGCCAGGTAACCTCGGTCAACGCCGACACCATCTTAATCGCCACGGGACGTCATGCTAACATCGACGGACTTGGTCTAGAAAATACCCATGTTTTGACCAATGAGCGTGGGATTTTGGTTGATGATCAGTTACGCACAGCTGCGCCAAATGTTTGGGCCTTGGGCGACGTACGCGGTGGTGCCCAGCACACGTATATTTCGCTTGATGACTCACGCATTATTATGAATCAACTCCGCGGGGATGGGCATGCAACCCTCGCACAACAAGCTGTGACACCTTCTGTTGTGTTCACGAATCCACCAATGGCCACAATCGGCCTTAATCAAGAAGAAGCCGATGCACAAGGCATTCACTATCGCATGAGTAAAATGGCTGTAGCTGCCTTACCAAAGACATATATCGCCGGTAATACACGTGGTTACATGAAAGCCTTGGTTGACGAAAATGACCACATTATTGGGGCCACATTATTCGCCATCGAGGCCCATGAAATGATTAACCTCATCTCAATGGCCATGCATAGTAATTTGCCTTACCAAACAATTCGTGATCAAATCTTCGCTCATCCAACCATGAGCGAAGGGTTGAACGATTTGTTTGAAGGCATCCCTGAAAAATAACATTATTTGTGTCCCTTATACTTCGAAGTATAGTGGTACTAAAGGCGTTATATCTGGGGCAACCTTTCAAAACACGTTAAAAAACGCAAAGCTACCAATGTTGGTGGCTTTGCGTTTTTTTAGGACTGAGGCGGAAACTGCGATCTCAGTTTTATTTTGTATTCATTTTATTTTCCAAACGACCCATCCACCAACCTAACCAGGTTCCAAGTGCCAACAGCACGACGGAAATCGTAATATGGATAATGGTGAAGTCCTTAAAGTCGGTTGGTACAATCATAACCGTTGACGCCACGACAATCCCAAAAATTACGTGGAACAACTTCGCATACGCAATCTGGAAAATATAAGCCATAAACTTTGACAGCAGGGCGATAATCAAAACTAAGCCAATCATAATGGGGACCAAGACACTCAAATCACCATGTTTAATCCCATCACTCATGCCTTTATATAAGCCAAAATAAATTAAGAAATTCGATGGGCTCAGGCCGGGTACAATTAACCCTAATCCAATTAAAGCACCCGCTAGGATCCACGCACCGAAACTTGCTTCAATTTTTGAAAACAAAGGCGCACCAAACAACAAAAATGCCAACATCGCGGCAAAGGCAATAACCGTAATCACTACGTCAACCGGCGTTCGGCCTTCTTTGGCCGCATCGCGCCACAATGACGGCAAAGTACCGACAATCGCTCCGACGAAAAACCAGAGCGCCACACTTTCATGTTCCCCAAGTACGAAGCTAATTGCAAAGGACAACAAGAAAATGCCAAGCAAGGCACCAATACCAACGGGCATGAAGTATAACACATTCTCTTTGAATCGCTTAAACGGATTCGCTAAGAACGTAATGATGCGCTCATATAACCCAAACACCGCAGCCAGTGCGCCACCGCTAATGCCGGGCAAGATAAATCCCGAGCCAATTAAGGCGCCTTTAACAGCACGGAAGATCCAATCTCCTGGTTGTTTTTGCATGGTTAGTCCTCGTCTATTCTTCAGAAAATTCGCTTTAATACTGTCATTTTACCTGAGTCACTAAAACAGGACAACGGCCTCTAAGGTTTCGACAACAAATAGTAATCATGTTGCGAACGTGCTACCATTAATGGCAATACTACTGACCGAGGTGAACCGCTATGATGGCCTATACACGCAAATCACGTCTAACTGATTTAGACGCCATTCTTAAAATTACTGACCAAGCCGTCACATTCCTGGCTAGTCAAAATTCACCGCAATGGCAGGGAGGCGATGGGCCAACGCGTGCAGAATTTGAAACAGCAATTAACGATGGTATCGCGTACGTGTTAATTTATAACCAGCAAGTTGCCGGTGTCGCCAAGTTAATTCCTGGTGCTGAAGCAGCATACGAAGCCATCGACGGGCGATGGCTTGGCGACGCGTCCGCTTATATGACGATTCACCGGGTCGCCGTCGATGGCGAAATTCGTGGCCAAGGTTTGGCCCAACAATTACTCCATGATTTAATTGTGCTCGCTCGCGAACGTGACTTTACAGATATTCGTATTGACACCCATGAATTGAACACAATTATGCAACACGTCGTCGCTAAATTAGGCTTCACCTATCAGGGGATGGTCATGATACCCGTTGCTCATGGAGAACGTAAAGCCTATCAATTAATTCTCGACTAACCCTTTTCATACTGTATTCCTCGGAAGGTGTGCTATTATTTTTGCAAAGAAACCGAGGTGATTCATAATGAAGAACGTGTTGGTACTAGGCGCTACCGGAAATGTTGCGCAATATTTTATTGATAGTTTTGCTAATGTGGCGCCTGATGACATGCAATTAACATTGTGGGCCCGTAATTCACGTCGCTTACCCCGTTCTCAGCATAAGGCTTATCAAGTCTACGAAGGGGACATGTACGATGCGACAACATTGGTACCAGCCATCGCTGATGCTGATATCATCGTTAGCTTCATCGGCTCATCACCAATGCCAACGTATGCCCAAGCGCTAATCGATGCCATTAACATGAGTGGTCACACGATCGACCGTGTCATTTGGCTCGGCGCTGGTGGCATGATGGGCGAAACCATTGGCGGTGAAGGCCGCATTGCCCGTTCGATGCCCGGCTACTTCAATCAACAACTACGCGGTGGTGAAATGTTGATGGGGGCTGACTTTGATACGACCATTGTCAGTCCTGTGATGTTCCACGGTGGGCCAGCCGGCAAGCCAATTATTTTTGATAGTCATGAAACGACACCTGCGCAAACTGTTTCACGTGAAACGATTGCGCTAGTCTACTTAGAAGCCTTGTTACAAGACAAGTGGCGTAATCAAATGATTACAGTTGGTGATCGTAAATAAAAAATGAGAGTGAGACGAAAGGCGCTTTGGACCCGATGATAACATTGTTTGACCCGCTTATGCCATGGAGCGTAGCGTAGAGGTATGAGCGGGTCAAATGGCGTTATATTAAGGGTTCAGCCTCTCGGAACACGTTTAAAAACCGCCAATCCTCCGATTTTAAATCGGGAGATTGGCGGCTTTTTGCGGCTGAGACAGAGACTTCTGTCCCAGACACATTTTAATTGTTAAATGTCTTGTTTATGCTTCGTCAAAAATGAGTAACCACCAACCATAACAATAAAGAAAATGATTGTCGCAATCACAGATACCTGCGTCGCCTTATCCAACACCAAGATCACCAATACGGCCAAGAAAAAGGCAATCGTTAAGTAACTGGTTGCTGGGAACCATGGCATCTTGTATGGATTTTCGATTGATGCCTCAGTTGACTTGTACTTGATGTGCGCAACCATAATCAAAATCCAAACAAAGATAAAACTAATCGTTGCCACACCAGTAATCAACGTAAAGATTTGTGATGGGAAGAAGTAGTTTAACAACACCACTGCCAAGAAAATCAATGACGACGCCAACATACCAGTGACTGGCACCATGTTCTTTGAAACCTTCGCCAACGACTTTGGCGCTTGGTTGTTTTTCGCCAATACATACAACGTCCGTGACGTTGAGAAGATTGCTGAATTAGCGGCTGACAACGCTGAGGTTAGCACTACAAAATTCACAATATCAGCGGCAAACTTAATGCCCATCCCTGCAAATACTTGCACGAAAGGTGATTGGGCCGTATTGATATCATTCCAAGGATAGATTGCCATAATAATCGCAACCGCACCAACGTAAAACAACCCGATTCGAACAGGTACTGAGTTAATGGCCTTTGGTAGATCACGCTCTGGGTCTTCCGTTTCACCAGCCGTTAGTCCCACCATTTCAATACCCGTGAAGGCAAAAATAACCATCGGAAAGGCCATTATGAATCCGCCAAAGCCGGTTGCGAAGAAACCACCGTGGTCCACCAAATTGGCGAATGAAGCTGTGTGCCCACCAGTATGGAAGCCAGTTGCAATCAAACCTAATCCAGCAACAATCAAAGCTAAGATGGCGATCACCTTAATGGATGCGAAGCCTGACTCCAATTCACCAAACCAGCGCACATTCACCAAATTCAGCCCGACTAGAAGTAACACCACAATCAATGGTGTGACCCACTGCGGAATGAAGGGGAACCAATAGCGCAGATAAATACCGGTCGCTGTTAAATCAGCCATTGCCAAACTTGCCCAACTCAGCCAGTAGGCCCAGCCAATGGCAAATTCCCACTTGTAACCTAAATATTCGCGGACAAAATCAATAAATGAGCGCATTTTCGTATTCGATAATAACAACTCACCAACCGCGCGCATCATGAGATAAGCAAAAATACCAGTTATGGCATATGCCAAAATCAGTGATGGCCCAGCCGCCTTGATGGCCGACCCAGCCCCCAGGAACAATCCTGTTCCAATCGCACCACCGATGGCAATCATCTGAATGTGCCGCGACTTCAACCCACGTGATAACTCACGTTGCTCGTTTCCGTTTTCCATATTAAAAACCTCACTGCATGGGTACAAAAAAGTCCCCATGCCAAATTAAATTTGACATAGGGACGTTAAATAACGCGGTTCCACCCTAATTCTTAGTTAATCATCCTAACCAAGCAACTTAATTACGGGTAATTTTTGTTTCTCCAAAAGTTCCACGTTCGATAACAATGTACTTGTTTGCACCAACCACAAGCTCTCTAAAACATTGCACAATCGAACACCTCTTTCTTCACCGAGACGCCAATTAGTAACTTAACTATAAAGACTTCTAAAAAATTAGTCAAGCGTTGTGACCTACTTGGTCTTTTCAACCAGTGATTCAAAATGCTTCACATCAACACTCTCACCAACAACCGTTAGCACGTCCCCGATTTGAATCATTTCACTAGACTCTGGTGCCACATTAACCTGACCTTGCGACTTAATTGCAATCACGTTAAGGCCATAAGTTTTGCGAATATTTAATTCTGAAATGGTTTTATTCGCAAATTTCAAATTCGCAATCTTAATTTCACCCAAGGAGTGCTTATCACCCAAATCAATATAATTAATCAAATTGGGCGTCATGATTTGTTCCGCTAATCGTTGGGCCATTTCATGTTCAGGCCGCACCACCTGATCCGCACCAACCTTTGCCAATACGCGGGCGTGCAAATTATTTTCTGCCTTAGCAACCACATGTCGTACACCCATGTCCTTCAACAAAATCGTTGTCAAAATTGACGCTTGTTGATTGTGACCGATTGCCACAATGACGTGATCAAAGCTTGGTAAATCCAAATCTCGCAAAGCATCCTCATCTTGTGCATCTGCAATCACAGCGTGTGTCGCCTTATCCATGTAATTTTCAACCAAGACAGGGTTACTATCGATAACCAATACATCCTGACCAGCCGCAATGAGCGATTCTAATAGCGAACTACCAAAACGGCCCAAGCCAATCACGGCAAATGTTTGCTTCATTATATTGTCTCCATTTTTTATTAATCTTTATATCATGCCTTAGACACCCTAAATCAGGTGTTTTGATCATCGTGCGGTCTCAAATTGCCGACGTGACCATTCGACTTTATTTTACCACTTCATCACAAACTACCTAAAAATCGGAAGTAAACTTGCATTAAGTCCGATTAAATGCATACAATATGCATATGTTAAATTGTACACTTTGTGTGAACTTATAAGAATTTAGAGAGAACTAGAGTTGGTAATTAAATTTGGGAGATTGTTACCACTCATGAGTACTATTTCGCGCGTTGCTGCGCTTTTTTCAACAGCTGCATTGGGTAGCATGCTGTTAACAACATCTGTTTCAAGCATTACAACGATTGTCGCTGCCGCTGAAACAAATCAAACACAACAAACTAACGCTCTGACCTTAGCTGATGGTACCTATGATACGACCGTTGCCGTCTACAAGACTGGCACGCAAGAAGATTCAGCTATGATGTCATACGTCGAGAGCAAAGGATCAATGACCATCAAAAACGGATCAGTGACCCTTGATATTGCCATGAAGGGGCAGTCACAGATGGATATGATGACCGGCTTTACAGTTGCCGGCCACGCAGCCACAAAGTCTGGTACCCATTGGACCGTGACTTTACCCGTCAGCGAATGGTCAGCCCCATTTGCAACCAGCATGGTGATTGACGTGCCAGCTATTTCTTGGCATGAAGAGCCTTCTGCTGATTTAATGGTGACACCCATCGTCCCGGAAAATCCGACTGATACGAATGCTATCGATAGCGATGCCATTCTGTCAGTCGACGTACCAATGGCCGCTGGCGATAGCATGGATCGCTTTTTTTACCCCACTGCTAAACTAGCTGTCAAAGGGGATACAACTGACGTCACCCTTTCATTCAAGGATAGCGTTAGCAATATGCTCAGCCTGATTCCTGAAGTGACTTTTGATGGCATCACACAACCTTTAAATGGTAAAAATGACATCACGTTCAACATTCCAACAAAGGACTTAAAGCCTGCCAACGGCAAGACCGTCACATTAGCATCTTTCACTAGTGTACCAATGAGTCCGACGAAAGGATATAAATCAGATTTAACTTTTGATTTAACTAACGTACTACCAGCTAAAGACTTAATAACTGGGTCTTACAAATTAGCTGTTTCAGCTGAAGGTGGGATGGATAAATGGTTTGATACAAATTTCCAGACTGACCTCGGCTGGTTGACATCAAAAGTGACCGTTGCCTACCAAAAGTCTAAGCAGGGTATGCTCAGCATGATTCCAACGGTGACATTTGATAACATCACCAAGCCGGTCAATGGTGAACGCTTCGTCACTTTTGAAATTCCAACCAAAGATTTGTCACCAGATGATACGAACGTTACTAAAATTGCGTCGTTTACGAGTGTACCAATGAGTCCAAGCAAGGGTTATCAATCAAACTTGTCATTTGATATGACATCGGCCCTTGGGTCGTCTTCTGAAACACAACCAGAGACGTCTGCTCAACCGGAGCAACCAACGGATCCAGAGACACCATCCGTGCCAACTACGCCGGAAACACCATGTAACCCTGCGACGCCACAACCCGATCAAAAACAATTAGCAAATGGTACCTATACCGTCCCATTCGCTAACTACAAGACCGGTACAAACAATGCGTCAGCAATGAATAACTACTTGAATACTCCGGCCACTGTGACCGTTAACGGTAAATTAGCACACATTGATATCGCAACCAGCAGCCAAGCTATCATGGATATGATGTCAGACTACAAGTTCAACGGCGAAGCTGCTAAGTGTCAAGGTACGCACTGGCTAGTCACGTTACCACCTGAGGCCTTGTACAAGCCGATCACGACAAATATGACGATTTCAATGAATGGTCAAGTGATTGAAAAGCCAACGGCCGACATGGTTTTTGACACTAGTAATGCAGTTGTAACTCGTGACAAGGGTGGCTCTGATAATAACGGCAGTTCTGGTAAGCCAGAAACCGATAACGATGAATCAACATCAAATTCAACAGAAAAGCCCGCCGAAAATGCGGTCGTGCATGCATTGAAAATTTTGCGTGCCGATAATGATGAAGCTTCAATTGCCACCCAATACTTTCACACGACCATTAAATTAGCTAAAAATGATGACGGCTCATACTACGGTTATCTAAAGACCCACACGCCAAAGTTGATGGGTAAAAATCCAATTCGCTTTACTGATAAGAAGCATGATGTTTCCTTAGTAGAGACGAAATTGGTTAACAATTACTATGAATCAACTTACCGGATGAAGTTACAAAAGTCTGAATTGACAAAGCCGATTGCCACAAAGATTCACGTGCAATTTACAGAGCCAATTCCTTATAACGAAAACTATGAGATTCGTTTGGTTATCGGTAAAGTATTGAGTGATAAGGAAAATGATCTGCCAACTGGCGCAGATAAAAACGGCACACCTAGTGGCACTGAATCGAACACGAACCAGTCAGATGTTTCACATGAAACAACGCTGACTGATGTAAATGATCGTACACATGCTACGACACCAACAACAAGCATGGGGGTAACCGGTGTTGGTACAACAATGCCATCCCCAATTGCTAACGTGCCAGGCACAGCCGCTGCGACAACACTGGCAACAACGCAAACTACACAAACAACGGTCACGCCAACCACTGCAACGTCATTGCCTGTCGCAGTGGCTGCCCAAACAGCTACGCAACCAGCTGCAACTACTGATAAGCCAGCTAAGTCGACTAACAAAGATAAGCATGCCTCAAATTCAAGCCAGGCTAAAACCGCTCAGAACACACCAACTACCAAGCAAGCTAATACGCACGATGACCAACAACCGTCATCAATTAAACGAGCTGCTTTGATTGGTGCTGGCGTTGCATTAACGGCTGCAATCGGCTTCATTGGGACAACCATGGCAGTCAATTTCTTCAAGATTCGGTAGGCGTAATATCATGACCATCAAATCATTTTTGTTAATCCTGATTAGCGGTATTACTCTTCTAACTGTTGAACCAACCGTATTTGGTGATACGTATAACACACCCATGCAAGTCTTAGAAAACGGGACAAATAGTGCATCATACGCCTCAGCTTACTTTGCTAATTTAGCAACGGTAACACCAAACGGTAATCAATATACTGTGACATCAACAGTCACAACTGACACATCGCTCGGTGATTATCCTGTTCAAATGTTGAGCATTGACGGTAGCGGGGTAACGACCTCACGCAGTCAAAGTGGCAATAAACAAACGATTACGTATAGTTTTGTCACGTCAGATTTGAAAGCACGCCACAACGCCAACATTAAGGTCGATGTCGATAGCATTAATTATCACCATAATTATACAGTTGGTTTGGTACTCGACACAGCCAACGTACCAGCTCCAGCACCGGCCGCGTCAGCAACATCCGCTGATTCAACTTCAGCGTCGACTTCGATTGCGGCTGTTACAAGCAGTCAAACGCCAACAACCAGTCACGTTGTAGCGACATCAAGTAGCCATGAGACCCGTGGAGCAACTAGTTCTACCGCACAAACAACAACGGCTGAATCTGTGACAACGAATGCAGCTGCCGAAACATCAGCGTCAAGCACGTCAGCATCTACCAGTGCGATAATCACAGCCGGTAAGACTGAATCTGAGGCGCATGCGACGACTTCATCATCTGCGAAAAAACCAACTAAAGCTTCCAAAAAGAGCGCCCCTGCACAACAAAAATCAGCAGATCAAACCACTGATCAGACTGCAACTTTACCCGTTGGCCTAATTATTGGGGCAGGGCTGGCAATTGGTATTTTAGGTGCCTTGGCTACCATCTTTTTGAAGAGGCATTAAGCAATGCAGAAAAAACAACAAGCCTTACTTGGTATCTTATTAGTGATTTTAATTGGGTTAACAGCAGGCTGGTATTGGCTATCAACCCAATCCGCCCACTCAACAACACCTCACACGCAACAACGTGTGATTGTCACAACCAATGCGCAGGCTCATATTTTTAATCAATTAGCCATCCCCTTAGTTGGGGTGCCTACACCTGGTGATAACCAAACTTTGCCAAAGCGTTATGCAAAATTACCCCAAGTCGGTAATCACGTTGCTCCTAATTTGGAACGCATCGCTAGTCTAAAACCAGATATGGTGTACTTAGACCAAGCCTTAGTGTCTGACTATGAACAAAAACTCAAAAGTGACGATGTTCAAACAACGGCCTTGAATTTTTCAGATTTAGACGCCTTACGCGAGAGTATCAAAACCATTGGGAATAGTTTTAATCGTCAACAACAAGAACGCCAACTAAATGCCACGCTGACCTTAAAGGCTGTCTATCCGAACCATCGGCCCAAAGTGGTTTTGTTAATGGGGATGCCAGGCGGATCTTTCCTAGCTGGGACGAAGCATAGTTATGTCGGCGATTTAATTAACCGTGCTGGTGGAACTGTCATCGGGGCAGGAAATGGTGGTTATACCACCATGAACGTTGAACAGATTGCTGCGGCACAGCCGGATGTCATCATCACGATGGCCCATGCCATGCCAAAGCAAGTCTTTCAAAGTTTCGATGAACTGTTTACTCAGCCAGCCTGGCAAGCCTTACCGGCAGTTAAACAACACCAGGTTTATCAAGCATCCGAGCCCACGTTTGGGATGACAGCTAATTTAAATGCACCAGCGGCCCTTAAGCAATTAAAGGCGTGGTTGCAAACGAATTAGAAAGTCGGTAAAAGATTATGAAACAGCTTTATAACTGGATTTTAAGTGGGGTACTACTAATCAGTACCGTCATTGCAATGCTCATTGGTAGCACAACCATTGCGATTCATGATTTATGTCAAGGTAATGCCCAAGCCTGGCATATGTTGCTCACCTATCGCCTGCCACGCATTATCATTGCAGTCGTCGGTGGTGCGATTCTAGGAGGCAGCGGCTTGCTCTTACAAATTGTCTTACGCAATCGCCTGATTGATGCATCAATTCTGGGAATCGTGAATGGTACCCAATTCCTGACAATTGGCAGTTTAGTTTTGTTGCCAGCTTGTCTAAATTGGCACGTCGGGTTAGGCGCCTTTGGTGGGATTTTAATTATGATTGGTTGGCGGCTATTCATCCCCCAAAATCGTCCCTGCTTGCAAATGGTGTTAATTGGCATTGCGACTGCGATGACATTTCAAGCCTTAACCAATATCACCAGCGAAGGATTCGGGTTACCGTTGCCGTCGTTAAGCACCGCTACTTGGGCTGACGTGATGCAATTACTCATCATCGTCGTGATTGGCCTAATGCTATTAATTCTAGCCTGGCCAAATCTAAAGTTTTACGCCTTATCGGCCCAACAAGTCCGTTTGTTAGGATTTAATGAACCACGCACAATGTGGTTCATCCTCATTGCCGTCGGTATTTGGACCGGGGCCTTAACCGCTTTACTTGATGTGGTCTTCTTTTTGGGGGCCATTTTGCCACAAATCGCTCGGTTAATGGCACCACGTGCAAAATCCCAGCAATTACTATCAACAACCATGTTGTGGGGCAGTTTACTCTTAATCAATGCTGACACGGTCGCTAGATCCATCTTAGCGCCCAAAGAGTTGGCCACAAGTGCTGTTTTACTAGCAATTAGCGGACCGTTATTTGCCGTCATGCTTTTGAAAGGAAGTCACCATGCTACAACTTAAAGACGTCGACGTATACCGTGGCGACCAGCAAGTCCTCTCAAAAGTGACAGCTGATTTATTACCACGACAAATTACTAGTCTCATTGGGCCAAATGGTTCTGGTAAGTCAACGCTACTCCAGCTGCTTGCCAAAGCATTAGACCCTCGTCGCGGTGTGATTACTGGTCGGCCCTTAAGCATTGCATTATTAGCGCAACGAAATGAGCTCCATGAGCCCTTGACCGTACGTGAATTATTAACGATGACTACAGACGTTATCGACGATACGGTTGTTGCATTGCTTCAACTAACAGCTTTACTTGAAACACCAATGCCTGAGCTTTCTGGTGGCCAACAGCAACTTGCTTGGCTAGGATTCGTCTTACAGCAACAACCTGAACTGGTTATTTTAGACGAGCCAACAACCTACCTAGACTTGCAATACCAGCACTTATTCTTAGAAACGCTACGCCAGTTACAACAACAACGTAAATTTACTATGATTATGGTGTTACACGATTTAACGCAAGCCTTCGCTTATAGTGATCAAATTTGGTTGCTAAACGACCGTGGCCAGCTAAAATGTGGGGCTGTCGCTGATATGGCCGATGTCGATCAATTATCAACGACCTTCAAAACTCCCTTAACTGACGTTATTGTGAGCCAACAGCATTTGATTGTGCACGCCTGACAGCTCAGAAGATTGACCGTAAAACTAAAAAACCGCCTGACAATACGCTGTCAGGCGGTTTTTTGGCGATGGATTACTTCTCAAAGTAAGTCTTCCATTGCGTATTAATATTAGCACGCTTGGTTGCTTCGCCCCAGAATGGCACCTTCACAACACCTAGCACCTTATCCTTGTTCACAAAGCCCCAGTAACGTGAATCATTTGAAACGGTACGGTGGTCTCCCAAAACGAAATACTCGCCCTTAGGCACCTTAACCGTCCTCTCACGTTGCCACCCCATGTGATCACCAAGTTCCGTTAAACTTGACCAGTTACCCACATTGTTGACCGTGTTAGTGGCTGTTTGCTCAGACTCTGGAATGAAATCCTGGTCAACAGCCTTGCCATTAACCTTAATCACACCATTTTCAGCACTAACCGTATCACCAGGCATACCGATAACACGCTTTACGTAATCCTTGTGACCATCCACTTCTGGATCTTCACCATAAGCATCAAACACAATGACACTACCACGGTGAATCTTTTCAGGCTTCAGAACGAAAACACGCTCGTTGTTGGTCAAATTTGGTTCCATAGATGTTCCGTCGACACGTACTAGTGTGAACCAATACGTCTTAATCAACAAGGCAATAATTAATCCGATCGCAATCGGAATTACCCAAGACATAATCTCGCGAAAAGCTTTCATGGGTGGTCTCCTTACATCATTTTTATTATTCTCAGTTTAGCATACCTAAAATAAAAAAGCCCCGCAAAGTGGCAGGGCTTTAGGAAACATTCAGATAATAGACCGCTTCACAACCAAAAAAATCACCATATGGCGATTTTTTTGATGATTAACGCTTGTGTGAACGCTTCGCCTTACGAATCGCACGTTCACGCTCACGCTCTGCTTGCTTCTTTGCTTCACGTTCGCGACGAATTTCAAAAGGATTTTGAATTGTCCACGTTTGCGCAACTTGGAAGGCATTTGAAACCACCCAGTACAATGACAAAGCTGATGGGACATTAATCGCAAAAATGAAAATCATAATTGGCATAATGTACGTCATTGACGTTGTCATCCCGTTCTTTTCAGGTTGTCCCAACATTACCAAGTATGATGAGGCAAATGTAAACAACGCTGCTAAGATTGGCAAAATGAACAAATGGTCATGTTGACCTAATTGTGCCCACAAGAATGTCCCGGTTTCCAGTTGCTTCGTCGTACGAATAGCCGTATACAACGCAATCAAGATTGGCATTTGAACAATCAAAGGTAACAAGCTGGCAAATGGGTTAACACCCGCTTCCTTATAAAGGGCGCTTTGCTCTGCTTGCATCGCAGCCATTGATTCCGTATCACGATTTGGATACTTCGCTTGAATAGCCTTTAAAGCAGGGGCAACTTCCTGCATCTTACGCATTGAACGCGTTTGATAAACCATCAATGGCAAAATCAACAAACGAATCAACAACGTAAAGACAATAATTCCCAAACCATAGTTATTTCCAAACCAGGCTGAGACACCCAAAATTGAGCGTGAGAAGTTGGCGATGATGATTCCATGCCAGAATCCGGTACCGGATACATGTCCCTTAAACATCACGCCAGCAATAATCATGATAATTAAGGCAATGACAGCTGTAACGGTAGACCGCGTTGAAAATACTTTCTTAGCTGACTGCATCGTTTTTCTCCATATAATAGGTTGTTTTTAATTTTCGTCCTGGTCGACAAACAAATTTGCCAACTTGAAGACGTGTTCCAAGTTCTTTTTAATGATCGCCATGTCTTGGTCATGAGCTGATGGGCGGGCAATCACCAGAATGTCGACATCTTGACGCAGATTTGGCTTAAATTCCAAAACACTTTGTCGAATGCGACGCTTCACCCATACACGCTCGTGGCCACGCAGCCCAACTTTCTTTGAAACCGAAATTCCCAAGCGGAAGTGGGTTGGTTGTTCACGTTCCATCGTGTAAACAATAAACATTTTGTTTGCGACCGAGTGATGTTGCTCGAATACCAATTGGAAATCGGCTTCTTTCTTAACACGGTAACTCTTACGCATATGTTTGCTCCAGACTTTTTTAGACAATAGAAAACGCGTGATTCAGCCAAAATGGCCGAACCACGCGCGATCGTTATCAGTAATCCTAATAGAAGGCCTGACCTAATTAGGCTGACAATACCTTGCGGCCCTTTTGGCGGCGACGTGCAAGCACCTTGCGACCGTTGCTAGTGCTCATGCGCTTACGGAAGCCGTGTACACGCTCGCGGTGACGCTTCTTAGGTTGGTATGTACGCTTCATGTGAATACACCTCCCATTCGTAGTTAGATTTGGCCTGCGGTTGGCAAGGCCAAACCACAATTCGTATTTAAGTTTATCACGTAAGATTCCGGTTGGCAACCCTTCTAAAGCACTTAATTCTTTTTTAACAAAAATTAAGTGTAACTGAACTTCCTGATAGTATAGCACAACGCGAATTCGTCATGTTCAATTCTTAAGCCCTTAACTTTTTCTTTGAAAAAATCAAACAATCATCACCTATGAGCTATCCAGAAAGTAACGGAGCGTTATGTTTATAAAGTTCAGGCATGTAACAGAGTGTTAGTTTAGTTTTCCCCAATATCCACATTTTTTCCACAATCTACACAGGGGCTAGTAACTTTTCCTAGCTATCCCTGTGCATATGTGGATAACCGATCAAATATTTGATGTATCAACTCTAGCTTATTAACAAAGACTTGTAAATATCTAGTTTTACCCCTAACTTATCCACAGACATCCACAAACAGCGTAAAAATCAAATTCACATCAAGTTGATAACTAAATTTTGGATATTAACAGGCTGTGGATATCACATAACGTTATTAAAATTCGCGAAAACCCTTGATACATCAGCGATATTTGCTGTGGAAAACTTATCCACACCCTGCTACAATGGAATCTGTTGAATTGCGCTTCTTAAGAAATTTAAGACTAGCGAACGTATTGTGGATAACGTCCACCCAAAGATTCAGATACTTCTACTTTTTAAGGAGGTCGTCCCGATGGATCCAGTCCAGCTTTGGAACGCCATTAAAGAAGAGCTACGCGAGTCCATCTCAACTGGCTTCTCCTTTGCTAATTACGTCGATACGTTGACGCCTTTACAAGTTTTAGAGAACAAAAACAATACGGTCACCTTACATTTATCGACCAACCATGAACAAGTGGCTGACGAATGGCTAAACCCAAGTAGTTCTTACTATCTCGCTTTCATGCAAGCAGCTATGACAGCAACGATGAAGCTGTATGGTCAACCAACGTTTATCGTGCCCTCGGTGACTTATATCTCACCACAACCAACTTCATTATTTGAGGTACCGGCCACTGATGCCGCTCCTGAACAACCAAACACTACCGGCACTTCACCAGTAGCGGCTGATTTTGTTACGCAATCAATTTTGAATCCTGAATTCCGTTTCGAAACTTTTGTGTCTTCTGATGAGAACCGCGAAGCATATGCTGTTGCGCAAGCGGTTGCTGATAACCCTGGTACCCAATGGAATCCACTATTAATCTATGGTGGCGTGGGACTTGGTAAGACACACTTGATGCAGGCAATTGGGAATAAAGTTTTAGAAAACAATCCCAACGCCAAAGTTAAGTTCATTACGACTGAAGATTTCATCAACGACTTCACGGAAGCTTTGCGTCGTGGTCAAAAGGAGACTGAAGCATTTAAGCGCGAATATCGCTCGACAGATCTCTTGCTAGTTGACGACGTCCAATTCTTGGCTGGTAAAGAAAAGATTCAAGAAGAATTCTTTAATACTTTCAATGCCATTACGCGAGAAAATCACCAAATCGTCCTGACATCAGATAAGTTGCCAAAAGAAATTCCTGGCCTAGAAATGCGTTTGGTCACGCGTTTCGGGCAAGGTTATTCAGCAAACATTACAAAGCCTGACTTACCAACACGTGTAGCCATCCTACGTAATAAGTCAGATCAAGAAAACCTCAATATTCCGAATGATGTGATTGACGAAATCGCCGCGGCTGTTGATACAAACGTCCGTGATTTGGAAGGGGTTTTCAATCAAGTTGCTGGTAAGCTACGATTCGCATCGCAACCGGTCACAGTTGATACTGCTCGCGACATTCTTGAGACAATGAACTTCAAGCGTCAACGCGCCATCACGATTCCTATTATCCAAGATACGGTTGCAAAGTTCTTCGACGTAACCGTGCAAGACCTTAATGGTAAGAAGCGTAATAAGGAGATCGTGGTACCACGCCAAATCGCCATGTATTTGGCGCGTGAACTCACACAAGACTCTCTGCCACAAATTGGCCGAGCTTTCGGTGGTAAGGATCACACAACCGTAATGCATTCAACTGAAAAAATCGATAACGCGATTGAAAATGATGTCCTATTGGCCGAGCAAGTTCAAAAAATTCGTGAAGAGTTGAGCAATTAGTTTGAATAGGTATTGTGAATTATTCACGAATTTCTCGAAAGTTTTCCACAGGGTTGTATACATATACCAATCCTTGATGTAATGGTATAGCTGAGGGTTTTACACATTGTACACACCCCTTATTACTATTATTATTTTTTTATTAATAAATCAGTCAGTAAGCGATGCATGCGCATGCATGCCGAGCAAAAAAGGTTGAGGAGATAATCATGCAATTTACAATTAATCGAGCTGTTTTCATCAAAGCCATGAATAATGTCAGCCGTGCAATTTCATCACGTACATCAATGCCAATTTTGACAGGTGTTAAATTGGTCCTTGATAACAATGGCTTAACATTGACCGGTTCAGATACAGATATCTCAATCGAAACAGTTATTCCAGTAACCGATGATCAAGCAACGTTGCAAGTATCTGAACCAGGTGCCTTGGTTTTGCCAGCCGCCTTCTTCTCAAATATTGTTAAGCGTTTGCCGGGCGAAACATTCACCCTATCAAACACAACTGGTTTCCAAGCTAAAATCACTTCTGAAAGTTCAGAATTTGATATTAATGGTCAAGATGCTAATAACTACCCACACTTACCAGAAATTGAAGTTCGCAACAATTTGACGTTGCCAGCTGAAACGTTGACTGAAGTGATCGGTCAAACCGTCATTGCTGTTTCAAAGCAACTTAGTCAACCAATCTTGACTGGTGTGCACTTTATTTTGGTGGGTGGTAATTTAACAGCGGTCGCAACTGACCGTCACCGTTTAGCCCAGCGAACAGTTGCATTTGGTGATTCAGATGTTAGCGCCGACATCATCGTGCCAGGTCCTTCATTGAACCAATTGCAAGCAATGTTGGACGAAGTCGAAACGGTAGATGTTCGTGTGGCTGAAAACCAAGTTATTTTCCAACTTGGCGCTAACACAACGTTCTACTCACGTTTGTTGGAAGGAAACTACCCTGATGCTTCACGGTTGATTCCAACTGAAAAGCGGACGACTTTGACGATTAATGCTCGTGACTTGCTCCAAACAATTGAGCGTGCCGCCTTGCTTAGTCACGAAGGACGTTCAAACGTTATTCAATTTACGGTTAGCGACGAAAAGTCATTGATTTCATCAAATTCACCTGAAGTTGGACGCGTTGAAGAACAAATTTTTGCGGCCGAGACGGCTGGTGATGAATTAACGATTTCATTTAACCCTGATTACATGCGTGAAGCATTGAAGTCATTTGGAGATGAACAAATCCAAATTGGATTTAAGACTGCGTTGGATCCATTTACTTTGGTACCAACCAATAATGAAACAAACTTTATTCAATTGATTACACCAGTGCGTACTTACTAATTACCACAGTGCGTAATTTATAGGCTAAAAGGCCGAAAATTGCTGTTTAAGGAAAAAAACAGTAATTTTCGGCTTTTTTGTTTCATGTGTCGCCAAAAGCCTCAGAAAGGCTCTGACGCCTTGATTACATTGAATAAAGTAAAAAAATAGCGTATAATAAGACTACTTATGGAAACATTTCTCAGTTGGGATTAACCCCGACAGAAAGGATATTGAAGTGGCTAACGAAGTGCACATTCAAACGCCCTACATTACGCTAGGACAATTATTGAAGGAAAAAAATATCATTTCTACTGGTGGCCAAGCGAAGTGGTACCTACGCGAAAATACGGTTTTAGTTAACCAAGAACCCGATGATCGCCGTGGACGCAAGCTTTACCCAGGTGACGTGGTCGCAGTGCCATCTGGTAAGCGATTTGTCATTAACGGGATGGGCGCTGAAGCAGACTAATGGAACTGCTTGAGCTAAAACTAAATAACTTTCGGAATTATCAAGATTTAACGGTGACCTTTTCACCAGGCGTCAATGTCTTTTTGGGACCGAACGCACAGGGTAAGACGAACTTACTCGAGGCAATCTATGTTTTAGCTTTAGCGCGCTCACATCGAACAACTTCTGATAAAGAGTTGATTGGTTGGGAAGGCAAAGAAGCCATGGTCTCGGGCGTGGTGCGCCGCCAATATGGGAAAGTGCCGTTGTCGCTTGCTTTTACGAGTAAAGGTAAGAAGGCACGAATGAACCATTTGGATCAGGCGAAATTAGGCACATACATTGGACAATTAAATGTTATTTTATTCGCACCTGAGGATTTAGCCTTGGTAAAAGGTGCGCCGACGATTCGACGGAATTTCATTGATCGCGAATTTAGTCAGATGAGTTCAAAGTATCTTTATATTGCTAACCAATATAAGGGCGTCTTGAAACAGCGTAATCAATATCTGAAACAACTGCAGTCGAAGCAGGCGAAAGATATGCTGTATCTGGAAGTTTTGACGGATCAGCTAACGAGTTTCGCTAGTGAACTAATTGTGCGACGGATACAGTTAATTAAGAAGCTCGGTGAGGCTGCAGCACCGATTCATGCTGATATTACACAAGGAGGCGAAACATTACGGATTGCGTATGTTTCGCAACTTAATGAAGAAGAATTAGGGGATGAACAGGTCATTAAAGAAGCGATGACGCAGCGTTTTGAACGGTTACAATCGCGGGAAGTAATGATGGGTACCACCCTGTTAGGTCCGCATCGTGATGACTTACAGTTTGATGTTAATGGGCATGACGTGGCGACATTTGGGTCGCAAGGACAGCAACGGACAACCGCATTGGCTGTGAAGTTAGCTGAAATTGATTTGATGAAGCAAGAGACTGGCGAATATCCAATTTTATTGCTAGACGATGTTTTGTCAGAACTAGATACCAATCGCCAAACGCACTTGCTAACGGCGATGCAAAATAAGGTACAGACCTTTATTACGACGCCGTCACTAAGTGATGTGGCCCGTCAATTAATTAATGAACCAAAAGTCTTTAACGTTCGAGCAGGGCAACTTGTCGAAACGGACAATTTGGACAGTGCTAGTGAAGAAAACTAGTGATAGTTAAGGAGGAACTCATGGCTGAAGAAGATGTAACACAAATGCATACACAAGCTGATGATTACGATGCCAGTCAAATCCAAGTTTTGGAGGGATTGGAGGCCGTTCGTAAGCGACCAGGTATGTATATTGGAACCACGACGAGTCAAGGACTACACCACTTGGTGTGGGAAATTGTCGATAACGGAATTGATGAAGCGTTAGCGGGGTTCGCTGACCACATCACGGTGACAATTGAAAAGGACGACTCAATCACAGTTACTGACAACGGCCGTGGGATTCCAGTTGATATTCAAGAAAAGACTGGTAAGCCAGCTTTGGAAACAGTCTTTACGGTGTTGCATGCCGGTGGAAAGTTCGGCGGTGGCGGTTATAAGGTTTCTGGTGGATTGCACGGAGTTGGTGCATCAGTTGTTAACGCGCTATCAACCGAACTTGATGCTGTTGTTGTTCGTGACGGTAAGGGGTACGCAATGGACTTCGAGCGTGGTCACGTGAAGACGTCAATGCACAACGTGGCAGTTGATGATGCACCTGTTTCACGTGGAACAATCGTGCACTTCCTACCAGATCCAGATATTTTCCGTGAAACGACGGTTTATGATTATAAGATTTTGATGAATCGTGTGCGTGAATTGGCTTTCTTGAACAAAGGTTTGCGAATTTCAATTGCAGATAATCGTCCAGATGAGCCAATTTCTAAATCATTTCACTACGAAGGTGGAATTAAGGAATATGTTGATTTCTTGAACACGAACAAGGATGTCATTTTTTATGAGCCGATTTATGTTGAAGGCATGGATAACGGTATTGAAGTGGAAGTGTCATTGCAATACACGGATGACTATCATAGTAATATGCTGTCATTTACCAACAACATTCACACCTATGAAGGTGGAACCCATGAAACGGGATTCAAGTCTGCGTTGACGCGTGTTATCAACGACTATGCGCGTAAGAATAACTTGTTGAAGGAAAGTGACGATGCATTGTCTGGGGATGATGTGCGTGAAGGATTGACGGCCATCGTGTCGGTTAAGCACCCAGATCCACAATTTGAAGGACAAACGAAGACCAAGTTAGGTAACTCAGATGCCCGTACGGCTGTTGACCGTATGTTCTCAGAAACATTTAGTCGTTTTATGTTGGAAAACCCAACCGTTGCGAAGCAAATTGTTGAAAAGGGAATCTTGGCCGGCAAGGCTCGTCTTGCTGCCAAGCGTGCGCGTGAGGCGACACGTAAGAAGTCTGGTTTGGAAATCGCTAACTTGCCAGGTAAGTTGGCTGATAACACATCAAAGGATCCTGAAATTTCTGAATTGTTTATCGTTGAGGGTGATTCAGCCGGCGGTTCAGCTAAGCAAGGACGTGAACGTTTGACGCAAGCTATTTTACCAATTCGTGGAAAGATTTTGAATGTTGAAAAGGCTTCGTTGGACAAGATTTTGGCTAATGAAGAAATTCGTTCGCTCTTTACAGCGATGGGAACTGGCTTTGGTAACGAATTTGACGTCACAAAGGCGAAGTACCACAAGTTAATCATTATGACCGATGCCGATGTCGATGGTGCGCACATTCGTACATTGTTGTTGACGTTGATTTATCGTTACATGCGTCCATTGTTGGAAGCAGGCTACATTTACATTGCCCAGCCACCGCTATATCAAGTGCGTCAGGGTAAGTTTGTGCAGTACTTGGACTCTGATGAAGAATTAGAAGCTTTGTTGCCAACGTTGCCCGCCTCACCAAAGCCAGTTATCCAACGATACAAGGGACTTGGTGAGATGGACGCAGAGCAATTGTGGGAGACCACGATGGATCCGTCAGTTCGTCGTTTGTTACGTGTTGAAATGGATGACGCCGTGGACGCCGACATGGTCTTCTCAATGTTGATGGGAGATAAGGTTGAGCCACGTCGTGAATTCATTGAAGAAAACGCTCAATACGCGGAGTTGGACGTCTAGTTTTAATTTGAACTAGATAGAAAGAAAGGAATAGTAATGGCTGAAGAAGAACAAAATAACAGCCGCATTAAACCTGCCAAGCTTGGCGAGCAAATGCGAACATCTTTCTTGGACTATGCGATGTCAGTTATCGTGGCACGTGCGTTGCCCGATGTACGTGATGGTTTAAAGCCGGTGCACCGTCGTATTTTGTACGGTATGAATGAACTGGGTGTGACGCCAGATAAGCAACACAAGAAGTCTGCCCGTATTGTCGGTGACGTTATGGGTAAGTATCACCCACACGGTGACTCTGCCATCTACGAATCAATGGTGCGCATGGCGCAGGACTTTAGTTATCGTTACATGTTGGTTGATGGACACGGAAACTTTGGTTCTATTGATGGTGACCCAGCTGCGGCCATGCGTTATACCGAAGCCCGTTTGAGTAAGATTGCAACGGAAATGTTGCGTGATATCAACAAGGATACGATTGATTTTGCGGATAACTATGATGGTACTGATCGTGAACCAGTTGTTTTGCCAGCCCGTTTCCCTAACTTGTTAGTTAACGGAGCCAACGGAATTGCCGTTGGTATGGCAACAAATATTCCGCCACACAATTTGGGTGAAGTTATTTCAGCCATTCACATGTTGATGAACAACCCGGATGTCACAACAGCTGAGTTGATGGAAGCGGTCCCTGGACCTGACTTCCCAACAGGGGCGATTGTGATGGGGAAGTCTGGTATTCGTAAGGCTTATGAAACCGGAAAGGGTGTTGTGACGGTCCGGGCGAAGGTCGAAATTGAGACGGAAAAGTCTGGTAAGGAACGCATCATTGTGACTGAGTTGCCATACATGGTCAACAAGGCTAAGTTAATTGAACGTATTGCTGAACTTGGCCGTGAAAAGCGGATCGAAGGTATTACGGCGGTTAACGATGAGTCCGACCAAACTGGTTACCGAATCGCTATTGATATTCGTCGTGATGTTTCAGCATCAGTTGTGTTGAATAACTTGTACAAGAATACGTTAATGCAAACCGGCTTTAGCTTTAACATGTTGGCCGTGCAAGATGGTCGACCAAAGTTGCTAGGTTTGAAGGCTATGCTGGTTGCTTACCTTGAGCACCAACAAATTGTCGTGCGTCGTCGTACGGAATTTGAATTGCGTAAGGCTGAAGCACGTGCGCATATCTTGGAAGGTTTGCGTATTGCTTTGGATCACATTGATGCCATCATTAGCATCATTCGTGGTTCAGAAACGTCAGAAATTGCCAAGAACCGTTTGATGACGGATTATGCTTTATCAGATAAGCAAGCGCAAGCCATTTTGGACATGCGTTTAGTTCGTTTGACCGGTTTGGAACGTGGCAAGATTGAAGATGAATATCAAGGTTTGATGACCGCAATTGCTGATTACAAGGATATCTTGGCTAAGCCAGAACGTATTGATGAAATCATCTATACTGAATTGCTTGAAATTCAAGAAAAGTACGGCGACGACCGTCGTACAGAATTGCAAATCGGGGATGTCACGAGCATTGAAGACGAGGATTTGATTGAGGAAGAAGATATTATTGTGTCATTGACGAGCGCTGGCTACATCAAGCGAATGGCACAAACTGAATTCCGATCACAAAACCGTGGTGGTCGTGGTGTGCAAGGAATGGGCGTTAATGATGATGACTTTATCGATCAATTGATTGGTACTTCAACGCACGATACGTTATTGTTCTTTACCAATGCTGGTAAGGTTTACAAGATGAAGGGATACGAAATTCCTGAATATGGTCGTTCTGCTAAGGGGATCCCAGTTGTTAACTTGTTGGGAATCGAAGCGGGCGAGAGTGTGCAAACCGTGATTAACGTACGTGGTGAAGCTTCTGAAAGTGAAGACTTCCTCTTCTTTACAACCCGTTACGGTAAGGTGAAGAAGACGCCGGTTTCAGACTTTAGTAACATTCGAACACACGGTTTAAAGGCCATTACGTTGAATAGTGACGATGAGTTGATTAACGTTATGATTACTGATGGGACTGAGAACTTGTTGATTGGTACTCATGGTGGTTACGCGGTATCATTTAATGCCGATGCGGTTCGCTCAATGGGGCGTTCAGCAGCTGGTGTGCGTGGTATTACACTGCGTGATGATGACTTTGTTATCGGCGCTGAAATCTTAAAGGATGACGCATCTGTACTGGTTATCACTGAAAAGGGATACGGTAAGCAAACCCCAGTTGATAAATACCCTATTAAGGGTCGTGGTGGTAAGGGAATCAAGACGGCCCAAATCACCGAGAAGAACGGTCCACTAGCCGGTTTGGCGGTTGTAGATGGTTCAGAAGACATTATGTTAACAACCAACAAGGGTGTAATGATTCGCTTTACGGTTGATTCATTGTCAGAAACTGGTCGTGCGACACAAGGTGTTCGTGTTATTCGCCTAGATGATGATGCAATTGTTGCAACATTTGCAAAGGTTGAACATGAAGAGGATGCACCGGAGTTAGTGGAAGACGCTGCCGATACAGCTGATGACGCAACGCCGGTCGTAAATGATACAGAATTACCAGCAGCGCCAGTTGATGGTGAGCAACCAGTCGAAGTAGCTGAATTGCTTGCTCGGGCTGAAGATGATTCAGAAGAATAATAAACAGTAAAAAGGACAACATCGTGAGGTGCTGTCCTTTTTGCATTTATAATACATATATATTGATATATTATGTATGAACGGTCGGCGTGCTTTGAAAATAATTCAGCATTAAATTTATGTATTTGCAATTTATTATAATTGTAAATATATATGTATAGATGATAAAAATATTGTTTTTCTTTAAATTAGGAGCTGTGTAAGAGATTTGTATCAATAGCGGGACAGCATTTTCTGTATAAATCCCCAATAAATACATGGTAGGGAGTATAATCTAGAAAGGTTATATGAGAAAAGTTAATTATAAGTAAGAGGTTATCATGGGTAAAAATCGAGTGCCTGTTGGGGCAATTCGCGAAGCGATGATTTATTTCATCAAGGAACGTAACATTTCAGTACCAGTCGTTTTGAAGACGGTTGATATTTCACGTTCACGACTTTACGACTATTTACAAGGCAACGGTAAAGTGTCAGCGACAACTTTGGTTAATTTGTTGGTGACGATTGGCGTATCATTTGATGAGTTGATGTTGCATGTTTATATGAAGCACCCTGAGTTGCTGGATCCAGCAATCAAGGAATTGGGCTTGGATGCACATTCACACACGATGACGCCAACGGAAGACACGGTTTACCGGATGTTGTCAATGTATGACGAGACGCGCGATGTGCGTTTGTTGGTTAACTTGGTGCGTGCAATTAACTCACAAGTGGCCGACGAAGTTGAAAAGTATCGTTTGATTGAAATGGTACGACCAACAATTATCAAGTTGTTGGCTGCTCGTGAATTTTACACGGCCAATGACTTGTTGATGTTTGCGAATATTATTCGTCATGAGCCATACAACTCCGCCAAGATGGTCGTTAAGCAGATGTCTGATCAAGCACAACGTATGGCGAAGCTTGAAGGCTATGGCTTGATGGAATTAGATAATTTTTCATCGACTGAGGTTCGTAATGTGGCTTTGTTGCACTTCCAATTGTTGATTATGGCATTGGAAAATAAGGATGGCGAAACCGTTAAGAATACGTTGATGTTCTTGCGTGATTATCGTTTGCCAGCTTTGAGCACGTACTTTAGTTTCGTTAAGAAGATGGCTGAAGTTGTTGAACTTGCATTGGATGAAAAGAATGAGGAAGCAGAACAGTTGTGGCACCGCGCAATGGATGCGGCGCAATTCATGATTGATGAACGCTTCTGGCCAATTTATTCATTTATTGCCCGTCGTTCGTTTGAGGAGTTCCTGGTACCAGTAAACTCATACAAGCGTCACATGACAGAGCAAAATCAATAACCGATAAAATAAAGCTTCCAGCATTGCATGTTGCAACGTTGGGAGCTTTTTTAGTTACGTCAGTTTAATTTAGGGTTAGCACCATATTACGGTGTTCAATGCCTGCGTCCATGAAAACGTCACCTTCAGCCTTAAAACCAAGCTTCTCGTAGAAACCTAAGGCGGAGACTTGGGCGCCTAAATCGATTTTGTGGACACCAGCTTCTTTGGCATCCTCGATGATTGTCTGCATAATTTTAGTAGCGTAACCATGGCCACGCGCGTCTGATAATGTGGCCACGCGTTGGATGTGCCAAGTTTCACCATGATCATTGACTAAGACGCGGGCAGTAGTCATGGCCTTGCTAGCTGTGAAGCCGACGTAGTGTGTCGTTCGGTCATCAAGATCATCAATCTCTAGTGCAAGGGGCACACCTTGTTCGCTGACAAATACGGTTTGACGAATTGCCAGAGCTTCGCGGCTAAGTTCGCCAGCGCCGTATTCTTTGCTGACGATGAGTTCGTTTGTTGACATGCGCGTTTACCTCATTCTTTTATCAATGGTCTTATTTTAACTTAAATTGGTAAAACGCCAAGGCCCTAAGGTATGAATTTTAAAATTACGCTATAATAGACCGGATACATAAATTAGACGCGATCAACGCTGACGTAAGCACCGGGCATAATAATGACTGGGAACACATTAAAATACGTAAGAAAAGGGTGATTAAACTATGAGGCATTATGGCCGATTTAGCTGGATTAACACACGCTTAGGGTTTGTATTGCTCTTGGTCGTGTTAATCTGGGCAAAAACGTTACTGGCGGATTTCGTGGACTTTAACTTGTTCTCGGGATCGACACCAGTACAATACGTGACACTGTTGATTAATCCATTGACGGTGTCATCCTTATTAATTGGATTGGCGTTCTACTTCCGTTCGGCAAAGCTTTTCTACCCAATTGCAACGATTATGTACATCGTTAACATTGTACTGTTGCAATTAAACGTGACCTATTATCGTGAATTTACAGATTTTATGTCTGTCGCGACGATGTTGGGTTATGACAAAGTTAACCAAGGATTGAGCGCATCTGGGTTTGCGTTAACCAATTTACACGATATTTTGTTCTGGATTGATATTCCAATTTTTATTGGGTTATTCATCTTTAAAAAAATTAGGATACAACGTGAAGGCACAACAAAATTTATGAGTTTTGCGATGACGACGTTTTCAGTCTTTGCCTTCATGGTAACGTTGGTTTTGGGTGAAGCGGATCGACCACAGCTTATTACACGCCAATTTGATAGTAATTTATTGGTGAAATATTTGGGGATGGATGCTTACACGGTGTTCGATGGTTTGAAGCAACATGGCGTATCTGAGCTGCGCAAGTCAGCGAAGAAAACAGATATCCAAAAAGTATTGAGTTATGTTGATAAACATTATACGGATGCGGATGCTAAATATGCTGGTATTGCCAAGGGCAAGAATGTGTTTGTTATTCACTTGGAGTCGTTCCAACAATTTTCAATGAACATGAAAATCAATGGGCAAGAAGTGACGCCAAATCTGAACCAAATATATAATTCTGATGCAACGATTGCATTTGATAATTTCTTTAACCAAGTTGGTCAAGGTAAGACATCCGATGCTGAAAATATGCTAGAAACATCAACGTTTGGTTTGCCACAAGGTTCATTGTTTGCCACGCAGGGAAATGACCAGACATTCCAAGCAATGCCGGCCATTTTGAAGCAAACTGAGGGGTACTCGTCAGCTGTTTTCCATGGTAACAATGCTAGTTTCTGGAACCGTAGTAACGTGTACAAGAATATGGGCTACCAATACTTCTTTGACGCCAGCTACTATGACACGTCTGGTGATAAGGCGATGGGGTATGGGTTGAAGGATAAGTTGTTGTTTAATGATTCCATTCAATATCTGGAACGGATGCAACAACCGTTCTATGCCAAGTACATTACTGTAACGAACCACTTCCCATATAGTTTGGATGATCAGGACAAGGATCCAAACTTTACCACGACGAATACGGATTCAGATATTGTGAACGGCTACTTTGAAACGAACCACTACTTGGATCAATCAATTGGTGAGTTCTTCGATTATCTGAAGAAGTCAGGTTTGTACAACAAATCAATTATTGTGTTATATGGGGATCACTACGGTATTTCAAATTCAGAAAACAAGTATTTAGCCTCAGTACTGGGTAAGAATGCCGATAACTGGAATGATAACGACAATGTGCAACTACAACGCGTACCATTTATGATTAATATTCCAGGATGGCACGGCGGTGGTGTTAATCATACGTATGGTGGTGAGATTGATGTCATGCCAACCTTGCTACACTTGTTAGGTGTTGATTCAAAGAAGTACGTGATGATGGGGCAAGATCTTCTGAGTGGTAAGAGCAATCAGGTTGTGGCCTTCCGGGATAAGAACTTTGTGACACCGAAGTATAGTTATATCAACGAAACGATTTATGATAATAAGACTGATCAGGCGATTACTAAGCCAACTAAATCGGTTTTAAAAGAGATTGATGCAGCTAAGCAGCAGGTTAAGGAACAGTTGTTGATTTCAGATGATATTAATCAAAAAGACTTGCTTCGTTTCTATACGCCAAGTAGCTTTAAGTCAGTTGATGCTTCAAAGTATAACTACTCAAACGGGTTGGCAAAGCTAGAAAACCTTGAGAACCAAGCGGGTGTTGAATCGAAGAGCCTGTGGTCTGAGAATGGTGGTAAGACCACGCAGTCATTGTATAGCACTGACGCACCAGAAAAGGACGAACCACGTTCTGATACATCACGTATTAAGCAGGTTAATCCGGATGGTGGCGATACGACTGACGGTGGCGATGATACACCAAATCCATAATAAGTAAAAATGTCTTTGATGTGCGGATGCAATTGTCCGCCACCAAGGACATTTTCTTTTTTTGACGAACTACCTTGACATTTATGTTAAATAACCTGACAATGATAGTCTATTAAACGTAAAAGGAGAGGCACCATGTCATTTATTTCAAAACACCATTTTCATAAAAATGCGTTGAAGTCAGAAGTTTTTCAGTTCCGCATTGGTGAGTTAGCCACAATGACGGGTGTGTCAACGCGCCAATTACGTTACTGGGAAAGTAAAGGCATCATTTCATCACTAAGTCGTGAAGGTGAGCAGGATGCTCGGGTGTATAACTATAAAACTTATGTCGCAGTTGCAGCCATTAAGGGCTTTTTGGATGATGGCTATACCTTAAAAGCGGCGGTTGAAAAGACCCATGAGCTTGAACAATCGTGGCGGGTGTTGCATGAAGTTATGAGTCAGGCTGTTAAGGGTGTCATCGAACTTGACGGTAAGAATGTTGTTGATTTAGGTTATTTTGACGATGAGCAGCAGCAACGTTTATTTGCAATGATTTATGATGACAATAAGGTGCACTATATCGTGCGTCGAACAGACGAAAATTAAAGGAAAACGGTTTTGGTGGCTAGCCAAGACCGTTTTTGTCTTTTCTCAGCTTGAATAACTGGTAAACTATAAGAGGCAAAGCGGTATTGTGTACCGTAATAAACGGAAAAGGAAGTTGTAGAACATGGCGAATTGGCAGGGATTCTACAAGTTGTCGTGGCAACAACGCTTGCAACGTACGATTGAAAATAAAAATTTAACGGCTGATCAGGCGGCGTTAATAACGCAGCACTATGACATGGTTGGCGAACAACAGGTTGAAAATTACCTCTATAATTTCGGCGTGCCCACAGGTTTGCTACTGGAATTGCCAGTTGATGGCCGTTTAGTGACGGTACCGATGAGCACGGAAGAACCTAGTGTTATTGCGGCTGCTAATAATGGTTCACGGATGATGCGGGCTGGCGCTGGTGTTCAGACGGTTATTGAAAGTCGGCTTGTTCGTGGCCAAATCATTTTGGATAATGTTGCCAATGTTGCGGCCTTGCAAACTTATGTTGAGACACATTTAACGCAATTGTTGCAGGTGGCCAATGATGCGCACCCCTCGATGGCAAAACGTGGTGGCGGCGCGAAAGCTTTAACGGTCGAAGTGCTTGATACACAGACAGCGATTGTTAATGTCTTAGTTGATCCGAAAGCGGCGATGGGGGCTAATGTGGTTAATACTATGTCGGAAGCGATTGCTAGCGTATTACGACAAGCAGGGTATGAGGTGTTAATGGCAATTCTCTCCAACTTTGCGACTGAGTCACTAGTTAAGGCGAAGGTAGCCGTACCGGTAACGGCTTTGGCAACTAAGCAGGGAATGTCAGGTACCGAGGTTGCGGCTAAAATTGCGGCTGCTAGTCGGATTGAAACACTGTCACCTTACCGAGCAGTCACGTCTAACAAGGGGATGTTGAACGGAATTGAGGCGGCGGTCCTAGCCAGCGGCAACGATACACGCGCGGTTAATGCGGCCTTGCATGCATACGCCGCGCAAGGTGGTCAGTATCGTGGTTTGACGCGTTGGACTGTTCGAGGTGAAGAGTTGCTTGGTGAGACAACCTTGCCACTAATTCTTGGCGTTGTTGGTGGTTCCATTGGGATTGTGCCAGCTGTTAAGTTCAACCATGCGTTGATGGATAATCCAACGGTTAATGAGTTGACCAGTACAATTGCTGCTGTCGGGTTGGCCCAAAACCTAGCAGCCATTCGTGCGTTGGTGTCGACTGGTATTCAAGCCGGCCACATGGCGTTGCAGGCCAAGTCATTGGCGCTCCAAGTGGGTGCGACGCCAGCAGAAGTGCCAGCGTTGACGGCCGCGTTACAACAAGCGGGTAAATTTAATGAAGCTACGGCCCGTGAATTATTAGCAAAATTACGATAAATAGACGGAAAAGAGAACAGATATGCAATTTTCAGCAGATACAGTACAACTAGTCGACCAAGTTAACCGTGTTTACCCCGGTTCAGTTGTTTTGCGTGGTAGCGGAGAGGCAACAGGTGTTTTGACGCACGATCAAGTGACGACGGACATGTTGGGTACGCGCTTGATGGTTGAAGTAACGGATGCTACGGCACCAGATTATTCAGCAACAAAAGAATTGTTGATGATGATGCTAACGTTGAGTGGTTACCCACAAGTTTACTTCCAATTGAAGTCAGACAATGTTGAGTTAACGGACCAACTAATGGTTATGGCGACGTACCTGTACCAACCAGCCATGCGTACAATCATTTATAAGGAACAAGCCAAGCATGGCTTGTTGACTGATGATGTTGTGGCAGCCTTTGCAAAGGGTGTGATGACAACGCTAACGAAGGAAGCAGACGGGGACCGTTCTGAAGCCGCCTTGCGTGTGTTGACATTGTTGGATGCGCAAGTCTTTATGAATGCAGTTACTGGTGAGACAGCGGTCTACACGGATACGTTTGCCGAAGCTTTCCCAGAGGCATGGGCAGCTGCTCAAAAGATTGTTGGCACTATGAAGATTGATGGTATTAAGGATCCATTTACCGTTCATCGGGCGGTTGTGGCGGCCTTCAAGCATTTTGATGAACAAATGGCAGCGTGGGATTTGCCAGAATTGCATGCTAACGAATTTGCGACGTTGACGCCCGTTTTGTCTGAGCGTCAGTTGCGATTGCCTTTGACGCAAGTATACGATATTAAGCACACAGATATGATTGATCGTAATACAGAGAAAACCGCTTACGTTGGGTTGAATAAGACGGATGAGCAAAATAGTTTTGTTATTTCTGCCCCAGAAGAGAATCAACCAACGTTCTTCAAGGAACTTTATAAGACGCCTGTTCGTGAAGTGCTTGAACAGATTGGTCAACCGTTCGTCGTGCGCCAAGCAGACTAAGGAGGCAAATAATAATGTTACTATCAGCAGAACAGCAACGATTGTTTGACGATGCCCAGAAAATTGTGTTTTTAACAGGTGCTGGCGTTTCAACGGCGTCGGGGATTCCCGACTATCGTTCTAAAGGCGGTATTTATGATGATAGTGGCGTTGTTGAACGGCCAGAATATTTGTTGAGTACTGACGCGTTAAACCGTGAGCCTGAGAAGATGTATCAGTTTATGAAGGAAAACATGTATTTTCCGGATGCCAAGCCAAACATCATTCACCAAAAGATGGCGGCACTAACGCACCAAGGCCGGGCACGCATTATTACGCAAAATGTGGACAGCTTACACAACCAAGCTGGTGCGGAGAATGTTATCGAGTTCCATGGTTCGTTGTATAACATTTATGCAGTGACTGATGGTGCCTCTGCAACGATTGAGGCGTATATGCAAGATATGCGTCGGGAAGACGGTGCATTACTTCGGCCAGGGATTACATTATATGGAGAAATCCCCTTTCACGTAACAAAAGCCGCGCAATGGGTGCATGAGGCTGACCTGATTGTCATCGTCGGGACGAGTTTTGTAGTGTATCCATTCGCTGGTTTATTGCAGTATGCACAAGCTCAAGTGCCAATTATTGCGGTAAACTTGGAGTCTATCCCAGCGCCAGCTAATGTTGTGCAGGTGATTGGAGATGCGCAAATTTACTTTGATGAATTACGGGTATAAATTATTGAAAAAGCTTTCGTTATTGGTGGATAACGAAAGCTTTTTTGTCACCCAAAATTTTGTGTGGATTAATTTTGAAGAAAGTGTTGACGAATTGTGTTTATATCTGTAATATAGATTGAGTTGTTTCGCAGGGAACAGCGACAAGAAAAAAGAAATCGCATGAGACGTTAATAAATTGATTTAAACAAGTTGTTGACATTGTTTGAGATTCTTGTTATGATATAAAAGTTGTCAAGTGAGACAACGACGTAGGTCATTGAAAACTGAATATCGTTTCGATG